>CALCHN010000043.1 GCA_937901255.1 uncultured Flavobacteriales bacterium | reverse complement strand
ATTAGAAATTAGAAATTAGAAATTAGAAATTAGAAATTAGAAATTAGAAATTTTTCAACTATAAATTACAAAGCTCCGAAGGAGCGAAATTTAAAAGAGATGACTATAGGTCATCGCACAATGTTAGAACTTATAAAAGACCGAAGACAGAGAACATTAACTAAACACATAAACTTCTAACCTATTAAACTAACTTACCAACCACTTATAATAAAATTTAACCATTGATGTATTTTGTGATAAATGAAGTAGGAATAATTCTTATTTTCGCTGAATAGATTTCAAATATTAATGAATAATAACTATACTATGAAGAAAATTTTAATATCAACAGCCCTGTGTTTAGCTGTAATTACAGGAGCTAACGCTCAGGCAAACAAAATTAAATTTGAGCAATTTAAGCTAGATAATGGCTTAAATGTAATTTTACATCAAGACAAATCAACACCAATCGTTGCTGTAACGGTGCTTTACCATGTAGGCTCTAAAAATGAAGATCCAAGCAGAACAGGTTTTGCTCACTTCTTTGAACATTTATTGTTTGAAGGTTCTGAAAACATTGGTAGAGGAGAATATATGAAAATGGTAAGTTCCAACGGAGGTATTTTAAATGCTAATACTTCTTTTGATAGAACTTTTTACTTTGAAATTTTACCTTCTAATCAATTAGAATTGGGTTTATGGATGGAAGCAGAAAGAATGTTACATGCTAAAATTGATGAAACTGGTGTGGAAACACAAAGAGAAGTAGTAAAAGAAGAGTACAGACAATCTTTTGAAAACAGACCTTATGGTTCTTTTTTAATGGAAATGTTTGGAAGAGCTTTTGAAGAACATCCTTACCAATGGGTGCCAATAGGTTCGTTAGAGCATTTAAATCAAGCAAAAATTGAAGAGTTTAGAGATTTTTACAAAATGTGGTATGTACCTAACAATGCAACCTTATCTATTGCTGGAGATTTTGATGTTAAACAAGCAAAACAATGGATAAACAAGTATTTTTCTAGCATTCCTAAAGGAACAAAAGAAATTGTTAGACCAACAGTAGTAGAGCCAATTAAAAACAAAGAAATTAGAGATACTGTTTATGATAATATTCAGTTGCCAGCAGTAATGATGGGTTACCACACACCTGCACAAGGAACGCCAGATGCTTATGCAGTAGAAATGTTAGCTCAAATTCTTTCTCAGGGAAATAGTTCTAGAATGCAAAAAAGCATTGTTGATGAACAACAAAAAGCCTTATTTGTAGGTGCATTTCCTTTCCCAACAGAAGATCCAGGATTATCATTAATGTTTGGAATAGCTAATATGGGAGTGGCTGTTAATGATTTAGAAGAAGCTATTAATATAGAAATAGAAAAAGTGCAGAATGAATTAATTTCTGAAGAAGAATTCCAAAAAATGAAAAACCAAATTGAAAGCGATATGGTTTCTAAAAATGCAAAAGTGGAAGGAATTGCTGAAAATTTAGCTAACTATCATGTATATTATGGCGATGCCAACTTAATTAATACAGAAATTGATAGATACATGAAAGTAACTCGTGAAGATTTAAAACGTGTAGCGAATAAATATTTCAGAAAAGATAATAGAGTGGTTTTACATTATTTACCTAAAGAAAAATAATTAATAGCTAAAATCATTTACTAATCAAAAATTAATAAATATAAACTCATGAAAAAATTAAGCATATATATTTTATCATTAACAATGATTACCGGTGCTTTTGCACAGAAACTAGACAGAAGTAAAGTGCCTGCTCCTGCTCCTGCACCAAAAATTAATTTAAGTCAACCAGCAACGTTTACCTTACCAAACGGATTAAAAGTATTTGTGGTTGAAAATCATAAATTGCCTAAAGTGGCTTTTTCATTAAACTTAGATGTTGATCCTGTTTTAGAAGGCGATATGAAAGGTTATGTTGACATTACCGGACAGTTGTTAGAAAGAGGAACAACCAATAGAACCAAGCAACAATTAGATGAAGAAATCGATTTTATTGGTGCTACATTAAGCACATCTGCAAAAGGTGTTTATGCTTCATCACTAAAAAAACACCAAGCTAAAATTTTAGAGATTCTTTCTGATGTGGTGTTAAACTCAGATTTTAAACAAGAAGAATTGGACAAGCTTAAAACGCAAACCATTTCAGGTATAGCTTCATCTAAAGATGATCCAGATGCTATTGCTGCAAATGTTAGATCAGTATTGGTTTATGGTAAAAACCATCCTTATGGAGAAATTACTACTGAAGAAACAGTTGAAAAAGTTACCTTAGAAGCTTGTAAAAATTATTATAAAACGTATTTCAGACCAAATGTTTCTTACTTAGCAGTTGTTGGAGATGTAAGCGTAAAAGAAATTCAACCATTAATTGAAAAGTATTTTGCTGCTTGGGAAAAAGCTGATGTGCCTGTAAACAAATACAAAATGCCTACATCACCAAAACAAACAGAAGTAGCTTTTGTTCATAAAGAAGGAGCTTCTCAGTCGGTAATTAACATTACTTACCCTGTAAATCTTAAAAAAAGTAATCCAGATGTTGTTAAAACAAGAATCCTTAATTCTATTTTAGGAGGAAGTGCTACAGCAAGATTATTTATGAACTTAAGAGAAAAACATGGTTATACTTATGGAGCTTATTCTACGCTAAGTGCTGATGAATTAGTAGGTTATTTTAATGCCAATGCTAAAGTGAGAAACGATGTTACTGATAGTGCTTTAACTCAATTTATGGTAGAATTAAATAGAATTGCTGATGAAAAAGTTACAGCTGATGAATTGCAAGGAATGAAAAACTACGCATCAGGAATTTTTGCCTACACTTTACAAGACCCGCAGACAATTGCTCGTTTCGCTATAGAAACTGAAAAGTATAAATTGCCAGCAGATTATTACGCTACTTATATGGAGCAAATTGCTGCAGTTACTATTGAGGATGTGAAAGAAATGGCTGAGAAATACATTACTCCAAACAATGCCATTATTTTAGTGGTTGGAAACAAAAACATTGCTGATAAGCTTGCTGAGTTTGATGCTGACCAAAAAGTTAGCTACTATGATATTTATGGAAATGATTATGTAGAAGCTCTAAAACCTGCTCCAGAAGGTGTAACTGCTGAAACCGTTATGAATAAATACATAGAATCTAAATACGGAATGCCTAAAGGTAAAAAATTAGATAAAAAACTAAAGAAAATTAAAGACATAACCGTAAGAATGGATGCTACTATACAAGGACAATCTATTAATGTTACTCGTTACCAAAAAGCACCTAATAAGTTTGCTAATGCAATTACTATGGGAACAATGGTAATTCAAAAACAAACATTTAATGGAACTACAGGAAAATCTTCTGGTATGCAAGGTAATGAAGATATTACAGGAGATGATTTAGAGGATTTAAAACTTAGCTCGGTAATGTTTTTAGATGCAAAATATGCCGACCATGGAATTACTTATGAATTGTTAGGAATTGAACCAATAAATGGTGAAGATGCTTATAAAATGGTTCAAACTAAACCAAATGGCGATACAGAAACAGAATGGTTTAGTGTAGCTTCTGGTTTAAAAGTGAAATCAATGGCTATTCAAGAAAGTGATGAAATGCCAGAACCAATTACTGTTGTTTCTGAATTATCAGACTATAAAGAAGTAAACGGAATTATGTTTGCCCATAAAACTAAACAAGCTTTTGGTCCACAAACCCTAGACATGACGGTAACGGCAATTGAAATTAACACTAAATTAGGTGATGAAGTTTTTGAATAATAAATAATTCAATTAATAGATAATAGTATAAAAATTCCCATAATTTTATGGGAATTTTTTATGCTTGTTAAATTAAATTTTAATGCGAATTACAAGAAGGAAGGTTGTAGGGTTTTTTATTATAAGTTTAGTTGCTTTAGTGTTGTTGGTAACCTTTAGCAATATCGTAATTATTAATTCTACAAAAGCTGCTATTCATAATAAGGTAGAAGGTTTTCCTGAGGATTACCCAGTAGCCTTATTGCTTGGTACTAGCGAATATACTATCAAAGGAAGAACAAACTTGTTTTTTAAATACCGTATTGAAGCTGCCGCAGCACTTTATCACAATAAAAAAGTAAAACACATTATTGTTAGTGGCGATAATAGTTTGTTGGAATACAACGAACCTCGACAAATGTTTAAAGCTTTGGTAAAGTTAGGTGTTCCGGATAGTGCCATTACTTTAGATTTTGCAGGTTTCAGAACTTTAGATTCGGTGGTTAGGTGTAAAGAAGTTTTTGGTCAAAATAATTTTGTAATCATCTCCCAGCGTTTCCATGTGGAAAGAGCTTTATTTATTGCCAATAAATTTAATATTAATGCAATTGCTTATGCAGCTCAAAATCCGCCCGAAAAATATGCTTTTAAAACGCAAGTGAGAGAATATTTAGCCAAAACTCTTGCGGTAATAGATGTTTATATTCTTAACACCCAACCTAAGTTTTTAGGAGAAAAAGAAAATGTTTCTTTTTAAGAATTAATACCTTAAAACAAAGTTTTCTTTACTTAAATCAGTGTTAAACAATACAATTCCAAATGCAAAAACATCAATTGTAGTGGTTACTTTAGGATGTTTTTTTATTTCTTTCCAAGCAGCTTTCATTTCATCCGACCAATAAATATCATCAAAAATAAAAACACTTTTTTCTGAAGCTTTTTCTATACACATATTAAAATAGGAGAGGGTAGCAACTTTTGTGTGGTTGCCATCAAAATAAACAAAATCTAGCGTTTCATGTTGAGAAACGATAGTTGGTAACGCATTTTCAAAACTATCATTGTAAATTTTTATGTTGTTGTAGCCAATCTTTTTAAAATTTACCTTAGCAATTTTGGTAATATTAGGACAACCCTCAATGGTGTGTACCGTACATTTTGAGCTGTGAGCAGCTAAATACATCGTACTAATTCCAACCGATGTGCCTATTTCTATAATGGATGATGGTTTAAACCTATTGGCTAACCGAAATAATAATTGTCCGTATTTTGCAGGCTTAGAAGAAAATTTAGTGATATTGGCAATCTTTCTTTCAGTTGAAGAATGAACTTTTGAACCCGCTCCCAAATCTGTTACGTTGATTTTTTGTTTACTTAGTAAAAGCATAGCTCTTATCGATTCAATATCATCAAAACAATAATATTTTTGATCATCTTTAATAATCTGAGTGTAAAGCTCAAAAACAAATGGAGACTGAATACCATGCTCGTTCTTAGATTTTAAGAGAAAGCCAAGATAGTTAAAAAGCAACTTCAGTTTGTTCATGCTTCAAAATTATACAATATCTATTGGTAACAATAGTTTTGAGTGAGAAAATCTGCTTTTTAGGTTCAAAGTTTAAGGTTTGAAGTTTGACGTTGGAAATGTGCGTTGGATTCCCCTCTTGAGAGGGGCAGGGGTGTGTTTTTAAAATTAGAAATTTTGAAGACTGTGGACTGAATACTGCAAACTGAAGACTGAACAAAACAATATTTGCGTCCTTGCGTCTTTGCGAGAGAATTTTCTTTAGTTAATGTTTAAACTTACTTAGTAAATGTGAGCATAAAATAGTAGAGCGATTAAAAATAAATTCATAGATTTGAACATCAAACTTCAAACTTCAAACTTCAAACATCAAACATTAAACATGAACATTGCAATAATAGGCTACGGCAAAATGGGACAAGTAATTGAAAGAATTGCTTTAGAAAGAGGACATCAGGTAACTTTAAAAATTACGGTGGACAATGCAGCAGATTTAAACCCTGCGAATTTAAAAGAAGTAGATGTAGCTATTGAGTTTACTACTCCCGAAAATGCGGTAAAATCTATTTCCACTTGTTTGGAAAACAATGTGCCTATTGTAGTTGGAACAACTGGTTGGTACCATCAATTTGATGCGGTAAAAGAAAAGTGTGCTCAACACCAAGGAACATTATTATATGCAACCAATTGCAGTGTGGGCGTTAATTTGTTTTTTAAACTGAATGAGCAGTTAGCAAAACTGATGAATAATCACCCCGATTATGAAGTAAAAATGGACGAAGTACATCATACGCAAAAATTAGATATTCCTAGTGGTACGGCAATAACTTTAGCAGAAGGTATCATTACTAATTTAGATGCTAAAACAAAGTGGGGAATACAACCATCAGCAGATAAAAGTGAGTTGTTTATTGAAGCCCACAGAATTGAAAATGTTCCAGGAACCCATCAAGTAACGTATTCCTCTACCATAGATGATATTGAAATAAAACATACCGCTCATAACAGAGAAGGTTTTGCTCAAGGGGCAGTAATAGCGGCTGAATTTATTCATAATAAGAAGGGGATTTATACCATGCAAGATGCATTATTTGGTTAACGTCTATTTATAATGTCCGACTTCTTCGTTACTCTTGTTTTAAAAATCAGTCATTTACGAAAGTAAACTCCTGAATTTCAAAACTGCGAAAGCCTCGAAAAATATAATTCAGACGCTCTACTTTACAGATAGATAAATAAAACAACTGATAAACTTATAAACGCTTTAACTAATCATGACTCCAAATGAAAAAGAAAAAATAAAAGCCCTAATTCAAAAGTATAACCCTATACTTAAAGAGTCTATTGAAATTGCGTTGGTGGAAGATTTATTTAACCTAATTATTGTCAACAGAGATGATACAGATTTTGAGTTGAAAGATTTGCTAAAGAACAAAAAACAACTTAAAAAGTTTGTGATGAAAGAATTTATTCAGCTGAATAACAAACTACTTACCTCTGAGTTAAAACACATGGACGAACCTAAATTTAAACTTACCAAAAGAGATAATCAAATTAATTTGAAGTTTTAGTTGGTTTTTTTTAGCAATTGTCATTTCGAACAAAATTTTACAAGTTGAGGAACAAAACTTAGTAAAATGACGCTAGAGAAATCTTTTAAGTTGAAAAAAAAATGAATAGATAATAACTCACAAGCCGGGCTTTTTCGAGAGAGTAATAGTTATTTTTCTCCTTTAATTCTATGGCTAATTCCACCGCCTAATCCTCCTGATATTTTTAGGTTGATCTCAATTTTATTTTTACTTTCAAATTTACCAGAGCTATAGTGATTTGGGAAGCCTGATAAAATTCCGTTTTTATCAACCAATAATGTGACTGAATTATTATCAGAATATTTTATTAGTATTTCATCATCTTTCTTACCATATTTAATTTCTCCTATATACGTCCATTTATCGTAATAGTAGTATCCAACACTATCGGTATTGATTTCTACATATTCTACTTCAAATCCCCACTTTCCTAAATATTTATTTCTATGGTCAAAAGGATGTTTTGTGCAATTTACTATAGAAAAAATAACTATTGTCAACCAAAATATATGTTGTTTTTTCATTGGTTAATGGATTAACTTTTTGTATAAAGTATTAGTTGTAAATATATTAAAATTATTTTTATAAAAAAAGCGTAGAAAATTCTACGCTTAGAGGAGGGAATCTTTTAAGTTCAGCAAAGCTATTTTTTAAGAAGTAGTTACATGAATTTATTATCAATATATTTGATAGAATTTTCTTCAAGAAACTTTTTGAAATAACTATCTACATCTTTATTTACATCATGAAGTATAAAAGTGAAATAGTCTTTTTTTCTGGTATTTTCGTGATATGATGATTTTAATAAATTTAATATTGTATCGTTTTTGATTGCTTGAAAAAATAATTGCCTCTGATTTACATCAACATTTAACCCTAAGCGATTGTTCCCTTTAAATTTCTCAGGATTAGGTTGCTCATGGTATTCTTCGACCTGTAAACTAATGTCTTCTTTTCCTTTAATTTTTATAATTACCTTTTTTCTTTCCTGATGAAGAATTACTGATAAAATAATACATGTCGTACTAAGAACAGCAAACACCCATAAGAGTGTGTATAGAATACTTTTTGCATCTGATTTTAAATCGAGACCATAAGCTAAAGTAATAATTATAGAAACAAGGGCTCCCAAAAATATTGAAGTAAAAAGAAATGACCAGTCAGCATAACTACTTTTACTTTTTATTTCATTTAAATCCGATTCTGTTACTAAGAAGTAGGTATCATTACGCTTCTTAATTTTATAATCAATAAGTTTTTTATCTATTGTCATGAATGTTATTTTTTTGGTTGTCTTCAATTTATTCCCCCAAACATACAAAAAATACAACTCATCTCTAAGCAAAAAGCATATTTCGAGACTTTTATACTATTTTTGGAAATCTAATATCAATTAAGTGAAATCGGTTTCTAAAAAATGGATGTACTTTTTACTGGCAATTATATTTGCAGCAGTTGGCTATTGGCTAGTGCCATCTGCTGATAATCCTAAAGCACCCATCATGGCAGCAATCGTTATTCTTATGGCTGTCTGCTGGATTTTTGAAGTATTGCCCATTGCTGTAACTTCTTTGTTTCCCATGTTTTTGTTTCCACTTTTTGGCATTTTAGATGCAAAAGATACTGCTGTATTTTATGGTAAAGAAATCATTTTTCTGTTTCTCGGTGGGTTAATGTTGGCTCAAGGCATTCAGCAATCTAATCTGCATCAGCGATTAGCATTGAAAATTGTTAGTATTATTGGCAGTAAACCTGCTCATCTTATTTTAGGATTTATGATCACCACCGCTTTTTTAAGTATGTGGATATCCAACACCGCTACGGTAATGGTAATGATGCCCATAGGCATTTCCATTATTGAGGAATTAAAAACTAGCATCTCCAACGATAACAAAAAGCTGATAAGTCGTTTTGCAGTTGCCTTAATGCTATGTATAGCCTATGCTGCAGATATTGGCGGAATGGCAACAGTTATTGGCACCATGCCCAACATGATTTTTATAGAAATGTACCAAACTATTTTTCCTGATAAAGCAGCCATTGGTTTTACACAATGGATGATGATGGGCTTACCAATTGCAATTACTTTTATCATTACAGGTTGGTTATTGCTTACCAAAATAATATACAGAATGCCTAAAGACAATCTGCTACAAAGTAATGAGGTAGTAAAAAGTCAGTTGCACGGATTAGGGAAAATTACGAGAGATGAAGCCTTGTCAGGATTGGTATTTTTTATGGCTGCTGTTTTGTGGATAACAGGTTCGGATTTACGCTTATCTGAAACCATTACTATACACGGTTGGCGAACTGTTTTTGGGTTAGAAATGGCAACTGATGCCACAATAGCTATTGCTGCTGCAACTTTGTTATTTCTCATTCCTTCCAAACAAAGACAAGGAGAAATGTTGTTAAAATGGAGTCATGTACATAGATTACCATGGGGTGTTTTGTTGCTTTTTGGTGGAGGTTTTGCCATTGCAGGTGGCTTTTCATCATCGGGTTTATCGGATGTTGTAGGAAGCCTCTTTGCACAGATGACTTTTTCCTCTCCGCTAGTGATGGTTGTAGTAGTTTGTGTGGTACTTACCTTACTTACAGAAGTGACCTCCAATACAGCAACTACCAATTTGGTGTTACCCATTTTAGCACAAGCGAGTATAGCATTAGATATAGAACCCATTTTATTGATGATTCCCGCAACTCTTTCGGCAAGTTGTGCTTTTATGATGCCTGTTGCATCGCCTACCCAAGCCATTATTTTTGGTTCGGGTTATGTAAAAATAAAACAGATGATTCGTGCAGGAATTTTATTTAATTTGTTGGGTGTTATCATTGTTACAACTGTGTTTATGTTGTTGTCTAAATTTGTTTTTGGAGTTTGATGGAACACAGATGGTGCAGATTTAACGGATTTGCACGGATAAAATCACTCCGTGTTCTCTGTGCCTCTGTGGTTGAATTAGAAGTTTACAATCAACCAATAACAAATAACCCTTAACTTTTTTCCCGTCTTTGCGTCTCCGCGACTTTGCGGTTAAATAAAAATTTATATTCAAAATCACTTTAATTAACTTTCTAAAAAAGTATTTTTGAGAATTAAATAAAAAAGCACAAAAAAATGGCAAAAAAGATAGATATAGAATTTAGTAAGAACGAAGATGTCAACCGACTTTCGGTATCAGATTTAAACAGAAAGTTAGAAAAAGTTTATTTAGGTGGAGGAAAGAAAAAAATTGAATCGCACCATGCTAAAGGTAAGCTTACCGCCAGAGAAAGAATTGATTATTTATTGGATAAAAAATCGCTAAGAATAGAAATTGGTGCTTTTGCCGGAGAAGGCATGTACGAAGAACAAGGTGGTTGTCCTTCTGGTGGAGTAGTGGGGATGATAGGTTATGTAAAAGGAAAACAATGTTTGGTAGTTGCCAATGATGCTACTGTAAAAGCCGGAGCTTGGTTTCCTATAGCTGCTAAAAAAAATCTACGATTCCAAGAAATTGCTATGGAAAACAAATTGCCCATTATTTATTTAGTAGATAGTGCAGGCGTTTTCTTGCCCATGCAAGATGAAATTTTTCCCGATAAAGAACATTTTGGAAGAATTTTTAGAAACAACGCCATCATGTCATCAGAGGGAATTATACAAATAGCTGCCATTATGGGAAGTTGTGTTGCCGGAGGGGCTTATTTACCAATTATGAGCGATGAAGCTATGATAGTGGACAAAACAGGCTCTATCTTTTTAGCAGGTTCTTATTTAGTAAAAGCAGCAATTGGCGAAAGTATAGATAACGAAACCTTAGGTGGAGCAACAACGCATTGCGAAATTTCAGGAGTTACCGATTATAAATGTAAAGACGACCATGATTGTTTAGACAGGATTAAAAACATCATGGATAAAATTGGTGATTACGAAAAAGCAGGATTTAACAGAGTGAAAGCCGTAGCACCTAAATTAGACCCAAAAGAAATTTACGGCATTTTACCCGATACACGCGAAAAACCTTATGATGTAAGAGAAATTATCAAACGTTTGGTTGATAATTCAGAATTTGAAGAATACAAAGATGCTTACGGACAAACTATTGTTTGTGGCTATGCTCGAATTGAAGGTTGGTCGGTAGGAATTGTTGCCAACCAGCGTATGGTAGTAAAATCTAAAAAAGGAGAAATGCAGTTTGGTGGAGTTATTTATTCCGATTCGGCAGACAAAGCAGCACGTTTTATTATGAATTGTAACCAAAAGAAAATTCCGTTGGTGTTTTTGCAAGATGTTAGCGGTTTTATGGTAGGTTCACGTTCTGAACATGGAGGAATTATTAAAGATGGAGCTAAAATGGTTGCTGCTCAGGCAAACTCTGTTGTTCCTAAGTTTACTATTATTATGGGAAACTCTTACGGAGCAGGAAACTATGCTATGTGCGGCAAAGCTTATGACCCAAGATTAATTGTTGCTTGGCCTTCGGCACAATTAGCGGTAATGAGTGGAGCTTCAGCTGCAAAAACCTTATTGCAAATTGAAGTCGCGTCATTAAAAGCGAAGGGCGAAGAAGAAATTACCAAAGAAAAAGAGGATGAATTATATAACAGAATTAAAGACCGTTATGACGAACAAATTTCTCCTTACTATGCTGCTGCAAGACTTTGGACAGATGCCATCATCGACCCTATGGATACCAGAAAATGGATTTCGATGGGAATTGAAGCTGCCGACCACGCTCCAATTACAAAAAGATATAATGTTGGGGTGATACAGACTTAACGAGTACTTAGAGTTAGAAGTACTTAGAGTACTTAGAAGTTGATAAAAATCAAAAAATATTAAAAATGGACAATAAAGAATTTAGCAAATTGTTAGAAGTTCGTACGAGAAAATTTGCTGTTGCTATTATCAAAACATCTTCAACATTACCAAACACTCCTGAAGGAAGGGTTTTGAGAAATCAGCTTACTAAATCAGGAACAAGTATTGGTGCAAATTATCGAGAGGCTAATAGAGGAAGAAGTTCTGCTGACTTTTATAATAAAATAAAAATTAGTGAAAGCGAGGCGAGTGAAACTGTATATTGGTTAGAAATTATTGATGAATTAAATTGGATGGAAAAAAATCTATTTAAACCTGTTTATGAGGAATCGAATGAATTATTAGCAATTTTCACATCGATAAAAAACAAATTAAAAAATAAATAACTAATCCCAACTTATAAGTACTCAAGGCACTTATAAGTATTCCTAAGTACTTTACATATGAAAAAAACCGGTTCCCTTTTAAAAATGCAAACACAACTTCAGGATGAGGTGCAATATCACTTACCTGTGGGAGAGGAGTTGGTTTATCTCAATGAGTTAATAGGTCAAACCATTAAGTTGACTTATGAGAACGCTATTTATTGCATAAAATGTGGACGAAAAACGGTAAAATCATTTAACCAAGGATTTTGTTACCCTTGTTTTAGAGATGCTCCCGAAGCAGCTGACTGGATTATTCATCCTGAAAAATCGCAAGCTCATTTAGGTATTGAAGACAGGGACTTGGAGTACGAAAAATCGGTGCAATTACAGCCACATGTAGTTTATTTATCACTAACTAGCGGATTAAAGGTAGGAATTACACGACACACACAAGTCCCTACCAGATGGATAGACCAAGGAGCTTCACAAGCAATAAAATTAGCAGAAACACCTAATCGCTATTTAGCAGGAATGATAGAGGTTTGCCTAAAAAAACATTTAGACGATAAAACCAATTGGCAACAAATGCTCAAAAATGTACATCCTAATTTAGATTTAATTGCCGAAAAAGAGAAAGTTAAACAATTGGTGGATGCAGCTTACCACGAATATATTTTACCTGAAAACGAAATCATCAACATCCATTTTCCTGTGTTACATTATCCTGTAAAAGTAAAAAGTATAGGTTTTGAGAAAGTTCCTGAGTACGAAGGAAAGTTAGTAGGGATAAAAGGACAATATTTAATTTTTGAAAATGGCATTGTGCTCAACATTAGAAAATACGCAGGATTTCTTGTTAGCTTAGAAGTTTAAACCTCATTTTTATCGTATTTATTGTTGCTTGTATTACGTAGTTCTGCGTAATAAAAGTTGATATTTCTTTTTATCAATTTACGTATTTCACATCTTTTTTTATGTTCTTAAATGTCAGTATTTTGTATAGTTCAAAAGAATAAAATAACGACAATTTAAAACATAGAGATATGAAAACAATAATTACATTTTTAGCTGCTTTTCTAATTACCATTAATGGTTTTGGTCAGATAGAGTTTAGAGGCTACATCGTAAACGAAAAAGGTAAAAAATTAAATAATGTAGAGATTAAGCTATACGAAGACAATTCGTTAATCCACTCAGATTATATTGCCAATAAATTCGCTTATAACTTGTGGATAAACAAATACTATACAATAGAATTGTCAAAAGAAGGCTATTTAACTAAAAGGATAGTATTTTCTACCTTAGCAAGTGTTTATTATGCAGATCCGTTTGAATGCGATATTGAGTTAATTAAAAAATCGGATGATATTGATGATTCAGATTTTGATTTTCCCGTTGCAATTGTTGAGTACAATCAATACCAGGGAGATTTTCATTACAACATCATCAAAAACAATGGATTTGAAAAAAGAGAGGAATTAATTACGCAACAAAAAGAATAATTATCTTCTCAATTCCTCAGGAATTATACAAACTGGAATAGGATTCATTTTGTGCTGATTAGCTGCATTTAGTTTTTTGTAGATAGTCAGCACTTCTTTTTGTCTGTTAGTTAGATTAGTTTCTGTTGAATTAGCATTCACAAAATCCATAGCCCACTCTAATTCTGGATAAGAAGCACCAATTTGGTCTTCATCAGTTCTTTCATCTCCCCACAATCCGTCAGTTGGTGGAGCAACCATAATTTCCTTAATTACACCTAAAACTTCTCCCAACGCATACACTTCGGTTTTGGTTAAATCAGCAATAGGACTAATGTCCACACCTCCATCACCATATTTGGTATAAAAGCCAACACCAAAATCTTCAATTTTATTGCCCGTACCCACTACTAAAAAACCATTTTTTTGAGCGTGGTAATAAAGTGCTGTCATTCGCATTCTTGCTCTTAAATTAGCTAAAGCCAATGCTTCAGATTTATTGTCTTTGTTGGTAGAAAGAGCGGTTAAAAAACTATCAAAAACTGGGGTTAAATCGGTTTTTACAGTACTTACATTATGATGTACTTCCTTTAACTTATTGATGTGTTTTATTGCTCTATTAACTTGACTTTCGTGTTGATAAATAGGCATTTCCAAACACAAAACTGGCAGTTTGGTAAGGGCTGCTAAGCTAGAAGTAACAGCAGAATCTATACCTCCAGAAATACCAATAACAAAACCTTTTGCATGTGCTTTTTCTGCATATTGTTTCAACCAATTAACAATATGGGTAACCGTTTTTTCAGAATTAATCATGCTCAGGTGTTAAAAATAGATACCTAAATCTAAAGAAAAGTAATTAAGATTAGCGTTGGCTGATTTGTTTTTGTAATTTGGAGTTCCATCTGCATTATAAATAGGAGCTCCATTTCCATCTGAATTAACAAGTTTATTATCTAATGTATTTATAAAGCCATTATTAAAGGTGAAGCCAAACATAACGGTAGTATTTCCAGAAATGCTGTATTCTGCACCAACGCCAATTACTAACCAAGCATTAAAAAATTTAATATCGTCTTTTATATCAACATCACTTTTAGAAATTCCACCGCTTACATTTTTATAATCAAAATCACCATTAGAACTGTAGTTAAACCCAGTTTTTACACCAAAATTTCCGTAATAAGTCATGTAGCCAATTTCATTGGTTCTCAATTTCAATGTAAGTGGAATTTCAATGTATTTTAAGTTATAAGATTGGTCAATTTGTGTAAAGGAGTACACATTGTTATCTGCATCATGAAAATGATCAAAATAACTAAGGTTTCCACCTAATTTGTTTAGTGTTAAGCCAGTTGAGAATAAATAGTTCTTAGCTAAGAAAAATTCAGCAGACAATCCGTAAGAAAAACCAATGGAAGAACCATTTTTTTCATACCCATCAGAAGAAGGGTTTAGCCATGAAATATTAGGCGAGAAATGTAATCCAAATCTAAACTTTCTATCTTCACTTTCTTGTGCAGAAAGGTTGGTAATAATTCCTATAAATAGTATTAAAGTAAGTAACTTTGCTTTTTTCATTTTCTTATAGCTTATAAGTTAATATTGAAATACAAATTTATACAAATATTATAAGATTAATCTAGCATGTACCAAATAATAAAAAATAGGAATCTTTTTAGCAGTTTTTTTATTGTCATTTTATTTGTATTCAGCCTGTTTTCATGTTCAGACAATCCTTTAGATATTGATGTTTCACATGTTGAGTTGGAATTAGAAGTAAAAGCTTTTGAAAAAGAGTTGTTTCAAAAAGAAGAAAAACTTACTAATGATGAAATTGATGTGATAGCTAAAAACTATCAACCTTTTTTTGATGATTTTACCAACCAAATTATCAATATTGGAGATGCCAGAAGAGGCGATTTTAATTTCCAGTTAAATGCTTTTAGAACCGACCCCGGAATTAGAGATGTTTATGCAGATGTAAAACAACAATTTCCAGATTTCTCTCCCTACCAAAAAAAACTAACAGAAGCTTTTAAGCACTATAAATACTACTTTCCTAATGAAAAAGTGCCTACCATAATTACCTATGTTTCGGGATTTAATTATGCCATTGCCACAGGAAAAGATTACCTAGGAATTGGTTTAGATATGTTTTTAGGAAGTGATTACAAAGCTTATACTCAGTTAGGCTTACCGCAATATAAAAGTATGCTAATGACTCCAGAGTATTTAGTGCCGAGTGTTTTGTTGGGATGGGTTTCTACAGAATTTGAAATGCCCATTACTCAGCCAAATTTAATGGAAGAAATGATACATCAGGGAAAAATAATTTATATGTTGGATGCTCTTATTCCTAGTGAAAAAGACGCTAAAAAAATTAATTATTCTCAAGAACAATACGATTGGTGCGAAAACAACAAAAAAGAAATTTGGTTTTATTTTATGGATAACGAGTTGCTCTATACCAAAGAAAATAATCAAATTATAAAGTTTATGGGAGAAGCTCCTTTTACTCAAGGTTTTCCTGAAGGTTCTCCTGGAAGAATAGGGCATTATTTAGGATGGCAAATTGTAACAGCCTACATGGAAAAAAATCCGGAAGTAACCATTCCTGAATTGATGCAGGAAAAAGACCATCAAAAAATACTGACGAAATCAAAATACAAACCTTAATGTAATTACGTGAAACATTTAAGATAAGACAAAATTGGTATAGAGATGAATAATTAAATTACTCTCCCCCTTGTCCCCTCTCTTTTGAAGAGAGGGGGAGAAGTTATCGTAAGATGGACTTGGGGGTGAGTTGAAAAAAAGAATAAAACACAAAAGCTCAAACGGAGCGAAATTTAATAGCGATGACTTAAGGTCATCAAATAAAATAGTAAATAACAATAAATATCTACATATGAAACAATCTGAAATAAACATTAAAGTAAGTTTAGATGAAAATCATGTTCCACAAAAAATTACTTGGAACTCTAAAGACGATATGCAAGACGCTTCTAGCGAATGTAAAGCATTTATGATGAGCCTTTGGGATGCTAAAGAAAATAACACGTTGCGTATAGATTTATGGACAAAAGAAATGATGATAGATGAAATGAAACATTTCTTTTTTCAAAGTATGATTACTATGAGTGATACTTACGAAAGAGCAACAAGCGATACCGCTACGGCTGAAGAAATTAGAGAATTTGCCAAAAAAATTGGCGAAAAAATATTAGCTCAAAACTAAATTATATGATTAACAATAATTTAATACAAAAATACAACATTGCCGGACCACGATATACCAGTTATCCAACCGTTCCTTTTTGGAATGAAGAAGGAATTGCTTACAACGATTGGATAAGCACCATGAAACGTGCTTTCGTGGAATCTAATGCTACAGAAGGAATAAGCTTATATATTCACTTACCTTTTTGCGAAAAACTCTGTACATTTTGCGGTTGCCATAAACGTATAACCAAACAACATAGCGTTGAAGAACCTTATATCGATACCGTTTTGAAAGAATGGAAATTGTACTGCAACGAATTGCCCGAAAAACCTCGTATCAGAGAAATACATTTGGGTGGAGGAACACCTACTTTTTTTAGTCCTGAAAACTTGGCTAAACTGATTAATGGAATTTTACAAGATGCCGAAAAATGCGAAGAATATGAGTTCAGTTTTGAAGGACATCCCAACAATACTACTTATGAACATTTAGAAACTTTATACAACCTAGGCTTTACCCGTTGCAGTTTTGGCGTACAAGATTATGATGAAAAAGTACAAAAAACGATCAACAGAATTCAACCCTATGAAAAAGTAGAAGCAGCAACGCTAAATGCTCGTAAAATAGGTTACAATTCTATTAGTCACGATTTAGTGTTCGGATTGCCACACCAAACCAAAGAAGGAATTATTGATACGATCAACAAAACAAAAGCTTTAAAACCTGATAGAATTGCTTTTTATAGTTACGCTCATGTGCCATGGATTAAAGGAGTTGGGCAGAGAGGCTACGATGAAAATGATTTACCAACTGCAGAGGAAAAAAGAGTGTTGTACGAAACCGGAAAGCAATTATTAGGCGATTTAGGTTATGTGGAAATAGGTATGGATCATTTTGCATTACCAACAGACAGTATGCATAAAGCAATGGAGAACAAGACTTTACACCGAAATTTCATGGGTTATACCGCTTCTAAAACTCAATTAATGATTGGTTTGGGAATGAGTTCTATTAGCGATTCTTGGTATAGTTTTGCTCAAAATTTAAAAACGGTTGAGGAGTATCAAGAAACAGTAAATAAAGGTGTAATTCCAATTTTTAGAGGACATTTATTGTCGGATGAAGATTTGGTGATTAGAAAACATATTTTAAACATTATGTGTCATTTTGAAACTTCTTGGGAAGATGAAGCAATGCAATTTCCAGAGTTGGATGCTTGTATTGAACGTTTAAAAGAAATGGAGAGTGACGGCTTGGTAGTTTTTACCGAAAACGGATTGCAACTGCCCGAAAAAGCTCGACCATTTGTTAGGAATGTATGTATGGCGTTCGATTTACATTTAATAAGAAAACAGCCTACAACAAGAATTTTCTCGATGACTATTTAATACATTTATTATGGATATAATTGAACAAGTAAAAGAACAAGGCTTTGTTACAGCTGAGTTAGAGAAAGAGAAAACTTTGGTAGAAGAAATTGCTCGACTGAAGAAAGAAAAAAATGCGGTGATATTAGCTCATTATTACCAACAAGAAGAAATTCAGGATATTGCTGATTACATTGGAGATAGTTTAGGCTTAGCACAAGAAGCAGCTAAAACCAATGCCGATGTAATACTTTTTGCTGGAGTACATTTTATGGGCGAAACCGCCAAAATTCTAAACCCTACCAAAAAAGTAATTATTCCCGATTTGAATGCTGGTTGCTCCTTGGCAGATTCAGCACCAACCGATAAGTTTGAAGCCTTTTTAAAACAATATCCTAATCATACGGTAATCAGTTACATCAATTGCTCGGCAGAAATAAAAGCACTGAGCGACATTATTTGTACCTCTTCCAATGCGGTAAAAATTGTGGATAGTCTGCCAAAAGATGCTAAGATAATTTTTGCTCCCGACATTAATTTAGGAAAATACGTGCAGAAGAAAACTGGACGTGAAATGGTACTCTGGGATGGAGCTTGTGAAGTACATATTGAAATCTCTGCCGATAAATTGAAACTGTTACAAGGAAAATATCCTAATGCCAAATTAATTGCTCATCCTGAATGTCAGGAAGTGGTGCTAAATGATGCCGATTTTGTAGGTTCTACCACAGCTTTATTAAAATTTGTTGAAGAAGATGAAGCAACGGAATTTATTGTAGCTACAGAGGTTGGCATTATTCATAAAATGAAACAAGCAGTGCCACATAAAAAGTTAATTCCTGCACCAGCAGTAACTAATAATACCTGTGCTTGCAGCGAATGTCCTTACATGAAATTAAACACCTTAGAAAAAATTCACGCCAGTTTAGTTCACCTACAACCCGAAATTTTTGTACCTGAAGAAACCAGGCTAAAAGCCCTTAAATCGGTTAATAGAATGTTGGAGTTGAGTTAGGGAACTCGTGTAGGTGTAAACATTATAAACTATGAGTTTTTTAAAAGCCGAATGGAGAAAACTTGCTATTGCAAATTATGTAATTGATAAGGAAGTACTTACTAAATATATTCCTAATGGAACAGAACTAGATTTGTGGAATGGAAACTGTTATGTAAGCATGGTTGGTTTTATGTTTCAGAACACAAAATTATTAGGAATTAAAATTCCATTTCATGTAAATTTTGAGGAAGTTAATTTACGTTTTTATGTAAAACGCTTTGAAAATGGTGAGTGGAAAAGAGGGGTTGTTTTTATTAAGGAAATTGTCCCTAAAAGAGCATTGACTTTTGTTGCAAATACAGTCTATAAGGAGCATTATGAAACAATGCCAATGAGTCATGCTTGGTTAATCGAAAAGGAATCAAGTAGTATTGAGTACCAATGGCAAAAACAAGGAAAGTGGAATAAATTTAAAGTTCAGACTGGTACAGAAAAATTCGATATTGATTTAAATAGCGAAACTGAATTTATTACGGAACATTATTGGGGCTATGCAAAAGTGAATGAATTTAAAACAAACGAATATGAAGTGAGACACCCTAAATGGAAAGCATATAAAGTAAAGCATTACGATATTGATGTTGATTTTGGAGTGGTTTATGGAAAAGAGTTTGAGTTTTTAAATAAACTAACACCAAACTCTGTAATGCTTGCCGAAGGCTCTTTAGTTTCTGTGGAAAGTAAGAGAACTATAAAAATGTAAAATTAAAAACCAATTTTTGTAAACAAACGCTTTACAAATGTGTTTGAGAAGTCGGATTATTATTTTCTTACTTTTTGAACTTGGAGTTTCTTAATACTTTTAAAAGTTCATCTCTGTCTTGATCATTGTTATAGTTAATATTGACACAAAAATCAAAACCATTAATTAGTCTGCTATACATAATTTGTTTCAAGATAACCTCTCCTTTAGATCCATAAAGTGTAAAACTGAATGTTTGAAAATCTAACCCATCTAAATTTTCAATTTTTGTAGTAGAAGAGTCAACTTTTATTCCTTGATTTTCATAAGTTGAATAAATTATCTCTTTTAAAGCAGCATTATTATCATCCCATTCTCCTTCATATTCAAGATCAAAAGGTTCTGAAGATGATTGAAAAAGATTAAATTGATTTTTCTGAAACGAAATAAGGTTTTTAAGTCCACTATAATCTATCTCATTTTCTAAAGTTTCTTCTAAGGCTTTGAATCCTCTCTCATTCATTTCCTGAGTTTTTTCTTTTTCAACTATTTTCCAACCTTTTGGAATTTCAATTGTCCAACCAATATCATTACTTGTATAAAAGTTTCCATCAACTTTTCCTTCATCAATATTTTTATTAGGGTCAACTTCTCCACAAGAAGTCAATATAATTGTAAATCCTGTAATAACAGTAAATAGTATTCTTTTCATTTTATATTTTTTGTTAAGTATTATTCTTTTTTCAAACATAACTTATTTCTACTGTAACTTTTATTTGTTTTTTATGACACTACCTAAGTGGGGCGATGTTTTATATTTTTATTCAGTTAAAAAGTCAAGCTCTCCTTTGGTAGTTTTCTTTGTGAACTGTTTTGGCTCACCTTCTTTGTCTGTAAATGCAATTACAACCCCTATTTTCCCCTTAGAATAGATGAGTCGAAAGTCGTTTTGTATCACATAAACATCTCCAATGTAAGATGCAGGACTTGATTCCCAACCGTCCATATTTTTCTTTGCAAAGTCAACAAGCTTATTCCATTTTTTAGTGTTCACTTTGATTTCTTCTGTCTCATTAGAACTAAGACCTATTTCTGAGTCAACCGTTCTAATTGTCAAGATGAATGAAGAATTTTGGTCAATAACATCATTTAGATCCAAGTCTGTTTGGCAACTTGTTATTGCTAGACTCATTATCAATGTTATTGTCCAAGTTAAATATCTCATTGTCTTTCTTCAATTTCCGTTACAATATTTTTTAACATATTGTTCTATTTCATTCCTCGATTTCTCATCATCTGAGATGAAATCCATTATCATTTCATATCATATGCAATTCCAGACCTTTTAATTTGAAAAAACTCACTTCTTTAGGTGTCAAGTCTCGATCAAGTTTAGACTTTAATTTGTCAATAATAGCGTCTGTGAAATTTTTCTCGAAAAAGTCCATTATTTATTCTGTAATCATTTTTTCAAATACTTCTCCTGCAGATGTAAATAATTCCTGCACTGATTGTTCTCCAAGTAATCTTCTTTCTCCGAAAGCAACCAGTTTTCCAAGTAACAGCAATTTAAAATCCTTTTTTGAAATCTTCTTTGAAGATTCTTTCAATTCTTCAATTTCATCATAAATAATTTCTTGACCATAACCTAACTTATCGAGTCTTTCCAATACAGAATCAATTTTGGTATGTAGTATAGTGATGTCATTATCATCAAAAACACTTTCTTTTCCTGAGAAATAGGTCTCGTCTAAATTTTCATCTACAATTTCGTTCAATTCTTGATCTACAAAAAAGAGGCATTTTGCGAGAGTCTTAGATTTATGACATGAACCTGGGTCATGTGGGCATATTTTTTCATGATCATCTTTAATCTTTTTTATCTCTAATTCAATATTCCGTAGATGTCCTATTTTGTCTTTATTTTTTCTAAAAAGGTCAGCTTCGTTTTGAAGGTCATAAAGGAAATCTTGTTCATTAAATACTTTTGCTCCACCTTCAGCTCTTTCCGCAAAATTTTTAGCTCTATCTTCAAACATATTTTTTATTAATTACACACAACTTATATATCCTCAGTTTTTAATTCATTAGTTGAGGTTTACTTTTGTAAATATATAAAAAATACTTTTAGGCCTATAAAATAAACCACTACAAAAAACAAAAGCCCCAGAACTCTGAGGCTTTTGTTTTTAATTGTATTTTTAATTTCTCTTTTACTTAAGAACAGCTCTAGAAATAACAATCTTTTGTACTTCGCTGGTTCCTTCATAAATCTGAGTGATTTTTGCATCTCTCATTAATCTTTCTACATGGTATTCTTTAACAAAACCGTAACCACCATGTACTTGTACCGCTTCTGTAGTTACCCACATGGCTACTCTAGAAGCAAACACTTTAGCCATAGCTCCTTCTTTATCAAAGTTTTGTTTTTGGTCTTTTAAGTAAGCAGCTTTTAAACATAATAAACGAGCAGCTTCAATTTCTGTAGCCATATCTGCTAATTTAAAGGCTATAGCTTGGTGTTGGTGGATTGGTTTGCCAAAAGCTTCTCTTTCTTTAGAGTAAGCCAATGCTAATTCATAAGCTCCAGAAGCTATTCCTAATGCCTGAGAAGCAATACCAATTCTTCCTCCAGAAAGTACAGACATAGCGAATTTAAAACCAAATCCATCTTCGCCTATACGGTTTTCTTTAGGTACTTTCACATCATTAAACAATAAGGTATGCGTATCGGAAGCTCTAATGCCCATTTTATTTTCTTTCGCACCTACTTTAAAGCCTTCCCATTCTTTATCAACTATAAAAGCATTAATTCCTCTGTGTCCTTTAGCAACATCAGTTTGAGCAATAACAATGTAGTAAGATGCCGAACCACCATTGGTAATCCAGTTTTTTGTTCCATTCAATAAATAATGATCCCCCATGTCAATAGCAGTAGTTCTCTGTGAAGTAGCGTCAGAACCAGCTTCTGGCTCAGATAAACAGAAAGCTCCAATTTTCTCTCCTTTAGCACACGGTACCAAATATTTTTGTCTTTGTTCTTCCGTTCCGTATTTTTCAATTCCCCAACAATAAAGCGAGTTGTTTACCGACATTACCACAGAGGTAGAGGCATCTACTTTACTGATTTCTTCCATAGCCAACACATAAGAAATCGTGTCCATTCCGCCACCACCGTATTTCGGGTCAACCATCATTCCTAAGAAACCTAATTCTCCCAATTGTTTTACTTGCTCAGCAGGAAATTCTTGCTTCTCGTCTCTTTCTATCACTCCTGGTTTTAATACGTTTTGTGCGAAATCTCTAGCAGCATCTCTAACTGCTAAATGTTCTTCTGTTAATTGAAAATCCATAACTTTTATATTGTTTAAAATAGTAATTAAATTGCAAGGTAATATTTTACTTCATTTTATGTCTGAAAAACACATATATTTGAAGTGTTACAAAACTAATAGATTTATTCAAAAAGTTGCGTTTTTATGAAAGAAAATTACCATGCAATAGGATTAATGTCGGGCACATCATTAGATGGTTTAGATGTAGTTGAAGTTACTTTTAATTATTCTACTGAAAATCAATGGGGTTTTACAGTTTTAAACGCTAAAACTTTTCCTTATGAGAATTTGCTTAAGCAACAATTAAGTAACTCAAAACAATTATCTGGACAAGAATTAATGTTGTTAAGTAATCGGTTGGGGGAATTTTTTGGTGTAGCTATTAATACTTTTATCAAAGAAAAAAATATTATTAATTCTGAAATTGATTTTATAGCTTCTCACGGACATACAGTTTTTCATCAGCCAGATAAAAACTTTACTTTGCAAATTGGCAGTGGAGCAGAAATTGCTGCTAAAACATGTATAAATGTGATTTGCGATTTCCGTTCTACAGATGTTGCTTTAGGCGGACAAGGAGCTCCGTTAGTTCCTATAGGAGATCAATTTCTTTTTAGCAATTATGATGTTTGCCTTAACCTAGGAGGAATTGCCAATTTATCTTTTTCGAAAGAACAACAAGCCATAGCGTATGATGTTGCTCCTTGTAATATTGTGCTGAATGCTTTAGCTCAACAATTAGGGTATGAATATGATGAAAGTGGCAATTTTGCACGACAAGGAAATGTTGACCAAGAATTATTAAACGAACTAAATGCCTTAACTTTTTATACACAAGCAACACCAAAATCGTTAGGGATAGAGTGGATTGAGAGTTATATTTTCCCCTTGTTGGAAAAAAGTTCCTTATCCATACACGACCAGCTTTGTACTTTTGTAGAACACATTGCAAATCAATTAAATATAGCTTTTCCAAAAGAAAGTAAAACTGTTTTAGCTACAGGTGGTGGAGCGTGGAATGCCTTTTTAATAGAAAGAATTGCACAAGTAAGCAATAAAACTATTATGGTGCCTGATGAAAAAATTGTCAACTATAAAGAAGCAATCATTTTTGCTTTTTTAGGCGTTTTGAGAATGAGAAAGGAAGTAAATTGCTTACAATCGGTAACAGGAGCTACAAAAGATAACGTTGGTGGAGCGATTTATTTGGGAGTTTGAAGTTTATCCCACCCCAACCCTCCTAAAGGGAGGGAGTTCTCGAGGAATAACCAATAACTATTAACTTCGGCTTTGTGGGTTGGAAATTCTCCCCCTTCGGGGGCGGACAAAGTCCAGTGGACTTTGGAGCGAGCAAGTGTGAAAGAGGGGGCTAACTAAATCTTTCCAGTTTTTTGGCTACTAATAAGTAAATCGTTATTGTGGATGAACTTAAAATCTACATAGTTACTTTTGGTTTTATCCATTAAGTCAATGATGTTTTTGTAGCTAATTTCATTAGAATTTACAAACACTTCGTTAGCGTTATAAATTTCTATTAAATCAGGCAATTGCTGCAGTTTTCCAGTATAATTTTTTACATCATCATTTTGTAAATCGTTAGTAGGTTTTACAGTAATAATGTTATTGTTTTTTAGCTTTTCTTTCATTTTTTGAATAAAAGAAGCATTGCCCACCAAAATGCTGGTATTGTATTTATTCTTTTTAATTCTAAGGTGATTATAATAGTTTAAGAATATCCTGCTAAATGGAATAAACAACAATACGCCTATTAAAATACTAATAATGTATTTTGTTGAAAATGAAGAAGTATCAGGAAAAAGATGGTTTACACCAACAAAAATTATACATCCCAAGATTAATCCTATAACTGTTTTTTTGATGCTTACATTTTTAGAGTAAGCTCCCGAAATGGCTAAACCTACCAAGAAAGAAAAAACTACAGCCATCACATTTAAAATCCCATAGTTATCAAAAAATGCTATTTGATTTGGAAAGCCTAACAACGGTTTTATAGCATTAAAAACCAATAAAGAACTCAGCATAAATACAACATCAATAAGTGGAAGTTTTATGTAAGTAATAAAACGCATTAAAATTGCCAGAAAAGCCCGTAAATAAATGGCTATATTGATAAAGAAAGAAAAAACCTTAGCTTTACTGGCAAAATGTTTTTTTGAAAAAATAATCATAGCGTTGTAAAATACAAACACATAATTTATACTGCCTTTTTTAGTGCTTTCTCCTTTATAATGTATAATTTGTGCTTCTGGGAAATAGTAATTTTTGTATCCCGCTTGTGTTATTCTATAAGATAAATCAATGTCTTCTCCATACATAAAAAAAGCTTCGTCTAAATAACCAATTTTATCTAAAACACTTTTTCTCATCCACATAAAAGCTCCTGACAATACCTCAATTTCATTAGTTTCATCTTTATCTAAATAAGCTAAATGGTATTTGGCAAATGTTTTGGATTTAGGAAAAATAGCAGATAATCCGAAGATTTTATAAAATGAAACTGCAGGCGTTGGCAAACCTCTTTTAGATTCCGGAAGGAAAATTCCACTTCCGTCAACCATTTTTACTCCCAAACCACCTAAATCAGGATGTTTATCTGAAAAAGCAATACATTTACTAAACGTATCTTCTTCTACCACTGTATCTGGATTGAGCAACAAAATATACTCTCCTTTAGCTATAGCCATAGCCTGGTTATTGGCTTTAGAAAATCCAACATTATCTTTATTAGCAATAATGATTGCTTCAGGAAATTGTTTTCTAACCATTTCCAAAGAATCATCCGAAGAATTATTATCTACCACAAAAACCTCTGCTGCAATTCCATTTGTTGCCTTAAAAACAGAAGTAAGACACTGCTCTAAAAAGTTTCTTACGTTGTAATTTACAATAATAATGGATAGTTGCATGGAAATAAATTATTAACGCAAGGTTAAAGTATTTTCAAAAGGAACTCTGTTAAGGATAGAACGCCCAAGTGTAAGTTCATCGGTATATTCCAATTCGTCACCTATACCAATTCCTCTAGCAATGGTGGTAATTTTTATCGGAAAATCTTTTAGTTTTTTAAAGATGTAAAAATTAGTTGCATCGCCTTCCATGGTGGCACTTAAGGCTAAAATTAGTTCTTGTGTATTTTCTTTTTTTATACGTTCAAAAAGTTCATTTAACTTCACATCGTTCGGACCAATTCCTTCCATTGGAGAAATAATACCTCCTAACACATGGTATTTTCCTTTAAATTGATTGGTATTCTCAATCGCATAAACATCTAGTACATTTTCAACCACACAAATAGTTTGGTCGTTTCTGTTGGGATGTGTACAAATACTACATTGTGTATTTTCAGTAATGGTATAACAACTTTCGCAATAGTTTATCTGACTTGCCAATGATGAAAAAGCTGTACCGAAAGAATTCAGTTCTTCGTTGGTTCTGGTTAATAAATGTAGCACCAATCGGGTAGCCGTTTTTCTACCTATTCCCGGTAATGATGAAAGTTGCTCTACAGCTCTGTTAAATGAAGGTGAAAAAATTTCGTTCATAAATTGAAGTAGGAAATTAGTTTTGGTAAAAATACTATAATTTCCGTTGAGAAATGAAGTGTTTTAATGGTTTTACTAACACTTATTGTTAAAAATAAATCATTAATTAATAAAGTAAATCCGAGAGATAGTACTTTAAACCTTTTTATAAAAAAAGTGATATTATGACTCACCCCAAAGTCATCTTGCGATAACTTTTCCCCCTCACTTTAAAGAGAGGAGGGTAGGGGGAGAGTTTAGAACATTTTTTTAAAATAGAACACTAACTTTAACTATTCTTTTTCCATTGATGAGAATCATCTTCAAAAATTTCTTTACCAAAAACAGGTACTTTTGCCTTAATTTCTTCGGTAATAAATCGGCAAGCATCAAAAGCCATTGCTCTGTGTTTAGATGATGTAAAAACAAACAGACAGATTTCTCCTGCTTTTACAACTCCTAAACTGTGATAAATATGTAAACAGGTTAAATCAAATTTTTCAAAAGCGGCTTCTCTAATTTCGTGAAATTCTTTTTCTGCCATTTCTTCATAAGCAGTATAATCTATCGCTTTTACCGTTTTTTTCTCTATTTCGTCAGCTCTAACTTGTCCTAAAAATATAGCATGTCCACCAATGTTTGTTTTAACTTGATGATGAGCTATGGAAGTGGCTATTTTTTCGGGAGATATCGCTCCTGCTACTAATGCTTTTTTCATGTGGTAGTTATTTTATTTCTTGTAGCGATGAGCTTCACTCTTACGCTGTATAAATTACGCTCCTTCGGAGCTTTGTAGTTAAATACTCCAGTCTTCAGTCTTCAATCATCAGTCTCCAATCTCTAATTTCTAATTTTCAATCATTTATCATTTCCAATCTACAATTCCTTCACGAAGATTAATTAAGTTATCAAAACCCTGATTTTCTAAAAACTCAATACAATTAACGCTTCTTACTCCATGTTGGCAAAAAACCAATGTTTTTAATGATTTATCTATACGCTCCATCTGTTGAGGAATTTCCTGCAAAGGAATATTTACAACTCTTTCATCATTTAATTTTGGTTCTTCCCATGGCATTCTAACATCCAAAATTTGCAACTCTTTTTCTTCTAAAAAATGAGCAAGGTCATTAATTGATATTTCTTTCATATTGTTATTGTTTTCTTTCAATCCGCAAAAAAAATCGTAATCATAATCTTTAAAATTGATGTTTTTAGCTTTATTAATTTCAGCATCATTTTTTGTAATATTTACAGTGGTAGAGCTAGCTCCCAAAGCATTGTAAATAGTAAGTTTTCCCGTAAGTACTTCTCCAATTTGTAAAATAATTTTCAATGCTTCATTGGCTTGTTGCAAACCAATTAATCCAGGTAAAACTCCCAACACCCCAACATCAGAACAACTAGGAACACTACCTGCTTTTGGCGGATTTGGAAAAAGACACCTGTAAGTCGGTCCGTTTTGGTAATTAAATACCGTAACTTGTCCTTCAAATTTAAAAATAGCACCGTAAACCAATGGTTTATTGCTTATCACACAAGCATCATTTACCAAATAGCGGGTAGAAAAATTATCCGTTCCATCAATAATTATATCGTACTGACTAAAAAGTTCGAGGGCATTATTGTTAGTTAATTTTTCAGGATAAGCAGTAATTTCAATGCAATTATTTCGAGCTAAAAGTCTTTCCTTAGCAATTAAGGCTTTGTTTTTTCCTATGTCTTCTGTGGTAAAAAGAACTTGACGTTGTAAATTACTTTCATCAACAGTATCAAAATCTATTATTCCAATATTTCCAACACCCGCAGCGGTTAAATAAAGTAAAGCCGGACAACCTAATCCTCCCGAACCAATCACCAATACACGAGCTTTTTTTAGTCGTTGCTGACCTTCAATTCCAACTTTATCTAGAATTAAATGGCGGTTATATCTTTTTTTTTCTGACTCGCTTAGCAAAACATTAAGTTCTTCATGTTCATCAACAAAATTAACCTTTTAATTGAGTTAGTTTTAATTTTTTTAACAACTAATCATCCTTTAATCATTAAATAATCTATTAAAAGATTTATTTTTGGATGAATATTTTTTTATACTAAAAATGATACAAAAAGCAAGTGTACTTTATTTTCTAATTAGTTTGTTGAGTTTTTCAACGGTAATGGCAAACGATAGTTTTAAATTAGCTAACAACTTGTATGATGAAAAAAAATACGATGAGGCTATTGAGCAATACGAACAGTTAATTGAAGAAGGTAAAACAGCTGCTGATGTTTACTACAATTTGGGCAATGCTTATTTTAAAAATGATGAATTAGCACCTGCAATTTTGAATTACGAACGTGCTTTAAAGTTAGATCCGAGTAATGAAGATGCTGCCTTTAACCTTAAAATAGCCAACAGCAAAACCATTGATAAAGTTGAAGCCTTACCTTCCTTATTTATTGAAAATGCTTGGCAAACATTTGTTACTTCAAAAAGTGTTGATGGATGGGCAACGCTAAGTATTATTTCCATTTTTGTAGCACTTCTTTTCTTTATTGGATATTTATTTTTACGTCAGGTAGTAATTAAAAAAATAGGTTTTTATGGCGGTGTTTTAATAGTTGTAGTTAGTTTATTTACTTGGTTTATGGCTCATCAACACAGTTCTTTATTAAAAAGTAAATCAGATGCTATTGTTTTTGCCAATATTTCATCTGTAATGAGCGAACCCAACGAAAAATCTAACAAATTATTTACCATGCACGAAGGGTTAAAAGTTAACCTACTTGATGAAAAAAATGGTTGGTCTAAAATTAAAATCCAAAATGGAAATGTTGGTTGGGTTAAAAGTGAAGAGATAAAGGAGATTTAGCTTGGAGTGAATGGGAGAGTGAATGGGAGAGTGAATGGGAGAGTGAAAGGGAAAGGGAGAGGGAACGTACAAACTTCTTACTTCCAGCTTCGGTCTTCTAGCTTCTAACTTATTTATAAATCTTCCTTCTATTAAGTTCTCTTTGGAAACTTCTGGCGTTTGCTAAATGCTCGTTATAATTGCTTGCAAAAGCGTGGTAACCCGAAAAATCTGCTTTCGCACACATATAAATATAATTGTGTTTTTCATAATTTAATACCGCATCTAAAGAGCTTATTTCGGGTAAGTTTATTGGTCCGGGAGGTAACCCTTTATGAATATAAGTATTATAAGGAGTATTCGTCTCTAAATGTTTTGTAAGCACACGATTAATGTTAAAATCGCCAATACCATAAACTACCGTAGGATCAGATTGTAGTAACATTCCTTTTCGTAATCTATTAATATATAAACCTGCAATTTTGGCTCTTTCATCTCTGTGTACAGATTGTTCTGCTTGAACAATAGAGGCTAAAATGGCAACATCCGATTGAGTAAGGTTTAAAGCTCTTGCTTTTGCTTTTCTATCATCATTCCAAAACTTTTTGTATTCTTCTGCCATACGTTTTACAAATTCTTCGGCAGAAGTATTCCAATAAAACTCATAAGTGTTGGGAAGGAAAAGCGTTAAAATAGTAATGGTGTTAAAACCGTATTTTGATGTAAAAGATTTGTCGCTGAGTAAATTATACAACTCAATACTATCGCATTCTAAATTTTTGGTTGCTGTTCCTGCTAATTCTTTAATGGTTCGCACATTATTAAACGTTACTTTAACAGGTTCTTGCTCTCCCGAACGTAATAAATCTACCAATTCATTATTGCTCATGCCTTCTTTCAGCTTGTATCTTCCAGGTTTAATGTTGTTAATAAAATTAGATTTTTTTTCTGCTACCCATTTAAAAGAAGCTCTATTTATAATAATCCCATTTTCGTAGAGGCTATTAATAACATCATCAAAAGTATAATGACTATAAATATGGAAATAAGCAGAATTGGTATTTTTTAAGGTAACATTGGGTTGATAAACCTTTGCATACATATTATACACCACATATCCGCCACCAATAAGCAAGATTAAAAATAGAGAGATGATTATTTTTTTTAGCATCGAATAAGAATAATAATAGCATGCAAAATAAATGAATTTTTACTTGTTGGAATTAGTTAATTCATAATACCTCATTGTTTTTCCGTTGCGTAAGTTATTTTTCTTAAAAATAAATTTACAACTTTCGAATAAGCGAATGCTAGAGGTGTTACTTTCTAAAATTTCTGAAAAAATGGTTGAGATAGCCAATTTGTTGAAACAAAAACTACTCAATAAACACAATGCTTCCTTTGCATAGCCTTTATTTCTGTGTTGCTTTTCGCCAATCAGTATGCCTACGCCAATTTTTTTCTCTTCGGCATTAAAATCAAATAAATCTATGCAGCCAATAGTGTTTTCTTCTGTTTCTAAACAAATCATAAATCGGGTTTGTCCGTGGGTTTCTATTTGCTGTTTGGAAGCTACAAAAAAAGCTATTTCTTCTCTGGTAAACATGGTTTCGGTACTGCTTACTTCCCAGTTGTCGGTATCGTTTTCCCATTCCAACAGTTTTTCTACATCTATTGGAAGTACAGCACGCAGAAATATTTTTTTACCAATTAACATATCCCGTTTACTCTGTTTAATGCTTTTATAGATTGTTGTATATCGTTTTGATTATAGGTTTGCAAATAAAAGGTATTTTCTTGAAGATTTCTTTCCAAATTTAAATGAAAAACATGCTGAACAATATTTTTTTGATGAAGCTGTGGAATTAAATCAAAAATATAATTTACTTCATCCATTCGTATATCAAAAAGTTGCTTAAAAGCTGCTTTAATAGGGGAGAGGCAACTGTTTTCTTGAGAAACATTATTGAATTTTTTTATTTCACTCAATAAAATTGATTCAATTTCCTCTTCTGTAAAATTGGGTTTAGTAAGCTCTATAAACAAGGTTTTGGTATATTTTTTCTTTACCGTAGAAATAAAAGCAGCAGCATCAGTTCCTAAGTTGGGACCAACTAAAGTAATATCATATACTTTATTTTTAAAAACAAGTCCTATATGTGGAGGAACTCGTGTAGCACGAAACAAAAACAGAAAAAATTTATCATCAATTCCTGTTTCGGGCAATTTTTCATTTACAATTATTGGGAAGTAATGGTTAGTCATCTTTTATATTAACTTTTTTCTTGACTCACCCCCAAGTTATGTTACAATAACTTCTCCCCCTCTCTTTAAAGAGAGGGGGTAAAGGGGGAGAGTTTAATTTTTTATATTGTCTATCATAAAGATTAAAAATCGAAATGAATTTTTAGGTTTAACTGACGAGAAGTTAAGAAATTAGGTACAGCATAATTTCTTCCCGTTACATCTTCTATCCAAACATAAGAAATTACATTGTTGATTTGCAATAAATTAAACACTTCTAAACTTACCCAAATGTTCTTAAAGGTGTTGATAGGATTTTTGCCTTTCAGTTGTTTTTCTGCAGATTTAGCATGGTAAGAAAAACCTAAATCAACTCTTCGGTAAGGAGGAATTCGTAAGGTAGCTTCATGTCTGTTTCTAGATTGTGGTGGACCGAAAGGTAATCCTGTAGCGTAATGTAAAGAAATATTCATTTTAAAACTAGGTAATTTTGGGATATAATCCTGAAAAAATAAGCTAAAGCTAAAACGTTGGTCGGTAGGACGAGGAATATAACCTGGTTCAACACTTTTGGTTTCTACGGGAATATCATTTTCGGTATAACCATAAACAATTTCTTCACCATCACTATTGATGTCAACAAAATAAAAGTCATCAACCAAATCTTCAGCCGTTTTCATAACCGACATGCTAAACCAAGATTCAACTCCTTTAACAAATTCACCATTAATTTTAAAATCTACACCCGTGGCGTAAGCATTGGCATTATTGGTAGCAAAATAGCGAATTCTAACATTATCTATCTGATAAGGAATAACGTTTTTCATGTGTTTGTAATACACTTCGGTAGTTAATTTAAAAGGTCTTTCCCACGCCTTAAAGTTGTAATCGGAAGCTAATACTGCTTGGTAGGAAGCTTGAGATTTTATATCAGGATTAACAATTCCATCTAAATTTCTCATTTCTCTGTAAAAAGGCGGCTGGTAATAAACCCCTCCCGAAAGTCTGAAGAGAAAATCTTTTTTCCAATTTGGTTTTATTGAAAATCCTGCTCTTGGGCTAAATAAAAATTCGTCATTAAAATCCCAATAAGCTACTCTACCACCAAGTGTAAACGTGTATCCAACAGTATCTTTTTCCCATTGCCACGAGCGTTGTAAATAAGCATTGTATCTATTGCTATTTAAAGAAATATCTGTTTTTAATACTTCTCTAAGTTCCAACAATTGTTCGCCCTGTGCAGCTGGGTTAGTGTAACCTATAGAATCTTGCGGACGAGGAGTAAAGTAACCAGCAGAATCAACAAAAGCCCATTCGCTTAGCTTGTCGGTAATCATTTCTCGTTGGTATTTAACTCCCCAAAAAGTAGTGTGGCGTTGCTTTACGATTTTTCCTTTGTGTTCTAAGTTCAATACTGCTGCATCAAGTCTGTTTCTGGCATGGTCGAAAAAAGTACCAACACCTCTATCGAATTTTACTTCACCAAAATTATCACTGCCCAAATCTCTTTCTAGCTCACTAATTCTGTAAGCACCTTCAATATCAAGAGATTCATCTTCTAAAGAGCTAAAAGCAGAGGTAATAAATTTTAATTCAATGTTTTCTTTGGGTTTAAAAGTGTTAGAAATTGCTCCAAAATAAGTTTGAAATTGGTCAATTTCCTGACCATCAAAAAATACGGAAAGTTGCAAGGCTTCGTTTATTGTTCCAAACTCTGTTTGTCTGTTTTGAGGGATAAAATTATACTTATTAAGAGCCACATTTCCCAAAAAACCAATTTCCCACTTTTCCGAAATATCGTAAGTTAAATAGGATTGTACATCCATAAAAATAGGGCGATATTCTCCATCAGTATCTAAACTTTGTAATACGTATTGGTTACTTCTAAATCGGGCTCCAGTAATGTGGGTAAATCGGTGGTTTTTGCTAGCACCCTCAAAATGAAGTTCAGCACCTTGCAGACTAAGTGTTCCTGAGCCAGCAAATTCATCAGGTTCTTTATAATGCACATCAAGCACCGAAGACATTTTATCACCATATTTGGCTTCAAAACCTCCAGCAGAAAACGATACATTATCTACCATGTTGGAGTTGATAAAGCTCAATCCTTCTTGTCGCCCCGAGCGGATTAAAAAAGGGCGATAGACTTCAATATCATTTACATAGACTAAGTTTTCATCAAAATTTCCACCTCTAACCGAATATTGAGAACTCAATTCATTGTTGGAGTTAACTCCCGGAAAAGTCTTTAAAATTGCTTCGAAAGAACCTGAAGGATTAGTGAGCGAATTGAGTAAATTCGGATCTATTTTTTTCATGGTGGTAGAGCGGTTGCTTTCTTCGGTCACTTCAAAACCACCAATGTTTACTACATCAATTTCCATTGTTGGAGAAAATTCTTCTAGCTGATTAGGAGCAAGGTTAAACGTTTTTTTTATGGTTTTAAAGCCCACATAGGTAATACCGATAGTCACATTGGTATCAGCTGGAATGGTTAAAGAAAAACTTCCGTCAGGAGATGATTTAACACCTTTGCTGCTTCCGATTATTGATATAGAAGCATTTTCAAGCGGCTCGTTCTTGGTATTTTTTAGCTTACCCGAAACAGTTGCAGTTTGCGAAACTCCAACAGCAGGAATTGCCAACAATAAAAAAATATATATAAGATGTTTAAAACTCAATTTATCCCTTTGCTTATGCTTTTTTTTAAGAAAGCAAAACTACATAAAAAACTACAATGCCAATTAACTGTTTATTGGGTTGCTTATTGTACGGAGAAAGGTTATAGTCCCGAAAAATGTTTTTTTGTAAATAAATTAATTTTTCGAGGATGCTCGTAAAAATAAAGAATTGGAAATTACTTGTTTTTACGGCTTTAGATTTTGAGACGAGCATAGTTCAACGGTTCAAAATTTTAAGTTTTAGTAATAAGAAATTAATCTGCTGCCAATTATGTTATTTCGAACGAAATTTAAAATGTTATTATTAATACTTTACAATTTTAATTTTTTTACCAATTAACATGTCTTTATATTTTGAATCTAGTTGGTTTTCCCAACCAATTAAATATTTTGTAAAAGGACTTATTTCAAGTGTATTTAATCTTCTATGAGGAAATGCCATAATTTCATTTGGAAATTCCTTCATAGCAAATTCTTTTTTCTTTTTTATATCTTTTTTCTTATCAAAAGGAGAAAGGTATAAATCAAATGCTCCAAATAGATGTAAAAATTCATGTGCAATTGTGCCTGGAGATTTAAAACTTACAATACCATATTCAGGGCTGTAATCTTCACTTGCATGGAGAACAACAGAAACTTCATCGGTATAAAAATTATTGATAAAGTAAATTAAACCTACATTATCTGTTTGATGAATATCTCTTAAACGTGCAAGTAATTTTTCTCTATCTTTTGGTACTATTTTAGTTTTTGTAGTAGAGGAAGTATCTGGACCATATGGTTTAAGTGCTTCTTTAGCAACTTTGTCAGCCCATCTGTCTACATTTTTAATGCCATTGGATCCAAAAAGCGTACCTGAGAGAGTTCTTCTTTGAAAGTTTGTAGCTATAGGTATAATTTTCTTGTTTCTATGGTAGTCAATCTTTATTGATAAACTTATACCATTCTTCACAGCTTCTTTTTCTATCCATTTAGTAGCTAGTTTTATAGAATCAATTGTAGAGCTCATGTCATATTGAGTCCATATACCTGTATATTTAGAATCGACAAAAATTGCATATAATACCACTTCACCTTTTAATTTCTTGCAGACATTATTGTTTACCGATGCAATATGATAAATCATGTTTTTGTCTGCTTTTATGTATTTAACTTGGCATGAGTGACTAATTAGGATAGTAAGAAATATAATTAATACTTTCTTTGTCATATTTAATTTCAGCTTGTTGGTTTATTTCTACTATCCTTGAAAAATTAAAGGATGGACAATGTTATATAACTAACAAATATAAATTTTATTATTTTAAAGCATAAAACACCACACCCACCACCATCAAATTTGCTTTACAAAATCCAAAAAGACTTTTTTATGAAGTTCTAGGTCTAAATCGGGAGATACAGATACTCGGGCAATATAATCTTTATCGTCTTCTTTGGTAGTGCCTTGAGTAGATGTTGCAGGTATGGTCCAATAACAACCTTTTAGCTGACCATAACTCACACAGTATTTGCTCTCGTTGGGAATCTCACTAATCATCATATCGATTAGTTTTTGATTTAACGCTCTTTTGTAAGCTTCTCTTTCTTCATCCGTATTGCCTTTGGTAGGAAGGTCTAATGAAAACACAGATGGGGTAAATCCTTCGTTAGCCAATGCTTCTGAAACAAAGTTGATTTTTGCAGTTGGCAAAGTTGCTTTAATAAAGTTGACCAATTCGCGTGTATTTTTATAAGCATCTTTAATGCGTTGAATCATAGAAGGAATTTGGTTGGCTAATATCTCTACTTGAAGTGCTGTTGCTTCATTGTCGCAAAGTATGAGATGTTTTTCTATTTTATCCAACAAGGTTTCTGCTTTTTTGTTGGCAACACAATAACCGGCAGTACATTTTCCTCCACTTGGAAATTTGGAGCCACTAACATAAGAAATAGACCTGATGGAGGAGAATGTTCCTCCTTCAGCTAAGAATTGTACATTAGGACAAAAAGTTTGGTCTAAAATAAAAACAGGGTCGATAGCCACATTGCCTGTAGCAGTTTTACGTGGCTGACTTAACACATCTCTTAATTTTAAAAGATCGGGTACTTCAACTCTTGGATTGGTTGGAATTTCCGCAATAATTAAAGGAACAGCATCTACTGCTGCCGCTTGTTCTAAAACGATATTGGTACTTTCAACCATGTTATGATTACCATCAACGGGTAAATCTACCACTTCAACATTGTCTAAGCAAGCAGCAACTCGTCTGGCTTGGTCGTTGGTGCCACCATAACAATTTGGAGGAACAACAATTTGGATAGCCTTTCCTGGGTGTTTTTCGAGAGCATCGTCAATTAATCCCATCATAATGGCATATTGAATTGACAACCCGGAAGAACCCAACAGTGCATTTTTATGGGTTGCTGTAATTTTTTTAATGGATGCTACCACACTTGCTTTGTTGGCTTCAAGATTACTTTCCTCATCAGTAGTAGGTTCTCCTATCAATTGTTGTAAGGCAGAAAAACAATTGGATGGTGTCATGGCAATGGTTTCTCTTCTTCTTACATGCTGAATTTCTGAGATATATTTTTCATTTTGTTTGCCATTTACCAATAAAATACTTCCCCATTGACGATGAATACTGATAAAAAAATCAATGTTAGGGTGGAGGTCAATTTTACCCATTTCTTTTTGTTGTGAAATGAAAACGGTACTGCCGTTAAATTCAGGAATTTCTGTTGCATTATTTACTTGCTTTAATTCAAATTGATAGCCGTAAACACGTTTTAGGGTTTTCGCATCAAAATAAACAGGTAACTCATCGGTGTAAATAAGTTGGGTGTTTTTCTTTTCGAATAAATTTTTTCTTAGCACTGCTAAAACAGGAATTGTTTGGGATGAAAAACTAATGACATTTGCCGCTGGTACATTATTTAGCTTAGCAATTGCCCATTCTAATACAGAAGATAAGGGGTGACCTAATCGGATATAATCGTAAGCAGTAGGTAATTTACTTAGTGCAGCTGTTTCAGCATTATGGTTGGCAAATAGCTTTTCAAATTCTTCTAAGAATTCCGTTTTAGCCAATTTTTCATCATAAATATCTAATCTGTGAGTGGTTAGCTTCAGCCAGTCTGCTGGCAAGTTAGCTACTACTTCTTTAATGTAAGTTAGTGTGTTATTGTTTTGCATAAGTTGTTTTTGGATGAACGAAATTATACAAATTTTTACGGATTAAAAATAAGTTGGAGATATACCGTTTATGTAGTTTTTTTAATTCCTTCTAATAAATCTTTTTTCTCTAATGATAACCCCTCAATCCTTTGGTAGATGGTTAAGTCTGCATCGAAATATTTTTGATGAATTTTTGATTTCAACCAAGTTAATTCATTCTCTCTACCATCAAAAATGAATTTATGTATCTGTCCATTTATTCTGTAAGCTAGAATTCCATTTCCAAAATTGTAAGGTTGATAGATATATTCTTGTAACTCAAAATCGATAGTTGATTTTAATGTTGATTCGATTTGGGTTTTAAAATTTTCGAAATTCATATTGAGTTACTTTTTTATTTATAAAGCATTGTGGTTATTCGACCTAAGTAACCACCCACTTTGCCTATACAAAACTTAGCTCGTGCTATTTAATTGTCTTTTGTATATTATGAAAGTCCAAATTAATCCGATAACAAATGGTAAATTAAGTGTAACTAGATATACGAGTTGTCCAGTTGTTCCGGTCTCGTAATTAAGTCTATGATCTATTGTTTTATAAATCGTAAGTATTATCCAAGACATTGGTAAAAGAAACCATGATAAAAAACTCAATATACCATTAGTCTTGATAATTTTTTTATTAAGAAAAATTGTTATTGCCAACAGACTAATTATTAATGAATGTAGAAATGAAGCTACTATTACCATGCCTATAAAATAGCCTTGTGACATCCATTCACTTTTATAATCGCTGTTGTCTATTGTTGATAAAACAGTTGTTGTAATTACTGAAATAATTGCAGGTAGTAAAAGACCTTTAATATAAAGTTTATTTAATGTCATTGGACTTGTTGTTTAATTATTCTCGTAATCTCTGTAATCTCTGTAATCTCTGTAATCGCTAAGCTGAAGCGTTGCTGTTTTAGCAGAGGGCTTAGTGATGTAATTTTCATAACTAATTAAAACAAATATAGTTTTTATTTTTTATTACAAACAGAATTTAATCAGTCCATTAACAAGAGGATGTGTAAAAAATTGCTAAAAAACACAACAAAATGCCTATCTTAGCGTAGTAGTTTTATGCGTATGAACAAACAAACATTTCTCTCACTTATTCTTGGAGTATTTATCCATGTTGGGCTGCTGGCTCAACCTACTTTTTTCGATCATCAAATTGTTGAAGCTGTTGGCTTTAAGAATTTGGATAATACTTCTTTTAATAATTATCGTTTTATACAAAATAAATCTTTGTACGAGCAAAAATGGGACACCTTGGCTCAGCCTACCTTTTGGAGAACTTTAATGAGAATGGATGCAGATTCTGCTTTGTTGAACATTGGTGCTAGCAGACAAATAATTACTAAAGTAGCTGTTAAAGAATGGAATGAACTTCAGGAAGAACGTAAAAATGCCATTAGAGATAGCATTAGAACTCACTACGGTTTATCTGCTGATGCCCGTATTTTTCTTACTTCGGGCAAGAAATATTTTTATGATTTCCAACGGGTGTTACCTGTAATAGAAAAAGGTATAGATGCATTTAAAAAAAATGGGGTAGATCCTTTTTATGCTCAAACCATTTTGTTAATAGAAAGTCCGAATAAGTTACAAAAATCTTCTGTTGGTGCTTATGGTTCTTTTCAGTTGATGAAAAATGTAGCTATTCAGATGGGCTTAAAAGTAAATGGATATGTTGATGAACGTGAGGATTTTGATAAATCTGCTTGGGCGGCTTCTCAGTTAATAAAAACCATTTGTATTCCTGAAACCAATAAAATGTTGGCAGAAAGAAACATTGCCATTAGTGAGAACGAGATTTGGTATAAGTTGTTGGTGTTGCATGTTTATCATGCCGGAGCAGGCAATGTAAAAAAAGCCCTTGAAGTAATTAATCCAACCGAGGGAAGTATGGAATTGATTACTACTTTGTGGCAAACTGAAGCCGGACAGTTTAGAAATGCTTCTCAAAATTATAGTCAGCTTGCATTGGCTTCTTTATTAGAGCTAGATGCTTTAATTTATAGAAGTTGTGATTTTATTTATCCTTGTGTGGTAGATAATAATAATGAGCCTGACGAAATGAACTAGATTTTAAAGTTTGTTTTACACTTCTCTTCTTTTTACACAAATTAAGGATGAATTTCACTAATTATCACCAATTAAAAACATCGAAGATGTTTTATTGATGTATAAGTTAAGGTATTTGTTATTAGGCTGGACTCCTTGTCTTCGTTGCACTACGCAAGGAGAGAAGTTAAATTTTAATCACGATAATTAGAATATCATCAATCTGTTCATTGTCGCCTTTCCAAGCATTAAAATCAGTTAAAAGTATCTCTTTTTGCTTGGCAGGACTTTCTTGGTGAATGGCTAGAAATTTATCCTTGAGGTTTTTATTCATCAGTTTTTTTCCTTTAGGTCCGCCAAATTGGTCGGGGTAACCATCAGAAAATAAATAGAAAACATCTCCTTTTTGCAGTGGAATAGTATGTAAATCGTAAGCAAAATCGTTTGGAGCACTACCCCCAATTGGCTGTCGAGAACCTTTAAGCTCAAACAATTCATTATTTCTTATATACACCAACGGACGAAAAGCTCCTGAATAAGTTAAGGTATTGGTTTCATAATCAATACACGTTAGTGCGATGTCCATACCATCTTTACTTTCGCTATCTTTATCGTCTTGCTTTAAAGCTTTTTTAATGGAATTATTCAGTTCTTTAAGGATGGTATCTGGTTCAGTAGTTTTATTCTCTAACACAATTTGATTCAAATTATTGATGCCTATCATGCTCATAAAAGCTCCTGGAACTCCATGTCCGGTGCAATCAGCAGCAGCAAGGATAATTTTTTTACCCATTTTTTCAAACCAATAGAAATCGCCACTTACCACATCTTTAGGAACAAATAAAATAGAGATAAAATCTATTATTTTTTCCAGCTTAGTGGCTTTAGGTAAAATGGCTTCTTGAATTTTTTTAGCGTAATTAATACTGTCGGTAATGTTTTTATTAGCGATTTCAATAATTTTCTTTTGGGTTTCTAATTTGGAGTTTATTTGTTCTACTTTTTCTTTCTCCTCACGCAATTCTTTGGTTCTTTCATCTACTTTTAATGTTAAAAGTAATTGTTCTTTTTTTAGCTTTTTGGTGCGGTAATCCATTATAAAATAAAAACTTAAAAGAACAGTAAAAACCGCAATTACATAAAACCAAGTGGTTTGCCACCAAGGCGGAGTTATTGAAAAAGAAAAAGTTAACGGTTCTTCTATCCAAACGCCATCGGCATTTTTTGCTTTAAGCATAAAGGTATAATCTCCTGGAGGAATAGCGGTATAAACTGCTTTTTGGTCGGTAGTAGTTGGCAGCCATTTTTCATCTAATCCATCCAATTTATATTGATAAATTACTTGCTCAGGATTGGTTAATGAAATGCCAACATATTCAAAAATAAGGTTGTTGTCTTTGTAATTCAAAGAAAGATTTACAGGAAGATTATTGGTAGTTTCGCCAAAAGTACTCCAATCCACATCAATAAAGTTAAGTTTGATGTTGTTGAGCGATAGAATAGGAGGGAGTTGATTTTTTAAATCATTGTTTTTGTTGTAGATAAACAAACCGTCAATTGTTCCGAAAAGCAATTCGTTTTCATTTAGCACTTCAGCTGCATTTAAGTTGCATTCAACACCGTTAAACCCTTTTGTTTTAGAATAATTGTTAATTTCTAGAGTTTTAGTGCTGTCATTCATTGCTTCGTAAACACTTTTTAAAGCAATTTTGTCCACGCCTTTATTTGTACCAGTCCAAATATTGTTATTCTTGTCTTTTTTGAGAAAATATACATTTTCGGAAGAAAGGTGTTGTTCATGGCTTATTTTAAAAACTACTTTATTTCCATCATAAATATAAACACCATCATTGGTTCCCACCCAAAGTAATTCATTATCGGTAACAAAACTTCTGGCTCTGGTGCAGTTTAATCCTTGTCCGCTCCCTATAAATTCATAGTTATTGTTTGATAGCTTGTACATGCCATTTTCGGAAGCAATATAAAGATGTTTTTTATATTCAGTAATGTTATAAACAGAGGCTTTTGGAGCATTTTTCACTGAACTTAAAGTATCATTTTTAAATTGATATAGACCACTTTTACCTCCAAAATAGATGTTGTTTCCTGATAGATAAGAGGTGTAAATGTCTTCATTAATTACATTTATTTCTGCAATGTTAGTTGTTGGCAAAAACTTATTGTCCTTTAATTTAAACAAACCTTTATTAGTGCCTAAATAAATAGTGTTTTCAATGGAAACAATATGATAAATATAGTTGAATTGATTTTTTTCATTGATAAGTAATGTGTTGATAACCTTATTGTTTTCAATAATTTGTAAGGCTATGCGGTTGGCTACATAAATTTTATTATCATTTAAATAAATAGCATTAATATAATTATTTAATAACCCGGAGTGTTGGTTGTAATAGCTAAAATTAGGAATATATTTTACTAATCCAGAACCGATAGTTCCTAACCATAAGTTGTTTTCTGAGTCATTAAATACACACCAAACTCTTTTGTAATCAAACCCATTTTCAGGTGCAAAAAGCGAAAAAGAATAATCATCTAAATTAACAAAGTATAACCTCGTATTTAGAGCACCAAGAACTAAATGATTGTTATGTATTACTGCAGCAGTAAATGTAAGGAACAATCCATCAACAGTTGGCATCTCGAGGTCGGTTAAGCTGTTGTTTTTAATTATATATAAGCCATCTATTGTTCCAATAAAAATATCTTTGTTTTTTCCTTCAATTATGGTTTTGATATAATTTGTTTTTAAATCGCTACTTTCTTGATTGTAAACAGTTATTTTTTCATTTTTATCTACTTTAAAAACACCGTCTTTTTGAGTTCCTATCCAAATATTTTTTTGAGAATCTATATAAATGGTGGTTATCCAAGCTTTGTCTAACACCTCGTTATTAAAATCTTTTTTGATGATGGAGTCTGTTTGTTGGTCGTAAATATAAAGCCCCTTGGCACTACCAAAGTAATTGGTGTTTTGATAAGAATAGCCAACATAAAATGGAATATCTTTAAGGTAATTCTTTTCTACTTCATTTAGGTTTTTATTGATTTTACTTACTCCAGAATTGGTTGCACACCAAACTTGTTCTTTTAAATCTATTGATACTGAAAAAACGACATTATTTGATAAGCCTTGTTTTTCCTTAAAACTTTTAAATTCATAACCGTTAAAAATACCTAAACCTCCTCCATTAGAACCATAAAGAAGAAATCCATTTTTTGTTTGGTTTATGGCTAAAACATCCGCTTGTTCTAAACCGTTTTCCACATTATAATTTAAAAAATTATAGGTTTGAGCATTCCCATTGTTGGTTAAGCATAAACTGAAAATTAGGAGTAAAAGAAAGCGTTGCATAATGAAAATAAAAGAGCGTTATTCCGTCAAGTTATGGTTGAAAAGAATAACGCTCTTAAAGAGTTTATAATTAATTAAATTACTGTTTAATTATTTTTTTAATAAATACTTGATTGTCTAATTGAATTTGCATAAAGTAAATTCCATTAGCAAGATGGGCTAAATCTAATGTTAAATTAGAGCTTCCTTTCTGAACAAAATGTTGCTTTTCAATAAGTGTAGCACCTGTGTAACTCATAATTCTTAATGCAGCTTTACCGTCATTTTCAGCAGTAAAGATAACATTTACATTACTGTTTGTTGGATTAGGCATTAATTCAATAGAAAGGTCATTTTGTTCAAAAATATTGATTCCTGTAACCAAATTAGTATCCAATATAAAAATTCCAACGCTATCAACATAAAAGTTTAGTGAATCGAAATTATTATTAGTAACTGTAACACTTACGGTGTACATAGAATCGTTTGGTAAGCCCGGAATATCAGCAACAATTTCGAAGTTAGCTCCAACATTTAGACCTCCAAAAGTGTAACCACCATTAACGTCTGTTGTAGAAATTCCAACTGCTCCACCTGGCGATTGGTTAACGGTGATATCAATACCAGGAATAGGGTCTCCTAGAGCTTTGTCATTCGGTCCGTAACTTTTTCTTAGTGTACCAAAACCGTTTAGTTCATATACAAAACCACTAATAACACCATTGCCAGTTTGTGGAACAGTAGGAATTAAGGTGATATCTTTTCCAGTTAAAGTTGAGTTAGTACATGATAAGTTAAATACCCAAGCACTATCCCATTTACTATGGTCGTTTGGAGAACCATAATAAGTGCTTATTGTATTGGGCATATTTGTAGTACTTCTAATTATAAATGATTCTTCTGGTAAGTAATCGAACAAATAGTTTCCAGTTAAATCAGTAACGGTAGAATCAAACAAAGTAAATTGTCCTTGAGATTTTACTTTGTAAAGGTAAAGAGTTGTGTTTGATGCTGGTACAGAATTTATATCATGTACAATACCTGAGATAGAAATTTGGCAATCGCACATTACATTTGATTGTACGTTTGCTGTTGTTGCACCTGATAAAGTGGTACTTCCTGAAATTGTAGGTGATACACTATATACAGTATCATTCATTGAAATACCGTAAGCATTTATGTCTTCTATTAAGAAAAAATTAGCATTTGCGGTATCAGCACAAGAGGATAGTAATTTATTATTTGTTTTAAATAGAAAGTAGCCATTAGGATTAAATTGAGCATCTACTTTAGCGTTTAAAAGTAAAAAACCATCATCTTCTGTTTTTGTAAATCCTTTTACATAACCTGTGTTGGTAGCAGTATCAAAAGTATAGAAATTACTAAGCACTATACCGTTTTTATCAATTTTAGCAATGTAGTTATTAAATGCATTCATGTCTTCACAACTAATCAAAATATTTTCATCATTATCCATTTCAATTTGTTCAACATAAATGCTTTCAAAAGGCAAATAATACCTTCTTGCAAAATTTATTGTTCCATTAGATTGATCAAAACCAATAGTAAACAATATTTGAGTTTCAGTCATTCCATCAGTATAAGAACCTACTAAAACAGCGTTTCCATTTTTAAGTGGGAAAATTTTATGAATTCCTTTATAATTACCTGGATCAATTGAATCGTTTCCCGGTAAGTTAGTAAAGTTAAAAGGCATATTCCAAATTACATTACCATTTATATCGGTTTTATAATATCTTAATTTCATATCCATATTTCCATAAATATCTCCGGCAAATAAATAGTTACCATCGTTAGCTATGGCCGCATGTCTAATATTAAATTGATTTGTATCAGAACCTTCCATACCATGGATTTTAGTCCATAATACGTTGCCTGATGCGTCTAATTTACTAATAAAACTTTCATAAGTCTGTGGGTTAGAGTTATTGTTATTAGCTTCTCCATAAACCAAAATTTCGTTATTGGCATTATCTATCATCATCCCACTGGTGTAGTTAGAGAGTGTATCAATATTAAAATAAGTATTCCAAGTTACATTGTTGCTTGCATCTACAGCAAATAAAAAATTTAAATTATTATAATTTGAGTCAGGAGTAGATGATAAAACAATAGTTTGATTGTTTAATAATTCGGTAGATTTTACAGGGTCAACCCATCCCATAGTAGTTACAGGAACAAAGTCATAAATGGTATCCATTAACTGATTTCCGTTGATATCAAACTTCATCATTAAATATTTTGGAGCATAAGACAGGTCGTCAAACATATTATATACAGCATAACCATTATTGTTTTTTAAATCTTGTATTTGAAAATCTTCATAGAAATCTATATGACTTCCAAAACTGTTTTTTATGGTTAAACTATCAGAAAATACGGTAGAATTTGGGCGTTGTTGGGCAAATGAATAAACTGATGAGCAGATAAATGCAATAATAAATAATTGTTTCATAGTTGTTTAGTTAGGATTAGGCAACAAATATATTAAATAATATAGATGTTTTTTGTAAAAGAATAGAAAATCAGCAGAAAAAAAACAAAGTTATTTCCATTCTAGCGTGTTGAAAATCTGCTCAATGTCTTTTTTTATGAAGGTTAAGACAGGCTGTATAGAATCTTGATTGGGAGCATTATTAAAATACAAAGAGCCTCTTATAAAATGGTTGTTACTATCCGTTAAATGGAACTGGTAAGAAGAAGCAGTATTTCCTTCAATTTCATATACTAAGCCGTAAACGTTTCTTTCTGGAAAAGATATGGTGTTTTGTTCAATGTCAAATGCTTTTACAGTATGTTTAAAAGCTAATGTTCTGGAGTCTTCTAAATAATCGTTTATATTGTTGTTTACAGGTTTGTAACTTATGTAAATACTTGCGTTCAGACTAGTAAAGTTAATATCGAACCAACAAGGGGTTTCCGTTTGGTTGGGGTTACGGGTTATGTTGGCATAAACAGGGATTTCAAACTGAAAAGGGCAGTCTAAATCTGTTGCTTGATATTTTTTTTCGGGTAAATCTATTCTAAAATAACCAGTAGGTTTTGGTGTGTAATTATCCGATTCGCAAGCTGCAAAAAAAATAGTAATTAGAAGAAGTAATATTGTGTTTTTCATGTATTTGTTAAATGTTTAAATTTTCAGTTCACAGTCATCAATTTTTAATCTCTAATTTCCAATCCTCAAATTAATCTCTCCTTTAAAAACCATTTCTGCGGGACCAATTAGCCAAATGTCAGTAAATTTATTGTTGTCTCTTTTAAAAGCTACTTTTAATTGACCACCTTCTGTTGCAACATTAATTTTTGAGGCTCCTAAATTGTTTTTATGTGCAACACTTAGTGCAGCAGCAGTTACGCCTGTTCCACAAGATAGGGTTTCGTCTTCTACACCTCTTTCGTAAGTTCTAATTCGTAGTGTATTATTATCTTCATGACAGATAAAATTAACATTAGTTCCTTCAGTTTTAAATCTTTCAGAATACCTTATTTCCGCTCCTTTTTTTGGGACGTCAATTTTGTCAATTTCTGTGGTTTCTACAATGTAATGAGGCGATCCGGTATTGATAAAATAGTAATCTGCACCTTTTTCAATGTCTTCAACATCGTGCATTTTTAAGCTTATTTCATTGTCTTTATTTATCCATGCTTCATGTTCTCCATCGGTAGAAAGAAAAAATGCTTGACTTTCAATAATTCCTAAGAATTTGGCAAAAGCAACGGCACATCTGCTACCATTTCCACAAAAACTTTGAGAACCATCGGCATTAAAATAAATCATGTTAAAATCTAACTCATCGTGGTTTTCAATTAAAATGAGTCCATCTGCTCCAATACCAAATTTTCGGTCGCACAATTGTTGAACAAGAGTTATATTTTCCTTGTCGAATGGATGATTTCTGTTGTCTATCATCACAAAATCGTTGCCTGTACCTTGGTATTTATAAAAAGTGATAGTTTTCAATTTACTAATAAAGATTTGATGGTTGTTGATGTAAAATTCAAAGTTAGTCCAATTTATATCGTCTGGAAGACTTTTTTTCTGAAAGTTTTCTTTTTTCGTTTAGTCGTTGTTCTTTAGATGCTTTAGATGGTTTGGTTTTCTTTCTGGCAACTTTTGGGGTTAATGCTTTTTCAATTAAGGTTAAAAAACGTTCAATTGCTATTTCTTTGTTTTTTAGTTGACTTCTGGTAGTATCAGCTTGTAGTCTGAATATTCCAAGATTGTTAATTCTGTTTTTAAGTTTATCTAAAATGAGTTGTTTTTGTTCATCAGAAAGTACTTGAGAGTTTTCTACATTAAACAGCAACTCTACTTTGGTGGAAACTTTATTAACATGCTGTCCGCCCGCACCACCACTTCTGCTTGTGGTAAATGTTAGTTCTTTTATGAGAGCTGTTTTGTCCATTATTAATTTTCTACTTCTAGCTTAAAGCCAACACCATGAATGTTGTTGATGGTTATTTTTTTATCATCGCTAAGGTATTTTCTTAGTTTAGAAATAAACACATCCATGCTTCTGCCGCTAAAATAATCGTCATTTCCCCAAATGTTTTTTAATATCATTTCTCTGGGAGCAATATCGTTTTTATGTTTACACAAATAACTCAATATTTTAGTTTCTTTTTTGGTTAAGCTTCTTTCGCTATTTTTATGTTTAAGGAGTTGGTTTTTAATGTCTAATTCGTAATCGCCAATAAGGTAAGTGTTTACTTCCTCTTCATCTTCTTTTGATAGCAAATTGGAGCGTCTTAATACAGCTTCTAATCTTAAAACAAACTCTTGAAAATCGAATGGTTTGGTAATATAATCATCGGCACCAACGGTAAAACCTCTAACTTTATCAGGTTGTAAAGATTTGGCAGTTAGAAAAATAATAGGAATTTCAGGATTAATATCTCTGATGGTTTCAGCAACTTCAAACCCGCCTTTTTTAGGCATCATCACATCTAAAATGCAAGCATCAAAATTGTTATTTACAAAGGTTTTAAGAGCTTGTTCGCCATCAATACAAAGCGTAACTTCATACCCCATTGATTTAAGATTATCTTGAACAACAAAACCTAAATTGGTATCATCTTCAGCTAATAAAATGTGTAGTTTTTTTGTTGTACTCATTATATTTTTTTATTTTATAAATTTCTAATCTCTAATTTCTAATCTTTAAGTGGCAATTTAATAATAAATGTAGAACCCTCATTCTTTTTACTCACTAATCTTACGCTTCCATTATAAAATTCCACAATAGTTTTTACATAATTTAATCCTAAACCAAACCCTTTAATATTATGCACATTTCCTGTTGGTTCTCTGTAGAATTTCTCAAAAATATGTTTTTGTGCTTCTTCAGAAATACCTACACCATTATCTCTAATACTAATTTCTATCCCATTTTTATAAGGAGAAGTACTTATGGTTATAGTCGGATTTTCAGGTGAATATTTTATGGCATTGTCAATAAGATTATATAAAATATTAGAAATATGTACTTTATCACCATGGAAAATATGTTCGGGAGCTTTTAACTGAGCTGTAATTTGCCCTCCTTGTTGATTAACAATCAACTCAAAGCTTTTTATAGAGTTTTCTATTAATTCATGCAAATCTATAGGTTCATTTTCAAGCTTAAGTTTATCTCTTTCAATAGTTGCTAATTGAAGCACTTTATCTACTTGGTTTTTCAATCTGTTATTTTCGTCCTGAATAATTTTTGCGTAACTTTTTAAGCGTTCTGGTTGTTGGGAAATATCAGGATTTAACAACACTTCTGCCGAGAGCGATATAGTAGAAATAGGTGTTTTAAACTCGTGGGTAATGTTATTGATAAAATCATTTTTAATTTCTGACAATCTTTTTTGTTTAAGGATAATGTTGATGGTATAAGAAAAGAAAATAATGATAATTAGAATGATGGATGAACTAAATATCCAAATACCCATTTTATTTAGGATGTATGCATTTTTAGTTGGAAAATAAACACCAAAATAATGTCCGTCTTTATCCCATTTTATTTCTGACGAAACTACTTGAAGCTCATCTTTTTCAGCTTCTTTCACAGAAATATAATTGCCAAAAACAATAGAATCGGTAAAACAATCGTAAATTACGTACTCAAAATCTAGGGTAAGATTTCGGTTGGTAAAGTGTTTTCTTAATAAAGTTTCTAAAAGGTAAGGATGCACCGTATCGTTTATTACTGCAGTAAAATAATTAGAACTGATTTGTTTAACGGGGTTAATTAAATCCGATTCATCTTTATTGATGTTCAATAATTCATGCGTTACGTTGGTAAGGGCAATATGCACCCTATCGTTAAACTGTTTTTCTTCTAAATTATAAGCATTTTTTACCCAAAATATTTGTGTGGCTATCATTCCTATTAAGGAAACAACAGCAAAAACAATTAAAATTTGGATGGTTTTTCTATTCATTTATGTAGTTAATTATTTCTCGTGGTTGTTTAATAATGATAAAAGTAAGAAATTTCGTTACTATGTACTAAAATTTAAAATCATTAATAAGGAAAAACGTAATTTTGCAGGGTAAAATTAACTTGAAATTAATTAAAAAAATATACTATATGAAAGTAGGTTCTCGACTCTCCCCCTAACCCCCTCTCTTTAAAGAGAGGAGGAAAAGTTATCGATAGATAACTTGGGGGTGAGTTCACTAAAGCTTTTATTTCTGTAGAAAAAATTAATAATATAATTGAAAATATATAAACAATAAAAACATACTATATGAAAGCATATGTATTTCCGGGACAAGGTTCTCAATTTGTAGGAATGGGTAAAGATTTATACGAAAACTCAGCATTAGCAAAAGAAATGTTTGATAGAGCAAACGAAGTGTTAGGTTTTAACATTACTGATATCATGTTTAATGGTACTGATGAAGATTTGAAACAAACAAAAGTAACTCAACCAGCCATATTTTTACATTCGGTTATTTTAGCCAAAACTATGGGGGATGTTTTTCAGCCTGATATGGTTGCCGGACATTCCTTAGGAGAGTTTTCTGCTTTAGTAGCAGCTGGAGCACTTTCTTTTGAAGATGGGTTAAAATTGGTTTTAGCCAGAGCCTTAGCCATGCAAAAAGCTTGTGAAAAAGAACCATCAACTATGGCAGCTATTTTAAATTTAGATGATGATGTTGTAGAAAAAATTTGTAGCGAAATTGATGGTGTTGTTGTTCCTGCTAATTACAATTGCCCAGGACAATTAGTAATTTCAGGAAGTGTGGAAGCGGTTACAATTGCTTGCGAAAAGTTAACAGAAGCAGGAGCAAGAAGAGCGTTGATTTTACCTGTAGGGGGAGCTTTTCATTCTCCACTTATGGAGCCAGCAAGAGAAGAATTAGCTGCAGCAATAAACAACACGAATATTAATTCGCCAATTTGTCCAATTTATCAGAATGTAAATGCATTACCAATGACAGATTCGGAACAAATTAAAGCCAATTTAATAGCTCAACTTACTGCTCCTGTAAAATGGACACAAACTATGCAAAACATGTTGCAAGATGGAGCTTCATCTGTTATAGAAGTTGGTCCGGGAAAAGTATTACAAGGCTTATTTAAAAAAGTAAACAGAGAAATAGAAACTCAAAGTGCTTAATAAAAATGGGTAAGATTCTTTAATCTGTAATAAAAAAACGTAAATTAGCAGTATGATTAACTACAGAGAATACATAACAATAAACGCATCTGTAAGATTTGGAAAGCCAATTGTATCAGGTACTAGAATTTCTGTTTATGATGTTTTAAACTGGTTAGCTAACGGAATGACTAAAAAGGAAATTATAAAAGATTTTCCTGAACTTACAGAGAAAAGTATTGAAGCTTGTTTAGCTTATGCAGCAAATAGAGAAAACAGAATACGAGTTGCTTAATGAAATTATTAGTTGACCAAAATATTTCTTTTCGTGTTATAAAAAAAATTAATCATTTATATCCCAATTCAAAACAGGTTAATGATATAAATCTAACAAATGCTACTGATAAAGCAATATGGAAGTACGCCAAGAAGAATGGCTTTTGTATAGTAACCTTTGATGCTGATTTTTCTGATTTTGCAAATGTTTATGGATGTCCTCCTAAAATTATTTGGTTGAGAACGGGTAACATGACAACTAATTCTATAGTCTCACTTTTAGAAGTTCATTATTCTTTAATCAAAGAGTTTTTGAGTAATAATGATTATAAAGAAATTGCTTGTATGGAAATTGAACAGTAGATATAACAAAATGAAACTTTAAAATTTAACAAAATGAAACTTATATTATTTTCAATAGTATTGCTAGGGTTAGGAATTGCTGGGATAGCCGTTAAAATTCTTTTTAAGAAAAACGGCAAATTTTCAGGAACTTGTGCTAGTAATAGTCCTTTTTTAAATAAAGAAGGAGAGGCTTGCGGTTTTTGCGGAGCCTTGCCAGAAGAACAATGTAAAAAAGAAGATTAATTGTAATGAAACGATTTTTATCTATCCTTATATTATCCTTTTTATTTTTTTCTTTCAATAATACAGTTGCTCAAGAAGATAGTGCTACGAGCAAACATAAAAAGAAAAAGTTTGAGTTTGAATTATTAGATTATAAGAAAACTAAAAAATTAAAAGAAGGAAAGTACATTCATGTGAGAAGTTTTATTGGAGACACCATTATTCATCATGAAGGTAATTTAACTAATTTAAGTAATGATTCCATTTTTTTAGATATAACTTCTGAAACGATAATGATTGGAGATGAAAATAATAGAGAAGATGAAATAATTCAATATCATGTAAAAGAATTTCCATATGTAGAAAGTAAAAGTTTTGGTGTACCAATCTTAAAAAACCAAGAAATTTCGTATAACTCAACAATGTATGATATTTCTGGTACTTTGCTTGTGAGTTCGTTTTTTTCAGGCTTTATAGTAGCGCCATTAATTTCAATCAACAAGAGCAAACCGGATAACTTTGATACAAAACGATATGTTAATGTTGTAAAATATTCTTTTTTTTCAGCTGCATTATCTTATACTTTTACAATTATAACTAGTTCACCTAAATTAAAGGCTAAACCAAAAGTTTATTAATATTTAATCCAATCTCAACAAGACAAAAAAGAGAGGCTTACCAAATAACTGGTAAGCCTCTCTTTTAGTTTTAGGTTTTAAATAGAAAGTATTTTAAGGTTTAATAAATTTTGACGAATAGTTAAAGCTATCATTGCTTATTCTGATAAAGTAAACGCCTTTAGAAGCATTGTTTAAATTAAGTTTTTCAATTTGATTATCACTACCAACAGTAATGGTTTTGTCAACAACTATTTGTCCTAGGGCATTCATTACAGTAGTAATGTAATTCCCTGTAGGGATTTTCTTAATTCTAACTTCAAGTTCGTTTTGTGTACCATTGTAGAAAGCGTTAATGCCATTATTTTGTTGTAACTCATCAATATCGGTACAACTGTTTACTGTTGCAGTTACAGCTTCTCTGCCGCTAATACAATCGGGAGCTTTTACTTTCCAATTGTAGAAGAAATAATAATGAGATAAACCACCGTTAGTTCCTGCAGTACTTCGGGTTATTGAACCCATTCCGCTTAAGGTATAAGGATAATTAACACCTCCATCATTTCTGTAGAGATTAATAGCAGAACCATTAGCAAGTCTTAATTGGTAATCTGTTCCGGGCATTACATTAAAGTTTAATGGTACAGTAAATTGTCCTGTTGGTATATTAACAGTTGTAGTTGCAATAAGTACATTACTACTACTTCTCAATTCTATAGTTCTATTACCAGCTATACTTGAATATACATCTACTTCAATAATTTCCATTGGAGTGTACACATCAAACAATAAATGTTGTTGGGTATTAAAATTAGCTCCACCACCAGAGTTATTTGGTTTTCCCATAGTTAGAGTAGGAGAGATGATAGCATCTTCAACATAATATGTTGTAGTTGTAGCCAATACAGGAGTTGTATAACTTGTACCAGTGTTAATAATTGTTCCTCCGGTAGCAACATTGTACCAATTTAATGTTCCATTTCCTGATGCAGTAAGATTGGCAACAGTATTTTCACAAATAGCATCACCTACTACAGAAGGGTTTGAAGGCATATTAACATTTATATAGTTGGTTTTGGTCTCAACATGATTACCAATAGCGTTGGTTGCAGTTAACTGAACAGTATAAGTTCCACTTGAAGAATAGGTATGAGTAGGGTTTTGAAGTGTTGAATTATTCCCATCACCAAAATCCCAAAACCAACTAGTTGGACCATTTGCAGACATATCTGTAAACTGAATTTCTCCTGTACAAGTGCTGTCAATATTTGATGAGAAGTCTGCAACAGGAGCAACATTAGATAAGTTACAAGACCAACTTATTTCAAATCCTGCATCTTCAACTCCAGGGTCAGAAGAAAACTCTATGGTTATAGAACTACCAGTAGATGTTATTGTTGTTGGTATATTGTTGTCGCAATATGTTCCAATTAAAGCAGCACCTGTGTTTGCACCATCATAAACATTTAAGTAATCGTAATTACATGTGCTTCCTTGTCCTGCTTCAATACCAAAACTGATAAAATTAAGTGTTACATCGGCAGCTCCAGTTGGCGAAATAGTAATAACTGAAGTTTCATTAGCTCCATAATTTCCATTTGGCCCACCACTATCGAAAATAGTTCCTGTACAAGCTGTTTGTGTAGCAGCAGAACCATTAGCAGGCATGGTAATGATACAAGGTAAATTATTATCTATAGTAATGTAAGCATTTTTAATAGTAGTGTCTTTACCGCAAGAAGCACCACCATCTGCAATAAGCGTAACGTTGTAAGTTCCATTTGCTGTGTAAGTGTGTGTAGGGTTAATTTGTGTGCTAGTATTTCCATCACCAAAATTCCACTGGAAAGTACTTCCGTTAGTACTAGTATTGTTGAAAGAAACAGTAAAAGGAGCAACGCAAGAGGTTGTAATTGAAGCGTTAAAATCACTTACTGTAAATGGTGAGTAAGGACCACCAACACCAACAGCATACCAAGCATTTGTTGTAGATGCTACTTCTGGAGAACAACCTCCATATAAATCTACTGCAGATTGAATAGCGTAAAAACGAGCATCGGCATAACCAGATGAAGTTGTTAAATAAACAACTAAGTTTCTGTAAGCTATTCTTCCGGCTTTTACTAATCCTAATGCGGTAACATTGTAAGTATCGTTATTGTCGTTTGTTCCTGAACCTCCCATGGTTAGTAAATAATACCAATAATTTTGCACACCACTATTGGTATGCACACCACCATTATCACCACCAGTAAGAGAAGCCCAATTTTGACCAAAGTAAGTATCTGGATCTCCTTCAGCTTTTGGATTTTGCATGTTTCTAATAACAATTCCTAAATCTTCTCCCATTTGCCAACTGTTTTGAGTTGGACGAGCATATCTTTCAATACTATTTCCAAAAATATCACTAAAAGATTCGTTTAATGCCCCTGATTCTGCTTGGTAAACTAAGTTTGCAGTAAAGTTGGTAAGCCCATGAGTAATTTCATGTCCGGCAATATCTATAGCAGTTAAAGGAGTTGCATTATTATTTCCATCACCGTAAGTCATACGTTGACCATCCCAAAAAGCATTAAAAAAGTTGTTGTCGTAATGAACATAACTGTTCAGTTGAAAACCATTATTATCAATACTGTTTCTTCCATGTTCAAGAAAAAAGTAATCGTAAGTCATTTCTGCACCCCAATGGGCATCAGTAGCATAAACATCAACAGCTGGATTAAATGTTGTCCAGTTGGCTGTAGCATTTGTAAAATCAGTGTTTGAATAATTTGTGGTATTGTTACAGTTAAATGTTCTAATGCCATTTCCTCTTCCTGTTTCTCTTAATCTATAGTTAGTGCCTGTAAAATCAGAAGTCATGGTTTTTGTCCCACTATATCCTGTAGCGGCAGTACCAACAACATCAGCGTCATGTAATTTGCTTTCTTCCCAAAGAACAGTTCCATTGGTTGCATCAACATAAATTTCTCTTCTGCTAAGTGGCTCTTGAGCATAAACATTAAATACGTAAGCCAGTTTAAGTGCATTGGTAACATTTCCACTTTCGTTGATATAAACTAATTCTCCTTTTGGGTAATAAGTTGCGTTTGGGTCGTTTTGTTCCCATTTTAAATGGTTTTCTGCTTCAGCAATTTCCCATTTATATAAATCGGCATTTATATGATTAAGAGCTTTGTATAAAGCAGTACTTTCTGCTATTGAGTTTTTAGATGGAGCATTGGTATTATCAAACAATTCTCCATTCATTGAGTAGATATGTCCGTTTTTTGTATGAGCAATAAACATTGCTAATTTTACTGGAATTCCATTAATAGTTTGTTGGTATCTGTAGTGAGTATAGCCTAAATCATCTTCATAAGTGTTTAATAACTTTAAACCATAATTATCATCGGTTTTGTAGTATTGTCTTAACCAACTTTCAAGTTTTGCTAAAGGAAGTTCTTTTCCCTTTACAAACTGAACATAATTAGGGATAGTGGTAAATTTTTTAATTCTGACTAGATTGGAGTTTGCTGCAAGTTGATGGGCTTCATTTCCTGTAAAGATATTAGCATCATCGTTAGCAAAAGTTGATGAAAAAGTAATGACAACAGCTATAAAAATAGATAAGATTTTTTGCATGGATAGAGTTTTTAGTAATTATCGGTCATAAAATTAACAATAATTCACATAAAAAATTAGTGGAAATACTTAAACTCTTGGAATCTTAAAAAGAAGAATTTTGGATTAAAAACTTACTTTTTCGCCATTTAAAATAACAGTTTCAACAGGATTAGAGCCAAAAGCGTAAGGTATATGGTGGAAAGAAGGTATTGCTTTTGTAATAATAAGGTTAGCTTTTTTGCCAACAGCTATGCTACCAAGCTCATTACTTAAATTCATAGCATAAGCTCCGTTTATGGTAGCTGCATTTATCGCTTCTTCGGGAGTCATTCTTAATTTTATACAGGCTAATGAAAGTACAAAAGGCATGTTTCCTGAAGGGGTTGATCCGGGATTGTAATCTGTAGCTAAACAAACAGGCAAATTGTTATTAATAAGTTCTCTTGCAGGAGCATAAGGAATATTTAAAAAGAAAGAACAAGAGGGAAGTAACGTAGGCATAGTGGATGAATTGGCTAAATCTTTAATGTCTTGCTCTGTCATTACTTCTAAATGATCAACAGATAACGCATTGTTTTTAATCCCCACCTGAATTCCACCAATAGAGTTAAATTGGTTAACGTGTATTTTGGGAGTTAACCCTTGTTTTATTCCTGCCTGAATAATTCGTTCTGTTTCTTCGGGAGTAAAATAATTTTTCTCACAAAAAACATCAATATAATCAGCTAAGTTTTCTTCTTTTATAATAGGAAGCATTTCATTTATAATGCTATTGATATATCCATTTCTATTTTCTTTAAAAGGTTTAGGTAGCGCATGAGCTCCCAAAAAAGTAGCTTTTATGATAACAGGACAAGCAGCTTTTAGTCGTTTAATTACTCGTAACATTTTTATTTCACTTTCAACAGTAAGTCCGTAGCCGCTTTTAATTTCTATAGCTCCTGTTCCAGTGCTAATTACTTCATTAATCCTATGAAGAGCAGCATCAAACAATTCATTTTCTGAAGCAGCCTGTAATTTTTTAGCAGAATTTAAAATTCCACCGCCTTTAGCGGCAATTTCTTCGTAAGTAAGTCCATTAATTCTATCTACAAATTCACTTTCTCTTGTTGCAGCAAAAACAATGTGCGTGTGAGAGTCGCAAAAAGTAGGCATCACTATTTTGTCACTAGCGTCAATGACTTCTAAATTTGACCAATCTGTAATTCCACCCCAATTTTCCATAGAGCCAAAAGCTATTATTCTATCTCCTTCTATGGCTAACCATGCATTTTTTAAAGTATTAAGGGTTGCCATTTCTTTACCAACCACCTTTTCTTTAGGAGTTGTTTCTACCTGAATAAGTTCTTTGATGTTTTTTATTAAGATTTTTTTCATTTTAGGGCTTTGGGTTTTAGATAAATTAATTTTTAATGAGAAATTGCCACTTCAATAAACTTAGAAACGGGCGTATTGCTTTTATCAGCAACACTATCTATAGGAACCAATACATTTGTTTCTGGGAAATAAGTGGCAACACAACCTTTTGCAATGTTGTAAGGAACAATTTTAAAATTGCGGGCAACACGTTCTTCACCATTGAAAAAGCTAGTTAGATGAACAATTTGTTCTGCTTTCAAATTACTTTCTTCAATGTCCGATTCGTTCATTAAGATTACTCTTCTTTCATTGATGATTCCTCTGTATCTATCATCCATACCATAAATAGTAGTGTTGTATTGGTCGTGCGTTCTTATGGTCATCATAATAAAATTCCCTTTCGCTACCTTATTTTCTGCTAACGGATTAACGGTAAACTTTGCTTTTTTGTCGGGCAGATTAAAATTTCGTTCTCTTGCACCATTAGGCAAATAAAAACCACTTGGTTGTTGCACTTTTTCATTAAAGTTTTCAAAACCGGGAATAGTAGCTGCAATGTGATTTCTTACTACATTGTAATCATCCTTCATGGCTGTCCAATTAATCGGACTATTTTTAAAAGTGGCATTTGCAATTCCAGCAATAATAGCATGTTCACTTTGTAAATGAGGTGAAGCAGGCTCAAAACTTCCTTTACTTTTATGTACAATTCCCATAGAATTTTCTACGGTAATAAATTGTTTTCCTGTGGCTTGTATATCCGTTTCAGAACGAGAGATGCAAGGTAGAATTAGTGCTTCTTTGCCTGTAACCAAATGAGAGCGATTGAGCTTGGTAGAAACTTGTATGGTTAAGTCACAATTTTGCATGGCTTTTCCCGTGTATTCACTATCGGGAGTGGCAGAAATAAAATTTCCTCCCATAGCCATAAAAACCCTTACTTTGTTTTCATGCATGGCTTTAATAGCTTCTACGGCATCATAACCATCTTCTTTAGGGCAATTAATAGAAAAATGTTCCTCTAATTTAGTTAAGAAATCGGGATTAGGTTTTTCCCAAATCCCCATGGTTCTGTCGCCTTGCACATTGCTATGTCCTCTAACAGGACAAGTGCCTGCTCCGGGTTTTCCTATACTTCCTTTAACTAATAAAAGATTTACTACCTCTCTAATAGTATTTACTGCATTTTTATGTTGGGTTAATCCCATTGCCCAACAAACAATAATTTTTTTCTTTTCGATGAGTAATTCGGCAAAAGCTCTTATTTCAGTTTCACTAATTCCACTTTCGGCAACAGCTTTGTTGAAATCAGTGTTTTTAATATCATTTATAAATTCATCATAATTCACACAATGCTTATTGATGAACTCTAAGTCAAAAACTTTCCCAGGATTTTTGTTTTCAGCTTCTAACATAAGGTATAACACGGCTTTTAACAAAGCGATATCTCCGTTAATTTTTACCTGTAAATAAACATCATTAATTTTTTCTCCTCCTTTAATTACAGAAAGCGGATTTTGAGGATCAATAAACACATTATTACCTGCCTCAGGAATAGGGTTGATGGTGATTATTTTTCCACCATTTTCTTTGCATTTTTCTAAAGCAGAAAGCATTCTAGGGTGGTTAGTTCCCGGATTTTGACCCATCACAACAATTACTTCTGCAATATGTAAATCTTCTAAGGTTACGCTTCCTTTTCCAATACCTAATGTTTCACTTAATGCAGTTCCACTAGATTCGTGGCACATATTGGAACAGTCGGGTAAATTGTTAGTCCCTAACTGACGAACAAAAAGTTGGTACATATAAGCTGCTTCATTACTTGTTCTTCCTGATGTATAAAAAACGGCTTCATCTGGGGTAGAAAGACTATTGAGTTTATTGCCAATTAATTCAAAGGCTTTTTCCCAAGAAATAGGTTCATAATAAGAACTATTTTCTTTTAAGTACATAGGTTCTGTAATTCTTCCTGCCTTTCCGATAGCGTAATCTGTCCATTTACTAAGTTCTTCTACGCTGTGTTTTTTAAAGAAATCGGGAGTAACTTTTTTGGTAGTGGCTTCTTCGGCTATAGCTTTTACACCATTTTCACAATATTCGCCTAATGATGAACGCTTTCCGTCAGGATCGGGCCATGCACAACCGGGACAATCAAAACCGTCTTTTTGATTCATTTTATTTAGTACTTTAATGCCTTGCCAGATGCCTAGCTCTTCACTTATGTGTTGCATAGATGATATTAAGGCAGGAATTCCCGCAGCTTTTTCTTTTCGTTCTGTAAGTTTAAGATTACTAAATTCCTCTGGAGGAACAATTTGTACTTTTCTATTTGACATGTCAATACGTTTTGATGTTTACAAATATAATAAAACTCTAATAAGTCGGAAGTTGGAAGTCGGAAGATTCTCGAACTAAACTTCTAAACCAATCTCTAATTTGCAATTAAATAATTTTTTTACATTTTATTAGGTCTGCTCTTCTTTTGTCTTGATACAAAAGAAGCAAAAAATCAAGACTCCTGATTAATTTATGGTTTTCTAAGTGGTAAAATTTGCCACACAACCCAAGCCCTGTAACTGTTTTGCTTTTGGTTATCAAGTAAAAGGCACTATTGCTTGCTCTTTTTTATTCTTTTTCAGTTCAAGGATTGCTTACTATAAGCCCTCGCTAAATTGTAACCACAAGAAAACATACTAAATTAATCAAAGGTCGAGCTTCATCATATTGAAAATTCTCTAAGCTTTAAACTATTAAACTCATAAACTTCTATACTAACTTCAAACCTTTTCTTTAATAGTTTCATATTCTTTTTCAGAAATTACATCGCAATAAGCTTCATAATTAATGCTTAAATCTTCAATTAAATTTCTGTCGGGTAATATTTTGGCTTTAAAATGATAAAGGGTGTAAGTGTTGCCAAGTACTTGAATTTCTTCAAATTCCTCTTTAGAAATAATCTTAAAATAAGATTTGTTGTTTTTGTATTTTCTATAAAGAGGATAATTTATATTAGAAGTGTTTGTCATGAATAAAAATTAAGCTTTAAAAGGCTCGTAAAGCTAAGAAAAACCTAAACAATAATTAGTAAAAATTAACAAAAAATAAATAACATTTTTTAGTACTTTCGCAACAATTATTTTCAAAAATTTATGAGCGATTTATCAGATAAAATAATAGGAGAGGGGTTAACCTACGATGATGTGTTAATGGTGCCTGCCTATTCAGAAGTACTTCCTAGAGAAGTTTCAATCACAACAAAATTCACTAAAAAAATTGAGCTTAAAACACCAATAGTTTCTGCTGCTATGGATACAGTAACAGAATCTAAATTGGCTATTGCTATAGCTCAAGAAGGAGGAATAGGGGTGTTGCATAAAAACATGACTATTGAGCAACAAGCAGAAAAAGTGAGAATTGTTAAGCGTTCTGAAAGCGGTATGATTCAAGACCCTGTTACCATATTAAATGGAGCTAATGTTGGAGATGCATTGGCATTAATGTCTAAACATAAAATAGGCGGAATTCCTGTGGTAAACGAACAAAAGAAGTTGGTTGGAATTGTTACCAATAGAGATTTACGTTTTCAGAAAAATATGGAAACACCTATTGCTCAGGTAATGACTGCTGAAAATATTATTACAGCTAAACAAGGAACTAATTTAGAAAAAGCTAGAGAGATTCTTCAAGAATATAAAATTGAAAAATTGCCTGTTGTAAATGAAAATAATGAGCTAATTGGTTTAATCACTTATAAAGATATTAAGAAAGTTATTCTTAAACCAAATGCTTGTAAAGATGAGTACGGAAGATTAAGAGTAGCAGCAGCAGTTGGAGTAACTGCAGATGTGTTAGAGAGAGTAGGGGCTTTAGAAAAAGCAGGAGTCGATGCGGTAATTATTGATACTGCTCACGGACATTCAAGAGGAGTTATAGAAACATTAAAAACTGTTAAATCCACTTTTCCAAACTTACAAGTAGTAGTAGGAAATATTGCTACTAAAGAAGCAGCTTTAGCATTGGTGGAAGCTGGTGCAGATGCAGTGAAAGTAGGAATTGGACCTGGTTCTATTTGTACTACAAGAATTATTGCTGGTGTTGGGGTTCCTCAACTTTCGGCAGTAATGATGGTTGCTGAAGGATTAAAAGGAACAGGAGTGCCATTAATTGCTGATGGTGGAATTAGGTTTACTGGAGATATTGTTAAAGCTTTATCGGCAGGAGCAGATTCAATTATGGCGGGTTCATTGTTTGCGGGTGTTGATGAATCACCGGGAGAAACCATCATTTATGAAGGCAGAAAATTTAAAGCCTATAGAGGAATGGGTTCAATAGAGGCTATGCAAAAAGGTTCTAAAGACAGGTATTTTCAGGATGCTGAAGATGATATTGCTAAATTAGTTCCAGAAGGAATTTCGGGAAGAGTACCTTACAAAGGGTTTTTGAGTGAGGTAATTTATCAAATGATTGGCGGATTAAAAGCAGGAATGGGTTATTGTGGAGCACGAAATATTGAAGAATTGAAAAAAGCTAAATTTATAAGAATAACAGCTTCAGGAATGAATGAAAGTCATCCGCATAACATTACCATTACCAGAGAAGCTCCTAATTATTCTAGAAGATAGAAATTGGAAATTAGAGATTAGAAATTAGAAATTAGAAATTCGTGCATTCGTGGCGATTTATTAAAAATTAAATTATAATAAAATGAAAAAAATAATTGTTTGTATCAGTTTTATATTGGGAACATTGGCAGTTTTTGCTCAAAAAAACGATAGCCCGATATTAATGGAAATTGGAGATAAAAAAATTACTTTAGAAGAGTTTGAAGCCATTTACAATAAAAACTCAGACAATAAGAAAAATACGAAAGAAGAAGTAGAAGACTATTTAGATTTATACATTAAATTTAAATTAAAAGTAGTTGAAGCTGAAGATTTAGGAATGGATACTTTACCCGCTTTCACACAAGAGTTAGAAGGCTACAGAAAACAATTAGCACAACCTTATTTAAGCGATAGAGAAGTTACTGAAAAGCTAATTGAAGAGGCTTACGAAAGAATGAAAACAGACGTTAAGGCTGCTCATATTTTAGTAAAAGTTTCTTTAGAAGCAGATCCAAAAGATACTTTGACAGCTTACAATAAAATAATGAAAATTAGAAAAAGAATTGTTGGCGGAGAAGATTTTGAAAAAGTAGCTGCAGAAGTTTCTGAAGATCCATCAGCAAAAAACAATAAAGGTAATTTAGGTTATTTTTCAGCATTCCAAATGGTTTATCCTTTTGAGTCGGCTGCTTATAATACTGAAATAGGAAAAATTTCTATGCCTGTAAGAACAAGTTTTGGTTACCACTTGGTTAAAACTTTAGATAAAAGAAAAGCCAGAGGAATTATGAAAGTAGCTCATATAATGGTGAGAGCAGATAAAAAATTAGGTGAAGCAGAAATCAACCAAAAAAAGGAAAAAATAGATGAAATTTATACAAAAGTAACTGCTGAAGATGCTGATTTTTCAGCTTTAGCAAGACAGTATTCTGAAGATAAAGAATCTGCAAAAAGAGGTGGTGAACTTCCTGCTTTTGGTGCCGGAAAAATGGTAGAAGAGTTTGAAACAGCTGCTTTTGATTTACAAAATGATGGAGATATTTCAGCACCTATTCTTACAGATTACGGTTGGCACATTATTAAACGTTTAGAGTTGAAAAACTTAGAAGCTTATGAAGAATTGTACCCAACATTAAAAGCTAAAGTAGCAAGAGATTCTAGAGCTAACAAGAGTAAAGAAATTGTAATTGAAAATATTAAGAAAGAGAACAATTTTAAAGAGGAGCTTAAAAGGAGAAACGATTTTTATACAGCTGTAGATCAAAAAAAGTTTAACAAAGGAGAATGGAAAGCTGAAGAGGTTGCTAAATTGGATAAAGTTATGTTTGGTTTTTATCCAACAGATGGTGAAAAATTTGAATACAGACAAACACAATTTGCTAAAAGATTAGAAAACCACATGAGCAGAAATGAGCCTACCAATGTGGACATAAAATCTTACATCAACAAATTATACAATACAGTGGTTGAAGAAATGACCATGAGGTTTAAAAATAGAAGACTTCCTGTTGTAAACAAAGAGTTTAGAATGTTGTTGCAAGAATACAGAGAAGGCATTTTGTTGTTTAACATTACTGATGAAAAAGTATGGAGCAAAGCAGTTAAAGATACTACTGGTTTAGAAGCTTTTTACGAAGCAAACAAACAAAACTACATGTGGGGAGAACGTGCAGATGCAGTTATCTACAAATGTAATAATGATAAAATTGCTAAAAAAGTAGAGAAATTAATTAAAGCGAAAGCTAAAAAAGGATATAGCAATGAGGATATTCTTAAACAAATCAATAAAGACAGTCAGCTTAATTTAACCATTGAAGAAGGTAAATTTACTAAAGAACAAAGCGAATTAGTTGCTAAAGCTAAATGGGAAAACAAAGCAGTAACCAAGCTTAACAACGAAAATGAAGTGGTATTGATAGAAGTGAAAGAAGTGTTAGCTCCTCAGCCTAAATTGTTAGATGAGATTAGAGGATTGGTTACTTCAGATTATCAAAACAAATTAGAAAAAGAGTGGGTAGAAACATTAAGAAAAAAATACCCAGTAAAAATTCATAAAGAAGTACTGTCTAAATTACAATAATTAGAAATTACTGATTAGAGATTGGAAATTAATCATTAACCATTAGCGATGAAACAACTTTTAGCAGTTATTATAATTACACTATCATTTGTTTCTTGTGATATTGATTTTTTTGCAAAACAAGAAGAAGACGACAAACAAGGTGTTGTTGTGGAGCTGGGAGAATACCAATTAAAATTGAAAGAAATTGAAAATCTAACGTTAACAGGTATTTCTAAAGAAGACAGTTTATCCATTGTAAATAATTTTATTGAAAATTGGATTAAAGAAAAATTAGTACTGCAAAAAGCAGAGCTTAATCTAGATCAAAATCAGCAAGATTTTAAAAAACAATTAGAAGATTACAGAACAACACTTCTAATTTATACTTATGAAAAAGAGCTGATAAAACAAAAATTAGATACTTCTGTAGCCGAAGAAGAAATTAAAGCTTATTACGATAAAAATCCTGAGAATTTTAAACTGATAAACGATATTGTTAAAGTAAAATTTATGAAAGTGCCCATTAAAGCACCTAAAATAAAAAAAGTAAAAAAGATTTTTGCATCAGAAGAAGAAAAAGACCAACAAGAAGTAAAAGAATACGCACATCAATATGCCGAAAAGTTTTATTTTAACGAAGAAGAATGGATAGAAGTAAATGATTTAAAAAAAGAATTACCTTTATCAGTTGATTATCAAATTGCGGCAAACAACAATATGGTGCTAGAAGATTCGTTAGCCTATTACTTTTTAAAAATAAACAACCACATAAAAAGTGGAGATGTTGCTCCATTAGCATTTGAAACTAACAACATTAAAAACATCATTATTAATAAAAGAAAATTGAATCTTCTGAAAAAATTGAAACACGACTTATACCAACAGGCAATTAGCTCTAATAAAGTTAAGTTTTATAATAAAGAAGAACAACAACAAAATTAAGCTCCAACTGAGCGTAATTTAAAAGCGTTGAGTGAAAGCTCCTCGCAATATAAAAAGAAACAAATGAACATAAATTTAAAAAACATATTTTTCCTTACGTTAATTTTAATTGGGAGTACTTTAAAAAGTCAAACAGATGGTAAAGTATTAGATAAAACCATCGCTACTATTGGAGGAGAAATGTTATTGTTTTCTGCATTAGAAACTCAAATTGTTTCTTTAAAATCTCAAGGAGTAATTGTAGATGATAATAATAAATGTGAAATAATGGAAGAATTATTATTTCAGAAACTATTAATTCACCAAGCAAAACAAGATAGTTTAGTTGTTAGCGATGAAGAGGTGGAGATGGAAATTGACAGAAGGTTAAATTATTTTATTGCACAAATTGGTTCTGAACGAAAGTTGGAGCAATACTATAAAAAAACCATTAAAGAAATTAAAGAAGAATTTAGAAGTACGGTTAAAGACCAAATGATAAGCCAACGTATGCAAGGAAAAATTACTTCTGGATTAACCATTACTCCAAAAGAAGTGAGAGATTTCTACAAAAAAATTCCTGAAGATTCTATACCAATGATAGAGTCGGAAGTTAAATATGCTCAAATATTAATTTATGCTAAAGAAAGCGAAGAAGAAATTAATGCGGCTAAAGAGCGAATACAAGCCATTAGAGACAGAATTATTAAAGGAGAAGATTTTGCCACTTTAGCTATACTTTATTCAGAAGATGAAGGTTCAGCTAAAAATGGTGGAGAAATAGGTTTTTTAGGAAGAGCAGAATTGGTTCCTGAATATTCAGCTACTGCTTTTAAATTGAAAAATACAGCAGTTTCCGAAATTGTAAAAACCAAGTTTGGTTTCCACATCATTCAATTAATAGAAAGAAGAGGTCAAAAAGTTAATACCAGACATATTCTTATCAAAATTAAAGTAAGCGAAAAAGAAGTGCAAAATGCTAAAAATTTGGCAGATAGCATTTACAACGCACTTCCAACAGATACACTAACTTTTGGCGATTATGCGTTAAAATATTCTAAAGATGAAGCTTCTGCTAAAAGTGATGGAGTAGTGGCTAATCCTCAAACAGGTACTGCATTTTTTAGTTTAGATGAAGTAGAACCACAAGTTTATTATACCCTAGAAAAACTTAAAGCAGGAGAAATTTCAAAACCTGTTCCTGCTCAATCTCCAGATGGTAAAAAAGGATACAGAATAGTTCAACTAATTAGCAAAACAGAGCCACACAAAGCTTCGTTGGAAACAGATTATTCTAAAATACAACAAGCAGCACTAGCAGCTAAAGAAGGAGAACATACGTTAAAATGGATTAAAGAAAAGTTAGCAGATACACACGTTAATATTAGTGATGAATATAAACATTGCTCATTTGAAAATCCTTGGGTAAAATAATTTTACCACTAACTAAAAACTATACTATGTCAGAAAATAAATATAAATCGGAAGTAGAAGCAATAGACGACTTTGTTAAAAGATACGATATTTTAAAGCAAGAAATTGGAAAAGTAATTGTTGGACAAGACGAGGTGATAAAAAGTGTGCTTATTTCTATTTTTAGTAGAGGGCATTGTTTATTAGTTGGTGTTCCTGGGTTGGCAAAAACTTTACTTATTAATACATTGGCAGATGCATTAGGTTTGAGCTTTAACAGAATACAATTTACTCCCGATTTAATGCCATCAGACATTATAGGTTCTGAAATTTTAGATGAAACAAAGAACTTTAAATTTATTAAAGGACCCTTATTTGCTAACATTATTTTAGCGGATGAGATTAATAGAACGCCTCCAAAAACACAATCGGCATTATTGGAAGCCATGCAAGAAAAAACGGTAACAGCTGCGGGAACTCACTATAAATTAGATAATCCTTTCTTTGTGTTGGCAACTCAAAACCCTATTGAACAAGAAGGAACTTATCCTTTGCCCGAAGCACAGTTAGATAGATTTATGTTTAACATTTGGGTAGATTATCCTAAATATGCAGAAGAGTTAGCCATTGTAAAAGCTACTACAACAGACAGTAATATTCAATTAAACAAAGTAATGAATGCTGAAGAAATTATTTTCTTTCAGAATTTAATAAGAAAACTACCTGTTGCAGAAAATGTATTGGAATATGCAGTAAAATTAGCATCAAGCACCAGACCGGGTAATGAGTTCTCTCCAGAAATAGTAAACAATTATTTAAGTTGGGGAGCAGGACCAAGAGCTTCGCAATATTTAATTGTGGGAGCAAAATGTCATGCCGCATTAAACGGAAAATATTCTCCAGATATTGATGATGTAAAAGCTGTGGCAACACCAATTTTAAGACACAGAATTGTAAGAAATTACAAAGCAGAAGCTGATGGCTATTCTATAGAAAAAATTATAGAAGCCTTGTTATAAAAGCTTTTTTGGCTGTTTTTACAAATTTCATTTAACATCTTTTAAGACGACATGTTTTAAATTGCCATGCATTATGGCTAATTTAGATGCATACACTTCTTTAAGGTATTATTACAACTCATACCGAGTTGATGCACAAATTTACTTTGTGAGATTGTACAATCTTTATTTACTTTCGGAGTAAGCCGAAAATCCAGAAAAGAGTAGGCATTACACTTTAAACCTAAAAATACTATGAACAGAGAAGAATATAAAAAAGAAGCAAAATCAACAATTGACGAAGTTTTTGATAAAATAAATGAGCTTGAAGCTAAAAAAGAAAATGCTGAAGCAGAAGTTAAAGCAAGTTATGACGAAAAATTAGCTGAACTAAAAGCTAAAAGAGACGAGATGCAAACCAAATACGAAGATTTGCTAACTTCTTCGGAAGAGAAGTGGGAAGAAGTAAAAGATACTTTTGATAACGCCTCTAACTCTTTTAAACAAGGCTTTTCAGAATTAAGCACTTTGGTAAAATAATAGAAAATTTGCAAGTTGATAAGAACAAAAAAAAGCAACCTAAATCCTTAGGTTGCTTTTTGTTATGAGAATAGCTTTTATAGCTTAATTACATAAACTTATCCATTACTTTTTGACTTACCCCAACGTTAGAGAAACCTCCATCGTGAAATAGGTTTTGCATGGTTACATATTTAGTTAAATCAGAGAAAAGAGAAATGCAATAATCTGCACAAGCCAATGCACTTGCATTACCAAGTGGCGACATATCTTCTGCGTAATTAATAAATGCATCAAATCCTTTTACTCCACTTCCAGCGGTTGTTGCTGTTGGCGATTGAGAAATAGTGTTTACTCTTACTTTTTTATCTATTCCATAATGGTAGCCGAAATTTCTAGCAATAGATTCTAATAATGCTTTGGCATTAGACATATCATTATAATTTGGAAAAACTCTTTGTGCAGCAATGTATGATAGTGCTAAAATAGAACCCCACTCATTCATAACATCTTTTTGCATAGCAACTTTCATTACTTTATGAAAAGAAATAGCTGAAATATCCATTCCTTTCATATAAAACTCGTAGTTGTTTTCTGTATAGGGAATACCTTTTCTTACATTTAACGACATTCCTATGGAGTGAAGAATAAAGTCTATTTTACCGAATTTTTTGGTTGCAGCATCAAACAACTTTTCTAAATCTTCCATTGATGTTGCATCTGCAGGAATAACATCAGCATTGGTCTTTTTTGCTAACTCATCCAATTCTCCCATTCTAATTGCAACAGGTGCGTTGGTTAAAATAAATTCAGCACCTTCTTCATGGGCTCTTTCGGCAACTTTCCAAGCTATAGAATGTTCGTTCAAAGCTCCGAAAATGATTCCTTTTTTTCCTTTTAATAAATTATTAGACATTTTTCTTCCTTTTATAAAAACTTTTTAATGCTACAAATATAGTGAGATTAATAAAATAAAAGCCAAAGATTAGTACTTAATTACACCCTTATTGTTTTTTAGCTTATTTTACTGCTAATAAATGGCGTGCATTTTCTTTTGCAGCACTAGTTAATTCCTTTCCACTAAGCATTTTGGCAATTTCATCAATCCTGTTATCGCCAGTAAGTGTTTTCATGTGTGTTAGTGTTTTATCTTGAGAATTTTCTTTGTAAATTTTAAAATGAGTATCCCCTTTTGCAGCAACTTGTGGCAAATGGGTGATGGCAATAATCTGAATGTTTTTACTCATCAGTTCCATAATGGCAGCCATTTTATAAGCAATATCGCCCGAAACTCCAGTATCTATTTCATCAAATACAATGGTTTGAATAGAAGAATTCTCTGCTAAAATAGCTTTTATAGTAAGCATTAATCTAGATAATTCTCCCCCCGAAGCAGTTTTGTGTAAAGGTTTTAACGCCATGCCTTTGTTGGCAGAAAACATAAATTCTATTAGATCTATACCAGTACTAGCAAAATCGTTGTTAATATGATGCTCAATTTTAAAAGAAGCATCGCCCATTCCTAATTCTTTCAGGTTGTCAATTATGTTTTTTTCTAATGCGTTAAAACTACTTTTTCTTTTTGCAGATAATTTTTCAGCAACATTCAATAATGTTTTTTTGCTATTTTCTATGGCTTGTTTTAGTCGTTCTAATTTTTCTTCAGCAGAATTAATATCGTTTAACTGATTTTCAAGTTTGTTTTCCAAAGTTATTAGCTCATCAGCATCTGCAACTCTATGTTTTTGAGTTAGAGCATAAATACTATTCAACCTATTGGTAAGGAAATCTAATTTAGAAGCATCTACATCTATGTTATCGTTTTCTGCATCAACTTCTCTAGCAAGGTCTTTTAACTCGATTAAAACAGTGTTTATTCGTTCTAAAAGTTGCTGGTAATTCTCTGAGCAATGACTAATTTTTGAGAAGCCTTGCGTAATAGTATTCATTCTGGAAATGATACTGTCATCATTATTTAAAAGCAAATTTGCCGAAAGTTGTAAAGTAGTATGAATTTGCTCAGCATTATTAATAATGTCTAACTGACTTTCAATATCGGCTTGTTCTCCCGATTGAAGTTTTAAAGCCTTTAATTCTTCCAACTGAAAAGAAAGGTAATCTATATCAGACTTTGCCTCATTTTCAGTTCGTAGCAATTGCTGATAGCTTTGTTGTAATTTTTGATATTCGGAAAAATACTGTTTATATTCTTTTAAAAGTCCATCGGTATTGGCAAAAGCATCTATCACTTCAATCTGAAAATCAGATGAATTAAGCTCTAAGGTTTCGTGTTGAGAATGAATGTCTATTAAGGTTAACGATAGTTCTTTAATGGTGTTGAGGTTTACAGGAGTATCGTTTATAAAAGCTCTGGATTTACCATTGGCACTAATTTCTCTTCTTACAATAATGGGAAAATCTAAGTCTAAATCATTGCTTTTAAAAAATGGAGCAACCAATTTTTCGGAAACATTAAAGGTACCTTCTACCACACATTTTTTTTCTTTATCGTTGAGAACGGAAGTGTCTGCTCGCTGACCAAGAATAAGCGATAAAGCTCCTAAAAGTATGGATTTTCCTGCTCCGGTTTCTCCCGTTATCACAGTAAAATCATTGTTAAAATTAAGCTGAAGTTGCTCAATAATAGCGTAATTCTTAATGATAAGCGATTGCAGCATAGTTGGTTTTTTGATGTTAAATTTTCCAACTCAAAAATACACGTTTTTAATAGAAATATGAGAAATCCTTTAGAAGATTATGAGTGGGAAAGTTTGGGGCTTGAAGTCCCGAAATATGTTTTTCTGTGAAAAACTGATATTTCGAGGATGCTCGAAAAAATAAAGAATTGAAAATTCTTGTTTTTTCGGCATTTGAGGTTTGAGGTTTGAGGTTTGAAGATTAACCTAATACCTAACGCCTAACGCCTAACACCTAACGCCTAATGCCTAACTCCTAACGCCTACTTCCTAATCTCTTTATACTTACTGCCATTCATGGGGTTAATTTTGTCGAGTAAAGTAATCACCTCACTTTTTTCGTTGGCAAGCCCACCTTTAAAGAGGTTCACAATTTCATCGGCTTTAGAGTTAAAGAAAACCTGTAAATGAAAAGCTCCCGGTTTGGCTTTATAAACATTTTCTAACAGTTTTAAGCTCTCCAATACTTTAGCCCTACCTTTGGCTACGTCTTTTGCCATCTCATCAAATCCCAAACGGTGGTATTCGTAATAACATTGTCTTAATGATTCGTGGGTAGGATGAAGTAAATCTTGCACTATCCAATACCTGTTGGTGTTGTTTTCAAAAGCTTTCCAGCCTGGTTCAGCAGCTCCTTGAGCATTAGAAACAATTTTTTGAGCTTGTAAAAAATAAGGAGTTCCGCCTTTAAGTTCGAAAGAATCGTAATCTAATCCAATAATAATGTAGGCATAAAAAGCCAATACAGACGTAAGGTTAGAGAGGTGCGAATTTTCTGAATATTGTAAATTATCGAATTCGTTAAACCTAAAATCAAATTCTTTATCAATATGGTTAAGTAAGGTGCTGTTGTAAGAACTGTTAAAAACTGGTCTCCTAGATTGAACCTGAATAGTTGCTTTAAATTCTGTAGCAGAAACCATCTCATTTACATTAATTAAGATAGAACATTCAATTCTTTCGTTTGCTTGATAAATGTGGTTGGTCCATTTTCGGCTATTCATAAACTCAAAAATGTTTTTTTCCATAGCGTCAAAAACACTTTTATCGGTAGCCTGAACTTGCGTGGAGTTAATTTGTACTTTGCAATCGAGTTCCTGAGCGGAAACACTTGCAAATAAACTTATGCAGCAGCTTAATAATACTATTTTTATATATTGAATCATTTTTTAGAAAAATGCTTAGTTAAAATAATGTTGAAGATGTCTTCCGCAACTTTTACCTTCGACTTCAACTCAAAATTAGTAATATTATTGCTTTTGTCTATAAGCGTTATTTTGTTTGTTTCGTGGTTAAACCCTGCACCTTTGTCGTTTAAAGAGTTTAAAATAATATAATCTAAATTCTTTTTTGCTAATTTCTTTTTAGCATTTTCAAGCTCGTCATGCGTTTCAAGGGCAAAACCTACTAACAATTGATTTTTATTTTTAATTTTTCCTACCGAAGCTAAAATGTCTTTTGTTGGTTTCAATTTAATTACCAATTCATTTGATTTAGCAGTCTGTTCATCTTTTTTAATTTTTTTATCACTGCTTGTTTCAGGCGTAAAATCTGCTACAGCTGCCGCCATAATAATGATATCGGCATTTTTAACTTGCTGATGAACGGCATTGTACATATCTTCAGCGGTAACAATATCAATTCTATTAATATTTTCGGAAGCAGAAACTTTGGTCGGTCCGATAATTAAATTTACATCAGCACCTAAATTAGCAGCATGCTCGGCAAGTGCAATGCCCATTTTTCCGGTAGAAAAATTACTAATAAACCTTACAGGGTCAATTTTTTCTACAGTTGGTCCTGCGGTAATAACTATTTTTTTTCCTTTAAGTGGGAGGGAAGTAGTAAAATGTTTTTTTATGGCTTCAAAAATTTGCTCAGGTTCTTCCATTCGGCCTTCACCACTAAGTCCGCTAGCAAGTTCACCTGCTGGAGCATCTAAAATTTTGTTGCCAAACTTTTCTAATTGGTTAAGATTGTTTTTTAGGGTAGGATGTTGGTACATGTCTAAATCCATTGCCGGAGCAATTAAAATAGGACATTTAGCAGAGAAAAAGCAAGCCAACAGGAAGTTGTCGCAAATGCCATTAGCAAATTTGGCTATGGTATTGGCAGTGGCAGGAGCAACAACAAAAAAGTCAGCCCAAAGGGCTAACTCTACATGGTTGTTCCAATTATTCGATTCGTCTTTAAAAGAGGTTAAAACAGGATTTTTAGAAAGTGTTGCTAAGGTTAACGGAGCAACAAAATCTAATGCAGAAGAAGTTGCAATAACTTTAACATTAGCACCAGCTTTAACCAACAAACGGATTAAAAGAGGTATTTTATAGGCAGCAATTCCACCGGTAATACCTAGGAGAATATTTTTGCCTTTTAGCATGTTTGTTATTCTTTATCGGCATCAGGATTTTTGATGAATATTTTTTCATCTAAAAATTCTTTTAATGCCATTGCGTTAGTTTTTGGTAAACGCTCGTAAAATCTAGAAATTTCTATTTGCTCTCTGTTTTCAAAAACTTCTTCTAAATTATCTGTTGTTGAAGCAAATTCATTGATTTTACCAATTAATTCTTCTTTTAAATCAACAGCAATTTGGTTAGATCTTTTAGCAACAGCTACAACAGATTCGTAAATGTTTCCAGTAACATCTTCAATAGCTTGTAAGTCTCTAGTAATTGTAGTTGTTTCTGCGTTGGTAGTTTTAAAATTCATGGTGTTATAAATTTTCTAGTTTAATTTTATTTTGTTCTTCTTCCATTTTGGAATAAATATTTTGGGCTTCCTTTAAATATTTACTTTCCCCAAATGAATCTGCAAAGTTATAATAAGCTTCGATAGTATTTCCAATTCTTTCCAATTTTTTTTCTTTAACACTGTTTATAGCTAATAAATAGTGCGATTTTAAGATTAAAAAATTTAATTCTTCTAGGTTTTTAGAGTCAGGATAGTCTTTGATATGATTGCCTAACGCAACAATTGAAGCTTTATAGTCTTGTATTTTAAAATATTGTTTGGCGTTTAGGTACGATTTGGTTTCTAATTTAGCTCTCAACTTATCCATTAAAACATTGCTAGAATCAACTAAATTATGTTCGGGAAAGGTATTGATAAATAATTGTAGGGAATTAACAGCATTATACGTTTCGGTTTGGTCAAGTTCTGGAATTGGAGATAATAGATATTGCGAATATCCGTGCATAAATAACATTTCTTCAACATGTTTGCTAGCTGGGTAAGTGGTTGCAAATTTCTTAAAATGGTAAGCAGCAGCATACAGTAAATTAGATTGATAGTTAGAATAAGCATAAAGAAAATACACTTTTTCGGCTCTGTCGGTTCCTCTTAACAAAGGAATTAATTCTTCTAAAAGCGGAATAGCTCTGTCGTATTTTTCTTCATCATAATACTTTTGTGCGGCTTCATATTTTAGGTCAACATCAGAACTTTTAAGTATTTTCTGATACTTGCTGCAACCTAATGAAAGCATAAGAATGAATAGAAGATATAAACTGTTTTTCTTAAACATAGCGGCAAATATACTCAAAGAAATTAAGATGGAAATTGGTTGGTTAATATAAATGTGTTAAAAAGTTACTAAACGCAAGTTTAATTTTATTATTTCTTCATAAAACAAGTTTTTGCTTAGTTTTACTTTCGCAAAAAGAGATTAAAAACTGTAGTGAAAATTAACAACCAGAAAATAATTAATGCTTGGGCAATGTACGATTGGGCAAACTCTGTGTATGCGTTAATTATTACAACCGCTATTTTTCCTATTTTTTATGAAAGTACAACAGCTGAAGAAGTAATTTTTTTCGGAAAATCTTTCGTAAATACAGAGCTTTATTCCTATGTTATTTCGTTCTCTTTTATGTTGATGGTAGTGCTTTCTCCTATACTTTCTGGTATGGCAGATTATTCCGGAAATAAGAAAAAGTATTTGCAGTTTTTTTGTTATTTGGGAGCTTTTTCTTGCATCAGTTTATATTTTTTTGATGCTGAAAATGCCTTAGAATTAAGCATGTTGCCTGTGTTATTGGCAAGTATTGGTTTTTCGGGGAGTTTGGTGTTTTATAATGCCTATTTGCCCGAAATTGTAACGCCCGATTTGCAAGATAATGTTAGTGCTAAAGGTTTTTCGTTAGGTTATGTGGGCAGCTCGTTACTGTTAATTGTTTGTTTGGTATTGTTACAAGGTTTTGATATGCCTGTAGAATGGGCTTTTGTAATAACCGGAGTTTGGTGGATAGGCTTCGCTCAGTTTACATTTATGGCGTTGCCAAACAATGTTTACAATAAACGTCCAAAAGGAAATAGGTTTTTAAAAGGGTTTAAAGAACTTCAAAAAGTTTTTAAAGAGCTTAAACATCAATACAATCTAAAGAAATATTTGTCTGCTTTTTTTGTTTACAGCATGGGCGTTCAAACCATTATGCTAATGGCTGTTTTTTTTGGAACGAAAGAAATTGAGTGGAGCAGCAACGAGGAAATGCAAACAGGATTAATTGTAAGCATATTGGTAATACAATTTATTGCTATTGCTGGAGCTCAAGGAATGGCATTTTTATCTAAAAAAATTGGTAATATAAAAACCTTGTTGTTTGTAGTTTTATGTTGGATAATTATTTGTATTTCAGCATATAGCCTGGTGTATTTGCCTTTGCATTTTTATATTATTGCCGGTTCTATTGGTTTGGTAATGGGAGGGATACAATCCTTATCCCGCTCTACTTATTCTAAATTGTTACCCGAAACACAAGACCATGCTTCGTATTTTAGTTTTTATGATATTTTGGAAAAAACAGGCGTAGTAATAGGTACTTTCTTTTTTGGTTTTATAGAAGGATTGTTTGATATTAGAACATCGGTGTTAATTCTAATTGTATTTTTTGTAATAGGATTTTTGTTGTTGCTTAGAGTAAAATCCACTAAAAATATACTAAACGAAGCTACGGAAAAGTAACTCCTCTATAATCACCTACAACTACTTGCGGAATAGTAGAACTGTAATGCTGATTAATAACATCAATAAATTTATTAGCAATAAGTGCGTAACCTCTTGTGTTTGGATGTACACCATCAAGTGAAAAAACACCTCCAGCAACAAATTCAGGAGAAAAATCAATACCATCAAAAACTAACCCCGATTCTAAATCTCGCATAAACTCATACATATCTGCAACAGCAAACCCATAAGAAGCCGCTAACGAACGAATAACGTTATTATAAGCTATAACAGTACTCTGAGAAATGGCTTTTTCATCTTTATCCAACACAAAAGTATGGTCTAATGGTTTATTTTGAGAAAGTCCGTTACCAATAGCTAATTCATCCGAAGCAGTTAACAATATTAAATCTTCGTTTGTAGCTTTTCTAACATTTCCTGGATTGTTGGAATAAGGTCCTTCAGTAATCCAAACATCACCACCAATAGCCTCAAGGGTAACTGTTTTAAAATAAGGAATTGAAGTTACATCTGGAATGGTAGCACAAACCCCTTTTGCTCCCATATTTTTAAAAGCCAATAAAACAGAATCGTATTTATTACTAAATTCTGTAACATCCGTCAATTTAGAAAAATATTCGTTAACTTGAGCTTCATAACCATCATCTCCACCACCTGTTGACCAGCCTAAAACATCATTATTTCCTAACCAGTTGGTAAAAAAAGTAGCATTACTATTTTTGATATGATCTAAATAACTAACCATGTTAGATGTTGTTCCCCAATTTAAAAAACGAGCATAAGGATTTACATTACTTACAAAATAATTAACTGAAGCAGAAGTGTTTCCACCAGCTACAACATTTGCTAACTTAAATCCTGAAACTCCCAAGTTATTATATTTTAATGATTTGTTTCCCCAAGTTTCCCAAGATGGATCATTTTTAATAGCATCGGGATGATTGTCGTTTCTTTCAGAATCGTAAACTTTAATCACTTTTATTTCTTCATTCTCCCATTTTAAGTGCATGTATCCCGAACCATTCCCTTGTACTGTTGGTTGTAAATAGCTCAAATTTGGATGAATGAGTTTAAATTGCTTTGCCAACATAGCTGGGTAAGAATTTTCGTGCTGACCAAATTCATTGTGTAAACCACCATCTTGATAGCCTTGTGTAAGCGAGTTTCCTACGGCTACATAATTGCTGAAATCTGCATTTCCTGAGGCTACTTCAAATTCATCGAACTCAGTTTTGGTGCATGAGAAAAAAGCAACTGCGATGCTTAATAATAAAAGGCTATGATAAGTTTTGGTATTCATAATTTTTAATTTATTTAGGGGATAAATGTAGTGATTTTTTATGATTAAAAAAAAAAGAATTATAAGAGAACACATTTTAAAGTAACCAACACCAATAATCATTAATAAACATATATTTAATACGTAACTTATTATTACTCACCCCAAGTTATCTTGCGATAACTATTCCTCTCTCTTTAAAGAGAGGGGGTAGGTGAGAGTTTCTGATAATTAGGGATAATGAACTATAATTTGTGTCAACAAGTTTATTTGAACGTGTTAAAAATAAAAGAAACCCATTATAACTGTTTAGTGTAAGCTCCATCAATTAACACCGACCAACAGTTAATGTTTAGGGCTTTTGCTTCGGTTTTCAATTTTTCTGAAATGTAGTTAGAGTTAGAAGCATCTATAATAATTTCTTTAGGCTTAAATGTTTGTAGTAGTTCTGTTATAGAAAATTTAGGATTTTTAGTAAGGATTAACAAATCAAGTGCTAAAGGTTTTTCTAGGCTTTTTAGCTGAAAATCAGGAGGGAGTATTGCCATTTTTTCATTAAAAAACTGAAGGTAATTACGTTTTACAAAGAGTTTTTTATTGTCAGTAACATAAAGCGTAGAAAGCTGATTTTTATCGGTTAATTTGTTTAAGGTAACTATTTTTTCAGATTCCACTCCTTTTTGAATCCAATTGTTCTGCACATGAAACATGAGCTTACTTTTATTGTCTAGGAGTTTTATATCGGAAAACAACACATTATCATTTCCTTCAATTAAATTAATAGCAGAATGCCCTGGGATATTATAAACAGTTAAGTATTTCTGATTTATTTGATGGATATTATCTTTAAGACGAAAGCTAAACATGATGATAAAACATGCTACGCCCACCATAAAGTATTTTAACTTTTTATAGTGAATGGTAAGGATAATTAAAATAATTGCCAAATAAGTTAAGTAATTATCCAGCAAATTAAACTTTATATTTTGGGTAAGCGAGTAAGGAATTTTATCAATAAAAATAACGGCTTCGTTTAATCCATATACAATAAGGTTTAACAATTTTCCTAATAAACTTCCAATAATAGGAATAGGAGAGGCAATAAGTGTAATTATTCCCAAGTATAAAATTAAAATAGCCAACGGAATTACCACTAAGTTGGATAGCATAAAATAATTAGGAAACTGATGAAAATAATACAATCCTAAAGGAAAAGTGGCTATTTGAGCTGCAATAGAAACAGCGGTAAGCTCCCAAATTTTATCTAACAACCACCATTTGGTGTAAAAAAGGCTGTAAACCCAAGGTTGGATAACTACAATTCCTATTACGGCAAGGTAAGAAAGTTGAAACCCAACTTCCATTAATAAAAACGGATTGATAATGAGTAAAAACAAAGCAGAAGCCGCCAAGGTGTTGAAAAAGTTTGCATTGCTTTTGGTTGTTTTGGCGGCAACAATAAAGCTAAACATGGTTGCTGCTCGCATTACCGAAGGCGATAAACCAGTTAAAAGAGCATAAGCCCACAGCAATACAATGATGAGCACTCCTTTAATGTAATTGCCATATTTTAGTTTATTAAAAAATTGAAATACTTGATTTAAAATCAAAAAAATAACACCAACATGAAGTCCGGAAACTGCCAACACATGCATAGCTCCAGCACTAGAGTAAGCACTCTTTAGCTGAGCATCAATTTCATTTTTATAGCCTAAAATTAAAGCCGAAGCTACACTAAGCTGTTTGTCTTTAACTCCCATTTCTTCCATTTTGGTTATCAGTTTTTTTCTGATATTACTAGCATAAGCAAAAATGGAAATGTCATTATTTTGATGAATAATTTTCCAGTTATCACTACGCAAATAGGCTTGTTGGTGAATAAGGTGGTAAGATAAATACCTTTTAAAACTAAATTCATGCGGATTTTTTGGTGCTGGAACATCTTTTAATACTGGTTCAAAAGATATGATATCGCCTAGTTTTAGATGGTTTGCTAAACTGTCTTTTTGAAGATAAATAATAGATTTACCATTGGTATTTTTCCATTCTTCGTTAGTTTTTAGACCGATAATTTCTACTACCGCTTTTACGGAATTGGCTTTTTCTTCGGTAGGTTCAATCACTTCAGCAATAATAAACCTGTTGTCAGCATCATTTAATTGATAAGAAGAATGAGATTGATTGGTTTTGATGGACGTTAAGCTATAAGCTGCCAACATAAAACTACCGTAAATCAGTACACCAAAAATCCATCTGAGTTTATAATTAGTATTAATTTTTTTGATGGAGAAAAGGATAAGGTAGCTAACTACAACACCTAAAAACACATATTGGGGTAGGCTTGAACTTGCCGGAAGATAAATGGCAAAAATAATTCCTATAATAAAAGGAATTAAAAGACGAACTAATGGGATATAGTTAAGCAATGTCTTTTAGTTTAGAATCAATTAGCGTTTAGCCTTTTGATTATATTTGGATTAAACTTTTCTTTTTAATTCAAAACTCTGACCTAAATAAACTCTTCTAACTTGCTCATCTGCTGCTAATTCTTCGGCTGTTCCTGCTTTAAGAATTTTACCTTCAAAAAGTAAATAGGCCCTGTCGGTAATGCTAAGTGTTTCTTGTACGTTGTGGTCGGTAATTAAAATACCAATATTTTTTTGTTTTAATGTAGCTACAATACTCTGAATATCTTCAACAGCAATAGGGTCAACCCCTGCAAAAGGTTCATCAAGTAAAATAAAACTAGGGTCGGAAGCCAATGCACGAGCAATTTCTGTTCTTCTTTTTTCTCCTCCCGATAAGTTATGCCCTAAGTTTTTACGAACATGTCCTAAACCAAATTCTTCAATTAGCGATTCTAATTTTTCTTTTTGTTGTGCTTTGGTTAAATCCATCATTTCTAAGATGGCACTAATATTATCTTCAACACTCAGCTTTCTAAAAACAGAAACCTCTTGAGGTAAATAACCAATTCCCATTTGAGCTCTTTTGTACATAGGGAGTTTGGTAATGTTTTTATCATCTAAAAAAATCTCTCCTTCATTTGGCTGAACCAAGCCTACAATCATATAAAATGAAGTAGTTTTTCCAGCTCCATTCGGACCAAGTAATCCAACAATCTCTCCTTGCTTAACATCTATAGAAACACCCTTAACAACCGTTCTTTTTCCATATTTTTTAATAATATTTTCTGCTCGTAAAATCATTAATAAGTAGTAAGTTTAGTTGTTTTTGTTTACCATTTTAGAGATAAAAATACTGAATTCATACAACAAAAGCAGTGGAATTGTTAGTAAAATTTGGCTGGTAACATCCGGAGGTGTAATTACAGCCGATAAAATAAGTGTTACCACAATGGCTATTTTTCTGTATTTACGCATTACTTCAGGAGTTAAAATGCCCATTTTAGACAGAAAATAAACCAATAAAGGCAATTCGAAAACTAATCCGCAAGCTAAAGTTAAGGTGGTTACTGTTGAAATAAATGATTGAATACTAATTTGATTTTCAACCAACTCACTTACTTGGTAGTTGCCTAAAAACTGTACAGAAAGTGGTGAAATAAAATAGTAGCCAAACAAAATTCCCATCATAAACAAGGCAGAACCTGAAAAAATTAGAGCCGTAGCATATTTTCGTTCTTTTTTTTCTAGTGCAGGTCTGATAAAACGCCAAATTTCAAATAATAAATAAGGAAAAGCCAATACTATTCCGGCAATGATAGAAGTAATGATGTGGATGGAAAATTGTCCACTCATGGTAAGGTTGATTAAACTAAATTTAATATCGCCTAAACATAACGCATCTCCTTTACCTATCCATTCCGAGAACCTGCAAAAAAGTTGGTAAGTAAAAAAGTCGGAATTTTTTTGAGCTAAAATAATATTATCAAAAACAATGTTTTTAAAAACAAAAGCCAACGATGCAAAAACTAAAATAGCTATGCTAGAACGAACTAAGTGCCAACGCAGCACTTCAAGATGCTCTAAAAAAGACATTTCTTTTTTTTCTGTATTTTCGTTTTGGTCGCTCATTAATTAAAGGGGTGTTTTTCAATATAATTTTTCGTCTTTCGTCAGTTTGATGTCATTAACAAACTGCTTAATTTGTTGTTCATCTTCTTTTTTGCACACCAACAAAATGTTATCTGCTTCAACAACAATATAGTCTTTTAATCCTTGCAGTACCACTAGTTTTTCTTTAGGAACGTTAATAATATTTCCTTCAGATTCGTACAACATCACATTTTCTCCAACAACAGCATTTTCGTGTTCATCATGAGGTAAATGGGTATAAATAGAACCCCACGTTCCTAAATCTGACCAACCAATATCAGCACTCATTACATACACATTTTTAGATTTTTCCATAACACCATAATCTATAGAAATGTTTTTGCACTGAGCATAAATAGAAGTAATGGCTTTCACTTCTTCGGGAGTATTAAAAGCTGTTTTTTGTTCTTCAAAAAGTTGAGTTATGGTTGGTAAATGGCTATCAAATGCTTTTTGAATACTTTTTAAGTTCCACACAAACATGCCCGAATTCCAAGTAAAATCGCCACTTTGAATAAACTCTTTTGCCAATTCTAAGTTAGGTTTTTCGGTAAATGTTTTTACTTTTTTTATTTCATTGCCTTCTTCTTCAATAAACTGAATATAGCCATAACCGGTATCAGGTCGGGTAGGAGTAATGCCCAAGGTTACTAAACAATCGTTGTTTTCGGCATAGTTTAGTGCAATGTTTGCCACTCTTAAAAACTCTTCTTCTTTAAGAATAAGATGATCGGCAGGAGCCACTAAAATAGTTGCATTTGGGTTTTGGGTAGCAATTTTATAATTCGCATAAGCAATACAAGGAGCTGTATTTTTTCTGGAAGGTTCGCATAACACTTGACTCTTGTCAATACCTTTTAGTTGTTCTAATACTAATGCTTCATAACTGTCATTCGTTACAATGTAAATGTTCTTTTCAGGACAAAGTTTTTTTAATCGGTTAAAGGTTTGTTGCAAAAGTGTTTCTCCAGTACCTAGTATATCTAAAAATTGCTTCGGACGAGCAGTTCTGCTCATAGGCCAAAATCGGCTTCCAATACCGCCAGCCATAATTACACAATAGTTGTTTTTGTTCATTGAAAAAATGAATTTAAGATGATTTTTAAAGGTGCTAAATTAGTAATTATTTGTATGCAATAGTTAGGAGCTTTAATGCAACTTTAGGTAAGAGGATAAATGACGATATTAGACATCATTGGGGTTGTTTATGTTTATAAATAAAAGCAAACTAAATAGTTCAAAAGCGTGACGCTTGTCTTTACTTTGTAATCAAAAATAATTTATTAATTTTTCCAAAGGAAAAACAGAGGTGAACTTAGACGCTGGCAAGGCTTAAAGACCTATCTCTCGCATTAGTCCTCTGTTTTACCCTTTGAAACCGTTGAAAGCATCAAATAGAATGTTAGACTTAGAGGTCTATTAAAGGCTTTAATGCAATTCAACATTTTTATTTACCTAAACACTAAATTATGAAAAATTACAAAATGATCGTAGGAATTGATGTATCTAAATTAACATTAGATACGTGGTTAATGTTTGAACCAAAAGATAGTAGAAATTCACATCTTAGGGTAAGCAATAATGACAAGGGTATCAAAGAAATTATTAAAACCATTAAGCATCTGAAAATTGATATTCAAGATTGTTTATTTTGCTTTGAGAATACTGGTATTTATAGTATGCCTTTATCTTATAGTTTAAGCAAAAAAGATGTTGATTATTGGGTTGTAAACGCTTTAGAAATAAACCGTTCTAAAGGTATTTCAAGAGGTAAAAATGATAAAAATGACGCTAAAGAAATAGCTTTTTACGCTTTTACACATCTTCATAAATTAACACTTACTAAAATTCCTGAAAGAGAAATAGCAGAATTAAAAATACTTTTTACAGAAAGAGAAAAATTAATAAAGGCTATTAAAGTTATGGATACTACGAAAGAAGTTCAAGGATTTATTCCAAAAGAAATAATAAAGAATGTAATGAAGCTTAATGCTAAAACATTACTCTTGTTAAAAAAACAACTAAATGAGGTTGAAAAGCAAATGAATGGAATCGTAATTAAAAATGAAAATATTTTAACTCAGCAAAACTTAATAACCTCAATACCAGGAGTTGGAAAACAAACCGCTCTTTACTTAATTATCACAACTAAATGTTTTGATAGATTTGAAAACTGGAGACAGTTAGCTTGTTATGCTGGTGTGGCTCCTTTTGAATTTTCTTCTGGATCTAGTGTTAGGGGCAGGACAAAAGTGAATCATTTAGCAGATAAAAAAATGAAATCGTTGTTAAATATGTGTGCTTTGAGTATTAAAAAGTATGATAAAGAAATAGCAGAATATTATAAAAAGAAAGTTAGTGAAGGTAAAAATCCTATGTTAGTTATGAATAATATTAGATGTAAAATTTTAAGTAGAGTTTTTGCTACGATAAATAGAGGAACTCCTTATGTAAATACACATAAATTTGCAGCTTAATTTTTTTACTTTTTTATTTGGTTTTTATCATAGAATGCGAGAGCGATCGGGGACATTACTTTCATTTCAAGCTAAAACAATATAAAATATAGATGTTGTTGGCAAATCGTTATTTACTGTTTTACAAACTTTTTTATTACTGTTTTTTCTTCTGTTATTAATTGAATAAAATAAATTCCATTTGACAATTCCGAAGTATTTACAATGTTTGTATTTTGTTTAATTGTCATAATCGATTTGCCAGTAATGTCAACAATTATAATCTCAAGAATGTTTAGATTTGTTTCAATTGTTAATTGATTAGAAGTCGGATTAGGATAAATATTATAATCATTATTTTTTGAATAGTTATCATTTACTGCAGTAGTGTTGGATAATCTCTTGTTTTGAACATAAGAAAAGTCTAATTGATATAACATAATATCTCCATCAACATTTCTTAAATTTATTAATACATCTTCTGGATAATCAGGGAGTTTACATTTGTTAAATACTCTTAAATCTTGATTGGTTGGAAAATATTCGACTCCTGTTCCTACTATAGATGTACCATTCACTTCATAACTAAAAAAAGCGCCATCACTATTTCTATGCACTACTAGATTGTTACTTCCATTATTATCAAAGTCACCAATAGTCATTCCATTCCATTGATTACCTATACCGCTGGAATTATCATAAACTAGTCCAGATAAAGAGTAAGCTCCATTATTATTTACTACATCCCAAACGAAAATACCGCCATCAACATTTCTTACAGCGGCTAACTCTGCTTTGCCATCGTTGTCAAGGTCTCCTGCTGATAAAGCAGACCATTGATTACCTGTACCGCTTGTATTGTTATAAACTAGTCCAGATAAAGAATAAGTTCCATTGTTATTTACTATATCCCAAATAAAAATACCGCCATCAACATTTCTAATAGAAGCTAGTTCATCTAAACCATCACTATCAAAATCCCCACTAGTTATGCCTATCCAATCATTTCCTGTGCCAGAAGAACTATTAGCTATTAATGATTGCAGTGTATATTCATTTGTAATATTATTATAAATAGGTTTCCAAACAAATATGGTTCCGTCAGATTCTCTTATGGCTGCAATTTGATCACCAGGGATATTATTTACAAAATGACCTACGGTAACACCTTTCCAATAACTATTACTTCCTCCCGTGGTAACACCTCCTGTAATAATTGATCCTGCTGGAGATAATTGATACCCAACATTCGTATAGTCAATAGTTCCGTTATTGTTTGTCGCACTAGAAGAGTTAGGCAGTATTTTCCAAAAAAATAAACCTCCATCTGAATTTCTTACAGAAATTATATCATTTTTTACACCATCATTATCAAAGTCACCCGAAGCAACACCTTGCCAGTCATTATCATGATTACCCCCTGGGATACTGTTTCTTCCTAAAAATTTAAAAACCCCTTGATTTGATGCTGCTAAAGCTATTCCAAGAATAGTTGCACCCGTTGCACCTCCATATCGCATTATTGTATTGTCTGGGTTATATACTGTTTCACTAAAGGCTAAATCAGGAGATTCATTGATTGTCGAAAAGAAATCGGAAATAATAGGGTAAATTAAATTTAAAGTTCCTGTGTACTGAGTTGGATGATCAAATTTTGCCAATTGTAACCATCTGGGTATGCCATAAGGCATAATATAATCTCCATGTTCACAATTAGGCCATTTATAAAAATGACATGTCCCATCAATAAGGTGATGATACTTTAAAGGGTCTGCATATACTTTATAAAGAAATGTATTTGCTAGTTTAGTCATGTCATCATCTAAAAAGTATCCATTTGGGCAACATCCTCCTCCTGAAGAATTACTTTTAATTAAGTTTTTAAATTTGTTGCAAACAAAGGCAAGGTCAATTACCGCTCCTGCATGAGATATGTCGTCCGAATGATACTCGTTTGTGTTTCTCCAGCCTTCTCGTCTCCATTGATAATATTTTAATCCATTATTATAAGTATATTCGTTCATAACCGATTTTAACTGATAAGCAGCTGTTTGAGCCCTATCAAAATAAATATCGCCTTCTGAGTTTCCTTCGAAAGCAGCAGCTAAATAAACATTTACAACACCCCAATTACAATTCCTATCCAAAGCATCCACATCAGTAGAGGTAGGAAAGTATTCATCGTCAGCGTACTGTCTGTAACCTCTATTTTCTATCCAATAATATTTATCATAATATTCATAAGTTGTTATTATGGTGGATGGTGAAGTATTTATTTCAAATAATAACTTATGAATCCAATTACTATAATCATTATAATTATTACAAGTTGTATTATCAAATGTTACTACTGGAGTGATAAAGCTTGTGTTAAATTCTTGTGTATAAACTTTTTTACTCATATATAGATAGTGTGCCATAGATTGTAAAATCAATCCTGTTTCATATGTGATTGGCCCTGGACAATATAAATCATATCCACCACTGTTATTGACTTCTTTATATATTGCACAAGGATGTTGAGCTACAAAAGAACTGTATGATGAACTTCCCACATTCAATGTTCTATCATAATCACTCCAATATGGTCCTGCGTTTAATATACCTCTATAGGAATCTTGATTTTTGATTACTTCATGAGAAACAGTAATAAAATCATTTAAGTATTTCAAATCATTTGTGAAATCGTACATGTTTAGTAAACTTTCCAAAAAGTAACAAGTACTATTACCATAAGTACCTCCCAAATAATCGGTATTGGAGCAATTATTATTTAAAACATTTCCTATAGCATAGGAATTCATTACCATACCTTTTGTTTGGTCATACATATCCACATAAACATTAGGAATTGTCTGAGATTTTAAATTTGTTAATCCATTTAGTATTATAAAGCAAAGGATGGATGTTTTTTTTAATCTTTTTTTCATAGTTTTCATCTTATTTATAGTCAAAATTCTGACTAACATAAAGTATTTAATAAATCCTCAAAAATTTTCACGTTATCTATAGAAATTAATCTCGATTTCGTGATGTGAGGAATGTTTGCAAACTTGTTTATATATGTAGTTTTTGGTTACTTATATTTATTTCAAACGTATAAAAAATAGCTTACAAAATCAGTAAAATAGGTTTTAAGTTACTTACAAAGAAATTTTACCGTCTTTCATTACTAACTTTCTATCCGCCATGTTGGCTAATTCTTCGTTGTGAGTAACAATTACAAAGGTTTGGTTGGTTTTAGCTCTTAAGTCAAAAAATAGCTGGTGTAACTCTTTAGCAGCAACAGAGTCTAAATTTCCTGAAGGCTCATCTGCTAATACCACAGCAGGGCTGTTAATTAACGCTCTACAAACGGCTACTCGTTGTTGTTCTCCTCCGGAAAGTTCTGAGGGTTTGTGGTGCATTCTTGCTGTAAGCCCTAATAAATCAAGTAACTCAATGGCTTTTTTTTCTGCTTCAGCTTTGGGAGTGCGGTTAATAAATGCTGGAATACAAACGTTTTCTAAAGCTGTAAATTCAGGCAGTAAATGGTGAAATTGAAAAACAAAACCGATGTGTTTATTTCTAAAGGTAGAAAGTTTTTTATCAGATAGTACAGACGTATTTTCATCGTTGATGATAATTTTTCCTTCATCGGCTCTATCTAAGGTTCCCATAAGGTGCAATAAAGTGGATTTTCCTGCCCCGGAAGAGCCCACAATAGAAACTATTTCTCCTTTTTTTATGGATAAATCTACGCCCTTAAGTACTTTAAGGTCGCCATAGCTTTTATGAAGGTTTTCAATAACTATCATGATTTTTTAGTAATAGTAAAATTCTTCTTGTGTTCTCTTGTTTAGCCTGATAATCCAACCTACTCTAAATCCATAAAGAAAATCGGAATGAACCTTATTATCGGGCATGCCTGTATCATAGTTGAATTTTCTTAAACTCTTTGTCCATCCTTGAGTAAGATCCACTCCTCCAAAAAAGTTAATAAGCCTGTTTTTGCTAAGATACATATAACCTGCAAAAGCATTTACCGCATATCCGAAAGAAAATCGGTCGTAGCCTTTTTTATGCTCATCAGTTAAACTGTAAATTGTTCCTTTATACTTGATGCTTATTTTATGCTGAAGCGTTCCAACACCTCCATAAACAAGAAAACCTGAGTTTTTATTAGGAGCTAATACATTAAATAATCTTCCGCCCACCAGAAAAAATGAAGAACCACGTTGATCAAGAAAAACCTCTGTAGGTTTTCCTTCTGAATTGATTACCATACCATCGCTATCTTTTATTTGATCAAGAATATTATTTTCCCTTACCGTTGCTCCCCATAAGAAATTACCTTTAAAACCATAATACCAATTCTTTTTAGTTTTAACAGCAAAGCTACCACCTACATTGTTGTTGGTACCAAATCGGTTTGCCATATCAGCACCAGTTAGCTGAACAGCATAAGAAGCTTTAAACAAAGGAATGGTATATGCAGAATCTGTAACTACAGGTTGCTCAAAAGCTTGTGACCAAAGTAAATTGGACATAAAAATAACAAGACTGAGGGTAAGTAATTTTAGTTTCATTAATACAGAATTTGGTAGTGCAAATTAAAGCAATTTAAAACAAATTAAATAAAAAGAGGCTGCACTATGGCAACCTCTCCTCATAACAAATGTTAACTAATTTTATTTTAAGAATTTACTATTGAATTTTGCATCATTGTTATAGATATTGATGAAATAAATTCCTTTAGCATTTTCATTGAAAGGGACAGTAATAATTCCTTCATTGTTATTGATGTTTAATTTAGTTGAAACAATAAGCTGTCCTAATGAATTTAAGATATTTAAGTTGTAAGTTCCTTGAGCAATATTTGCATAAGAAATATTGATGTTGTTATTGATGTTATCAAAATAAGTAACCATTGATTTTCCATTGTTTAAATCATCAATACTATTACAAACATCAACTACAATAGAACCATTATGAATGTCTGTTCCACATGAGTTTGAAATTACCACAGCAAAATTGTGCGTACCTGCAACACCAAAACTCACTAATGGATTAGCCGTTGTTGATGAACCCATAGATGGACTTCCTTGAGGGAAAGACCAATTGTAAGAAGTAGCCCCTACAGAACTTGAAGCGTCAAACTGAACATTCATGTTTTCACAAATGTTACTGCTTGGCGTATAAGTTACAACAGCAGAAGGTGCTTGATTTACAGTAACTGTTATTTGGTCTGTGTTAGAGCAGCTTCCTATAGTACCAGTTACAGTATAAGTAGTAGTAGCAGTAGGAGTAAATGCAACTCCATTTGTTACGCCATTGTTCCATGTATAAGAAGAAGCATTACCACTTCCTGTTAAGGTAACCGTTTGACCAGCACAAATAGTTGTTGATGTAGCATTAGCTGTTACAGTTGGAGCAGGGTTTACTGTAACGGTTATTTGGTCTGTACTAGAACAACCACCGTTAGAACCAGTTACAGTATAAGTAGTAGTAACAGTTGGTGTAAATGCAACACCATTAGTAACACCATTGTTCCAAGTATAAGAAGAAGCATTACCACTTCCTGTTAAAGTAACAGATTGTCCTGCACAAATTGAAGTGGAGGTTGCATTTGCTGTTACTGTAGGAGCTGTATTAACAGTAATGGTTATTTGATCTGTATTAGAACAACTTCCAGTAGTACCTGTAACGGTATAAGTTGTAGTAACAGTTGGAGTAAATGCAACTCCATTAGTTACGCCATTATTCCAAGTGTAAGAAGAAGCATTACCACTTCCTGTTAAGGTAACAGATTGTCCTGCACAAATAGATGTGGAGGACGCATTTGCTGTTACAGTTGGAGCGGAATTAACAGTAACGGTTACTTGAGCAGTATTTTGACAACTGTTAGTGCCTGTTCCAGTTACGGTATAAGTTGTAGTGGCTGTTGGAGTAAAGGCAACACCATTAGTAACGCCATTATCCCAAGAGTAAGAAGTTGCTGTACCACCTCCTGTAAGTGTAACAGGGTCGCCAGCACAAATGGTAGATGTAGAGGCATTTGCGGTAACAGTAGGTAGTGCTTCAACGGTAACTGTTCCATTATAAGTGTCGGTGCCACATGCACTTGATATTTGAAGAGAATAGTTGTGTGTTCCTGGACTTCCAAAACTAACGGTTTCAAATGGGTTAGTAGAAGAACTTATTGATGGATTACCCTGAGGGAAGGACCAACTGTATGTAGATGCATTAGTTGAACTTGTTCCATCAAAAACTACATTTGTTCCTTGGCAAATTGTGGTTGTTGGAGTTACAGTAGCATTGGCAACTGTTGGTAAGTTCATTACATAAATAGTTACAAAGCCATTGTCTGAGCAACCACCTGTAGTTCCTGCAACATTGTAAGTTGTTGTAGCTGTTGGAGAAACAGTAATTGCATTGGTAGTTTGTCCACCCGGAGACCATAAATAGCTTGTTGCACCACTTGCTGTTAAAGTTACAGAAGTTCCTGAACAAATGGTATCAGCAGTTGTAGCTATGCTAACATTTGGAGATGGGTTAACCGTAATGGTTACAGAATCAATTCTATATCTGCTACATCCTCCACCAACAACTTCTAAATAAGTAGTATATGTTCCGGCAGAGCTATACAATACGCTATCAATTACATTGTTTGAATTAGCAGGGTTCATGCCCGGGAAAGACCATAATAATGTGTCTTGACTTGTAGAACCTGTAGCATCATAATGAACCATTTCTCCTTCACAAATTGTGGTTGGAGTAGCGGTTAAAGAAATAGCAGTAGTGTCATTAGTTAGCCAAGGGAAGAAATAATGAGTTACGCTTAAATTCCAAGCACCTGTACCATTATAAGCATGCCAAGTATTGTCATTCCATTGCTCCCAAGCAGTATTTGGCGTAGATTGATTATTTGCATTAGTTACAACAGCAATAGTATCGCCTACAGCTATGTTTAAATTAGCAAAACGTACTCCTACAAATACTTCTCCTGAAGCAGGAAGTGGCACAGCATTGTCAAACTCAATGAAAGGAATACCTGGAGTGTTAGCCATCACATAAGACATAGGAAGTGTTTTTGTACCTAATAAAGCACCAACTACTCCACCAGTTCCATCATAAACATTTACATCTACTGTTTTTGTTGGAGTGTTGGTTGCAGCTCTTGCAAACCAAATGTAAGTACCTATTAAGTAATTGAAACCACTTGTTTGGGTAGCATTATAATAATTTAATTTAGCTCTATCTCCATAGATGTTTGTTCCTGCAACATATCCGTTTCCGGGACCAGCACCATATAATGTAGGTGTCCATCCAAAATGAAAAGGAACACTTGTAGTATCCATATCTATAATTTCGCATGTTCCAGGTTGAACAACATTAATGTAGTTGGTTTTGGTTTCGGTATCATTTCCATTAGCGTTAGTAACCGTTAAAGACACTTCATATAAACCAATATTGTTATATGTAACTGTATGTGGACCTTGAGTATTTGCTGTAGCTGGTACAACTCCCCCTAAACTTTGGTTGTCGAAATTCCACGACCAAGAGGTAGGAGCAAAAGTAGATTGGTCTGTAAATGTAACAGAATTACCTGCATAAACAGTAGTTACATTGGCTGTAAACTCAGCTACAGGTGGATTGCTTAAGCTAGCAGAAACACACTGTAGAGCTTGTAAGGCATTTATTCTTCCTGCTCCAAGTTGACCAATATACCCTGGGTTAGCAGCATTAATGTTATCTGCAGAAGAATATAAGCAGTTTATTAATGAATTATTAGGCATAGTTGGGTTTAAAGATTTCATTAAACCTAATAATCCAGAAACCATTGGTGATGCCATAGAAGTACCACTCATGTATTGATAAGTATTATTTGGAACTGTACTCGCAATATTACTACCAGGAGCAGTAATATCAATGGTAGTTCCATAGTTGGAAAAACTTGATTTTGAATCGTTTGTTGTAGAAGAAGCAACTGATATTACATTGTTTAAGTTGGAAGGATAATGAGGAGTATTATCATTATTTACGTTGTCATTTCCTGCGGCAGCAACTACAATAGAACCATTGTTCCAAGCAAAATTTACAACATTTTGACCAGTAGTTGAGTAACCTGTTCCGCCCCAAGAGCAGTTAATAACATCAGCACCACTTACGGCTGCATAATAAATTCCATCATAACCATTAGTTACGGAATTAGATCCAGCATTATTTCTAGTTGCTTTAACAGCCATCATGCTAATACCAAAACCGATAGAAGAAACTCCAATAGAATTATCTGTTTCTGCACCCGTAGTACCAGCAACGTGTGTTCCGTGACTAAAAGTAGAAGATGGTGGGTTGGGATTATTATCATTATCTCCTACATCATAACCGTTTACATCATCCACATAGCCATTGTTGTCGTCATCAACACCATTATTAGGTATTTCTCCTGGGTTAGTCCATATTCTATTGGTTAAATCGGGGTGTGTAATTTGAATAGCATTATCTACAGTAGCTACCACTATGCTGGCATTTCCTGTACTAATATTCCAAGCTTGTTCTGCTTGAATTTTAAATAAGCCCCACATATTAGTAGTGTTATGGTATTGGTCGTTTGGAGAATAGGTAGTTTTATATAAAGGTACTTTTTCAGCATAATCAACAGCACCAGAGGCTTCTAATTCATTTATAAAAGCTTCTACGTTTTCAATATCATCAAATTCAATTAAATAAGTGTTTAATAAATCTTGCGAAGAATACGCTTTTGGGAAAGGACGAGAAAGTCTTTTAATTGTATGGTTTACAAAAACATTTCTTAAAAAAGGCATGGAAGATAATTTAATGTTTTCATCTCTATAAGCTTCCACATTTCCACCCTTAGAAGCTTGTTTTACAATAATGTTTTTTTCCGAACTTTTTATTTTAAACCAAATTTTACCGTCTTGATAATCTTCATAAACTTTTTGAGAATATCCGATACTTACAGTAAATGCTAACAGAAGTGTTAAAATACTTTTAAATAATAAATTTGTTTTCATAGCTAAGTTGATAGTTGAGTTTGATATTAAAATTTCGACCTAAAAGTAAGTTATTTTGTGGAAAATACTTAGTACTATCCCCAATTGAGTTTTCAACAATTGTTAATAAAACTAACTCAAAACGAATGTTTTAAAAGAGGTGTAAATGGAAATGAATATTTATTAAGGAAGAAACAAAATGTGCCCTGAATTAATGCCTGACTGAAATTGATGGGAAAGCTGTTGGTTGTTTTTGTAAACAGAAATGGTGCTATTTTGCACAAAATCTTTGGCATCTGCAACATAAATTTCTTGAGTTATAGGGTGTATTCCTATACTATAAAAAACCTCTCCATTATTGGAAACCCAATTTGATGTCGGTAAGGTTATATCATTAATATTCATTTTAAAAATATGGTTATTAATGAAGTATAAATTTTCTAGGGAATTATCAATTATTAAATCTGATGGAGAGTGGTTGATATTACTAAATGTTAGAGTTTGTTCAATAGTTCTTAGATTTGGATTAAATTTTATTAATTGAGCATTAGCTTCATTAAAACCACCATCGCATAGTATCCAAATGTTATTATTTTTATCTAGTACTAAGCTATTTGGTTGAATTCCTAAGCTAATATTATCAATAATTTGATGGTTAGTTGTATTAATGAGTATTAATTTGTTGTTGCTCATATCACAAACATAAGCTGTATCATTATATACTAGCATTTCTTCCGTCCAATTAGAGTTGGTTGTAATACTTCCAGAAATGGTATTGTTTGTTAAGTTTACGATGTCAATTTTATTAGAAAAGATATTGCTTACATAAGCGGTTGATGAATTTACAGGACAAAAATACCTAGGAGAATCAAAACCTGTAATGGTAGCTATTGAAGTAAAATTAGCTTTATCTATAATTTCAATTTTATTAGAATTATTAACTACCACCGCTATTTTTTCATTGAAATAATAAGCAGATTGAGCTACATCGCCTAGCGGATAATTATTGGCTTGTTGAAAAATCCCATGATGTACACTTTTTTCGGTAGAGTTGTATAGTGTAAGCGTTGCGTTTCCAAAACCAAAATTTCCTTCATTAACAATAATCACATCATTTTGAATAGAAGGTGTAATGGCATTTTCCTCACAGTTTTTACATTGAGGACCAAATTCTTCTTTTTTACAAGAGGTAAAAGTTAACATCAATAGTGCTAAACCAACAACGATATGTGTAGTGAATTTGCTCATAAATTTAAAGCTAAAGTTAGCATGTAGTTTCTTAATGGCATTGGTCTCCAAGCAATAGATTGGTAGGTTTGGTTAAAAAGGTTGTTTACCTGAAAACGTAAATCAAAAGTGGTAGTTTTTAGTTTAATAACTTGAGAAAGAGAAATGTTAGAAATATAATTTGCCGGTAAGTACCAATTGTTATCCGTACTAATGTATCTTAATCCGGTGTAATAATAACCGTAATTTAAAGAAGTATTTTTATAGGTTAATTTTATGTTTGTATTAAATTGATGTTGAGGCACATAAATTAACTGCTTGTAAAGAGCATCATCGGTATTTTTAGGTAAATCAATGTTTTTAGAAATGGTGTAAGCATAATTTCCTCTAATGCTTAAATCTACTTTATTGAACTTGTATTTAATGGTTAATGTACTTTCAAAACCTTTGTTTTCTACTTTCTTTAAATTAGTAGGACTCCAAATATTTCCTGCACTTGGTTGCCATAAAATCCAGTTAGAAACATGAGCAAAAAAGAAAGTGTTTTCTGTTGTAATAGTTGTTTTCCCAAAAGCTTTTTGGTATTTCAGTCCGGCTTCACTCATTTTAGCTTCTTCTGGTTTTAAATCGGGATTTCCACCGGGTGCCCAATATAAATCGTTAAAAGTTGGGTAATTATGATTAATTCCGGCAGCAGCTTTTAGTGTTACACTTTCTAATTTAGGAAGTTGATAACCTAAAGAAACACTTGGAGCTATAGGCTTAAAGAAATCATCAACAACGGTCATTCTATTAAAAACAGTCCAATTTAAGCGTTTAAAATTTCCCGAAAAACCTGTTAGCCAGCTATTGTTGAATCTTTTATGTTCGTTATTGTAACCATCTGCTATAGCTTGCTCGTGTCTTACATTAACTTTATTCAAAAAAGTAATTTTATCGTTTATAAAGTAATTAATATCAACATGATTATCAATTAAAAGGCTGTTGCTTTTTGAGTTGGCATCAATAAGTTTATTGTTATAACTTAATTTATCGTGAATAAGAGCAGAACTTATTTTGTAGGAGAATTTGTTTTTAAAACCAGTAGTGTTGACTAACAAACGAAAAGATTCGTCTTGCTGGGTTTCATCATTTTTATCTACCAACATGGTTGAGGGCAAGTTTCTATCGCTATTGAAATACCAAAATCTTACGCCAACCGTTTGATTTTTAAATTTTTTATAAATGGCTTGTTGAAATCCGTATTGTTTTAAGGCGGCATTTTGCAATTTTTCTTCGGGATTTTCTTTTTTTGCAAAGTTGTAATACATTAAATCATTCTCTGCTTGGGAGTATAAAATTCTTGTTTCGTAAAACCATTTTTTTGTTCCTAAATACGCCACTTTTCCACTATGAATTTGTTTGTTAAAACTACCTATGGAATAGTTATAATTCAACTTTACCGATTTTGCTGAATCATTAAAATTAGGCAAAGAATTTTGCAGATTTACACTGCCTCCTAAAGCTCCGTTTCCGTCAATTAATCCACTTGCTCCGTAATGCAACTCTACCTTATCAAAAAATGGGGTAGGGTATAAAGAAAAATCAATTTGTCCGTTCATCGGAGAATTTAATGAAACTCCATTCCAAAGTACACGTGTATGACTTGCACCCGTACCTCTAAAAGATACAGAGGCTAAAGAACCTGAACCATAGGATTTAATAAAAACAGTAGAGTTTTCTTGTAATAGTTGGGCTAAATTTTCGACAGATTTGGTGGTAACAGGATCTAAATTCGTTGCTTTATATGTAGCGGATACTGCAAATTCTTCAATAACAAACGGTTCAAATTTAATAGTGTCATTCAGTAATTGTCCAAAGGTAGTCTGAACAAAAAACAGGGAGATTATGACGCTTGTTAATTTCATTATTTAAAACAATTAGAGATTAGAGATTAGAAATTAGAGATTAAAAATTTCCCTTTCCCTTTCACTTTCCCTTTCACTTTCCCTTTCCCTTTTTACAGCTTTATTATTTTGTGTGTTAATACTTGCTTATTCGCAATAATTTTTAAAAAATAAATTCCTTTTTCTAAGTTAGTTGTATTAATGGTGCTGTTGTTTGATGAGCTTGATTCTTCAATAAGTGTTTTCCCATTCATATCAACAATAGCATAGCTGTAATCAGTGTTGATGTTTAGCTCTAAGGTTATATTAGTTGAAAATGGATTGGGATAAATTTGGTTGACAATTAGTTCATTTTCATTAATGTTGGTTGGTTGTTGATGGATAATACCAACAGCGTCTAAATCAAAACCACCCGTAGGAAATGGAGTAGGGAAAGGGTCGTTTATAATATTATTTTCATCATCGTAAGTTCCATAAGTAGGATTAATGCTGCCAACCACATCAATAATTTTAACGTGAGTAATGTTGTTTACATCTAAGCCAGAGTTCCCATCAACATCATCTAAATCAAAAGGAGTTCCATATTGAGCTCGGTATTTTCCAGCCAAGTTATGAATATAAGTAGCATCCATATTGGCATTGTTATCAAATTGAGTAGTATTTTGAGTTAAGGAATGAGCAGGAAATCTAAAAAAGTTGACACCATCTGAACTTACTTCAACAAAAGCGAGTTCTAAAAACTGTCCGTCAAAAGAGTTTTCGAAAATAGCAAAATCTGCTCCTGAGCCATTTTTAATGGGTGTTGCAAAAGTTAAAATAGCACTTCCTCCATCACCAAGACTAACAGTTCCAGCAGTGCCTGATTTTCCTAGAACATCAGTTACTGTTCCAGCTGTAGCTTTTCCCAAAGAAGTATCAGCAATATTTTGCCAACCTCTTTCAATAGTGGCATTGGTGGCCCAAGCTACAAAAACCGATGAGTCTTTATGTATAGCAGTTGTTCCTACCTGACCAACAGCTGGAGCATAAGGCCCTTGAGAAAACAACTTATTGCTAAATAATAATAGGGTGATTAATAATAGGTATATATAATGTTTCATAGTTTTAATTTTTTGGAATTAAGTCAATAAACCAAAAGCCATTTGTTTGAGTATTGGAAGGTAAAGAACAATCACTCGTTGTTTTTATGTTTAATGGTTTATACACTATTTCTTTTTTAATAAAAGGAATCTTATTTTTAAAAATAGGTCCGTCATAACAAAAAGTATGGTATTCGCCATTTTCACCACAAGGGTCAACATGAGGTGGAAGTTGTTGGAGAAAAGAAGCATCTATCTCTTTGCCTATCCATTCTTGTTTTAAAAATCCATCATTAACACAACATAAAATGGTTTTAAATTTTTTGGAAATAAAATCATTAATTAAAAGAGTGGTGTTCATTTTCCACAAAGGAAAAACGGCTTTCATTCCTATTTGCGATAAGTTGTTTTCTCTGTAAATTCGTAAATCTTCAAGAAAAATATCTCCAAAAATAACGTGTTCAATGCCTTCTGCTTTAGCTTTTTGTAAGGTTAAAGCCATTTGTTTCTCATAAGCTTCGTTTGATGCGGTGGTAAGTCCCACTTTCAACACTGGAATTCCTATTGCTTCAACTTGTTTGTCCAATAATGCTTCACGAATTCCGTGCATGGAAATTCTTTTCACATCCTGATTGATGGTTGTTAAAAGATACTTAACATTAAACTGTTTTTCCTCTAACACTTTGTGCAAACAATAAGCTGAGTCTTTACCTCCGCTCCAACAAAATATGGCTTTTGGAATTGACATTAACGCGTTAGTTTTTAATTATTTTTTTAATTGCTGTTTGATTTTCAGTAGCATATTTCACAAAATAAATTCCGTTAGTAAAAGCACTTAAATCAATTGTATGGTTGTTATCGTTTAAGTTATTTTCAACTAAAATGGTTTTTCCAGTAATATCTACGAGTTCTATTGAATTTAGCATTACCTCACTAGCAATAGTTAAAAAATTAGTTGTGGGATTGGGGTAAAATGTAACTGTATTGTTTTCCGCTAATTCATTAACATTAACGGATTGATCATTAAAATTATCCATACAGAAAAAAGCAGGTGTATTCATTCCCCATTGTCCAACATCTGATGAACTTAATGTAAAAATTAAACTATCCACATTGCCTAAAGAAGTTAAATTAACCCATTCCCATTGTTTAACAATATAATCTTGGTTGTTGTCAACAAAACGATAATCTGCCAAGTAAAAATTAACGCTATCGGTAGTTATATTACCATTAGCATATCCTTTTATCGTCAATAAAAACCAATCGGGATCATTGCCTGTTGCACCTCCAAATTTTTTTGCAAAAGCATCTCCATCTCTCATACTGTTGGCAGCGTAAGTACCATTGGTAACAAAAACACCTGAGACAGGAACGTTTGGAGCAAATCCAGAAACATGAATAATGGAATTATTTTGAGCAACAACATAGTTATTAGAGTTGTTGTAGCCACTTCCTGCTTTTGAAGCATATAAATTACCAAAACCAGAGGTAGAACTATCGGTTACATTAGAGTAGGCAAAACCTTCCGACCAAAACCCGGGAGCTCCCCATGCGGTGTCATACACGTTTGGAAAAACAGCAGTTCCGCTATTAAACGCACTGTAGAAAGCACCGTTGATGTGTATTCCGCTGTAATCGGAGCCATTCCAGTAACTGTTAGCAGGTAAGTTTAGATTTTCAAAATCTGAAACGGTTTGAGCGTTGATGTAAGTTGCGGATAACATCAATCCGAGGAAAGCTGAGCTTGCCAATTTCATTTTTTTTCTCATCATCTTTTTTTGTTTTAATGAGGTTAATAAATAAATTAACTCAAGCCAATCAAATACATAAATGCAGTAGTTGGTTAACTTGTTTTGAAAAAAAATAAAGTGAAGAGAAATTTTTGTTAGAAATATTCTTCGCCTTTATTCCCGAAAGCATGTTGAAGTGAAACACTTCTGTTAGTGGCAGGTCTCCTGACTTTCTCCTTATTTTTACGCCTTCCCGATGGTTAATCAGTGGCAAAATGTAAAAACTTACAGAGTTTACAGTTGCGGGTACAGTTCAGGTTTTTCACCTGATTCCCTATTAATTCCAGACTTTAAATACCGAAAAAACAAGAATTTTTAATTCTTTATTTTTTCGAGCATTCTCGAAATATTAGTTTTTAAATGAAAAACATATTTCGGAATCTGAAAACCAATAACGCAGCAAATGTATAACAAAATTTTAAAATGCAAAATTTTATGATGAATTGTTTATGAACAAGGTGCGGTTTGTATAAACTAGTAGGAGATTAAAAGTTTGTAAATCAATGCATACAACTTATTTGCGGAGAATAAAATGTTTATTCTCATTAAATATGCGGTGATTATTTCTTATATTTGTCGCAAATAGCATAAGATATTCATGTCAAAATACATATATCAATACGAGCAATGGCCTAATTTTACTTGGGATGAAACAGAAATAAGCTTTATTTTAGGCAAGGTAAGACATTTACAAGGTAAAATCCTTGGACAAATGGAGTTTCTTGGGTTTCCTATAAAAGAAGAAAGGCTTTTATCTATTTTAACGCTTGATGTTTTAAAATCATCTGAGATTGAAGGTGAAATACTGAATTATGAACAGGTACGGTCTTCAATTGCAAGAAGATTAGGATTGGAATATGCCGGAATGGTGCATGTGGATAGAAATGTAGAAGGTATAGTAGAAATGATGCTAGATGCTACGCAAAATTATAATAAACATATTAATCATGAACGAATTTTTGGTTGGCATGCTGCATTATTTCCAACAGGTTGGAGCGGTATGCACAGAATTGATACGGGTTGTTATCGTAAAGGAGAAATGCAAATTGTTTCGGGACCAATAGGTAAAGAGAAGATCCATTATCAAGCTCCTTCACACGCACAAGTTAAACCAGAAATGGATGTTTTTTTGAATTGGCTAAATAACGAAACCAAGGTTGATGGAGTACTGAAAGCGGCTATCGCTCATTTTTGGTTTATTATCATTCATCCTTTTGACGATGGAAATGGTCGTATTGCTAGAGCTATATCTGACATGTTGTTTGCTCGTTCTGAAGATAGTTCTCAAAGATTTTATAGTCTTTCAAATCAGGTATTAATTGAGAAAAAGAACTATTATGCTATTTTGCAAAAAGTTCAATATAGTAACGGTAATATAACAGAATGGTTGGATTGGTTTTTAAATTGTTTGTATCGTACATTAATTTCTACAGAAGAGACTTTAAAAAGAGTGCTTCATAAAACAGATTTTTGGGAAAGACATAAAGAAACGGCATTTAACAGCAGACAAAGAGTAATGTTGAATAAACTTTTAGATGGCTTTGAAGGAAAACTAAAAACTTCTAAATGGGCCAAAATTTCAAAATGTTCGGCTGATACAGCTTTACGAGATATTAAAGATTTAATTGAAAAAGGAATTTTAAAACAAGAACAATCAGGAGGGAGGAGTACAAATTATGAATTGATTGATGATTAAATGAATACTATTTTATGTACTTAGTAATAAAAACTAACCGTTTATATGTTGAGCGGTAATCCATGCAGTAGTCCATGCGGCTTGGAAATTAAAACCTCCGGTAAGGGCATCAATATCTAACACTTCTCCCGAGAAAAATAAATTGGGCTGTACTTTACTTTCCATGGTTTTAAAATTGACTTCCTTAAGTTTTATGCCTCCGCAGGTAACAAATTCTTGTTTAAAGGTGGTTTTTCCTTTAGAGAAATATTCATCGGCAGCCAAGATGTTGGTTAAAAGATGAAGTTGTTTTTTAGAAACATCTCCCCAATTGATATTTTCATCTATAGTAGCTTTTTGTAAGAAATATAAGGTTAATTTTTTAGGGAAATCAAAGGGAAAAGCATTGCTCACTTTTTTGGTAGCAACCGTAGTTTTAAAACTTATTAATTGTTCTGCAATTTGTTCTGCCGATAAGTTGGGTAACCAATTAACAAAATAAGTAAAGTTATAGTTCTTTTCTTGCAGAAAACGAGCTGCCCAAGCACTGAGTTTTAATACTGCCGGACCACTCATTCCCCAGTGGGTAATTAATAACGGACCTTCTTCTTTATAATTACTTTCTTTAATTTTTATGGCTACATGATTTACGCTTATTCCCTGAAGTTCGCAAATGGGGTGTTGAGGTAAATTAAACGTAAAAAGAGATGGAATTGGTGGTTGAATGCTATGTCCTAAATCGGTTAAAAACCGATATTGTTCTGCTTTGTTGAAACCTCCTGCGGTTACTACAATTTTATCAGAAGTAAATTCTCCGTTGTTGGTAGTTAATTCAAAACCATTAGTTAAGGATAAAATTTTTTCTACTTTGGTATCAGTAATTATGGCTATTTTATGCTTTTTAGCAAGGTGTAAAAAGCAATTTACTATGGTTTCGGAAGTGTTGGAAACAGGAAACATTCTTCCGTCACTTTCAGTTGTTAGTTCAATATTTTTTGATGCAAACCATTCAATAGTATTAAGTGGTTGAAACTGATAAAAAGCACCTAACAATTCTTTTCCTCCTCTAGGGTAATAGTTACTGAGTTCTTTAGGTTCAAAACAAGCATGAGTAACATTACATCTTCCACCACCAGAAATTTTTACTTTTTTTAATAAGTGAGAAGTTTTTTCTAAAATAGCAACAGATAGGTGAGGATGAAGTTCAGCAATATTGATAGCAGCAAAAAAACCAGCAGCACCACCTCCAATTATTATTACGTTAACATGTTGCTTACTCATAAAAGTGATTGAAAATGGTTTTTATAAGACAAAACTACCTCTTTATTTATAACAGCGTGTTGTTTTATTCTTCCTAAGCAGTTAACTTTTGTGTGGGACAAAATAAATTCTTCGCTATCCGTATTTTCCTCACCATTAAAAATAATTCCTTTTATGTTGATGTTTCGAGTTTGTAAGCTTTCTATGCTCAACAATGTATGGTTAATGCTTCCTAAATAGTTTTGAGAAACTAAAATTACTTCGGCAGGTATTTTTTCAATTAAGTCAATAATCAATTGGTTATCATTCAAAGGAACCATTAATCCTCCAGCACCTTCAATTATTAGCTTATTGTTCGTTGTAGGTAGTTTAATTTCATTTAAATTTATTTCAATACCATCAATTTTTGCAGCAGCATGTGGCGACATTGGTTGAGTTAAACAGTAGGCTTCTTTATGAAAAACAGATTTTTTATTGCTAACAAGGTTTTTTACTTTATTAGTATCTGAATTTTCCAAATCTCCAGCTTGTATGGGTTTCCAGTAATCGGCTTCCAACGCTTCTGTTAAAATAGCTGAAACTACTGTTTTACCTATGTTGGTTCCTATTCCTGTTATAAAGTAGTTCATAAGTTACTCATCTAAATTTTGCCTAAATGGATTTTTTAATTGAGTCAAAAGTAATTAAGCTTTAATTGTATTACAACTTCAATACAAAATTTATTAAATAGTTGTATTGTACTGCTTAATCCCTCCCCTTCGGGGAGGTTAGGAGGGGCTTTATTAAACTATCTATTTCTTCTTTTGTATTAAAACTGTGTAAACAAATTCTCAAGCGTTCTTGTCCTTTAGGAACTGTTGGAGAAAGTATTGGTCTTACATCAAAACCACTTTGTTGTAATTTATCTGCCATTGCTTTAACTTCATTATTACCGGGTATAATTATGCATTGTATAGGGCTATCTGAATTGATAATTTGAGATTTGAGATTTAACTTCGTTGAACTCGCAAGCTCGTTTGAGATTTGAGTTTTAAAATAAGTTATGAGTTCTTTTAATGTATTAATTCTATTTAAATTTTGAAGCAAAAACTCATGAGCATTTTTTATGGAAACAATGCTATGAAGCGGTAAGGCCGTAGTATAAATAAAAGCCCTTGAAAAGTTGATTAAATAATCTCGTAACTCATTACTACCTAAAATGGCTGCTCCATGCACTCCAAAAGCTTTTCCGAAAGTTACAATTCGAGCAAAAATGTCATTTTCTAATCCTAACTCGCTCACTAATCCTTTTCCATTCCCAAAAATACCTACAGCATGAGCTTCATCTACAATTAGTGCAGCGTTGTATTTTTTGCAAATAGCTACTATTTCGGTAAGTGGAGCAAAATCTCCATCCATAGAATAAACCGACTCAACCACTACATAAACCAATCCTTTGGCGTTGCTAAGTTTTTGTTCTAATGCAGCTAAATTATTATGAGTAAAAGAGAAGTGAGCTGCATTGCTAAGTCTTAATCCATCTCTTATAGACGCATGGATAAATTCATCATAAATAATAGTATCGTTTCTTTGTGGCAGACATTGAAACAAACCAATATTAGCGTTATAACCCGAGTTAAAAATTAAAGCAGCATTAGCTTTATAAAAGTGGGCTAAAAAAGTTTCTGTTTCTTCGGTTAACTTATAATTTCCAGAAATTAATCGTGAACCTGTAGCTCCAAATTGAACAAGCTCTGTGTTATTATTTATTTGGTGAATAGCCACTTCTTTAGCAAAACCTAAATAATCGTTTGAACAAAAATCAATTAAATGGTTATTGTGCTTTAGCGTTCTAAAAGCATTTTCAGACTTGCTTTTACCTATACGTTCGTTTATATATTTATTATGATTATCCATTAAGTGATAACTATATCAATTTAGTAAGGCTAAAGTAAGTTTTTTAACGGAAGCGTAATAATAAATTCTGTTCTGTTTTAAACTCTATTAAAATCACATAGAAAGATAGATTATTAAAAAAGAAAAAGATAATAATAACTATACAAAGTGTTTCCATTTTATGGAAACAAGCTATATGAAACTTTTATATAACTTATTGGAAATTAAAAACTATGTATTTATGTGGTTAATTATATAATTTTTAATTATCAAGTATTCCTGTATTAATCATTCTAAGTTAAACTAATTTTTATGTAGATTTTTTGTGTTTTATGTTAAGTAGTAATACTTAAAAAGAGTATGTGTAATTTAAGTGATTTACCGTAATAATGAAACAAACTATGACGGTAACTTTATAAAAATAATTTACCAGAATAAAATAAATGATAGAACAAGCCAATTTTTCGCTTCAAAAAGTAATTAATAACCTACTAGAAATTACTACTAAAGAAAAAGATATAGATTCTTTTTTAACAAATGCTTTAGATGTAATTATTAATGAAGTTAGGTTATTAGGCTTTTTAGATAAAGGAATTCTTTTTTTAAAAAGAAATAATGAATTTATGAAGGTTATTGCTCATAAAAATATAGATGCAGCAGTTCTTCAACAATGTGGATATGTAAAAAAAAAAGATTGCGTTTGTGGTGCAGCGTTGTGTTCTGTAGCTCATCAGTTTAAAAGAAGCGTAGAAAAAGTTAGAGATAACAATATACTTTTTACTGAAAACAACATTTGCTCTTTTCCTATTAATTATAAAAATAACTGTTACGGTGTTTTAACCCTTTATTTAGAAGATGAAGCTTTTTATTATGATACAACAATTAATGAACTGATGTCTATTTGTAATACTTTAGGCTTAATTATTCATGAAAAAAGAATGCAGCGTTACGCAGATTTTGTGAAAAACAAACTAGATATTAGTTATGGAGATCAGTATTTTAAACACCTTACCAATTTCTTTGTAGAAGAGTTTAAAATGAAATATTGTTTTATAGGTACTTACAATAGTAATTTAGAAGAAATTAGTTCTATAGTGTTTATGGAGAAAGATAAACAACTAGAAGATATTGTTTGTTCTTTACAAAATTCGCCAACCGAAGTTTTATTAAAAGAGCATTTTTGTTTATTCCCAAAAAATGTACAAACTATTTTTCCTGATGATGTAGAGTTTAAAAAGTACAATGCACAAAGCTATGTAGGGATTTTACTACACAATGAAAACCAAGAACCTGTGGGAGCTATTGTATTAATGCACGATAAAGCTATAGATGAGCAAGAACAAGAAGATATGAAACAAGTGCTTTCTCTTTTTACACCAAGGCTTAGGGGAGAATGCGAAAGAAAATTGTATGAAACCAATTTAATAGTTGAACAAGAAAAATACAAAACTATAATTGAACAATTACAAGATGTTTTTATTAGAGTAAAAATTACAAATGATGGTAATGAAATTGTTGAAGCCTCACCTTCATCATATAAATTTTCAGGATATACACCTGAGGAACTTGTAGGGATGTCACCAGAAATATTTTACCATGATTTAAATCAACGAAAAGCTTTTCAGCAACAACTTTTTGAAAATAAAAAAGTAGAAAATTTGCCATTAACTTTTGTAAAAAAGAATAAAGAATTATTACACGCAAAAATTAATGCTCAAATGATATTTGATGCAGACGGAATACCTACAGAAATAAGAATTTTTGGTAGAGATATTACAGAATCAATCAATGAAGAAATAAGAAAGGAAATAGCTTATGTTGTTGCCAAAAAATCGCAACGAAGAGTTATAAACATTAATACCATTTCTGAGTATTTGTACAATATGTTGGGAAGAGTTACCGATGTTTCTAATTTTTACATTTCTTTTTTTAATGAAGCCAATCAAACTGTGTTTTTCCCGGTTCATGCAGATGGAGAAAATAATAAAATTGAATTTTGTGTAGAAAAAGAGTTTAATTCGAATGGTTTTTATGAACACATTATTACGCATAAATCTTCTATTGTAAAAACCGAAAAAGAATTACACGAGTTAATTGCAATCAACCGATTAAAGGTTCACCGAACCGTTCCAAAATCCTTAGTTTCTTTTCCTATAAGAAATGAGGGGAAAGTGGTAGGAGCATTAACAGTAATGTCTTACAAAACTTCAAAAATTCTTTGTAATAATGATTTAGAATTGTTGGAGTTTGTTTCTACTCAGTTATCCACTATTGTAGAAAGAGAGCAGTGGCAAAAAAGTTTAATAGAAAAAGAAAAATATTTTAGAACTTTAGTAGAAAGCTCTCATGAGGTTATTGGAATTGTTGATGTTAATGGAGTAATGCAGTACATTTCAGAGTCAGTAAAAAATATTTTAGGCTACAACTCTTATGAAATGATAGGAAAATCCTTTTTAGATTTTATTCCTGAAAACTATTTACAACTGGTTAAAGAAAATTTTACTAAAACACTTCAAGTTGATAATAAAAAGAATACCAGTACGGTAAAAGTTGTAAATAAAGATGGCGAAGTAAGAATTATCAATTTTACATTAAATAATCAGTTAAGTAATAATGTAGTAGAAGGTATAGTGTTTAATGCACAAGATATTACAGAGAAGCATTACGCACAAAAAAGATTAGAAGCCTCAAAAGAAAGATTAATAGAACAAGAAAAAAATTATAGAAATATTTTTAATAATTCTAATGATGGAATTGTGTTGTTTGATGATGATTTTAGAGTTATTGACGTTAATAAACGTATGACTGCCATTTCTGGCTTTAGTAGGGCAGAACTTATAAGAAGTCCATTGTTAGAAACATTTAATCATACTGAAGATGACGAAATAGTTAAGGAGGTAAGAAAATTAAATGGGGTTACTAAAAAGAGTGTTATGGTAGAAAAAGCGCTACCACACAAAGAGAACAAAGCTCTATTTTGTAAAATTTTCATTAAAAAAATACCAAAAAGCGAACATGAGCAAGGCTATTTTATTGCATTTTTAACCGATATTACTAAGAGTAACGAAGCCATACAAAAAGCCATTGATTTAGAAAATGCACTTCATTATACTGCAAATGTAATTTATGTAAATAAGGATGGAACAATAAGTAAAGTAAGTGATAATGTAGCAATGAAATCTGGGTACAAGAAAGAAGAATTAATAGGAGCAAGTACCAAAATTTTTAATTCTAATTTTCATCCAAAAGAGTTTTTTAAAGAAATGTGGGAAACCATTTTAAATGGAGAAGTTTGGAGTGGAGAGGTAAGAAATAGAAAAAAAGACGGAACGATTTATTGGATTTACTCCACCATAATTCCAGTAAGAGATATGTACAACAAGGTAGCTTATTTTATTAATGTTAGGCAAGATATTACTGAAGTAAAACAAGTAAAACTAAATAGAATTAGAGATGTAATTGATGCTCAAGAAAAAGAAAAAGAAAACTTTGCCAAAGAATTACATGATGGTTTAGGACAAATATTATTAGCTTCTAAAATGAATTTAAGTTCATTACAAGAAGATATGAATAAATTAGATGAACCCATATTAGATATTTACAACAATTCAATGAAACTACTTACAGCATCTATTCAAGAAGCGAGAAACGTTTCTCATGGATTAATGACAAGAGTATTGGCTCAGTTTGGCTTAGCCCAAGCCATAGAAGATGCTATTAACAATGTAAATTTATTAGATAAAGCTATAGTTTTTGATTTTAATCATAATATAGAAAACATTAGGTTTGAAGGCGAACAAGAAAAAGCATTGTATAGAGTAATTCAGGAATTAATTACCAATATATTAAAACACTCTAAAGCTAGTAAGGCCTCAATAAACCTAAATTTGGAAAACAATTTATTGCACATTACAGTAAAAGATAATGGAGTAGGCTTACTTAAAAATCTTAAAAACAATGCACGTAAAGGAATCGGGTTAAAAAATATTGAAACAAGGCTAGATTACCTTTCAGGGACTTTTATTATTAATGAAAATGTAAAAAACGGAACGGAAATTAACATTAGCGTACCAATTAGTTTTTTTGAATAATTAAATTAGAAATTAGAAATTAGAAATTAGAAATTAGAAATTAGAAATTAGAAATTAGAAATTTTTGTAATTATAAACTACAAAACTCCGAAGGAGCGTAATTTAAAAGAGATGACTGTAGGACATCACAAAGAAATTAAAATAAATTGAATAAATAACTGGAAATGAGCGTTGGAAACTCCTCTCCTTTGGAGAGGTTGGGAGAGGCTAATTAACAATAAACAAATAACATAGATATGATAAACATTTTAATAGTAGATGACCATCAAATAATTAGAAATGGAATTAAGCTAATGCTTAGAACTTTTCCTGAGTTTAATGTTGTTGCTGAAGCAGAAAACGGATTTGAGGCTGTTGAGTACGTAGAACAAAATGCTCAACATATTGATGTTATCCTTATGGATATAAGTATGCCTAAGCTAGATGGAATAGAAGCGACTAAACGTATAAAAGAAAAATTCCCTGAATTAAAAATAATAGCCCTTACCATGCATTTGGAAGAGAGCTATATTAAAGACATGCTAAAATCAGGTGCATCGGGTTATATGCTTAAAGAAAGTGATAAAAACACTGTTGCAAAAGCAATAAATTTAGTTGCCCAAGGAGGAAACTATATTGATAAAGAAGCAGAAAGTTTCTTAAAACATTAAGTTAAGACTTTAATGCTTTTCTTATTGCTTTTGCTTTTTCGGCAGCTTGTTTGTTCTTTTCAATAACATGTCCGGGGCGACTCCATTTCACTTTTTCTTCACCAGCTGATATTGGAGTATCTTTTCTAATTTTTACTTTTCCGGTATTGTCCTTTTCCTTTTCAGAAGGGGTTAATCCTAACAAGTTAAACAACTGCATATCTTCATTATCTCCTGGGTTTGGAGTAGTAAGCAATTTATCTCCTGCAAATATAGAACTTGCTCCTGCCATAAAACATAATGCCTGACCTTCTTTACTCATTTGCATTCTCCCAGCAGATAATCTTACCGTACTTTTAGGGAAAACAATTCTTGTAGTAGCTATCATTCTAACAACATCCCAAATAGGAACAATTTCTTGTTCTTCCATAGGCGTTCCTTCAACAGGTACCAATGCATTAATAGGGATAGACTCAGGAGCTTCACTTAATTTTTGTAAGCCCATCAACATACCAATTCTATCATCAACAGTTTCTCCCATACCGATAATTCCGCCCGAACAAACTTTTAAAGCACTTTTTCTAACGTTTTCTAAGGTTTCAATTCTATCGTTAAATCCTCTTGTAGAAATTACTTCTTTATAATATTCCTCGGAAGTATCTATGTTATGATTGTAATAATGTAAACCTGCTTCAGCTAATCTGCTAGCCTGACTTTCGGTAACCATTCCCAAAGTGCAACAAACTTCCATGTTCATAGCACTTAAGCCTTTTACCATTTCTATTACTTGGTCAAAATCTTTTCCATCCTGAACATTTCTCCAGGCAGCTCCCATACAAACTCTAGATGAACCAGTAGCTTTAGCAGCTTCTGCCTTAGCCATAACTTCATCAATAGGCATTAAATCATTTTTTTCTATGTTGGTATGGTACCTTGCTGCTTGCGGACAATAACCACAATCTTCCGGACAACCACCTGTTTTTATAGAAATAAGTTTACTTACCTGAATTTTTAATGGATCATGATATTGACGATGCACAGTGGCTGCCTCATAAATTAACTCCATTAAAGGTTGGTTGTATATTGCTAAAATTTCTTCTTTTGTCCAGTGTTTGTTGTTGTCCATATTTATTGTTTTGTGATGGAGCAAAGATAATAGAAAAATAGTTGAATTGATAAATCCTAAACTTTTAACTTTACCAACTTTATAAACTTTCTACTTATGAGAATTGATATTATTACCGTTTTGCCTGAATTATTAGAAAGTCCATTTAGTGCTTCTATATTAAAAAGAGCTCAAGAAAAAGGCTTGGTAGAAGTTGTTGTGCATAATTTGAGAGACTATTCAACCAACAAACAAAAAAGTGTTGATGATTATGCTTTTGGTGGTGGAGCAGGAATGGTGCTGCAAATTCAGCCTATTGCAGCTTGTATTGAAAAATTAATAGCAGAAAGAAGGTATGACGAAATAATTTACATGACTCCCGATGGCGAAACGTTTAATCAAAGAGTTGCTAATCAACTTTCTTTATTTAAAAATATTATCATTCTTGCAGGACATTATAAAGGGATAGATGAAAGATTAAGAGAACTTTATATTACCAAAGAAATTTCTATTGGAGATTATGTATTAACAGGCGGAGAATTACCAGCAGCAATTGTTTGCGATGCCATTATCCGGTTAATTCCAGGAGTTATAAGTGATGAAACTTCTGCATTAACAGATTCTTTTCAAGATGGATTATTGTCGCCTCCGGTTTATACTCGTCCGGAAGATTATAATGGAATGAAAGTGCCCGAAATTCTATTAAGTGGCGATCATAAAAAAATAGAACAATGGAGAGAAGAACAAGCTTATAAAAGAACGAAAGAAAGAAGACCTGATTTGTTGGAGGAGAAGTTTGATGATTGAAAAAAAAACGTTGCATCTTTGTCAAAAATAAATTTAGAGTAGTAATTATATAAAACAGATGAAAAAGAATCTATCAATTCTATTATTCTTCCTTGCTTTTGTGGAAGGTGGAGCGGTAATGTGCGTAGAGTTATGCAGTGCTAAAATTTTATCGCCTTATTTCGGAACTTCAATTTATGTATGGGCAGCTGTATTGGGAATAACCTTAACAGCATTAACTTCTGGCTATTATTTTGGTGGGTATTTATCTTCCAAAAAGAGCGATACCAAAGCAGTAGCTTGGTTAATGTTACTGGGTGGAGTATTACTTACTTTAACTCCAATAATTAGCGGTTTTATTTTACCAATTACCATCAATTTTTCATTAATAACAGGAACGATAGTATCTTTAATGTGCTTTTTATTTCTACCGTTAATGTTATTTGGAGCAGTTTCACCCATGCTTATTAATTTATTAACTTCTCAAGCAAAAGAATCGGGTAAAAATAGTGGGACAGTTTATGCGGTTTCTACCTTAGGAGGTATATTTTCTACTTTTTTAGTAGGGTTTTATTTGTTGCCAACTTTTGGCATCACAGTAACTTTGTATGCGTATGGTGTGTTAGTATTACTTACAGCTATTGCTTTATTTTTTTCTTTAAAGAATATAGATATGAAGGTGGCAATAGTCACGCTTTTTGCTTTGTTTTCTTTTAACTTTTCAACACATAAAACTCCCGGAGTTATTGTCGAGTCTGAAGGAATTTTAGGCAATATTAAAGTAATGGATAGGCAATATCCCAATGGAAAAGTATATAGAGAATTAATGGTAAATAACATTTCTCAAACCATTATGGATAGAAATAATCCAAATGAAAGTTTGTGGAATTATGTTGATGTATTAATGTATAACATTAACAATTACAGTAATGGAAAAAAAGCATTGTTGTTGGGCATGGGAGGAGGAACGGTATATAAACAGTTAATCAGTAATGGTTATGATGTTGACATTGTAGAAATAGATGCACGAATAGAAAAGTTGGCAAAAGAATATTTTTATATTGATAAAGCTGTAGAAGTTATTATAGATGATGCCAGACATTATATTAGAACTACCAATAAAAAATACGATGTAATTATTTACGATTTATACCATAGTGAAACTCCTCCAGTTCATTTAATGACCAAAGAAGCATTTGCTGATATTCAACATAAACTAAGTGAAAATGGAATGTTGGTGGTTAATTTTTACGGATTTATTAATGGAAGCAAAGGTAGAGCTGCTCGGTCTCTTTATAAAACCTTAAAACATGCTACTTTTGATGTTCATTTAACTGCAACAGACGGAGAAGAACACCAACGAAATTTATTATTTATGTGTGGGAAGAATGAATTAAAAGCTAAGCAGCAAATTATCCATAAAATGATTTATGAAATGGATATGAATTTTGATGATGCACTATTATTAACAGACGACAAACCTGTTTTAGAACACATTTATTTAGAAGCAGCTCTTCAATGGCGAAAAGATTACAACGAATTAAACGCCAAGAATTTTTTGAGGTAGTTTAAAATCAAGCTTAAAGTTTTCATTTTTTACTTGGTTAAAGGAAGTTATAAGGGTTACTTTTGCACCCTTTTTCACGAAAACCTAGCTAAAATGAAGAAGTATTTCAATTTATTTGATTTAAGGCAAAAAGTAGATTACAATACGGAAGTATTATCTGGTTTAACTGTTGCTTTGGCACTTGTTCCAGATCCAACCTATAAAGTGGTGGTAGATAAAATCTAACATAAAATCAACTCAAATTAATACGTAGTTTCTGGAATTAACAAATAAAACTTTTCAATTGGGATCATTTAATTGAAAAGTTGAAATGCTAAATCTAAGTATTTATACGTAGTAGTTTTCAGTATTAACTACATTGTATATTGATTTAAGTACCTCTAAATTTGTGGTATTAATTAATAGTTTAATAATTAAAAACAATTACATGGAAACGATTAATATTCTGCTGGTTGACGACCATACTTTAATTAGAGAAGGATTAAAATTAATTCTTAAAAAGAATAAGAATTTTAAAATAATTGGAGAAGCTTCTAATGGAGTAGAGGCAATTAAATATATTGAAAAAAATGCAAATAAAGTTCATGTAGTAATGTTAGATATTACTATGCCTGAGTTAGATGGTTTTGAAGTGGCCAAAATTGTTAGACAAAGCTATCCTGATATTAAAATTTTAGCATTAACCATGCATAGCGAAGAGTCTTACATCACCAAAATGATAGATGTTGGAGTTCACGGATATGTATTAAAAGATTCTAACTTAGAAGATTTATCAACAGCTATTCAAACCTTATTAGATGGCAAACCATATTACAGTAGCGATGTATCTGCCATTATGATAAACAGCTTAATGAATAAAGATAAAAAGAAAGAGAATACCGAAATTAATAACCTTACCGAAAGAGAAGTGCAAATTATAGATTTAATTACAGAAGGATTTAAAAGTAGTGAGATTGCAGAAAAACTTCAATTATCTACCAGAACTATAGAGGTACATAGAAGAAACTTAATGAAAAAATTAGATGTTAAAAATACAGCAGAACTAGTAAGTTTTGTATTGAAGAGTAAATTAATTTCATAGTTAGTTTAGATAGAGTTAGTAAATTGAAAAGCCCTTGAAATTTTTTTTCAAGGGCTTTTCTTTTATGTTATTTTTAAACTATTTTTTTAGTAATGTACTCAGAATTGAAAAGCCTCAACGCTCCCATGTATTTCAGCTTAAAAGAAATTAAATCGCCAATGTGGTAGTCTTTATCCGATTTTTCAATATCAAGTACCAACATATCAGAACTGGCCCCTACAATGGTTATGTTTTTATCTTCGGGAATAATTAAATCTGAGTTAGCAACATCTAGCACCCCTAAGTCTATAATAGCTCTGTGGTGGGTTTTACCATAATCTTCCGGATTTATTTCAAACTCTTCGCCACTAGGGTTTTCGCCCATATTTCCTATAGGATTTATAGGTTTTTCGGTAATTTCAATAATTTCTGCAAAGAGTTTGAAAACATCTGTTTCCATACCTTCAAAATTTTCTCCTGTAATTAGGTTGTTACCAAAAAACAACGCTTCACCAACTCTAAAATGGTTAATTCCTGCAGGTAATTGTTTCATTAACAATAAAGGGATTACCACACTTGTTCCGCCTGTAACCCAAGGTATTTTCCGGTTAAATTTAGCTTCAATTAATTGCTTATACAAACTTAATTGTACCATTTTATCTTCCGATGGATAAACTCCATGCAAACAGTTGAGGTTAGTTCCTATTCCGGTTACTTGTATGTTGGGCAATTTAAAAACTGATCCATAAAAATCCATTAAATCATCACCCATAACTCCCTCACGTAAATCGCCCAACTCTACCATAATGATAACTTTATGGGTTTTGTTTTGTCGAACAGCTTCTTCCGAAAGCCATTTTATGGTTTCAAATTCGGTATTAAAACTAGCATCAGCGTATTTTACAATTTTTTTTATGCTTCTTTTTGCAGGAGGTTTAATGTAAACAGTATCAATTTCCGGAGCAAGTTCTTTAATCTTTACCAAGTTACTAACACGAGCATCACAAATTTCTTTAATGTCTAAAGTGAGTAATTCTTTAAGATAAAGTTCGTTGCCACATAAAAGTTTACTTACAACTGCCCATTCTATATTATTCGACTTAAAAAGCTTGTCGAGGTAGTTGTAATTCTTTTTTAGCTTGTCTCTGTAAAGTTCTATAAAAGCCATAATTCTATTATTTTATTATTTTTCTGGGAATATCTTCGGGTAAACGGGTAAGTAGTTCGTAATTTAATTGGTGACTCATCTCTCCAAAAGAGTTGACTGTAATGGTAATTCCATTTTGACTACCAATTAAAACTACTTCATCTCCTTTTTCAACTTCAGGTATATTGGTAATGTCAACAATCATCATATTCATATTAACAAAACCAATTACATCCACACGATGACCTCTTATAATCGCCTTACCTTGATTACTTAATGAGCGACTAAAACCATGAGCGTAGCCAACAGGAATAGTAGCAATTTTCATGTCTGTTTCGGCAAGCACAGAAGTACCATAACTAATGTATTCACCCATAGCTACAGACTTTGTTCCCATAACATAACTTTTCCAAGAAATTACAGGCTCTAAAGGGTTTTCGTTTATATGGTGTTTGGTATAATATTTCATTTGCGATTCTCTGCTAGGCCAAAAACCATATTGCATTATTCCCACACGAACTAAATCGTTTATGGTTTGAGGATAATTAATAACAGCAGCTGAACATGCTAAATGTTTTTGTCTGAAATCGATATTGTTGCTTTTAAAAAATTTTAATACTCTGTTGTAAAATACAATTTGTTTTTTTACTCTGAAGTAATTAGTAATACTTTCTGCACCAGCAAAATGAGTACACAAGCCTTTTACATCTAAATGTTGTTTGTTGTCTTCAATAAAATGAATAACATCTTTTAGCTCATCTACACAAAAACCTGTTCTGTTCATGCCAGTTTCAATTTCTATGTGGACTATGGCTTTTTTCTTTAGTTGTTTGGCAATTTTTACAGCATGTTGTAGTCTATCTAAATCGAATACAAAAAACTCTATATTTAAATTGATAGCCCATTCTAGTTCTTGCGAAGAATCTACAACTCCCATAATCAAAATAGTGCTATTGCCATTACTCACTTTTTTAAAACGAAAAGCTTCGTAAGCACTAAAAACAGAAAAATGGTTAACTCCCACTTCTTCAGCCATTGGAGCAAAAGTTTCAATTCCATGTCCGTAGGCATTTCCTTTAATTACAGAGGAGAAAATACATGATTCGCCAATGAGCGAACGTATAAATTTTATATTGTTTTGATAGGCAGTTTTATTAATTTCTATTGTTGAGGTAACGTCCATTTTCAAGGTACTATCTTAAGTTAATAATTTTTGAGCTATATTTATAAACATAGCGGTTCCTATTGGAGCAATTTCATCAGGAAAATCGTAATCAGGATTATGTAGTCGGGGAGTATCTTCTCCCGAACCCAACCCAAACATAGCTCCTTTGTATATAGTTGTAAAAAGTCCAAAATCTTCTCCCCAAGGAAAAGGAGATGGTTTTTCTAGCGTGTCAAAATTGTTTTCTGTTGCAGTTTGTTTAATAATATCAACTATTTCGGGATTGTTTTCATTGGCTTCAAATGCTTCTGTAAAAGAAATAGCAATACTTAGCTGTTCTTCTTTAGCAATGTTTTCAGCCAAAGCACTTATTTTGTCACTAAGTTCTTTAGTTCGCTCATTACTAAGTGTTCTTATGGTAAAATGTGTTTCGCCATATCCTGCAGAAGTTCCGTAGGCTTTACTTCCAATGTGTGTATAAATGGGAGTGATAACGGTATAATGCTCATCATCTTCAATATTTCTGGCAAGAGCTAACGTTTGTTGTGTTATTTTGCTTATTGTCAACGATGGATTAATGCCTTTGTGTGGTTCGGCAGCATGAGAAGTTTTTCCTGTAAGTTTAATAATAATGCTAGTTACAGAAGGAGTGAAGTTTCCATGTTTATATACTATTTGTCCTTTTTTATAGCCCGGAACATTGTGTAAGGCAATAGCATAATCAGGCTCAATTTGCTTAAAATTAGCATCTGCCAATACTTCTTTAGCTCCTTCGCCATTTTCCTCCGCAGGTTGATAAAGCAGTACAACTCTTCCTCTTTCTGGTCGATTTTTGCTATAGTGTTTCCCCGCAGCAGCTAAAATACTCATGTGTCCATCATGTCCGCACAAATGAGCTTTCCCAGCTGTTTTAGAAATATAGTCAAACGTATTTATTTCCTGTATAGGCAAAGCATCCAACTCACTTCTTAGCATAACCGTTTTCCCTGGAGTTTTTCCATTAAAAACAAAAGCAACGCCTGTTTTTCCTAAACTTACCGTTTGGTCGGGTTGGAGTTGATTAAAAAAAGCAATAATTCTTTTTTTTGTTTCAAACTCTTCTCCTGAAATTTCAGGGTGTTGATGCAGTTCTTTTCTTAAACTTGTTATTTCGTTATCCATGTTTGTCTGTAATATAGAGGTTGAGCTGTTAAGTTCGAGTTCGAGGCTTTCGCAATTTTTAAAATTAGGAGTTTACTTTCGTAAATGACTGATTTTTTAAAACAAGATTAACGATGAGCCTAACGAAGTGAACTCACGAATACTTATAAAAATATAAGCAATAATGAGTAAATCGGACTTTACAGACAGACTCTATTTATTTTTTTAAACGCATTTCTAAATACGGATTGGTAAATCCCATTTTTTCATATAAAAATTTAGCAGGATTATCTTTTTCAACATGAAGAGCAATATCGCCTTCGGTGTTTGCTATGGCTTTTTGCATGATTTGTTTTCCAACGCCTTTTCCTCGTTGGTTTTTGTTTACAGCAATATACACTAAAATATTTTCGGGAATATAGCCACTCATCCCTGTTTTGTTGATGATGGTAGCTCCCACAATTTCGTTATTTTCTATGGCTAATAAAATTAGGCCACCTTTGTTTGGTGTAAATACATAATCAATACATTTTTGAATAGCATCTTTGGCATCTCCATATTTATCTAAATGTTCATATAAAAAATTAACAATTTTATTATCGTTATAAACTGAATGTTTTCCTGTTTGTGGTGTTATAAGTAAGATTTCCATTTTTATCTTGATTATTAATTTCAGAAATATTTTTTATTAAAAAAGTACATCAAGAAAAGTCAGCGATAGAAATATGGAAGAAGAAAAGTGATCATTAAAGTGAGAATCATCTTTTTGATTTGATTTCAAGCAAAGATACTATTATTTAGAGCTAATTCCAAAAATGACCTACTGCTTAGGTTATTTTAAGAATAAAAATCAATACTGACCTAACTAAAAAGTTCAATGATAAAAAAAATACTAACTTACACCTAAATACCCGAGCGAGGGCAACCGAACAAACGGTGCGAAATCCTGAGTAATCGGACCAGGAAATGCGGAGGCATGTGGGTAAAGACTACAAAGGATTTGGCGTTTGTTCTTGATTTTTGGCTCTTTTTATCAAGAAAAAGAGCGTATAATTACATAACTATCCCTATTCAGAACAAGATTTCAAGCAAGGATACTATTATTTAGAGCGAATTCCAAAAATGAGAATGGTGTTAGGGTTTTTTAAGAATAAAAATGTATCTTTTTCAGATAAAGATTTTTAAAAACCATTAATTTAGCAGCAACCAAAACTTAAAAACAATATGGCAAAAATTAAATTTAAAGGAAACGAAATTAACACCAGCGGAACACTACCTTCAGTTGGTTCTCAAACAAAAGATTTTCAGTTAGTAACAACCGATTTAGCTACTAAAACTTTAAGCGATTTTAAAGGAAGTAAATTAATCTTAAACATTTTCCCTAGTATAGATACAGGCATTTGTGCTGCATCAGTAAGAAACTTTAATAAATCAGCAGCAGATTTAGATAATACCAAAGTGTTGTGTATTTCTAGAGACTTACCTTTTGCTCAAAAAAGATTTTGTGGAGCAGAGGGAATAGAAAATGTAGAAATGTTATCTGATTTTAAAACAGGACAGTTTGGTAAGGATTACGGACTAGAAATGTTAGAAGGACCTTTAGCAGGATTACATTCAAGATGTATTGTAGTGTTAGATGAAACAGGAAAGGTAGTTTATACAGAACAAGTAGAAGATATTGTAATTGAACCTAATTACGAAAAAGCGTTGGCAAGTATTTAATTTGGAATTCTTAAATAATTTAATTAACTTTTGGGCAAAAGAATTAAATATTAACCCCAAAAACCATTAAATTATGCGATTAAAGAAAATATATTTTCCAATTATTTTAGGAGCAATTATTTTAAATAGTACTAACGTTTTTGCTCAACATGCTACTCAAATTAAAGATGTAGATGAGTTGAAAACAGAAGACAAGGTACTTATTGAAAGTTACCCTAATGTTTTTAAAGGTGCTGAAATTAATAAGGTAGAAAGAATAAATTCAGAGCATGCTATAGTTTATTACTCAGCAGAAGGAAATGAATTTGAAGCAGTTGTAAATGCAGATAGAAAAGATTTATTGTTAGTAGCTACTTGTAAGGTAATTAAAAATGATGCGTTACCTGATATTGTTAAAGATGTTTTTACAAAAGAGGTAAAAGCTAAAATAGAAAAAGCATTTGCAGTTACCACGCCTTATTCATCTGAAATATATAGAATTGACTATGTTGAAAAAGATGGAACATTAAAAAGTATTTTTTATAACGAACTAGGAGCAGTACAAAAAGCACCTTTTTAGTTGTAAAACTTTAAAACATAAAAAAGCGGTTAAGATTTTCTTAACTGCTTTTTTGTTTTAATGAGATTTTCTAAACCTGAAATATTTAGTAAGCACATCTACCATTAAAATTAAGAATACAGCAGAAACAATAGTGTTTACGTTTTCAATTTTTGGGAAAGAAATGAGCAACGCTCGCGTACGCTTAGTGGTGTACTCATAACATTGTTAGTTGTTTTTTATAGGAATTCGTGAATTAACATTTGAGAGGTGCACTCCGTCAGAACTTCTGGCGGAGCCATCTACTCGATTAGCGGTATGTGCTTTTTTAATTTGTCCAATTCTCAATTTTCCCGTTATCCTCAATCCAAATTTTAATATAGATGTCTTCGGATATAGGTTTTCCCTTATCTAAGATAATGTCGAATTTCAAATCTTTTAAAGCTGTCGTCATTTTGTCAATGCAAAAGTTGAATTCGTCTGGGTCGTAATATTCTTCAATCTGTTCGTCAGATAGCGCCATTCTGACCTTTGAAACAACTCCATTTTCGTCAATTGTTACAAAATATGTTTCAGAACAGTCGAATTCATCGGGATTTTTCCATTTCGCCTTTTTCAGCTTCTTAAATAGCAAGTCGGATATTTTACTCTTATCACGTCTATCGATTCTTTTCGGGTCATCGATATAATTGTCAAAATCTTCTTCTCTTTCGACAAATCCATTTTTAATCGTTAAAACTTTTTCTCTTTCAAATATTCTGTAAAAAACTCCGTCCCACCTTATGACTTCATTGTTCAATGGGAAATTGATGTATCCGTCAAACCAATCAATAAAAACTTTTCCATTTTTCAACTTTTCACCAAAAATGGATTTCATTTTTTCATTGGATTGGCTTTTGTCTATTTTTCCATTTCTTAGTTCGCCACAATTGATTATGTCAATCAAGAACAAACTGTTATTCTCAATCTGGTAGATTGCCTGATAACCCCGCCAACAATTAAAAGATGCTCCTTCTCGAAACGTGAGCCCAAAAAGTTGTTCAGTTTTTGCTGAGTCTTGCCGTTGCAAATATTGTTCAAGAATCAGGTTGTAAGTGGCTATTGTGTCTTTTCCAAAAACCACGTAGTCTGGCATCTGTGGGCTCGCCAAAATTTCTGTTGTCCAAAATGTCAGAAGACATAATAATATATGTTTGATTGTTTTTGTCATTGCATTACCACCAACGTTTTGGCGCTTGGCGAAGAAGCGGATTTTGAAGCACTAAACTGTCTGCCAGCACTGGATTTGATACGAAGCACAAAACTTCATTTAAGCACTGAACCCGCTTTTTTGCCAAACGCCTGTTATAGCCCGTTTTTCTTTCTCTATTTATGTCTGTCAATTGCCCCAAGTTTACGGGAATTTTATATCTCCTTGTTCGTTTACAAATTGCCATTCATCTTTATTAATTGTCAAGGTGTCAATTGTTGTCGGCAAAATCCAATATTTTAGAAAGGGTTTTATTTCAACAATTCTCTGTCCACCGTAACCCAAAGCTCCAACGTCAAAAAGTTGGTCTTTAATAACTCTGTCTTCAGTTTTATGCCTGTATATTGTCGTTACAGTTGTCCAAGCGCCAAAACCTATTTTAAAAATTAAACTTACCATTATAAAAAAGGAAAATATTGAAGTCAAAACTGTCAGCCCTAAAAACGTCCAATTTTTGGCTTTCGTGTTTTGTAGTTTAATTGTCCCGAATAATGTCAACAGGATAGCAATCGGTAGTCCTTGCATTATTGTGTCATAGAATTTGTGCATTATTTTGTAGTCAGCAAATTCGTAAGGCAAAATTTGTCCTACTGTCAATGCGAAAATTGTCAGTCCGATAAAAACTATAGCAGTCCAAAATATTGTCTTTTTAATTACTAGCATTTCTATTCCGGTGTCGTCTTAAAATGGGCTATAACTAGTTTATATATGTAACTTTATTACATATACCTAACAGATTTTAGTTGTATATATGTAGTTTTTGGTTACATATATCTTTTTTTTGTAAATATACATTTTTTACAAATCATCAAAAGAAATTTTAATGGTAAAAATACCAACTCGTGCATCGGTGGTAATCCCCAAGCTCCAACGGAGCGGTATTTCTTAAGCGTTGAGTGCAGCTCTACGCAAATTGATATCAGCTCCATCAGTCTATTCGTGCATTCGTGGCTATTCCAACAGCAACAAAACCACATAGTTTTAATCCTAATTAAAGAACTTGCATAGTTTATATAGTTTGTTTCCATAAAATGGAAACGCTATGTATTGCTAAAAACCTGCTTTTGCAGCTATGTATTGCTATGACACTTATGTGGTTAACCATTGTTGTTCGTGCATTCGTGGCTATTTCATCAGCAACTTAACCACATAGCTTTAATCCTAATTAAAGAACTTGCATAGTTTACATAGTTTGTTTCCATAAAATGGAAACGCTATGTATTGCTAAAACCTGCTTTTGCAGCTATGTATTGCTATGACACTTATGTGGTTAACCATTGTTGTTCGTGCATTCGTGGCTATTTCATCAGCAACTTAACCACATAGCTTTAATCCTAATTAAAGAACTTGCATAGTTTACATAGTTTGTTTCCATAAAATGGAAACGCTATGTATTGCTAAAAACCTGCTATTGCAGCTATGTATTGCTATGACACTATGTGGTTAACCTTTGTTGTTCGTGCATTCGTGGCTATTCCAACAACAACAAAACCACATAGCTTTAATCCTAATTAAAGAACTTGCATAGTTTACATAGTTTGTTTCCATAAAATGGAAACGCTATGTATTGCTAAAAACCTGCTATTGCAGCTATGTATTGCTATGACACTATGTGGTTAACCTTTGTTGTTCGTGCATTCGTGGCTATTCCAACAGCGATTATCCGCTCCATCCGTATTATCGGTGTTCTATAATATTTACAAAACTTGACTTTTATCATTTTTTATCCTTAATAATTGTATAAATTTGTTTGCCTAATCTATAAAAAAATAAACTATGCCCAGATATCATCAATTAGGAAATATTCCGCCCAAAAGACACACTGTTTTTAAAAGTCCCGAAGGTAATTTTTATTACGAAGAACTTTTTGGTACAGTAGGTTTTGACGGGATGTCATCCTTGCTTTACCACACACATCGTCCCACGCAGGTAAAAGAGATTGTAAAATCATACAGTGTTGCCCCAAAAGTGGCAGTAGAAAAAAACATGGAATCTTTATCACTAAAAGGGTTTTCCGTGCCTCAAGAAAATGATTTTTTACAAAGCAGAAAAACGGTGCTTTTTAATAATGATGTACACATTGTATTGGCAAGTCCCAAAAATTCGCTAACCGATTATTTTTATAAAAATACCGATTCGGACGAAGTGATTTTTGTACACGAAGGTAAAGGTAAATTAAGAACACATTTAGGAAATATAGATTTTGAATATGGCGATTATTTGGTGATTCCCAGAGGCATGATTTACCAAATTAATTTTGAAACGACCAACAATCGTTTATTCATTGTAGAATCTAAACATCCGGTTTATACGCCCAAACAATACAGAAATTGGTTTGGTCAACATCTAGAACATTCGCCATTTTGCGAAAGAGACATGCATCCGCCAACAGAATTAGAAACTTTTACCGACAAAGGCGAGTTTTTAGTGAAAGTGAAAAAACAAGACATGATGCATGAATACATTTATGCAGCACACCCGTTTAGCGTGGTGGGTTGGGATGGCTACAATTATCCGTATAAATTTTCTATACACGATTTTGAGCCTATTACAGGTAGAGTGCACTTGCCACCACCTATACACCAAACCTTTGAAACAGCAGGAGCAGTAATTTGTTCGTTTGTGCCTCGTTTATATGATTATCATCCACAAGCTATTCCGGCTCCATATAACCACAGTAATATCGATTCTGATGAAGTGTTGTATTACGTGGATGGCGATTTTATGAGCAGAAACAACATAGAAAGAGGTCAAATTACCTTACATCCGGCAGGAATACCACACGGACCACATCCCGGAGCTATGGAAAGAAGCATCGGACAAAAAGAAACCCAAGAATTAGCCGTTATGGTAGATACGTTTAAACCATTAATGGTAACAGAGGAAGCGATGAAAATTAAAGATGGAGATTATTTCCAGTCGTGGTTGGAGAGTTAATGTGTAAATTTGAAAAAAAAGATAAAACATAAACACCTCTTATTTGCACAATAACCATTAACTTTGGAATTGTGTGATGGAAACTCCTCTCCTTTGGGGAGGTTGGGAGGGGCTTAAACTTTAAACTAAAAAACTAACTAAAATGAAAGACATAAAAAACGTAGAATACGGATTAGAAAAAATATTTGATGGAGCACAAGATTTCTTACCATTGTTAGGAACAGATTATGTGGAATTATATGTAGGAAATGCCAAACAAGCAGCTCATTTTTATAAGTCGGCATTTGGATTTCAATCGTTTGCTTACAAAGGCTTAGAAACAGGCTGTAGAGAATATGCTTCTTACGTGGTAAAACAAGATAAGATTAAGTTGGTATTGACCACTCCATTAAATTCTAAGTCGCCAATTAACGAGCACATTGTAAAACATGGCGATGGAGTTAAAGTAATTGCACTTTGGGTAGAAGATGCTACCAAATCATGGGAAGAAACTACCAAAAGAGGAGCTAAATCTTTTATGGAACCAACGGTAGAAAAAGATGAATATGGAGAAGTAGTGCGTTCAGGAATTTATACTTACGGAGAAACTGTTCACATCTTTGTAGAAAGAAAAAATTACAATGGAATATTTTTACCGGGATATCAAAAATGGGAATCGGATTACAATCCGGAACCAACAGGCTTAAAATTCATTGACCACATGGTAGGTAATGTAGGGTGGAATGAAATGAACCAATGGGTAAAGTTTTATGAAGATGTAATGGGATTTGTTAACTTTTTATCGTTTGATGACAAGCAAATTCACACAGAATACTCTGCGTTGATGAGTAAGGTAATGAGTAATGGCAACGGAAGAATTAAATTTCCGATTAACGAGCCTGCTGAAGGAAAGAAAAAATCTCAAATTGAAGAATACTTAGACTTTTACGAAGGACCGGGAGCACAACATATTGCTGTAGCTACCGATGATATCATTACAACAGTATCTAAATTAAGAGCCAGAGGAGTAGAATTTTTATCTACACCACCGGAGGAATATTACAGAGCCGTTCCCGGAAGATTAGAAGAGCATAGTCACGAGCTAAGAGAAGATATTGAAACCCTAAAAAGTTTAGGGATAATGATAGATGCCGATGAAGAAGGTTATTTGTTACAAATTTTCACCAAACCAGTAGAAGACAGACCTACTTTGTTTTTTGAAATCATTCAGCGAATGGGGGCAAGAGGCTTTGGAGCAGGAAACTTTAAAGCATTGTTTGAATCCATAGAAAGAGAACAAGAAAAAAGAGGGACACTTTAAAAAAATAAAAACTTTTTTTGAATAATTATAAAAAAGTGTACTTTAGCATCAACTAAAAAACAACGATATGAAAAAAAATAGATTAATAGGATTTATTATAATAGCAGTAATGTTTACACTTCCATTTCACTATACTTATATTGATATAGAAGGATATGGAGGTATTGGTCAAGCGTTATCAATGACAGTATTGATTATAGGTGTAGTTGTAGGAATTGTTATGATAAATAATTCATCGGAAGAAGCACATCACTAAACAATAACGTGATTAAATATTAAAGCCCAAAAGTGAAGTTCGCTTTTGGGTTTTTTTGTTGCTACTAATTTCGGGTTAAACCATTATTATTCTAAATTTGCAGCATTAAAATTAAATTATTAATTAAAGTTCAGTCTCTCGATTTTGTTGACAATCATTAATTGGTGTCAGTCAGTAATGTCAAGTGGCTGAACTGTAAGGTTCAAATTCGAGGCTTTCGCAGTTTTGAAAATCAGGAGTTTACTGTTGTAAATGACTGGTTTTTAAAACAAGAATAACGAAGAAGTTGAATTTTACAGACAGACACTAAGCATTATGAGTAGTAATAGACCAAGCTTACCAAAAGGAACAAGAGATTTTTCGCCCATAGAAATGGCTCGCAGAAACTATATTTTTGATACCATTAAAAAAGTGTATAAAAAATATGGCTTTCAGCAAATAGAAACGCCTGCTATGGAAAACCTAAGTACATTAGTGGGTACAGGTGGTGATGAAAGCGATAAGTTGATTTTTAAGATACTGAACAGTGGAGATTATTTAGCTAAAGCGGATGAAAAAGCCTTACATGAGAAAAATACTAACGAATTAACGAAATCTATTGCCGAAAAAGCTCTTCATTACGATTTAACCGTCCCATTTGCGCGTTATGTAGTACAAAATCAAAATGACATTACCTTTCCATTTAGAAGGTTTCAGTTACAACCGGTTTGGCGTGCCGACAGACCCCAAAAAGGACGTTACAGAGAATTTTACCAATGCGATGCGGATATTATTGGTTCAGATTCCTTGCTTAATGAAGTAGATTTAATCAAAATTATTGATGATGTGTTTACCGAATTGTTTCAAGGCAAACTGAATTATACGGTTTCGGTAAATAATAGAAAGATTTTACAAGGGATAGTGGAATCTGTTGGAGAAACAGATAAATTTGAACAAATTGTTGTAGCGATTGATAAGTTTGATAAGATAGGTTTAGAAGGGGTTATTAAGGAATTAAAAAATATGAATATTCCTGAAGAAAACTCTCTTACGTTAATGGATTTATTAGCTATAAGAGAGGGAGGAAAAATAATTGAAGCTAATAATGGAGATTTATTTGAATTGATGTTTAATCAATTAGGATTCTTGTCACAAAAGATAGGAAACACAATCAACGGTCAAAAAGGAATAGAAGAATTAGAATTTGTTTTTGAAAAAATACAACAATTAGGCTTAAAAACAGCAAATGTAATTTTCGATCCCACTTTAGCCCGTGGCTTAGGCTACTACACAGGAACCATTATAGAAGTAAAAGTAGATAATTTTCCGAGTATTTGTGGTGGAGGAAGATACGATGATTTAACCGGAAAATTTGGGTTGAAAGATGTTTCCGGAGTAGGCATTTCTTTTGGAGCAGATAGAATTTATGATGTATTGTTAGATAATAATCTGTACCCAAAATTTGAGGGAGATTCTACGCAAGTGTTATTCGTAAATTTTGGCGAAAAAGAACAAGATTATTGTCTGCCTTTATTGTTTCAGTTAAGAGATGAAGACATTAATGCAGAAATTTATCCCGAAGCAGCAAAACTTAAAAAACAAATGACATTTGCCAATAACAAAAACATTAACTATGTAGTGTTGGTGGGTAGCGATGAAATGGCTTCTGGAAAATTAACGGTAAAAAATATGAAAACAGGAGAGCAACATAATTTCACTATTGAGGAATTAATTCAAGCATTAAAAAAATGAGTATTCATCATATCAATAAAAATTGGATAGACTTAACAGTAGTTAATGAAATCATTAATCAACAGAAAAAATTACAACTTTCTGAAGATGCCATAACAGCAATAGAAAAATGTAGAGCTTATTTAGATGAAAAACTAAGCAGACACGATAAGCCAATTTACGGCATTAACACAGGTTTTGGTTCCTTATGCGATACCCAAATTTCTAACGACCAATTGGAGCAATTGCAACGAAACTTAGTGATGTCGCATGCTTGCGGGTTGGGTGAAGAAGTCCCTCAAGAAGTTGTGCAGTTGATGCTGTTGCTCAAAATTCAGGGATTAAGCTATGGCAATTCAGGCGTTCAGTTAGCCACCGTTCAGCGATTAATAGATTTTTATAATAATGGCGTTTATCCGGTGGTTTATCAACAAGGTTCCTTAGGTGCTTCGGGCGATTTAGCTCCTCTAGCTCACTTATCATTACCATTATTAGGCTTAGGCGAAGTTGTTTTTGAAGGAAAGAAACATTCAGCTGCCGAAGTCAACAAAAAATTTAATTGGGAGCCCATACAGTTAAAATCTAAAGAAGGATTAGCATTGCTTAACGGAACACAGTTTATGAGTGCTTATGGCGTTTATTCGTTGCTGAAAGCCAAAAAAATATCCACTTTTATGGATGTCGTTGCAGCTATTTCTTTAGAAGCCTATGATGGTAGAACAGAACCTTTTAATGAGTTAATTCATAAGGTAAGACCGCACAACGGACAATTTATTACTTCAAGAAACATATTAAAAATAATTGAAGGAAGTGAAATTGCTGCTCAAGATAAAAAACATGTTCAAGACCCTTATTCTTTTAGATGTATTCCGCAAGTTCATGGAGCTTCAAAAGATGTAATTGCTCATGTGCAAAAAGTATTTGAAACGGAAATTAATTCTGTTACCGATAATCCAACAATTTTCCCTGAGGCTGATGAGGTAATTTCAGCGGGGAATTTTCACGGTCAACCCTTGGCAATGGCATTAGATTATTTAGGGATTGCCATAGCAGAGTTAGGAAGCATTTCGGAAAGAAGAACTTACAAGCTTATAAGTGGAACTAGAAATTTACCTCCATTTTTAGTAACAAACCCGGGGTTAAACAGCGGTTTTATGATTCCGCAGTATGCAGCAGCTTCTGTGGTAAGTCAAAACAAACAACTGGCAACACCTTGTTCTGTAGATACGATAGACTCTTCCAACGGACAAGAAGATCATGTAAGTATGGGAGCTAATGCAGCTACAAAAGTTGCCCGTATGATGGAGAATTTAGAAAAAATTGTTGGTATAGAAATGCTTAATGCTGCTCAAGCGTTGGAATTTAGAAAACCATTAAAATCATCTGTTTACATTGAGAACTTAATAACTTCATACAGAAAAGATGTGCCATTTGTTGAGCAAGATATAGAGATGCAGCCTGTTATCCAAAAAAGTATAGCTTTTATAAAGGCAAAATGTACCGAAATGACCATGAAAGATTTTGTTTAAAAACAATGAAAAATACACTTTTCATAACAATACTAATTTTAACTATGGCTTGTACACAACAATCGCAAGAAAAAGAAGCTATTTTAGAAGTGATGAGCCAACAAGAGCAAGATTGGAACAATGGAGATATTGATGCTTTTATGCAAGGCTATTGGCAGTCAGATTCGCTAATGTTTGTTGGGAAAAATGGGATAAAATATGGTTGGCAAACTACTTTAGAGAACTACAAAAAATCGTATCCTGATAAATCTACTATGGGGAAACTTTCTTTTGAAATAGAAAAATTGGAAGTGGAAAACCAAGCAGCTTTTATGCTGGGTAAATGGAACATTACTCGCGATAGTGGAAATATTGGTGGCTACTTTACTCTTTATTGGAAAAAAGTAGATGGAAAGTGGGTGATAGTGTTAGATCATACGAGTTAATAAATAATTTATAAAATAAACCATTCAACATAAAGTGTGGTAAGTTATATTGTATTAGAGTTATTTACCTATAAATAAATCAAACCTTTCTTATAAAAAAAAAGTCCCAAGTAAGATTACATGGGACTTTTTTTGTGCAAAATTATTTTATTAAGTCTGCATTCCACCGCAAACATTTATTACTTGTCCGTTTACATAAGAAGATAAATCGGAAGCTAAGAAAAGTGCTGCATTAGCAACATCTTCTGGTTTTCCAGGTCTTTTCATAGGAATATCTTCAATCCATCCTTTCATAATGGTTTCATCTAACTGGGCAGTCATTTCTGTTTCAATAAAACCGGGGGCAATAGCATTGCTTCTAATGTTTCTTGAACCAATTTCTTGAGCGATAGATTTAGTAAAACCAATAATTCCAGCTTTTGAGGCAGCATAATTAGATTGTCCTGCGTTTCCTTCAATACCTACAACTGAACTCATATTAATAATAGAGCCGTAACGTTGTTTTAATAAGGTTTTTAAAGCACATTTGGTAATGTTAAATACAGATTTAAGGTTGACATTCATTACTTCATCCCAATTTTCTTCTGTCATTCTCATTAATAAACCATCTCTGGTAATTCCTGCGTTGTTTACAATAGCGTCAATTTTACCAAAATCAGCTACTACTTGGTCGATAAAAGCTTCTGCATCACGATATATAGCAGCATTAGATTTATAACTTTTTACTTTAACTCCATAAGCAGTTAATTCATCAACCACTTTTTTTGCTTGCTCATCAGATGAAACATAAGTGAAAGCGATATCAGCTCCATGTTGAGCAAAAACTTCAGCAATTCCTTTTCCAATTCCTCTGGTAGCACCAGTAATTATAGCAACTTTTCCTTCTAGTAATTTCATAATATCTAGCTTTACGAGTTATGCGTTTACTTTCATTAATTCAGCCATAGTTTGACCTATATCAGCAGGAGAGTCAACTACAGTAATACCGCAATCTCTCATAATTTTCTTTTTAGCTTGAGCAGTATCTTCTTCACCACCTACAATAGCACCAGCATGTCCCATTGTTCTTCCTGCAGGAGCAGTTTCTCCGGCAATAAAACCAACAACTGGCTTGTTTCCGTTTGCTTTAATCCATTTAGCAGCATTAGCTTCTAAGTTTCCGCCTATTTCTCCAATCATTACAATTCCTTCAGTTTCAGGGTCATTCATAAACAATTCTATAGCTTCTTGAGTGGTTGTTCCAATAATAGGATCTCCTCCAATACCTATAGCAGTAGAAATACCTAAACCAGCTTTTACCACTTGGTCGGCAGCTTCGTAAGTTAATGTTCCAGATTTTGAAACAATACCTATTTTTCCAGATTTAAAAATAAAACCTGGCATAATTCCTACTTTAGCTCCATCTGGAGTAATAACTCCCGGACAGTTAGGGCCGATTAAACGTGCATTAGTAGATTTTAAATATTCTTTTACAGGAATCATGTCTTTTACAGGAATTCCTTCCGTAATACAAACAATTACTTTAATTCCTGCATCTGCAGCTTCTATAATTGCATCGGCAGCAAAAGCTGGTGGTACAAAAATAATAGAAACATCAGCTCCAGTAGCTTTTACAGCATCTTCTACAGTATTAAACACAGGCTTGTCTAAGTGTTTCTGACCACCTTTTCCAGGAGTAACACCACCAACAACGTTAGTGCCGTATTCTATCATTTGACTTGCATGAAAAGTACCTTCACTACCTGTGAATCCTTGAACTATTATCTTTGAATTTTTGTTTACTAATACACTCATATCTTTATATTTTCTTAGTTTATTTTTTTGTGAGTTCAAAAGTAGAACTTAAAACTGAAACTTACAATAACTTTTTTTAAACTTATTCAACAATTGGTTTATTTGTAAGCCATAAATAAATTCCATAAAAAAAGCAGCAATTCGAATTGCTGCTTTAGGTATAATAAAGTATTTTTTTTAGAATGGTAAATCATCATTTTCGTCTGATGGCATATCTTCAATAGATGGAGCTGCTGCAGCAACTGGAGCACCATTTTGAGGAGCTGCATTTTCAGCAGCATTAATTCTCCATGCATCTAAATTATGGTACCATTTACCATTAAATTCTCTCGAAGAAAGGTTAAAACTCACTTCTATTTCCTGACCAATATTAAAGTTGGACAACATATTTAACTTGTCTTCTCCAAATAAACTAAAACAAACATGAGGATTGTACTGATCGCCTGTATCAATGACAAAACTTTGTTTTTTCCATTCTTTTCCTGCTTTACTTGTTCCTGATTCTAAATTTAAAATTTGTGCTAATTTTCCTTTAATACTAAGTGCCATAAATTATTTTTTAATGATTAAAATTTAATAAGCCACGAAGTTAACAATAACATATTTAAAAATCACGCTATTTTATCATCCTTTTTTAACACTCTTTATTTTATGTAAATATTATTTATGGAATATCTTTTTTTGATGCATCCAAAGGGAAAATTATTTATAAACAACCAAAAATATATTGTTATGCAAAATCTAAAAATTAAATCCGTTAAAAGTTTGTTGATAGCTACAATAGCTTTCGCAGCTTTAGGTTCATTTATTTCTATTTCAATAAATGGAGATTTAAAAATGAATGAATTTTTATCTTCTTTAAAAGAAAAATTAAGTAATTACAATCAAAGTTATCCTGAAGACAGGGTATATGTACAATTAGATAAACCTTTGTATAAACCCGGAGAAACTATTTGGTTGAGTGCTTTTATCAGAAATGCCACTGATATGAAAGCTTCTGATAAAAGTGATATTTTGCACGTAGAATTAATTGACCCCAAAGGAAACGTAGCTCAAAAACACCAATTAATAGCTCATAAAGGTAAAACTAATGCAGAGTTTTTATTGGATGAAAATGTGATGGGCGGAATTTATAAAGTGAAAGCTTATACCAATTGGCAAAAAAATACCAATGATTATTTCGAGAAAGAAATTCAAGTACAAAAAGTAGTGCTTCCTCGTTTAAAAATGAAAATGGAGTTTTTGAAAAAAGCTTACGGTCCGGGAGATGAAGTGGTAAGCAAAATAGATTTACAAACACTAGAAAATCAACCACTTTCTAATTACAATATTAAATACATAGCACAATTAAACGGACAAAAGTTAATTGAAAAAAAGATGAACACCGATGAATCGGGATTGGCTTATATGCGTTTTGAATTACCTGAAAACCTTACTACCAATGATGGTTTGTTAAATGTGATGATAGATTATGAAGGAAAAACAGAAAGCATTTCTCGTTCTGTACCCATTACGTTGGGAAATATCGATTTAGGTTTTTATCCTGAAGGTGGAGATTTAGTAGATGGATTGATTTCTAAAGTGGCTTTTAAAGCATTGAATGAATTTGGTAAACCTGCCGACATAAAAGGCGTGGTAAAAGATAATGAAGGAAATACCGTAATTGATTTTGAAAGTTTCCACAACGGGATGGGGGCATTTGAATTAGAACCTAAAATTGGTAAAACCTATCATGCTATCATTACTCATCCTAAAGGAATAAATAAAAAATACGATTTGCCTAAAAGTCTAAAAAGAGGGTGGACGATGAATGTAAACAATACTACAAAAGAACAAGTAACAGTTACCATTCAATCTACAGAAACAGAAACCATGTCTTTAGCTGCTCAGGTAAGAGGAGAAATTTATTTTGCAAGCGAAATAAATGTTGCCAGAGGTAAAAATGTATTTGAAATTCCTGTTAAAGATTTTCCTATTGGAGTAGCTCAAATAACTTTGTTTGACGCTAAAAATATTGAAAGAGCAGAGCGTTTGGTGTTTATGAATAAAGACAAAAAACTAAACATTTCTTTAAAAACAGATAAAGCACAATATTTACCAAGAGAAAAAGTAAAAATGAATATTGAAGTAACCGATGAAAGAGGCTTGCCTATGCCTGCTAATCTTTCTATGGCAGTGGTAGATGATAAATTATTGAGCTTTGCTGATGATAAATCGAGTAATATTTTATCTTCGTTGTTGTTAGAAAACGATTTGAAAACCAAAGTAGAAGAACCTCAATTTTATTTTAACGATAAAGAAGCAAAAGCCGATGAAGCCTTAGATTATTTACTAATGACCGATGGTTGGAGAAGGTTTACATGGGAAAAAGTGATGGCTGAAGATTTTCCTGCCATTCAATTTGAAGGAGAGAAAGCAATCATAAAAGGAAAAGTAGTGAACGGACAAGGAAAGCCTGTTGCTGGTGCTACCATTAAAAATACCAAAACTAAAAAGACCTATAAAACAAATGCTGAAGGTTATTTCTCAATCGCTAACGAAGCTCTTTATCAACCAACGTATTTTGAAGTAACGGCAAAAGACATGAGCCGACAAGGGTTTACAGCGAGTAATTATACTCAAAACCATACGGTTTATTTATACGACCCTAAAGAGGTTTATTTATATAGTAATTCAGTTAGAACCAAAAGAGCCAATATGCCCGCTGCTGCAGTTGATGTTGTGATGGATATAGAAAAAGATATGGTTATGGTTGATGAAATGCCATTGGTTATGGAAGCAGAACCTGTTCAACAAAATTTGGTGCCGGTAAAAGCGGACAAAAAAGCCCCGGTAAAAGAAGCTAAAAAGCAAGAAGCTGAAAAAATGGAATTAGAGGAAGTAGTTATTGTAGGTAATGCTCAGGGAAGAGCGTTTGCCAACGAATTAATAGCAAAAGATAAAAAGATTATTCCTAACGTTAGTTATTACAGAGCAAGAGAATTTGCTGCTCCCAACTACCAAAACCAACAAGATGTGGAAATAAGAACAGATTTTCGTTCTACTATCTTTTGGGATGGAAATGTAGAAGTAGGCAACAACGGACAAGCTACTGTTGAGTTTTTTAATAGCGATGAAGTAACCTCGTTCAGAACCATTGTTGAGGGAGTTGGAGTAGGAATGGTTGGTAGAGCAGAATATACTCACTTTACACAATTGCCTTTTTCCATGTCGGTAAAAGTGCCTTCACAAGTAGTTTTTGGAGATAAAATTGAAATTCCGTTAACATTAAAAAATACCACTAACAAAGATGTGGTGGGGAATTTAACAGTAACTTCTCCCAAAGGTTTTAAAGTATTGAATGTGGAAACAGGTAATCAAATGTTGGCTGCCAATACTACAAAAACAATTTACTTAAATTATGAAGTACTGAACGAAATAGGTGAGGATAATTTAGAAATTAGCTTTAAAGCCAACGGATTAAAAGATGCTTTTGTACAACCTATCAAAATTGGACCAAAAGGATTTCCGGTATCTATTGCTTTTTCAGGACAAGACTTAAGTAAAACCTATAGTGTTTCTTTGTCTGATGTGGTAGATGGTTCTTTACAAGCTTCGCTTACTGCTTATCCTAACGTGGTTAATGATTTAATGAAAGGAATAGAAAGTATTATTAGAGAACCATCAGGATGTTTCGAGCAGACTTCCATGAGTAACTATCCTAACATTATGGCAATGAGTTATATGAAAGAAACCGGTATGGATAATCCGGAATTATTCGCCAGCATCGACCAAAAATTAGATAGAGGGTATAAAAGATTAACTTCTTATGAAACTAAAGAAAAAGGTTATGAGTGGTTTGGTTCATCGCCCGGACACGAAGCTCTTACTGCTTATGGTTTAATGCAGTTTAACGATATGAAACATGTTTACGCAGATGTGAGCAGCGAAATGGTAATGAGAACTTCAAAATGGCTGATGAGTAGAAAAGACGGTAAAGGAGGGTTTAAGAAAAACCCAAGAGCCTTAGACCAATTTGGTAGAGCTAGTGAAGAAGTAACTAATGCCTATATTGTGTATGCACTTTCGGAAGCGAATTATTCGGAAATAAATAAAGAGTTGGAAGCTGCATACGCTACTTCAACAGCTTCCAACGATGCTTACCAATTGGCTTTAATAACAAATACTTTATTCAATTATAAAGACAAAAGAGCTGAAAGTGTATTGAAATCATTATTAAAATTGCAAGAAAAAGACGGAAGTTGGAATGCCGACCATTCTATTACTCGTTCGGGAGGTGTTTCTCTAAAGGTAGAAACTACAGCGTTAGCCATGTTAGCCATGCTTAAAGCTGATAAAAAAGATATAACAGCGATTACCAAAGCGGCAGAGTTTTTAGTGAGTTCAAGATCTGGAAGTGGAAGTTTTGGCTCAACACAAGGAACAGTATTGGCACTTAAAGCATTAACAACTTTTGCTAAATTTTCTAAACAAACAGAAGAGTCTGGTATTTTAGAATGTGTAATTGACGGAAAAGTAGTGGCATCTAAAAAGTACGAAGCAGGAGAGAAAAATGCCATTGAATTTAAAGATTTAGCCAAACATTTAAAAGCAGGGAACCAGAAAATAGAAATCCGTTACAAAGACACTAAAAACGCTTTACCTTACACCATGAGTATTGATTATAACACCACCTTGCCTTTGTCCTCAAAAGAATGTAAAGTGGATGTTGAAGCTGAATTAAATACTAATAGTGTGAAAGTTGGAGAAACTGTACGTTTAACTACTAAAGTAAGCAACAAAGAAGATAAAGGAATGCCTATGACAATGGCTGTAGTTGGAATTCCATCAGGATTATCAGCACAACCATGGCAACTGAAAGAATTGCAAGAAAAAGGAACAATAGGTTTCTATGAAATTACCGACAATTTTGTGGTGTTTTATTTCAGAGACTTAGCTCCTAATGCTGCTCATACCATCAATTTAGATTTGAAAGCAGAAGTTCCCGGTAGTTTTGAAGCTCCGGCAACATCCGGGTATTTATACTACACCAACGAACATAAATGTTGGAGTAATACAGGAAGTATAACCATTAAAAAATAAAAACCAAACCTCCAAGGTTTCTAAAACCTTGGAGGTTTAAATAAATAAAGATGAAACAACTTCTATTCATCATCATCCTTTTTAGCAGCAGCTTACAAGCTCAGTACCTTAACAATCCATCGTTTGAAGGACGACCTACAACTGCGATTTCTCCTAGAGATTGGCTGCCTTACGGACAAGCAAGTTCGCCTGATACACAACCCGGTAGTTGGGGAGTAAGTAAAATCGCTTCGCACGGAAGTACTTATATAACCATGGTAGCCAGAGGTTTTAGTATTATTGATAGTTATTTGTGGGAAGCTTGCTACCAAAAGTTTCAGCAACCATTGTTGAGCAACCAGACTTATTATTACAGTTTGGATTTAGCTTTTGCTCCGGAGTTTTTAGCGGATACCGTGCATTTTAATCGTCCTATACAACTTAAAGTTTACGGAATGAATGCTATTTTTGAAAAAGAATTGCTTTGGGAATCGGGTAGGGTGGATAATACAGATTGGAAAACCTACTTTTTTGAAGTAAATCCCAAACAACTAACCGAATATTTGCTGTTAGAAGCCTATTATTTGGAAATGCCCATGTACAACGGCAATATCCTTATAGATAATTTACAATATTATCCCAACGGTTTTCCTGATGAATCTGTTTTTGTTGAGGAAGATACCCTAGTTCCAAGTGCGTATCATTTTTCAACAAATCAAGATGGTAAAATTGATAGCATTAATGGTCGGTCGGTTCACCATCGCAGAACCATGACCTTTTCATCTAATGAAATTACTTTTACGGTTTGGGACAACCAATCTTTTGATGGAGATACTATTTCACTGTTTTTAAATGATAAATGTGTGTTGGAAAAACATTTGCTTACAAAAGAAAAGCACAGTTTTACCATTACGTTGGAAAAATCATCTTCCTATAGTTTAACTTTGTATGCTCATAATGTAGGGAAAATCCCTCCCAACACCATTTCTTTATTAGCCAGCGATGGTGCCACCAAAAAACGCTTAGTGCTTTCTTCTTACCTTACCAGTTGCAGTGCAGTGGATATTGTGATAGAGGGAGAATAGATTTAAAAAAGAAATCCTGACAGGTTTCTAAAACCTGTCAGGATTAAAATGTAGCATTTTAATGAAATATAGTTATATTTGAATTGTTTCTGAGTAATACTTTTTAGATGAGATTTATATTAATCAGTTTTGTTTTATTACTTTTTGTTGGCTGTATGAGTCATAAAAGGCATTATGAATTACCCACTTTTTCACTCAATGGAAAAGAACAAAATCAGTTTATTTTTGACCGAGTACCTGAATATGGAGACGGAAATAAAGATGGGTGCATTATAGGAGCTCAATTTTCACTCTCCATATCTTTAGATAGTACTTTTTTATCTGGGGAAATAACTGATGTAGAAAGCAAAGAACCGGTTGAGTTTTCAATAGTGAGATGCTTTTATAATGGTAAAAATTTTACCTATATCATTTCAGATGAAAATGGCTATTTTGAATGTGATTTAACAGAACAACCAGACGTTATAGAGGTTAAATCTGTTGGTTATAGAACATTAATAATAGATCTTGACCAACAATTAAATGCAAAAAAAGAAAAATGCGACTTATTGTATGACGTTATCTCGTCAATTGAGTTTAAAGAACAATTTAGGTTTGTAGAATCTGCGGTAGAAGATTTAATAATAATTGATACTTCAAAAACCTTTGTTTGTGATACATCGCAATTATTCAATCAAAAATATTACACTAGTAGTTTTTTACCTGAAGAAATTAGTTTAGAAAAGAAAACCGATATAAAACATCAAAATAAATTAGTTATTTATAAATATTATAAAGAGAAAGATAAACACTTTATTAGTTTTTGGCATCCTTACACCAATGGGAGTGCTAGTTTCAGTTACAAAAAACTAAAAAATAGATACAAAATTAATACGGATTCTTATGGTGTGTTCTAAAAATTCCTAACAGGTTTTAGAAACCTGTCAGGATTAAAATGGGTTGGTTATCTGTTATTTCTTATTATCTATTAAGTCGCAAAGCGATTGATAATACTTTTTTAGGTTTTGAATAGTTATTTCCGGATTGTTTTTATTGGGAATGGTCATTGGCATTTCGTTCAAAAACTCTATTAATTCAGGGTGGTTTTTCTGGATTTCAGCAGTTTTTTGCATGATTTTATCATTCCATTCTTTTTCTTCTGTATTCATAACATTAAGTTTTAGTAGGTTTGATAATTGTAGAATGCTTAGTACGTTCTAATTTTTCCTAAAGTGGTAGTTAAAGCAGCCGCAAGTTTTTCTGAAGCAGTAATAACAGCTTGCTCTATATTTGTTGCATCGCTTGTTACAGCAATAGGTTTAAGATTTTCAACACGAGCTTCTAACATACATCTTTTATCTTTTCCAACAGATTTTTTTCCGTTTTCATCAGAAAGATGTACTTCTAAGCGAGTAATTTTATCTTTAAATCTACTTAAATCATCAGTTAAAATAGTACTAAGTTTTTCTTTTAGTTGATCTGTTCCTGAAATGTTATTGTCTGTGTTGAATTGAATTTGCATAATAAATAAGATTAGTGTGTGTAAATTTTGTTCTCCTACAAAGGTAGGATTTTATTGGCAATTAAAGCTTAATTGCTAACAGTTAGTTTAATTCTTTTTACTCGTCTTTTATCAGAAGCTTCAACAGTGAAAGTGAGGTTTTTCAATGTTATTTTTTCATTTTTTTGTGGGATTTTTTCGGCTATTTCAATTACCAATCCAGCAAGAGATTCAGCATCAATTTTTTCATCACCAAAAAATTCGTCATCATCAATATTAATAATTTTAAAGACATCATTTAAGGCTGTTTTACCATCAAAAACATAGTTGTTATCATCTAATTTAGAGTAGGTAATGTCTTCATCATCAAACTCATCACTAATTTCACCTACAATCTCTTCTAAAATATCTTCTAAAGAAACAATTCCTGAGGTGCCGCCATATTCATCTACTACAATGGCAAGGTGCATTTTCTTTTCCTGAAATTCCGATAATAAATCATCTAGCTTTTTATTTTCAGGAACAAAGAAAGGCGTACGCAACAATTTTGTCCATTCAAAATCTTCTTTTTCTTCAATATGAGCTAATAAATCTTTAATATAAATAACACCAACTATGGTATCAAAAGATTCTTCAAAAACGGGAATTCTGGAATAGCCTGAATCTAAAATAGTTTCAAGTACCGTTGAATAAGGGAGGTTTTTGTCTAACGCAACAACATCAACTCGTGCAGTCATAATTTGCTTTACACTGGTTTCTCCAAATTTTATAATTCCTTTAAGGATTTTATGCTCATCATTGTCCTCTTCAATATCTGATGTTAAATCTAGTGCGTGAGATAAATCTTCAACAGTAACATCTAAGCCTCTTTGTTTAATATGTTTATCAATAACACTTGAAAAAGTCATTAAAACATAGCTAAGCGGGTAAAGTATAAAAGAAAGAAAGCTGAGCGGAAAACTCATAAATTTAGATAAAAACAAGGCATTTTTGGTAGCATAAATTTTTGGAATTACTTCTCCAAAAAGTAGAATAATAAAGGTAATACCAATTACTTGAATACCAAAGCTAACATACTCGGGTAGTGAAGAGAAATTGATAAGCTGATTTATCACTAAGGTAGTTAGCAGGATTAACCCTACATTTATTAAGTTATTTGCTACTAATATGGTAGCTAACAATCTTTTTTGGTCGTAAAGCAATTTTTTCACTCGAGAAAGAGCTGCTGATTTTGTGTTTTGTTCTTCTTCTAAATCTTTTGGTAGAAGAGAGAAGTAAGCTATTTCTGAACCTGAAATTAAGCCAGAAAAAATCAATAGAAGTAATACAATTATTAACTCAATAGAGGTCATTAAATCAATTGAATTAAGAATTGAAGTAATTACAAAATGTGTTTGTTGCAGGGCAGGTAGAGGATCGTCCAATTTTCAGTTACTAATTTTAGTTATTAAAATGGTAAATCATCTGTTTCAGATGGTTCGTTATCTATTTGTGCCGAAGAAGAAGTTCCGGATGATTTGCTTTGTTGAGCAGTATCTGAAGAGGAGTTATCATCTTTTCTTCCTAACATTTGCATACTGTCGCCAACAATTTCAGTAGTATATCTATCGTGTCCGTCTTTGTCTTGCCATTTTCTGGTTCTCAGTTTACCTTCAATATAAACCTGATTTCCTTTTTTGAGGTATTTTTCAGCAATTTCGGCTAAGCCTCTCCATAAAACAACATTGTGCCATTCAGTAATGGTTTTCTTTTCTCCAGAGCTTCTGTCGGTATAGTTTTCAGAGGTTGCTATAGGGAAGTTTGCCACAGCTGTGCCACCTTCTAAATATCTAACTTCTGGGTCTTTACCCAAGTTTCCTACCAATATTACTTTGTTAATTCCAGCCATAATTAATGTTATTTTTTACAATATCAAATGTAGTAAAAATATATGAATATTAAAAAAAATATTAAAATCATGTTTTAACATAATTTTCTATGAGTTTTGGCAAAGGGTAATTATTAATAGTTGAACTGTTTATTTTCCTAAAATTTGTTTCTAAATGTTCCGTTCTATCTGTAGTTATGTGCCAAAAGGTTGCGTATATTTTTTGATGAGATAAGATATGTTTGGTTTCTGATGAAACCTTGTTTACTACTAAATTTGTAGGGTCGGGCAGCAATTGTTGAAAAGTAGCTTGATTACTCAATTCATTAAAAGAGGATATTTTTTCTAGCGTTTCTACTAAAGGAAAATCATATAAGCCTTTCCAAATATCGCTGTTTTTTCTTTCAGCAATAAACGTTTCTGAATTATCAGTATTTATAATTAAATAATTAAAGTATCTATTTGTTTGCTTTATCTTTTTAGATTTAATAGGTAATAAATCTATTTGTTTATTAGCAAGAGCAGTACATGAATTATTAAAAATACAACTTTCACAATTGGGATTTTTAGGAGTGCAAACCAATGCTCCAAACTCCATTATTGCCTGGTTATGAAGTGCTGCTTGTTTTTTATTAATTAACTCATTAGCCAATGCATAAAAAGTTTTTTTTCCAGCTGGCGTATCAATAGGTGTATCAATTCCATAAATTCTGGAAAGAACTCTAAAAACATTTCCATCTACAACCGGATAGGGGAGTTGGTATGCAAAAGAAGCAATGGCAGCAGCAGTATATTCGCCAATACCTTTTAAGGATAAAATTCTGGTGTAATCATCAGGAAAAACACCTTTATATTCTTTAGTAATAATTTTAGCTGTTGCATGTAAGTTTCTGGCACGAGAATAATATCCTAGTCCTTGCCAAAGTTTTAACACCTGTTGTTCGGAAGCATTTGCTAAATCATTTACTGTAGGAAAATGTTCTATAAACTTATAATAATAAGATAAGCCCTGATTTACTCTAGTTTGTTGCAATATTATTTCTGATAGCCATATATGGTATGGATTGGTAGTATTTCGCCAAGGTAAGTCGCGTTTATTTTGTTTGTACCAAGAAATTAAATTATCAGAGAAATGCATTAAATATAAATAGTTAGAGATGCAAAATTACGAAAGAATAAAGTTGTATTTATTAAGATTATTAATCAAACAGTTAGGCGAAAGCATTTGTTTGTCGAAAGTTTTAAATGGTTAAGCTAAAATATGTTAATGTTTTTTAACGTATTAGGGTTAAATATACATTTACTCTTATATTTGCACTCGAATTTACACGGGTAAATTTATTGATAAGTAAAAATTAAATTAATATAAACTTAAAAAGTATTAAAAATGACAAAAGCGGATATCGTTTCTAAAATTTCAGAGAAAACAGGAATTGAGAAATTAACAGTACAAACTACTGTAGAAGAATTTATGAAAACAGTTAGAAAATCTTTAGAAGAAGGTAATAACGTGTATTTAAGAGGTTTTGGTAGTTTTGTTGTTAAAAGAAGAGCTGAAAAAACAGGTAGAAACATTTCAAAAAATACAACTATCATTATACCTGCTCACAACATCCCAGCTTTCAAACCTGCAAAATCTTTTGTAGAGAAAGTGAAAAAAAATGTGAAATAATAAAATTTTAGTTTACATTTGCGACTTCAAAAATTGAAGTAATAAAGTATTAAACATATAAAATAAAGACATTATGCCAAGCGGTAAAAAAAGAAAAAGACATAAGATGGCTACGCACAAGCGTAAAAAAAGACTTAGAAAAAACAGACACAAGAAAAAATAATTATTCTTTTTAGGGTCTGAAATTATTTTCAGTTCTTTATTTTAAGCAAATGATTTTAAGAAACTAGTATCCTGTTTTGGGATACTAGTTTTTCTTATTTATCAACCTTTTGTTTAGTTAGTTGCGTTATTTACATCACGTTAGCAACTAAGATAATTGTTTTCAACAAAGATGTTTTTCAAAAGTCTATTAGGATGAGTGTAGAGTTAGTAATAAATTCTTCACCTAATGAGGTTGTTATAGCCATTCTTCAAGATGGGAAATTAGTAGAATTACACAAGGAGAAAACCAATAATAATTTTTCAGTAGGTGATATTTATCTCGGTAAAGTAAGAAAGATTATGCCGGGTTTAAATGCAACTTTCGTAAACGTTGGTTACGAAAAGGATGCCTTTTTGCACTACCTAGATTTAGGTGCAAAATTCAATTCTTTCGCAAAATTTACCAAAGGAGTTGCTGGTGGAAAAATTAATTCTTCATCATTAGATATTGAATTTGAACCTGAAATTGAAAAAACAGGTAAAATTGAAAAAACATTAAAATCTTCCGATCAAATTTTAGTACAAATTGCCAAGGAACCTATATCTACAAAAGGTCCTAGGTTAAGTTCGGAAATTTCTATAGCCGGACGATATTTGGTTTTAGTACCTTTCTCTAACAAAGTTTCTGTTTCTCAAAAAATTAAAGATGCCGAAGAAAGAGAAAGATTGATAAGACTTATTAAAAGTATTAAACCCAAAGGTTTTGGAGTAATTATTAGAACAGTTGCTAAAAACAAAAAAGTTGCCGATTTGCATGCCGATATGAATGATTTGACGCTGCGTTGGGAAACTGTTTTTAATAATCTAAAAAATGCTCATGCTCCTAAAAAAATTCTGGGAGAAATAGACAGAACCTCTTCACTATTAAGAGATTTATTAAATAAAGATTTCAGCAGTATTCATATTGATGATGAAGCTTTATATAACGAAATAAAAACATTTTTAAGTTCTATCGCTCCTGATAGAGAAAAAATACTAAAACAGTACAATGGTAAATCACCTATATTTGAACATTTTGGTATTGAAAGACAAATAAAATCCTTATTTGGAAAGAATGTAACCTTGAAAACAGGTGTTTATCTTATTATTGAACATACCGAAGCATTACATGTTATTGATGTAAATAGCGGACAAAGAGGAAAGAAGAAAGATAAAACTCAAGAAGAAAATGCACTTGAAGTAAACTTAGAAGCCGCTGAAGAAATTGCTCGTCAGCTAAGGTTGAGAGATATGGGAGGAATTGTTGTTGTTGATTTCATTGATATGAAAGAAGCAGAAAACAGAAAGAAGCTGTATGAAAAGATGCAAGAGTTTATGCAGCAAGATAGAGCGAAGCATAACATTTTACCTCCAAGTAAATTCGGTTTAGTACAAATTACCCGTCAGCGAGTTCGTCCGGAAATGGAAATTAAAACTTCCGAAAAATGTCCTTGTTGTGGTGGTAAAGGAGAAGTTCAATCAACAGTTTTATTGGTTGATGAAATTGAAAATAACCTACGTTATATTACGCAACAATTAAATCTAAATAAAATTAGTATTACTGTTCACCCTTTCTTAGAAGCTTATATTAATAAAAGAAAAGGATTAATGTCTTCTTTAAGAAAAGAATGGCAATCTAAATTTAAAGCAAGTGTAGAGGTTATTCCATCAACAGCACAAAACTTCCTCGAATATCATTTTTATGATGCTAAAGGAGATGAAATTCACAAGTAAATTTAACCATTAGAATTTTTAATTGTAAACTTCCGACTTTGGTCTCCCAATCTCAAACACTCATTGAGTTAGAGTGATAATACTCGTAATCTTTAATAATGGTATTAAGAAATTCAATACTTTTCATAGTAGTACTTATGTTTAGTGTGCTTTTGGTTTTCTCAGCTAGTTGATTTACAATATCTAACCTGTTTTTGCTTTTGGCATGATTAAAAACTTCTCGTATAATAGCAATATCTTTTTCATTAAGTTGCTCCACTTCTCTAAAAACGATAGTGTAATTTTCATCAGAGATATTCAGAAAACCATCTTCTAAAGCAATTTTCTTTTTTAGTTTTATAACGCTCGTTTTAGCAGCAATATCTCCCACACGCTGACCTTTGCCATTTATTAAAACAGTTATTATAGCAATTAATCCATTAAAAAAATGACCACCTTCTAAAATTCTAAACATCCAACGTAATAAGTAACTTCCAAAACCGGGTTGAGTTCCGTCAATTTTAACAACCTTTATTTTCATGAGGTATTTACCAAAACTCTGTCCATTAAAAAGCAGTTCGCAGTATAAATCATAAAATAAAACGGGCAAAAAAATCAAACTCGAAAAAAAACCTAAATCGTTTATAATATTAAAAACAGATAGCGTATAAAACACCAAAACTAAATAAGCTAAAAAGATAAGGTAATCTAATAAAGTAGCTAAAATTCTATCACCTAAACTGGCAATAGCATAACTAATACTTACATTTTGTGTGGTTGATATGCTAATGCTTTCCATGTTCGTAAATATAGAAACATTTTTTTAGTCATTAAAGATTAGTCATATATTTTTTAATAAAACTGCTGTTGTATTGCGTATTTTTGAAAAATTATAATAGAATAGATATGGCAAATTTTAAAGAATTATTACCTAAAATTAACACCTTTATTTTTGATGTAGATGGTGTATTAACAGATGGGTCGGTATTACTGTTACCAACAGGAGACCAAGTTAGAAAAATGAACAACAAAGATGGTTTTGCGTTGCAACATGCAGTTAAAAAAGGCTATAAAGTTGTAATTATTTCTGGGGGTAGCTCGGAAGCTGTTAGGTTAAGATTAATGGGATTGGGAATACAAGATATATTTCTTAAGGTAGATAATAAAATTGAAGTTTTTAATAAGTATACTACAGCAAATAATTTACAAAAAGAAAATATCTTATACATGGGAGATGATATTCCTGATTTAGGAGTAATGCAACTATGTGGTGTGGCAACTTGTCCTAAAAATGCCGCTATAGAAATTAAAAATATTTCAGATTATATTTCAGATAGAGATGGAGGAGAAGGTTGTGTAAGAGATATAATAGAGCAAGTATTAAGATGTAATGGAGATTGGATTTGAGAAGATTTTCTAAGATTAAATTCTTATTTATTACATCATTTAGTGTCAAAAAACAATATTTTCAGTAAATCAACGTAATAGTTTTCTATTTTTGTACTCATGCGTTTAGAAAACCATACCTATTTTTTAGGGACAGCACTTATTTTGGTAATGTTGTCTTCCATGTTTTATTCTTGTAGAAAGGATGACTTTACTACTGATTCTGGTGCAAAATTAAGTTTCTCTACAGATACCCTTTTGTTCGATACGGTTTTTACAACCATGAGTTCTACTACCAAAAGAATAAAGGTGTACAACAAAAATTCTGATAATTTAATTATATCAGATATTCGTTTGCAAAATGGTGCTAACTCTCAATTTAGAATTAATGTAGATGGTCTCTCAGGAAACCAACATAGTGATATAGAAATTAGAGCTGGAGATAGTATTTACATTTTTTTAGAAGTAACCATAGACCCTAACAGCGTTCTTTCTCCCTTTGTTGTTGAAGAACAATTACTTTTTTCCACAAATGGCAACAATCAAAAAGTACATTTAATGGCTTGGGGACAAAATGCACATTATTTTACACCAAAAAAATATGTAAACGGTTTACCACCTTACTCATGTTTAGATGGAGATTGCTCTGGTAGTTTACCACCTGTTACTGCAAATTGGGTTAACGATAAACCTTATGTAATTGTGGGGTATTTAGTTATAGATTCTTTAGATAAATTAGTAATAGACCCAGGAGTAAAAGTGCATTTACATAATAAATCAGGCTTGTGGGTGTATAAAGATGGCAATTTGGTGGTTAATGGAACACCATCAGATCCAGTTATTTTTCAAGGGACAAGGTTAGAATATACTTATCAGGATATTTCAGGTCAGTGGGATAGAATTTGGATTAATGAAGGTAGTGCTGACAATGTGATTAATCATGCCATTATCAAAAACGCTTTTATAGGAATTCAGGCAGAACCTTTGCCTTTTAATCCAACCGCACCAACAAGCACTAACAAATTAAGATTAAATGGTTGCGAAATAACCAATTCTGCTGCGGTAAATTTATTGGCTACGAATTACCAAGTAACAGATACCAACTCATTAATTACCCAAGCAGGTCAGTCGAGTATATTTTTAAGAGGAGGAGGAAATTATAAATTTTACCATACCACCATTGCTAATTTTTGGGATCAGGGGACAAGAGATGGCTCGGCTGTTTTCCTTCAAAACTATTATCAAGATGTTAATGGAAATGTACAGGTAAGAGATATAGATTCGGCCGTTTTTGTAAATACCATTATTGAAGGAAATAATGAAATAGAGTTTGATAATGATGTGTTGGCACCAGGAGTTATTAATTTTAAACTTGATCATTCTATTGTTCGTTCTACCAAAAGTTTGTCAGGAGCAAACTATATAGGAATAATACAAAATCCTACAACTGCTGTATTTAAAGATTATTTAAACAATGATTATAGTATTTGGTCAACATCTCCGGCAGCCAATGCTGGAAAAAATGCAGGAGTAACATTCGATATTTTAGGAACCCCCCGTACATTACCGTATGATTTAGGTGCTTACGAAAATTAATTGCACCTTATTTAAATTAGCATTAAATTTGCCTTTTTTAAATTTATAATCAATGAATTACAAATCGTTTTTAACATTAATCATTGCTGTAATTATTTCTTTTTCAGCTCAATCTCAAGATAAAGCCGTTGTAAAAAGAGCTGCAAACTTATTCGATAAATATAATTTTAAAGAAGCTCTTGATGAGTATCTTGCTCTTTTAGAAGAAACTCCAGATGATATGTTGTTTAATTATAGAGTAGGAGTTTGCTACTTAAATACCAACATTGACAAATCTAATGCAGTAAGTTATTTAGAAAAAGTGGTGAAAAGCGACAAACCTAATCCAACCGCTTTTTATTTATTGGGAAGAGCCTATCATTATGCTTATCGTTTTAGTGATGCTATTAACATGTTTGAGCAATTTAGAGAAATAAACAAAGGTGATGTAATTACTGTAGAAGATGTAGCTAAGCAAATTGAATATTGCTATAATGCTATTGAGTTAATGAAATTCCAATTAGATGTTTCTTTTACTAATTTGGGCAATCAAATTAATTCTCCCGGACCAGATTATTATCCATTTGTTCCTCAAGATGAATCTTTTATAGTTTACAATTCCAGAAGAGATGATGGAAGTATGAAAATGGAAAATGGTAATTACTTTTCTGAAATATACATATCAAAAGCTAAAAATGGAGAGTATCAAAAGGCAAGAAAATTAGATCAGAATATTAATATGCTTAATGGAAATGAAGAGGTTGTAGGCTTATCAGCAGATGGTAAATACATTCTTTTTTATTTTGAAAACGATAATCACTATGGGGATTTGTTTATTGCAGAATTAGCTGATGATAAAGTAATTAATTTAGAAAAATTACCAGCAGAAATTAACTCAGCAGACCATGAAATAGCTGCTTCAATTGCTGCTGATGGAAATGAAGTATATTTTGCCAGTAACAGAGATGGTGGTTATGGAGGGGTAGATATTTATGTAACCAAGAAATTACCTAATGGAAAATGGGGCTTACCACAAAATTTAGGACCAACTATTAATACCAAGTTTGATGAAGATTTTCCTAATATTTCTAATGATGGTAAAACCTTATATTTTAGTTCTAAAGGACATACCAGCATGGGAGGTTACGATATTTTTAAAGCCTCTTGGGATAATGTTAAAAGAATGTGGACAACCGTTAAGAACATTGGTTACCCAATTAATACTCCAGAAGACAATATGAATTACAGAGAATCTAAATCGGGCAGAACAGGTTACATCTCTACATTAAGAGCTGGCGGATTAGGAGATTTAGATATTTATAGTGTAACATTTAATGAGGTTGATCCTGAATATACGGTTGTTAAAGGATTTATAACTACTTCAGATTCTTCTCACATATTTACGGATGCAGCTATTTCTGTATTAGATTTACAAATTGATGAAGAGTATGGTTCTTATTTACCCAATCCAAATACAGGAAGGTTTATCATTATTTTACCACCAGGAAAATTTAACTTATTAGTAGAAGTTCCAGGTTACAAATTGTACATGGAAGATATTGAAATATTTGGTAAAGATGCATACAGAAGTAATATCACTAAAGATATAGTGTTGCAGAAAACAAAATGATTTTACTTTTTAGCATTTAATACTACCACAGGAATTAGCATTTCATCTAACGAAATTCCTCCGTGCTGAAAAGTATCCTTGTAATAATTCACATAATGATTGTAATTATTAGGGTAAGCAAAAAAGTAATCATCTTTAGCAAAAACAAACGACTGACTAACATTTACTTTTGGTAAGTGAATTTCTTCAGGGTTTTTTACGGCAAAAACCTCTTTTTCTTGATATTGTAAGCTTTTTCCTTGCTTGTATCTCAAATTAGTGTTGGTATCTTTATCTCCAACTATTTTAGAAGCTTCTTTAACTCTTATAGAACCATGGTCGGTTGTTATCACTAATCTTCCGCCACGAGCTGCAATTTCTTTTAAAATATCTAATAAAGTAGAATGTTCAAACCAAGATTTAACTACAGAACGATAAGCTGCTTCATCTGTTGCTAATTCTTTTACAATTTCAGTATCAGTTCTAGCGTGAGAAAGCATATCCACAAAATTGTAAACTATTATATTTAAATGACTATTAAACATAGAGGGAACTTCTCTTAAAACTTTATTCCCGTAACTTACATTCAAAACTTTGTTATAAGTGATTTTAGAATCTGAAAAACCACTTCGTGCAAGTTGATTTTCTACAAAAAACTTTTCATTAAGGTTTCTTCCTCCTTCTTCCTCATCATTTATCCATTTATCCGGAAAACGTTTTTCAATTTCTGAAGGCATCATTCCTGCAAATATGGCGTTTCTAGAGTATTGAGTTGTGGTAGGTAAAATGCTATAAAAAACATCTTCCTTATCTATCCAATAATCTTCTGATAGAATAGGACGTAATACTTTCCATTGATCGTAACGCAAATTGTCTATCACAATAAAAAACAAAGGTTCTTTACTCTTTTTTAATTCAGGAAAAACATATTTTGCCATTAGGTTGTGCGACATTACAGGAGCATCTTCAGGACTGGTAAGCCAATCAGTGTAGTTGTTCTCAACAAATTTTCCAAATTGTTTGTTAGCTTCACTTTTTTGCATCTCAAAAATCTCTTCCATGCTGCTGTCTTTAGATTTTTCGAGTTCCAATTCCCAATAAACTAGTTTTTGATACAGCTCAGCCCATTCATCTTTATCAAGTCTATCGTTTAGCTGCATACCAATTTCTCTAAATTCTTTTTGATAGTTGGAAGTAGATTTTGCATTCACTAATTTGGTGGTATCTAAGTTCTTTTTTATGGAAAGTAAAATCTGATTTGGGTTTACAGGCTTTATTAAATAATCGGATATTTTAGAGCCAATAGCTTCTTCCATAATGTATTCCTCCTCACTTTTGGTAATCATAATTACAGGAATACTTGGGAATTTAGCTTTTATTAATTCTAAGGTTTCTAAACCGGATAAGCCGGGCATGTTCTCATCTAAAAAAATAATATCAACACGTTGCTTGTCGAGTAGTTCAATTGCATCGTCACCACTTTGAGTTCCTATAACTTCATATCCTTTTTCTTCTAAAAATAAAATATGAGGTTTTAGTAAGTCTATTTCATCATCTGCCCAAAGTATGGTTATGTTGTTCATGTTTTTATTGTTTTAGTAAGTGATTTTTTTAAAGTGAGACTGAAAAGTAAAAAAGTGAAAGGGAAAGTGAAAAGAAAAGGTGGAAGTGAATATTTCCAATCTTTTGTCTTCTAACTTAGGTATTTCAATTTCCAGTATCTACAATCTCTAATTAATAATTTCCAATCTCTAATCAATTCATCAAAAATAGTACTTTTGAAGCATCAAATAATTTTTAGTTATTATATTTAACTAATATTAACGCTAAGTAGTATGCCAAGTGTGAATAAAAAGAAAATTTTTAATGATCCTATTTATGGATTCATAACCTTACCTTATGAAATTATTTTCGATTTAATAGAACATCCTTATTTTCAGAGGTTAAGAAGAATAAAACAATTAGGATTAACACATTTGGTTTACCCAGGAGCTTTGCATACGAGGTTTCATCATGCTATGGGTACTATGAATTTGATGACTAAAGCCATTGATGTAATTCGCTCTAAGGGGCATGAAATTACCGATGAAGAAGCTGTAGGTGTTACCATTGCTATTTTATTACATGACATTGGTCACGGACCATTTTCTCATGCCTTAGAACATAGTATAGTAAATGGTATTTCTCATGAGGAAATTTCTACCCTTTTTATGGATAAACTCAATCAGGAGTTTAAAGGAAAGTTGGATGTAGCTTTAAAAATATTTAGAAACGAATATCCTAAAAAGTTCTTACATCAATTAGTTTCCGGACAGTTAGATATGGATAGATTGGATTATTTACGTAGAGACAGCTTTTTTACGGGTGTTTCGGAAGGGGTGATTAGTACAGAAAGAATTATTACCATGCTTACGGTGCATAATGACCATTTAGCTATTGAGGAAAAAGGAATTTATTCCATAGAAAAATTTATTATTGCCAGAAGATTAATGTATTGGCAAGTTTATTTGCATAAAACGGTTTTGTCGGCAGAAAACTTATTAGTAAACATTTTAAAAAGAGCCAAAAGCTTAGCAAATAACAATGAAGAATTGTTTTGTACGCCATCCTTAAGAACTTTTTTGTATGCTCAACATAATTTGTCGTCATTTAAAAACAACCCTAAATTATTGGATGAATTTGCCAATTTAGATGATTATGACATCATGACTTCAGTAAAAGTTTGGCAAAATCATTCGGATAAGATTTTATCAAAACTTTGTAAAATGATGGTGAACAGAAACTTGTACAAAGTAGTTATTAACGATACTCGCTTAGCTAAAGACGAACTTAATACTATTAAAGAAAAGTTTTCTAAACAGTTAAAAATCTCAGAAAAAGAAATAGAATATTTTGTTTTTCAGGATGCTATAGAAAACAATGCCTACAACCCTAAAATGGATAAAATAAATATTTTATTGAAAAACAATACCGTAAAAGATATTTCTGAAGCCGCTGACACCTTGAATATTTCATCCTTAGCTCGACCAGTTAAAAAATGGTTTGTTTGTTATCCTAAAAAATAGATTTTTGAAATAAATCTGTAGAAATTACTTCTCAGTAATCATTTTTTTTACCAATTTTTTCAGAATAAAATCTAAAGCAATGTAGCAAATAGACAGACAAATAGCAGAGATTAAAAGTGCGTGTTCAAAACTAAAATACAAGCTACCAACATAAAAAGTTAAAGCTCTAACAATGGTGGTAATAATGTTGAAATAAAGTAATATATCTAACCTGTCAATAATATTAGAAATGGAGCCTACCGGAGAAATTAAATTATTGAACAATACCAAAATAGCAAAGTATTTAATCATTTCTCCTGCTTGTCGCCAATCGTTACCAAACCACTCAAAAATAGTTGGAGCTGCCAACGAAAGTAAAAGCAAAAGCGGAACCAATACCCAAAACATTTTTTTCTGAATTCGGTAAGTGAGTGATAAAAAGCCTTTTTTGTCATGTTGAAACAGTTCGCTTGCTCGTTGGTAAAAAACTCTAGAAATAGCTGCTACCAATAACCCTATGGGAATGCTTACCACTTTTTCTGCCATAAAATAATAGCCAGCAGTTTTTTCAGTAAAAAAGAAAATGATAAAAATCGGGGTGCCGTTGGAAACAATAGCACTTAATAACCCTGATAGTGTGTAGAAGGTAAGGTAATCTTTGTATTTTTTTCCTATATTTTTTAATTTGAGAAAAGTGGTTGATTTTACAGTTTGCCAAAAAGAAGCAGGTAATTTAATTGCTAACAACACAAAAGCCACAATATTAGAAAGCACATTGGCAATTATTAATCCTCCAGAAAGGTAGCCCAACCATCCAAAAGCAACACCACCTGTAGAGTTAGTTCCCGATTTTAGTATATCGGACATAGAAATGGTTTTATATCCTTTATGTTTGTTGAAATAATATTGCGTAGTTCTTATTAATGCTCCAAAGAAAATAGCTAAGGGAAGTAATAAAATAGACGCTCCCATGCTTGATTTGTTAAGCCACACTAACATATTTTCATAAAAAAAATAGATGAAAATGAAAAGCACAACATTAAACCAAAAACTGATGAAAGTAGCTAAACTCCATAGTGCAATGGCAGATTTTTCTTCTTTTTCTATAACAATAGCAGCATCAAATCTGCCAGTACTAAGCATAGAAAGCACCATAAAAAGAGCCATAAAAAGTGAGTAAGCTCCAATTTGTTCTGCTGAGTATAATCGGGTAATAATTGGAAGTGCCAAAAAAGCGATAGCATGCACTATTATTTGTCCAACAATAAGAGTAGTAACATGTTTGCTAAATTCTGAACGGGCTATAAATGTTGGAAACTTTATCAAAAAAATATGTTTTTGCCTTATTAACGTTCAATAATTAATTTCATTACATATCTGGAGTAATTCCCATAGGGTTATATACTGGAGGACAAGATTTTGAACCTTTCTTTAATATCATAAACCTAACTTTTATAATAAATGGTCGGGAACGAGTATTGAAATAATTGTGTGTAGATTTGATATGGTTAAATTCATAAATAGCAAAAATAGGTGTTTCTATCATGGGCATAATTATTAACCTTTTGCCTGTTTTAAAACCCATTCCGAAAAAATAATGCAGCTCACCAACAAAATCGGAAACAAACTCGTGGGGCTGACCTAAAATTACCCCTCCATTATTTCTGCTTTTAATGAAAAAATAATCGGCATTAAGTCCAATTCCGTTTACTAAAAATGTTTTTTCAGACAGGTCGTATCTGTTACCTATATTAAAGTTTAAAGATGCTGCATGACCGCTGTAAGCAGCTTCGGTTTGCTGTGTAGCTACTAAACTATTGTTTAAAAAAGTAGCAGATTCAAAATCTTCGCAACCTCTAAACCATTTGTAAGAAAGACCATAATCTATATAGTTAATTACTTTTTTATCGTTCATTCTAAACATGCCTATTTCGGCAAATAAGCCAAATTTACCTGTTGGTTTAGCAAGATAATCTTGAGTAAATGTTTGATTTAATGAATCTGTATAATCAATAGTTGCTTCTTCGCTGAGATAAGGAAACATGTAGGTTGTTCCTAAACCGAAGTACCAACCTTTGTCAATGTTTTCAGCTCCTGTACCATAAAGTCCGCTACCTTTACCAGGTTTGTAAGCCTGACCAAAAATGAACATTGGCAAACAGCAAGTAATTAATAAAATTAGTTTGTGCATTAGTTTTATTTTAGAAGTTGACAAAGACAAAACTACATAATTTTTTAAGTAGAAAAACTTCCATCAAAGGTAAGAGAGATAAACGAATAAGCAGCTATTAAATTGTTTTGATTTTATTAGCATACCTAATAATGAAATATCCTATAAAACTAGCTAAAACAGAAGCGAATAAAACGCCCATTTTAGCTTCTTCAATATGAATTTTATCAACAAAAGCTAGCCCTCCAATAAATAACGACATGGTAAAACCAATAGCAGCCAAAAAACCAGCACCTAATAAATGAACTTTGTTCATACCATTAGGTAATGTTACCCATTTGAATTTTAACAGAATAGATATTAATCCGTAAACACCTAATACTTTACCTACTAATAAACCAACAAAAACACCAAAAAATACAGGACTAATAATTTGGTTTAAAGAATCGCCAGAAAATACCACACCAGCATTACTTAGGGCAAATATGGGCATAATAATAAAAGCAACTACGGGGTGCATTCTATGTTCTAATCGTTGTAGTGGTGTAAGGGCCTTTTTAGAGCAATCTCTTATATCTTCTATAATATGCAACTGATTTTGAGTAACTGCCGGGTTGTTATTGGGTTCTTCTTCTTCAAATTTAAAAATGAGGTTTTTAATACGTTTAATGTATTCTTTTTCTGTAACTTTTACATTTACAGGAATAGTCATTGCAGCCATTACAGCGGCAATAGTGGCATGCACGCCCGACATTAAAAATGCTAGCCACAATCCACCTATTCCAATAATAGCATAATAAATAGTATTTCTAATGCCAATTAGGTTAGAGATGATTAAAATTAACATAAAAATTCCGCCTATTGCTAAGCTTATAAAATTTATATCTGATGTATAGAAAAAAGCAATTACCAATACAGCTCCAATATCATCAACAATAGCAAGTGCAGTAAGGAATATTTTTAGTGAAAGCGGCACTTTATTTCCCAATAAATATAAAACTCCTAAGGCAAAAGCTATATCGGTTGCCATTGGTATTCCCCAACCATCGGCAGTAGGTCCTGATTGGTTAAACAGTAAATAAATTATAGCTGGTAGTATCATTCCGCCAATAGCAGCAGCAATAGGTAAAATAGCATTTTTGGGGTCTCTAAGTTCTCCAGCAACAATTTCTCTTTTTAGTTCTAAACCAACCACAAAAAAGAAAACAGCCATTAAGCCATCATTAATCCAATGGTGAAGGTTTTTAGTAATGTAATTACCATCAAAACCTATAGAAAATTCTAACTCCCAAAGTGCATGAAACTCGTGCGACCAAGGTGAATTAGAAAGTATTATAGCCAAAAAAGCAGATGAAAACAATACAATTCCACTGGTGGTACTGTTATTTATAAAACGTTGAATAGGGTCAATAATCCATTTATCAACTGGTGTAACTTTCATAAATTATATAATATTTTTAGGTTGTTAATGTTTACAAAGTTAAGGTAATACGTTTCCTTAGCCTAATTTTTAATTTTATCAAAACATAAAAAAACTAAAAACAGATAGAAAATTAATGCATAATTTTAAAAACAAGTTCTTTAGTAAGTTCTCCACCCGATGAAGAAACATTGTTTACCCCTTTAGATTTTAAATCGTACTCTCTAATATACTCAATTACTTTTACTGCTTTTCTGATATCGTAATTACTGGCTGCTACTTGGTAATCTTTTACAAAAAAAGGACTTACCTTTAATGCAGAAGCAATATTCCTAGGGTTTTTATCTTTGGTATAATGATATTTTAATATAGCAGTAAAAAACATATACAAAACGGCTAGCGTGGCTTGTATGGGATGTTCTTTTTCGTTTTTGGCAAAATGAGTAATAATTTTATTGGCTTTAAGTATATCTCTAGCACCTATTGCTTTATTTAACTCAAACATATTAAAGTCTTTGCTGATGCCAATGTTTTTTTCTACAATGTCGGCATTAATTACAGCACCTTCGGGAATATTAATGGTTAATTTTTCAAGTTCGTTGGCTATTTTTCCTAAATCTGTTCCTAAAAACTCAGCAATTAAATGCGTGGCTTTAGGGTCTATGGTGTAATTTTTTCCTTTTAGATAATCGTTAATCCAAGCTGGTACTTGGTTTTCATAAATGGGTTTAGACTCAAAAAAAACACTTTTTTTATTCAGTTTTTTAGTAATGCCTTTTCTACCATCTAAGGTTTTGTATTTATAGCAAAAAACTAAAATGGTACTTTTAGTAGGATTGTCCACATAAGCTTCAAGTTGGTCTATTTGTTTAATTAAATGTTGAGCTTCTTTTACAATTACTACATTGTGGTTCGCCATCATAGGATAGCGTTTGGCTGCACCTATAATAGTAGAAATATCGGTGTCTTTACCATAAATAATTTGCTGATTAAATTCTTTTTCAGCTTCATCTAATACGTTTTTTTCAATAAAATTACTTATCAAATCTATATAAAAAGGTTCTTCGCCACATAAAAAATATATGGGATGATAAACCTTGTTTTTTAAATCTTTAAGTATATCGTTGTGTGTCATTTTTTTATTTTGACTCACCCCAAGTTATCTTACGATAACTTTTCCCCTCTCTTTAAAGAGAGGGGGCAGGGGGAGAGTATTCATTTATTTTATTAAATCAGTTGTCCTATAATTATCGGGAAGAACTTGCTCACAATCATATTCCTGAGTGTTAAAAAATTTAACAACCTCTCGTTTCATTAATCTTCCGAATAAGAGAATTTAAGATGTTTAACACTCATTCCGTGGTTTTTAATTTCTTCTAGCGATTGTATGCCAATTTTAATATGTTCTTCTACATAGCTTTTGGTAACTACTTGATCGCTTTTATCGGTTTTAACACCTTCTGGAATCATTGGTTGGTCGGAAACCAATAACAATGCTCCAGTAGAAATTTTGTTATAAAAACCAGTAATAAACAAGGTAGCAGTTTCCATATCTATTGCCATTGCTCTTATTTTTCTTAAATAGCTTTTAAATTCTTCATCATGTTCCCAAACTCTACGGTTGGTGGTATAAACAGTACCTGTCCAGTAATCTTTTTTAAACTCTCTTATGGTGGTAGAAACAGCTCTTTGTAAGGTAAAAGCGGGTAGGGCAGGAACTTCTGTAGGAAAGTAATCGTTAGATGTTCCTTCGCCTCTTATGGCTGCAATGGGTAAAATATAATCGCCAATATTATTTTTCTTTTTCAACCCGCCACATTTACCTAAAAACAGACAAGCTTTTGGGTTAATAGCACTCAATAAATCCATAATGGTTGCAGCATTAGCACTTCCCATGCTAAAATTAATAATGGTTATTCCATCTGCAGTAGCATTGGGCATGGCTTTGTCTTTACCTTCAACCGCAACGTTTTTTATTTTAGCAAAATATTCAACATAATTATTAAAATTGGTTAATAAAATATACTGACCAAAATCTTCTAAAGCCTTTCCTGTATAGCGTGTAAGCCAATTTTTAACAATACTTTCTTTTGTAACCATAATCTCTTTTTTTGAAAAACGAAATTAAGCAATATAATTTTTCGCTATTCATTATATCAAATTAAATCTAAAAAATCCCTCTAGACTTGTTCTAGAGGTTCTGCTTTTACCTCTCCTTTAGGAGAGGTCGAAACTACAAAAAGTAGTTTCGGGTGAGGTAAAAATAAGTTTATACTTAAACTTATATTATTCTTACGATTAACCTAACTTTGTTGCTTTATTAGAAATAGCATGCAAAAAAAATCGCCCAATAAAAACTTAAACCGAATAAGCCGACTAAAAGTAGAAACAGCTGACGAATTGCTCAATTTTTTGTTACAGAACATTAAGGATAAAACCCGAAATAAAGTAAAGGGAATGTTGGCAAGAAAACAGTTTATGGTTAATGATAAGATTATTAAACAGTTCGACCATGCTTTAAAAGTAGGAGATACAGTAAAAATTAGCTGGGACAAACCTTTTAGAGAACTTTCTTACCAAGGAGTAAAGGTAGTTTTTGAGGATGATGATATTATTGTGGTAGATAAAAAGAGTGGGATTTTGTCTATTTCTTCGGGAAATTCTAAAATGCAAACGGTGTATAAAACCATCTCACACCACGTTCAGCTTGATGACCCTACTGCAAAACTATTTGTTGTTCATCGGTTGGATAAAGATGCTTCTGGATTAATGGTTTTTGCTAAAAATAATAATAGTCAGGTATCTATTCAAAAAGATTGGGATAGAACTATAGCTAACAGAAAGTATTTAGCAGTTACCCAAGGTACTATGGAGAATGATGAAGGTAAAATTGTGAATTATCTTAAAGAAAACAAAGCACTAATGATGTATGTGGTAGCGGGAAAAAGTGATGATGCTAAACTGGCAGTAACCCATTATGAGGTAATTAAGAAAAATGAATTTTATACTTTATTAGAGGCTCACCAAGAAACAGAAAGAAAAAACCAATTGCGTGTACACATGAAAAGCCTCGGACACCCAATTATTGGCGATAAAAAATACGAAGCTACAGAAAATCCCATAGGCAGATTAGCACTTCATTTAAAGCAGTTGGCTTTTATTCATCCAACCACTAAAAAAGAAGTTGTTTTTGAAACTAAAGTACCGGATGATTATCTAAAAATTTTTAGAAGTAGGTTTTATCAGTAGAGCTGTTTTTACTCGATTGTATGCCGTATTTTTTCATTCTTTTTCCATTTGTGAACCAATAAAAGGTATTCTCGGAGCTAAAAAATAGCCTGTTAAACTTGCAAATAAGATTGGAATAAAATGACCAAACCCTGTCAAAGTAGCAAGTAAAATTGTTGTACTCATTGGTGTTCGAGTTACGCAAGCGTTAATTGCTGCCATACAGCTAACTATCGCTAATGTCAAATTTATTGTCGGGTATAGTTGATGGATAATTAGTCCTAACGTAGCTCCTACGAAAAACAGCGGAATAATAAATCCACCTCTCCAACCTGATGTTACTGTTATTGAGATGGCTATAATTTTAAAAATCAAAATAGCAAACAATAAAGTCAATGAAAAATTCCCTGAAAGTAGTTCGTTAATTTCGTGATGTCCAAAATATCGGGTTAATGGAAAGTAAAATGCTATGATGCCAAGTAGAATGCCACCAATTAACGTTTTGATGTAAATTGGTATGGGTCTTTTCTCGAAAATTGATTTGAAAAATTTGGTGCAAATAATAAAAGCCCAACCAAAGGCTGCTCCGATTATTGCAAAGAGAACTGCATAGCCAAAATCAAAAATCCCTGAATATTCATATGCAGATAAATCCCAAATAGGGCCAAGTCCCAAATGAATGATTAAAGCGAAAACTAAATAGCTAAAGCAACTTGCAACAAACGCAGGAATAATTGCTTTGTAATACTCAACTGCGTGTTTGTGATGAAGAATTTCTAATGAAAAGAGGCTACCACCCAAAGGCGCACCAAATAAAGCTGTAAATCCTGAAGCCATTCCTGCGATACTTAATGACCTTAATTCTTCTCCTTTTAGTCGAAACAATTTTCCTATCCAAGTTCCTGTTGAGCCTGTTACTTGAACCAATGGCGCTTCGGGTCCGAGACTTCCACCTGACGCAACGCATAGCAATGAAGAGAGAACCATTGAAGGATTGTTTTTAGGGTCAAGTTTTCCTTTATTAAATCGGATATTGTTTACAATCAAATGTATTTCGCCTGGGTCTCCAATGAAATGAATTATCAAACCTGCTAAAAGTCCGCAAATCGCCATTACAGGTATTACTTCCCAACCACTAAAAAAAGCTAATTGATGAGTTAGAAACTCAAGTCCAATCCAATAAGCTCCTGCAATTACTCCACCTATCAATCCAAGTAAAGCCCATAACAAAAAAGTCCGACTGAAAACGAAAGGGTTAAATCGGACAGGTTGGTCTAAAATATTTAAGTACGTTACTAATTTTCTTCTTCGTTTTAATTTCACTGTTTCGTTTCTGTTTTATATGGCATACAACGGATTGGCGGTATGTTTTTGTGGCGGTTTTCGAAGCACTTTCTTGACCGCTTGCAACAAACTTACTTAAAAACACAAAACTTAAATTTACTACTTTTCCCGCCATAAGTTATATACGCTGTGTGTGCCTTGCACGCGTGCTGTAGCACACCAAAGCGAAGCTACAGAATAAATTGCAAAAATGCAAATTAATTTACTAGCAAGCAAAGGTGTGGTACAAATTTTTCCAGAGGGTTAAAGTCCCTTATGGGGTGGGGTAACGCCCATAACCAATAGCAAGTTGCAAGCTGGATGTTTGTGAGGACATCAGTGAAGGAAGCAAGACTGCAAAACCGGGTACTGACGGACAGAAATGCGAAGCATTCACGAATACCGCTAAGAACAAATAACAAAGCGATGAGTAAAATACATAAGAGGCATAATAACGAGGATAAGCGTGCACATCAACGTAACGTCCGAAGCATACAAAAAGCGTTATTATGTAGATGTAACAGGCATTCGGTTGAGGGAAACACGCTTACCAAGGGAGGTCTTGGCAGCTACGAGTTAGCATCACCAAGAAGTCAGCAGAGGTCATAGTACTTAGTAGCAACGAGCCAACAAAGAAAGTTGGAGGACTCACAAACTAAGGAAGGACTGAACGTAAATTTCTTTGAAATTAGAATAGGAATTGGTTTTACTAATAGCCTATTCATAAAGTAAAGGATAGCTATTGTTGGTGGAAAGAGCAACAATTGTGATGATTTACGAACCGCTAAGTATGTTTCTGATTAAAAATGACTGGGGGACATTTTTGAGAAAGAAAGGAGCAACGCTCGCGTACGCTTAGTGGTGTACTCATAATATTGTTCGTTGTTTTTTATAGGAATTCGTGAATTAACATTTGAGAGGTGCACTCCGTCAGAACTTCTGGCGGAGCCATCTACTCGATTACCTGCTGGCTTTATTCCGTTCTGTTTGGTTTTCAGCGTTGGCAAAGACATACTCTTTTGCAATTTTTGGCTCGTGTGTCGGCTGGTGCGAATTGCAAATGTGTATGGCTTTAAGCTCGGGCATCAATTTCTGTCATTAGGTTTCTATGATAAGCCAAATATTCTTTTCTTCTTTCGTTTAATATATTTTCTTCGAGTTTATAATTTTTCCAAAATTCCTTAACATCATTTGATATTCTATTTGAGAAAATCATTGTTCCTTCATCTGTGAATGATATGTATTTTAAGTCAAATAACGAATCAATTGTTCTGCTTAATAACAATCCGTTATTTGGGTCATAAGCTTCATTTTCATCAGAGTCAATAAAAGGTTTGATATGACTAGCAATTAAAACAGGATAAGAAAGATGTTCTAAAACACACATAGGATTACCATAAATTTCTTCACATTCCTCTTGTAATTGGTTTTTATATAATCTATGTAAATATGGGTCTCTTCTTTTTGTAATTGCTTTTAAATCTTCTCCAAAAATCTGTTCAGCATCTTCTTTAAAATATAAATCTTCCTTAACAAAAACTAAATCATCTAATTTTCCGAGAAGGTTATACAAATAGCCAATTTGATTATATTTCCTTTCCAGAAAACCAATTTCTTTAGCTTCTTTAACATATTCTGAAAGTTCAATTTCAGTTATAAATGGTTTTTTATAAGCTTCAATATCAACAAGCATTAAGGCTATTATTTCTTCTTTAGATAATTTACCTTTTTCAATTAGTGTTTGAATTAGGAAATTGATTTGTTTTATTGAAGATTCATTATTTACTGCTCTGTTGAAACTTGAATTTGAGTAAACAATTTTGGATAAAAGTGTTTCTCTTTTCTTATTCGTTCGAGCTTCAACATACTCTTTAGCTTGTGGATGATAAGAAACAAGGAAAGAATTAATAAATCCCATTTTAACCAATTGATTAATAGACTTTCTAATCGAAATATGGTTAATAGGATTTACTTTATGAATCTTGTCCTGAAGTTTTGAATATTTTTCTTCAGAATATTCTTCGTTTTTATGGTCATCAATAAAATTGATACAAACAGCCAATGTATCTAAAAACTTTGTACCATTATAATCAGTAAAGGCATTGGTCAGTTTCCAATACTCTTCATAGTTCTGCTGTGGCATAATTTTCTTTAATAGTTTCTTTATAATTTTCATTTTTCACAATGAATAAAAATTCTTTATTCTTTTCTTTTTTGTTTTTACCAGTAATTTGATAGTTATGTTTACGCTCAATTACTTCAACATTGTCTGAATATTTACCCAACAGATAAAGTAGTTCATTCTTGCTTGGAAAAGAAGAGTTATTGTAGCTTAAATACCAATATTTAAAATTATTAAGTTTAGAAAACAATTTATCAAAAAGCTCAATTGCAGAATTTTTATTTACAAAGTTGTTTTCAAATGGTTTTGTTACCTCTGATGTAATAAAATCGTCTACCAAACCATAAAAACCAAAATAATTATTCATTGTTCCTGTATATGGTGGGTCTAAATAAATAATGTCTGCTTTTACAGTTTCTAACAAATTGAAAATATCATCGTTGTAAGCAATATTATTTTTATCATTATTGAATACCGCTTGATTGTACTCATTTAAATTTTGAAGAAAATGATGTTTAAATGATTGGTTGTGATAAGCTCTTCTTCGCTTATATTTTTTATAGCTGTATTCCTCATCTCTTAATTGAACTATTTTATCCCAATTTAATGTAAACCTAGAATAGGGCATTTTACGAATCATAGCTCTTCTCATTAAAGCAAATGCTAATGATTTCTTCTCCTCTGATTCAAGTAATTCAATGTTTTGCCTATACAAATCAAGTTCTTTGCATTCTTGCGGAAAGAAATACACTTCTGAATAATTTTGAAACATAAAACCTTCAAAAGGTTCTCCTCTAAAAATAGTTTCAATATCAGACTTATCTAGTAAAGTATTATTGTTCTTAACTAACGCATTTGCAATGTGGTAATTTATTTTTAAAATATCATTTGTATAAACCTCCAATCCTCTGAATTTTGCTTCATAGCTTAAAGAACATCCACCAGAAAAAGCATCAAAAAGTGTGTTTGCATCCGTTGGGAATTGGTCGCATATCCACTTTGCAATCTTTTCTTTATTGCCTATGTAATTAACTTTAGGATATTTAAACATTTTCACTCATTTTAATAATTATACTAGCGATAGCTTCAGCCATTTTTGGCGGAACAGAATTACCTACCTGTTGTTGTTGTGATATTTTTGTGCCTTTAAATACAAAATCATCTGGGAAAGATTGAAGTTTTGCTAATTCACGTACTGTCAATGCTCTGTTCTGTTCATAATGAAATATTTTTCTCATATCTCCAGTAACTGTTACTGAAGGTTTATCGCTTGAATATTTTATATATTTTCTAACATCACCTGATTTTGGTCTAATTTGTTCAGGGATTTCATTTCTATCTCCACCATCTGAAACAAAGCTCATTTTATGCAACATTTGTTCAGAATGAGACATTGCTATATGGTTTGGGATTTTGGATTCCTGACCAGATTCTAATTTTGGATATGAAGATAAAGCCTCTTTTACAGTTATATATTTATCAATTTCTTTTTTTGGAAATAGTATTTTTTGACTGTTTTTAGTGCCAATAAATATTACTCTTTTTCTAACTTGAGGAACTCCATAATCTGCTGAATTTAGAATTTTACATTCAACTTTATAACCTAGATTTTCAAAATCATTTATAATTTCTTTTCTAGTGTTTCCTTTATTATGGTTATATAATCGAGCAACGTTCTCCATTACAAAGTAAGTTGGTTCAACAACTTTTACAACTCTTACAAATTCTTTAAATAATCTGTTTCTTGGGTCTTCAATAAATTTTCTTCCAATATTTCCAGCAATACTAAACCCTTGACAAGGTGGTCCACCTATAACAACATCAATTTCATCATATTCTTTTAAATATTTTAATTCAGCATCTGTTACGTTACAAATATCCTTTTGGATTAAATTATGACTTGGGAAGTTATGATTATACGTTTCACAAAAACTAGGTTCAATGTCTACTGAAAAGACATTTTGAAAGCCTTTATTATCAAAACCAAGCGAAAAACCACCAGCACCAGAGAACAAGTCAATATATTTTAAAGCTCTACTCATAGTTCTAGTTTTCCCTGTTTAACATTGGTGTTACGATAATAATTTGCAGTGTCTTCTGCAACAGAAAATACTGATTTCGAGCATTTATATTTAAAAGCTTCTCTAGCAAATTTGTCTGCAAAAAATAAGTCCGTTACTTGTTGCAATTGAATTTCAAATAATTCTGAAAGTTTCTTTAGCTTTGATTTACTAAATTTTTGACTTCCGTTTTCTATTCGACTGATTGCACTCGTATTGATTCCGATTTTTGCACCGAATTCAGTTTGAGTCCATTCTCGTTTTTCTCTTTCTGTCTTTATGAAATTTCCGAAACTTGCCATTTTATTGATTTGACCTATTATTAGCAAATGTAAAAATAATTTGTGAATTTTAGATCAAGTTTTTGAATATTTTTTTCGGGTGGCGGTGGGGAAGGGCAAGCTCTTTTGTTTTTTCAGCGGTTGACTTGTGTTTCGGCAAAAACCAAATGTGCTGTTTGTGCGGTGGGCTTTTTGTATGTTGCCCAACGGTTTGCCGCTTTGCGAAGGCGGGGATTTTTATCACTAAACTTCATTAGATGCACAAAGCTTGAATTTATTACTTCACTGTCATAGAAGCATGAAACCCCCGCTTTTGCAAAACGGCTGTTGGCAGATGGCATTTTCATTTTCAATCGAATAATTTGTTTATGTCGGCTATCAACTTTTCGAAATTGTCTAAACTCGTTTTCTTAAAATCTTTAGCACTTAAACCAATTTTTGAAAGTTGATTTGCTGGTCTGTAATGGTTGTATCTTGATACGTTTAGGTGTTTGTTGATTTGTGCAATTATAGGTTTAATATTTACATCTAAATCTGAAAGTTTGATGTCGTTATGTTCCGAGAATGCTTGATTGAAAACTTTTATATAATCTTCTTTGTCAAATAAATCTTCAATGTCTGCCTGAGTATAGTCTGTTAAGTACTCATCAAAAAATCTAACTTTATTTTTATGAATAAGTTTTTGATAGATTATGTTTTCAAATTTTGCTTTGCTCTTTGGGTCTGTGTATGTGTCAAGTAGGCAAGCAATTTCGAGTTTATTCCCACGCATTAATGATATAAAAGTAGCAACCTTTTCTAGCCCACCTGTTGGGACAATAACAATATCATCTCTTAATGGAGTTTTTCCACCCTGCTCAAGAATACTTGACATTGTCAAAAGAAATATCATGTCTGATACTCCTTCAACCAATAAATTTTTCTCTCCTATAAATAAATTTTGAGCCAAGTCATAACCTAATGCAGCCTGTAAAGGGAAAAGAGTATTCGGATCCTTTTCCTGAATACTATCAGAAATTTTAGAACCGTTAGGTGTTTCTAGTACCGTTCTTACTCTTTCTAAATTATTTGATGGAATTGAAAATGGCGAATGAGTAGTGTAGATAATCTGATAATCTTTAGATAGGTCTTCAATAAATCTCAACATGTCTTTCTGTGCAGATGCGTGTAGATTCAGACCTGGTTCGTCAAGTAACAAAATATAGCTGGAATTTTTATCTTCTTGAATTTTCTTAAACCAAACTAGAAATGAGAAAAACCAATTAAAACCCTTGCTACGGTTTTTTAATGGTAGAGATACTCTTGAACGTTGATTTTTTACTCTAATATCTAGTACATGTTCAACAATATTTACGTCTATTACTTCTTCATGATTATAGTTGTTCCTTATTGTTCGCTTAACTTTTTCTTCTTTAGCTTCAATTTTGAATTCAATGCTAAGGTTTCCATTAGTAGTCCAATACTTGAATAGTTCATCACTTATAATTGCTTCAGTCGCTTCCAACTCTGCAATATAATCTTCAAAATCGTTAGCTTTAAGTATGTCTTCAGGGTTAAGGTCAGCTAATTCCAAAAGTGCTTTTGCTGTTTTTAGTTCTTCTTCTTCAAGTTCTTCATCATTCATTTTTTCGATTACAATCCGAGAAGGTAGGGAATAATATTCGTCATAGTACAAGAACTTAGGGAGATTTGGCTTTATTATTGTCCTAGCTATATACTCTTGAATAGGATTACCCCAATCCCAATCATTCTTTACAAATGGCTTGATTTTATTTAATCCAGAAATTAAGTTTTCGTCTTTGTACTCCGCTATTATAACGTCTAAGTCCTTTTCATTCTTTACTTTTTCTAACTTATCATTTAGAGCTTTACTTGAAATCCCAAGCTCAGTTGTTTTCAATTCTATAAACTTTTTGAAGTCAGCTGTAAAATTGTTGTATGTACTGACATTATTATATTTTGTTGTAACAGAAAATTCTTTTAGTGAAAAGACCCCTTTCCCAACTTTTTTTTCAACTGTACTTAACAATTCATCTGAAATTGCATAAGTACAAGTTATAGCATTTGGTTCTTCGCCAGTCTTATCAATGTTTTTCTTTTCTCTTCTTGGGAAGTCGTGTGTTAGGTTAAACTTGAACTTTTTATCATTCTGAAAATAGTTTGTTTTAGCAATGGCTTCTAAAACAGAAGTTTTACCAGACTCATTCATTCCGACAAGAATTGTCACATCGTCTTGAACTTCGAACTTTTGCTCTTGTTCAAAGCTTTTGTATTTGTGAACTGTCACGTTAGTTAATTTCATATTACTCGATTTATTTTTATGTCATTTTGTTTGGTGGTACTGTCCTTTATGCTTTCTGTCAACTTATATATATGTACACCTTTAGTAAAAATGGCTAGCTAATTTTAGGTAGATATATACACCTTTTGGTGTGTATATTTATTTTTTGTAAATATACATTTTTTTATAAATCATCAAAAGGGCTTTTAATGTTTTGTAAGTTTTTGGTGCTTACATAAGTGTAAATTTCTGTTGTTCTGCTGCTATTATGTCCTAATAGTTCTTGTATGTATCTCAAATCAGTTCCATTTTCAAGCAAGTGAGTAGCAAAGCTATGGCGTAACCAGTGTAAGGTGGCTGGTTTTTTTATACTTGCTTTTTCTAATGCTTGTTTTAAGACTTTTTGTAAACTTTGTTCGGAATATTTATTTCCTTTAAATTGACCTTCAAAAAGCCAAGTACTGGGTTGGTACTCTTTGTAGTATGTTCGTAACAAATTAATCAGTTTATCACTTATGGGAGCAACGCGATCTTTTTTGCCTTTGCTTTGCCTTATAATTAATAGTTTCCTTTTAGAACCTACATCATTGGGTCTTAAGTTTAACAATTCACTTCTGCGTAAGCCACAAGCATAAATTAAACTGAGCATAGCCTTGTGTTTTATATTACTGTGAGCGTCTAAAATGCTTTTTATTTCTTCTTTAGATAAAACATTAGGTAGTTTTCGCTCATTTTTTGGTCGGTGTATTAAGTCTAAATCTAATGCTTTATGCTCAATTTTTTTATAAAATAACTTAATGGCATTTACTATTTGGTTTTGGTAAGATGCAGAATAGTTATTTTTTAAGATGTAGTTATTGTTAAAGCTTATAATATCTTCATTAGTAATGTCTTCAACTTGCTTATCATTATAATACCTTAAAAAACTATCTAAGGAATCAATGTATGTTTTTACTGTATTAGTCGAATATCTTCTACTTAATAACCATTCTTTAAACTGAAAAACTTTTTTCTTTGCGTTTGCATTTAACGTTGGCAAAGTGCTTTTTTCTATTTTGGGTTCATTCGTTTTCTTATTAGTTGGATGTGTTTTAGCAAAAACAGCTGAAGTGTCTATAAAAGCTATTTCTTTAAACACCTGAAAAAGTTCTTTTAAATTGGTTTTGTGGTTGGCAATGTACCAACAATTATTAGTTTTACTCCATTTAGCATCAGGAAAAGTTTTTACCAGTTTAGTGAGTTCTTCGTCAATTGGGTAGTATAATCCCAAACAATTTTGCTTTTTATGGTATAGTGGTTTTACGCTAATTTTTTACATAAAAAAATCAATTTAGGGTTTTAAAAAGTTGATTTTAAACTTAATCAAAAATATTTATATTTTTAAAAATAGTTTATAAATCAGGCAAATGATTTTTGTATTCTTATTCAAGAAGACCATATTAGGTGGGTGAACGAATTACAAATACACTAGGAGTGTGGGAAAGCTACAATCAACTCAAGTAAGCCGTCATTTTACCACTAACAAATTCAATAGAAATATGGTCTTTTAAAGTGGTAGAAAGTGATAAACCAACATAGTGCGTGCCAATAGGGTAGCGTTTGTTATTTCTATCAACCAATACAACTGTTGACATTCTGCGAATATTAAAATTTAAAAGGTATTTAACCCCATAAATTAGGGTTTTGCCTGAGTTTAGCACATCATCTACTAAAATAACTACTTTGTCTTCAATTTCTTTTTCAGTAACAGAAAGTTTAGGTTCTTCACTTAAAGGTTTGTCTTTATTTAGTTTTAAAGATGCTTCGGTAACTTTTATAGTAGAAATAGCAACAAGTTTTTCGGCAATTTTTTTGGCTAATAAATGTCCTTTTTTTTCAATACCAACAATAACAATTTCTTTTTCTAGATGATTATCTTCAAAAATTTGAAAAGCAATACGATTTATCTTTCTACTTATTTGCTCGTGGCTTAATATTTTAGTTTTCTGATTTGACATAATTAACGAACTTCTATTTGGTACTGTTGAAATTGAATAGTATCTCCTTTTCTTACTTTTTTTCTTCTTTGTGTTTCCACTTGGTTGTTGTATTTGACCAAACCTTGGTCTATGCTCATTTTAGCATCTCCACCTGTATCGCAAACACCTGTAAATTTAAGCAGTTTGTTTAGCTCAATGTATTCATCTTTTAATTCAAAATCAATAATTTCCATGTAGTAAATTAATCTTGATATTCTGGATTAAGGAAATTGTTTAAGGCATTGTTAAATGCTTTAGGCTCTTCAAAAAATGGGTAATGTCCGGTTGCTTTAATTACTTCTAACTTGGTGTTTTTTAGCGTTTCGCTTAATAGTTGGTTTGAAGCAAAAGGCACATTATCCATATCGCCAATAATAATTATTGAAGGACAAGAAATGTTGTTAATTTCTGAGGTAATATCGTAGTTAAAAAAGTTTTTCTCCATAATGTTACTCACCAACCAAAAGTTACTTGCAGTTTTTTCGTTGTAGTTGTGTAATTCATACAATGCATCTACCTTAGTTTGGTCGTATAAATTAGCTTTATCGCCAATTTTCATTGCTTTAGTAAATGTTTCAGGGTCTCTTTTTTCAAACTCTTTAGACATCATTAATTTAACCAATTCTTTGGTATCTTCTTCTTTTCTTTTTTGTTGCATGTTGCTCAACATTTTTTCGTAGTGAGCACTTGTAGTAGGAGCGGGAGAAATTAATATAAGTTGAGTAAGGTTGTCAGGGTATTTTTGTCCGTAGTGAAGTGCTAATAAACTTCCCCAAGAATGACCTGCAAGTGTTATTTTTTCTTTGCCGAAATGTTTTCTAATGGCTTCTATATCTTCCACAAAAGTAGCTATGTTTATAGAAGTGGTATCTTCAGGAAAAGCAGATTGTCCGCTACCTCTTTGATCATAAAATATTAACTGATAATTGGCTGCTAATTCATTAAAATAAGGAAGTAAGTAATTGTGAGAAAGTCCTGGTCCGCCATGTAAAAAAATAATAGGTTCGCCTTCGCTATTCCCTTTAATAGTAAAAAAGTGTTCAACACCATTAATTGCTATGGATTTTTGTTCCGTAGGAATTTCCACTTGCTGTTCTACCGTTTCAGTAGCTTCTTTAGGTTGGTTGCCATTACAAGCAAAAAGTGTTGCTACAGCAACAAATAACACATTCCATTTAAGTTGATTAACAGTCATAATAATAAATATTTTTCGGTTAAAAGTAATAACAATTTTTTAGATTATAAATTTTTTAGTTCAGCAATGGTGTTTATTGGATTTTCTGAAGAAAAAACAAAGCTTCCGGCTACCAATGCATCAGCACCGCAGTCTAACAATTTTTTTGCATTTGCATTGGTAACACCACCATCAATTTCTATTAAGGTATTTGCTCCTTTTTTGGTAATTAACTGTTTTAGTTGTTTTACTTTTTCGTAAGTATTTTCAATAAAAGATTGTCCGCCAAAACCAGGGTTTACAGACATTACCAACACTACATCAATATCATTAATAGTATCTTCTAATACATTTACATTTGTATGCGGATTAATTGCTACCCCGGCTTTCATACCTTCTTTTTTTATAGCTTGTAGGGTTCTATGTAAATGTGTGCAAGCTTCGTAATGCACGGTTAAAATATCGGCACCAGCATTTTTAAAATCGCTAATATAGTTATCAGGATTAACAATCATTAAATGCACATCAAAAGGTTTTTTACTAAACTTTCTGATGGCTTTAATTATAGGCATTCCAAAGCTAATGTTGGGCACAAAAACACCATCCATCACATCAATATGAAACCAGTCGGCACTGCTTTTATCGAGCATTTCGGCTTCTTTTTGCAGGTTAGCAAAATCTGACGCTAAAATGGAAGGAGCTATAATTTGTTTCATATTTTAAAATATATAACGTTTAATATTAGTTGAGTTTTAAAGTACAAAAGTATTAATATTTTTAATCCTCAAAAGTATTTCGGTTGCTAATATAGCCATCCCATTTTTCGAGTAATTTGGTCATATCTTCCGGTAAATCGGTTTCAAAATGTAGCCATTCTCCTGTAGCAGGATGCTCAAACCCTAAGGATTTAGCATGAAGTGCTTGTCGGGGTAAAATTTCAAAACAATTATTTATAAATTGCTTGTACTTGGTAAAAGAAGTTCCTTTTAAAATTCTGTCGCCACCATAATCTTCATCATTAAACAACGGGTGTTTTATGTGCTGCATGTGTACTCTAATTTGGTGGGTTCTGCCTGTTTCCAATTTACATTCTACTAAAGTAACGTAGCCAAATCTTTTTAGCACTTTGTAATGTGTTATGGCGTGTTTTCCAAATTCTCCATCAGGAAAAACACTCATTACTTTTCTATTTTGTAAACTTCTACCTACATTTCCTTCAACTGTGCCGTTTTCTTCTTCAAAATCGCCCCAAACTAAGGCTTGGTATCTTCGTTCAATGGTTCTATCAAAAAATTGCTTACCTAAATGCGATAGTGCATGTTCTGTTTTGGCAATAACCATTACGCCTGTAGTGTTTTTGTCTAAACGGTGTACTAAACCGGGGCGGTTTGCCATAGAGGAGTCAGGAAGATTTTTAAAGTGATAAATTAAGCCATTTACTAAAGTGCCTGTGTGGTTTCCATATCCCGGATGAACAACTAAACCTGCATCTTTGTTGAGTACAATTACATCATCATCTTCATAAAGAATGTTTAGTGGAATATCTTCAGGAATAAGTACAATTTCTTGAGGAGGGTAGGGAAGTTCAACCGTAATATCATCCAAAGGTTTAACTCTGTAGTTCGCTTTTACAGGTTTTTTGTTTACTAAGATGTGTCCTTCGGTTAATGCGTTTTGAAGTTTATTTCGGGTAGTGTTAGGAATTCTATCCATTAAAAACTTATCGATTCTCAATAATTCTTGTCCTTTGTCAGCCTTAAACTTGTAATGTTCAAACAAGTCATTGTCTTCTACTTCTTCTTCGTTATATGAATTCATTTATAGGTATTATTTTCATTGTGCATTTTAATTTATCTGTTAGTTCTCAACTCACCCCCAAATTATCTTAAGATAATTTGGGGGTGAGTTTAAAATAATTAGTAAATAATTATTTTAATATTTAATGCATAATTTTTTATATTATTGAATAATCAGTTTTTTGGTTTGTATATTTCCTTTGTCTTTATTTATCATTCTAACAAAATAAATTCCTTTGCTAAAATTGCTTACATCAATAGTGGTACTCTGTTGTAAAGTAGTTGTTAGGTGATTTTTTCCATAAACATCAAAAATTTCAACTTCATAAATGGTAGATGAATGTTGTTGAGTAGCAATAGTAACTAAATGAGATGTAGGATTGGGATAGATGTTAAAATCATTAGAGTTGTTAATTTTAGTGTTTTCATCAATTGTAGTTATAGGGTCGCCAGTAGAACCAAATACCGGACGAATCATTAAAGAGCCATTAGGGTAGCCTGCTGATGGGTTTTCCCAAATACCAACTGCATTGTACCAAATTTTATTTTTAGAATTGGTATTTACATCGTACCCAACATTTAATTTTGAGGTAGATATTTTTTGATACCCTACATAATAAGTTCCTGGGTTGAGAATAATAGGAGCATCTAAGGTATAGTTTAGGAATTCGTTAGTAAAAGAATAAGCAGGAAAATAAAAACTATTCTGTTGATAAAGAATTACTTCTGGGTTTAAGCTGCTCCAAACAGTAAGTTTAAAACTTTCCCCTCTAATATCATTAAGTATTGGATTAAAATAAATTTGAATAGCAGTAAGCGTATCGGTTTTTCTAATGTAGAATTGGTTAGCTAATTTGGCTGTAACCCCTTCAATTCCGTAACCTAATTCGGCACTTCCGTCATCGTAAGCATAGTAAGAACCAAAAGCTTGATATGATATTACCGTATCGTTTTTCTGATTAATATCTATAAAAGGATTAATATCGAAATAGTTTTTTATTTGGAAAACCTTGTTTACAGAGTTGTCTGATGGAAAAGAAAAATCATTTAGAAAAAATGGGGTGGTTTGATAAACAGCTTGAGGTTCAAGTAGAGTAGAGTAGGCTGCAACAGTTTTTGATGCTACTCCTGATGGATAAGTCTCAACAACTGGACCAGCACCATTGTTGTCGCTTACTTCATATTTATAGAAAACATCGTAAGAATTATTAAAATTATTTTTATAGGCAACAGGCATGGTTTCCGCCATTAAACCAATAGTATCGGTAAGGTAATGATCCCAAGGTAATGCGGTAAGTTCATTTAATAAATTATAATGATTGGTAATGAGGGCAACATCATCCAGAATAGTGTCTGTAAAAGTTCTGTTGTCATTTAAATACACATAATCAACATGCCAATGGTCGAAATTACCACTAAGGGTAGCTAAGTTGGTAAATCGGAACATAAACGCATCGTTGTGGTAATTTGTATCAACAGAAACCATTACTTTTTTAAATGAATGATTTCCTGTTCCGGGAACACTCCAAACTCTTACCCAAGAACTGTCGGCTTTTCTAAAAAAATCTAAACGTAAGGAATCTTCTACTTCAGGAGCATTTCCGTTGCCTCCTGCCTGATACTGAAAACTTAAATATACACTATCATTTATAACTGTTAAATCTATAGGGTGAGAAGTAAGCGAATCTGCAATTCCATGAGCTATTTGCGAAGAAAAATCGTAAGGAAAACCAGTAGAGTCTAAACCATCGAAAGTAGCAACACCGTATGATGGTGGTGTTTTAGGGTAGTTTGAGTTAATGTAAACGTTAATATCTTGCCATAAGTTTACATCAGGAAAGTGATAGTTTTGAGAAAAATCATCTAAAAAAGGTAGTGAAAGCAAGATTTTGTTTTTCTTAGAAGTTTTTCTAAAGATTTCAGGATTTTTTTCTGCTATACTTTTATTGTATAAAGCTCTCAGGTGTTTGTTACCACCTAAATCGTAAATTTTTTCCTGTGCTTTTATAGCTGAAAAACTGCAAAAAATAAAGAAGATAAGTAAGGCTTTTTTTAACATATTATTCACTTTCAGAAATTTCTGATTCATTGTTTAGGCTATCTAAACTAAAATTTTGCACATTTATTTTAGCAGTGTCGCAAGTTAAGTAAATATCTACCGAACTACCAATAAAAAGTGTGCTTTCACTTCCGTAAGGAGGTTGTTGTTTATACACTTTAGCTGTGGCAGAATCTTCAGCTGTTTTACAAGATTCATCATAAATTTCTAATCCTATACCTAAAAAAGAAGCTTGAAGCTGCTGTTCTGCTTCACCTTTAGAAAGATTTACAAGATAGGGAACCATCACTTTTCCTTCGCCTTTTCCTGTTCCTATTACCACCGTAATTTTTGAGCCTAATCCAATTTCATCGCCTGTTGCTATAGATTTATCTCCAAGTTTGCAATCTATTACAATTCCTTGGTGTTCTGAAGGACGATATTCTGTATTCACTTTTAATCCATAGCTTTCTAACTTAGCTACAGCTAGTCGTTGCGACATATCTATAACACTAGGAAAACTAATTTTTGGAGTAGCTTTTTTTGTTACAGTAATGTATATTTTTCTGTTTTTCTTTACAAAAGATTCTGCTTTAGGGTTTTGGTCTATTACTATTCCTTTGGGTTGTTTTTCTACATAAACAGAATCCAGGATTTCGTAGCGTAATTCTTTTTCTTCCAGCAAAGTAGTTACTTCTTCTTCACTTAATCCTTCTAATGATGGAACAGTAACACTCTCTCCATGTAAGGTATAACTTGTTAAGTAACCAGAAAAGCTATAAAAGGCAATAATAATTAAAATAATTGCTGCAACTAAGTTGATTAAGAAAAGTTTACTGAATATGAATTTTAGCATTTGTTTATTCTTTTAGGTGAGAAGTTTATGAGTTTAGAAGTTTATAGGATTAACCTTCGGCTACTAACAATTCTTCAGCTAGGTCTTTTTCTATTTTTAAGTTGTCAATAATAAATTCCTGACGTTCAGGAGTGTTTTTTCCCATGTAAAACTCCAACATTTCTTGAATGGGTGTGTTTTTACCAATAATTACAGGGTCTAAACGAATGTCTTTGCCAATAAAGTGTTTGAACTCGTTGGGCGAAATTTCTCCCAATCCTTTAAATCGGGTAATTTCGGGTTTTCCTCTAAGTTCTTTCATGGCATTTTGTCTTTCTTCTTCAGAATAGCAATAAATGGTTTTAGATTTATCCCTAACTCTAAAAAGTGGCGTATCTAAAATATATAGATGTCCGTTTTTAATAATATCAGGAAAGAAAGACAAGAAAAAAGTAATGAGCAATAAACGGATGTGCATTCCATCAACATCAGCATCGGTAGCAATTACAATGTTGTTGTACCTTAAATCGTCTATGCTTTCTTCTATGTTTAATGCTGCCTGAAGTAAGTTAAACTCTTCATTTTCATACACTATCTTTTTGGTTAACCCATGAGAGTTTAGTGGTTTTCCTTTTAAACTAAAAACAGCTTGGGTGTTTACATCTCTCGATTTGGTAATAGAACCAGAAGCTGAGTCTCCCTCAGTAATAAAAAGTGTTGTTTCCACTTTTCTTTCATTGTCTTTAGTATCGTTATAATGTAGCCTGCAATCTCTTAGCTTTTTGTTATGTAAAGAAGCATCTTTAGCTCTTTTTTTAGCTAATTGCTTAATGCCAGCCATATCTTTACGCTCACGTTCCGACTGCAATATTTTTCGTTGAAGTGCTTCAGCAACTTCCGGATTTTTATGTAGAAAATTATCTAATTCTCTTTTTAAGAAATCAGTAATAAAAGCTCTCATAGAAGGACCATCAGGACCAACTTCTGTAGAGCCTAGTTTGGTTTTTGTTTGAGATTCAAAAACTGGTTCCATTACTTTTACGCTTATTGCGGAAACAATAGAAGAACGGATGTCAGAAGCATCATAATCTTTTCCGTAAAATTCTCTAATGGTTTTTACTAAAGCAGTTCTAAACTCAGTTTGGTGGGTTCCTCCTTGTGGCGTATATTGTCCGTTTACAAACGAATAATATTCCTCTCCATAAGATTCAGTGTGGGTTATAGCTACTTCAATATCTTCGCCATGTAAGTGAATTATTGGGTAAAGTGGTTTGTTAGAAAGGTTTTGATCTAATAAATCTTTTAAACCATTTTCCGATTGAATTTTTTCACCATTAAAATAGATGGTTAATCCAGTATTTAAAAAAGCATAATTCCAAAGCAGTTTTTCTATGTGCTGATTTCTGAAAGTGTAGTTTTTAAAAATGGTTTCATCGGGAATAAAAGTAATTTTAGTTCCTTTTCTATAAGATGATTCTTCTATTTCGTAGTCGTTAATTAGCTCACCTTTTTCAAACTCTACTTTTTTAATTTTTCCATCACGAACAGATTCTACTTTAAAATAAGATGAAAGGGCGTTTACTGCTTTTGTTCCTACACCATTTAAACCAACAGATTTTTTAAAAGCTTTAGAGTCATATTTTCCACCGGTGTTCATTTTAGAAACACAGTCAATAACTTTTCCTAATGGAATACCACGACCATAATCTCTAACTTTAACGGTTTTGTCTTTTATATTTACTTCTATGGTTTTTCCATTTCCCATTACATATTCATCAATAGAGTTATCAAAAACTTCTTTAATTAATATGTAAATACCATCATCGTAAGCAGCACCATCACCAAGTTTACCAATATACATCCCCGGTCTTAATCGGATATGTTCTTTCCAATCGAGCGATCGGATATTGTCTTCGCTATATGTTACTTCGTTTTCCATAGTTTATTTGTGGTTTAAAGTCCGAAATTAAACAAACTTATTGTTTTCTATATGCTTTTTGAATATGGGTTTTCAATAGATTTATTAACAAAATAGTTCATAATAAAGTGTGAAATTAATAACAAAAGTTAATTTGTTAAAAACCTAATGGTATTCCTCCAAAATCAACTTGTTTTCTTTGGTATTTTTGTTTTTAAATACTTTTGGTAGATGATTAATAAAATATTAGTGACTTTTTTTAGCTTGTTATTATTTCAACAAATTACTGTTGCACAAGGAAATCCACATATCTTACCACAGCACGATTTTATTCAATACGATTCTAACTATTTACATTTTTATCATGATGGTGCTAACCTCAATAATTTTTATACAAAGTTAGATACACTAATGTTTGAAGGAAAAGGAAAGGTAAACATTATGCAAATGGGTGGTTCTCATATCCAGGCAGATATTTGGTCCGACCAACTCAGAAAGAATTTTCACAAGGTTTCTCCCAACCTTAATGGCGGAAGAGGTTTTTTGTTTCCCTTTAAACTAGCCAAAACCAACAATCCTTATTATTACGAAGTGAGTTATACCGGAGAATGGCAAGGGTTTAGAAACTCTGTAAGTAAACATCATGCTACTTGGGGAGTTTCCGGAATTACAGCAACAACAGCTGATAGCGTTGCTTCTTTTTCAATAAATTTTCGTGGAGATGATACTCCAGCTTACGATTTTAAACGTATCAAGATTTTTCATAATCAGGATTCGTTGGGTTATTGTATAGAACTTACTAAGGACACTTGTGTTGCTATAACCGTAAACGATAGTATTGGCTTCACCGAATTTGTTTTTGCAGAATATAAAAATGTGGTTGATTTTACCATTTACAAAAACGACTCAGCTTCACAACCTTTTGAATTATATGGAATTAGTCTGGAAAATAATGATCCGGGAGTAGTTTACAATTCAATTGGAGTTAATGGAGCAAGCACATCAAGTTATTTAAGAGCAACTTTGTTTAAACAGCATTTGCAAGCTATACAGCCCGATTTAGTGATTTTTTGTATTGGTATCAACGATGCTTACGACCCTGGTTTCTGTGGTAATTGTTACGAAAATAATTACGACACATTAGTAGATTGGATTAAATCGGTATCACCAACAACTAATTTTATTTTTGTAACCAATAACGACAGTTACTACAAAAGAAGATATCCTAACAAAAGAGTGGAAGAAGCAAGGGATGTTATGATTAGGTTAGCAACCAAACACAATGCTGCCATGTGGGACATGTACCATGTTATGGGAGGATTAGGTTCTATAAAAACCTGGCAAAAACACGGATTGGCAAAAACAGATAAAATCCACTTAACATCAGATGGGTATAAATTGATGGGAGACTTGCTTTTTTCCGCAATTATGAAGAGCTATGCCGATTATACAAAGCAAAATACTCCGGTAATGGTAGGGGATTAAAAATATAAATGTGCCTTTTATGACTCTCCCCCAAGTTATCTTGCGATAACTATTCCCCCTCTCTTGAAAGAGAGGGGGTTAGGGGGTGAGTTGAGAACAATATTTTTACTACAATATTTATAATATTATAATTTAAAAATAGACAACTATGGAATACAGAAGATTAGGAAAATCAGGATTACAATTGAGTGAACTTTCTTTAGGGAGTTGGTTAACTTTTGGAAAGCAAATTGGAAACAACATTGCTGAAGATTTAATGAAATTGGCTTACGATAATGGCGTTAACTTCTTTGATAATGCTGAAATTTATGCACGTGGCGAATCTGAAAAAGTAATGGGAAAAATCCTAAAGAAAATGAAATGGGACAGAGACTCTTATGTGGTTTCTAGTAAAGTTTTTTTTGGGTATAGAGGGACAGAAAATACCAAGCCCAACCAAAATGGGTTGAGTAGAAAACATGTGTTTGAAGCTTGTCATCAAGCTTTAGAAAGATTACAAGTAGATTATTTAGATTTGTTTTTCTGTCATCGTCCGGATAAAAACACACCTATAGAAGAAACCGTTTGGGCAATGCATAATTTAATTACTCAAGGTAAGATTTTGTATTGGGGGACATCGGAGTGGAGTGCTCAGGAAATTATGGAAGCACACATGGTGGCAAAACAGTATAATTTAATTGGCCCAACTATGGAGCAACCACAATATAACATGTTGCACAGGCAAAAAGTAGAAGTGGAATTTAACCAGATTTACAAAACAGTTGGATTGGGAACCACCATTTGGTCGCCATTAGCATCAGGAGTGTTAACAGGAAAGTATAATCAAAAATCGCAACCAAAAGATACCCGTTTGGTGATGGAAGGTATGGATTGGTTAAAAGATTCAGTAGTTACCAAAGAAAATTTAGATAAAGTAGCTCAATTGGAAAAAATTGCTAAAGACTTAGGATTGAGCCTTCCAGTATTGGCAATTACATGGTGTTTAAAAAATAAAAATGTAAGTACAGTAATGTTAGGTGCAAGTAAATTAAGCCAGTTGGAAGAAAACTTTAAAGCCATTGAAGCAAAAGCCAAGCTGACACCAGAAGTGATGGCAGAAATTGAAAAAGCCCTGAATAACAAACCAGTTCATCCTGTTTTTTGAGTTCATAAAAATTGCCTAATTTGGACTTTTGTCAAATTAAAATGAAATAACTATGGAAAAGCCAACAATAGCCCAAAAAACACCTTATGTAAAAGAAGAAAAAGCAGGTAAATATGCTTGGTGTGCTTGTGGAAAAAGTACTAAACAACCTTATTGCGATGGCTCCCATAAGGGAACATCATTTACTCCCAAAATAGAAGTTTTTGATGAAGACAAAAGAGTAGCTTGGTGCGGATGTAAACAATCTGCCAAAGGAGCTTTTTGTGACGGAACACATAAAAATTTATAATTACTTTTTTTAAACTTAAATCATTTGGAACAACAGCTAATTGATGTAGAAGGAATTATTGCTAATAAAAACCCGAAAGTATTAAAATGGCTTCCGGGTTTTGTTATTAGTTACTTAAAAAGAACCATCCACCAAGAGGATATTAATACTATATTAATAGAAAATAAAGACAAATTCGATTACGATTTTGCCGAAGATATTATTCATCGATTTAATATTAAAGTAAAAGTGAAAGGAATAGAAAATGTTCCTAAAAGTGGTGGATGTATTTTAGCTTCTAACCATCCTTTGGGTGGAGTAGATGCGTTGGCAATTGTTACTGCTTTAAAAAATCATCGTAAAGATGTACAGTTTGTGGTAAATGATATTTTGTTGCAACTAAAAAATTTAAACGGACTTTTTGTTGGGGTAAATAAACACGGTAGCAATTCTAAACAATCGCTCAACAGTGTTAATGAGCTTTTTTCTTCTGATAGAGCAGTTTTTGTTTTTCCTGCCGGATTGGTAAGTAGAAAAACCAAGGGAGAAATTAGAGATTTAGAGTGGAAAAAAACCTTTATTACCCAAGCCAAAAGACACCATAAAGAAGTGGTTCCTATCCATGTAGAAGGTAAGTTGTCTAACTTTTTTTACCGATTAGCTAATTTTAGAAAGTTTTTAGGCATAAAAGCTAATATAGAAATGCTATTTTTGGCAAAAGAAACGTTTAAACAAAAAAATAAAACAATTACTATCACTTTTGGAGAACCTATTTCTTACACCAAATTTCATAAAGATAAGCCAGATAAATATTGGGCAGAATGGGTAAAAAAGAAAGTGTATGAATTGAGAGATTAGAAAATAGAGATTAGGAATTAGAGATTAGGAATTAGAGATTAGAGATTAGACAATTAACGATTAACGATTAACGATTAACGATTAACGATTAACCAATAAGTTACAATGATGCAGCCGGTTGACAGAATATTACTAGAAAAAGAACTTTCTCCAGAAAGGTTTGTAAAAAAAACCAACAAAGGAGATAATGACATTTACATAGTAAACTATCATAATGCTCCTAATGTGCTTAAGGAAATTGGCAGACTAAGAGAATTATCTTTTTCGCAAGCGGGAGGAGGAACAGGTAATGATATTGATTTGGATGATTTTGACACTTCAGAAAATTGCTACGAACAATTAATTGTTTACGATAGAGAAGATAGAGAAATAGTAAGTGGCTATCGTTTTAAAGATTGCTCAACAGCCATATCTCCATCGGAAGAAATTTTACTTTCTACTAAGCATTATTTTAATTTTTCTGATAAGTTTATAAAAGAATATTTACCCTATACCATAGAGCTAGGGAGGTCTTGGGTACAGCCACTTTATCAGGCAGGGGGAGGAAGTTCCAGAAAAGGCATTTTTGCTTTAGATAACATTTGGGATGGATTAGGTTCTATCATTATCAATTATCCACATATCAAGTATTTCTTTGGTAAAGTAACGATGTATTCTAGTTATGATAAACATGCACGTAATGCCTTGCTTTATTTTATGAATTCTTATTTTCCTGATTTGGAAAACTTGGTAACACCTATTCATCCAATAGAGATTAATACCGATTTATCTGAAATAAAGAAATTGATAAGAGATAAAAACTTTGATGAAGGATTAAAATCATTGTATCAGTATTTAAAAAGTCATGGAGAAACTGTTCCACCGCTTATAAATACTTATATGAAAATATCTGATACTATGAAATCTTTTGGAACAGCTCTTAATCCTGATTTTGGTGGAGTAGAGGAAACAGCAATTTTAGTTACCATTGACGATATTTATCCGGAAAAGAAAGAACGTCATATCAGTGGATAATTTCATAACTTTTGATTAAAAAAATTAAGCATAATAACATTGATTTTACCAAGTATGATAGATGTATAACAGCAGCATTTAATCATCGGGTGTATGCCGAATCTTGGTATTTAAATCTAATGACTAATAATTCTTGGGATTGTTTGGTGCTTAACGATTACGAAGCGGTAATGCCATTGCCAATAAAAAAGAAGTTGGGAGTAAAATACATTGTAATGCCTAATTTTTGTCAACAATTAGGGGTTTTTTATGCTAGAGAAATAACCACAGAACAATTTACTTTATTTGAAAAAAAACTGCATAAAAATTTGGTTCGTTCTTATCAGTTTAATGAAGAAAACACATCCAAATTTAATCCTAAAGGTGTATTAAAAAATAATTACCTGTTAGATTGTACAAAAGATTATTCTTCACTAAGGAAATCTTATCGGAAAAATCGAATATATGACTTAATAAAATTTGAAGAATCAACTTATGAAATAATTAAAGAGATAGATTTTTTATCGATTGATCACCTTATTAGATTGAATTACAATGGGGTGTTTAATAAACAAGATGTTTATTTAATAAAAAAACTTTTACAACTTGCACATACTGAAAAGAAGACTGAAATTATTCAATTAAAAATAGTTTTTTCAGGTAAATGTGTGGCATCAAGTATTTTTCTTATTACAAAGAAAAGAGTAACAAATTCGTTTCTTTTTAGAGATAAACAATTTAATAAAATTAATACATCTACTATTTTAATAGATGCAATAATTCAGCAAAGTTCAGGTAAAACATTAGATTTTGAAGGCTCCATGGTAGAAGGAATAGCTACTTTTTTTGAAAGTTTTAGAGCTAAAAAACACCTATATACTTTATATCGAAATTGTTAGTTGGTTGTTTGGCTAATAAAGTTGTAATATGCTTTAGGTATGCTTTTGTTAAATTCAATTTTCGAAAAATCCTGTAGATAAGGTGCTTTCACTCTTACTACTTTACACGGATTGCCAAAAGCGACAGTGTTAGCAGGAATATCTTTAGTTACAATAGACCCAGCACCTATTACTACATTATCTCCTATTGAAACTGTTGGTAATATTGTACAATTTGCACCAATCCAAACATTATTTCCTATAGTAATTGGATAATTTTTTTTTGAAATGGAATAATTATCTAGATCATGATTGGCAGAAACAATTGCTGAACCAGGTCCAATTTCTATATTGTTTCCAAAATTAATTCCATTAGCAGCATTTATATACACATTTGGACTATCTGCAGGGTCGCATAATATACCTTTTGTAATTTTTTCAGGACTATGTATTGTTGAAGTAAAATGTACAGGCCACATAACTTTTCCGTTTATTCTGAAAATTTTTTGTGGTATTAAATATTCATATACAAGCTTGTATATAGAAATATATCCAAATTTTGGGCGGTAGTAAAGGGGGTAACACAAATTTATTAACCAACCAAATAAAAATTGACCCAATTGATGTTTGAAAGAGACTTTTGTGTTAGCCATAGATTAGTTTTGTACAAATGTATAAAATTTAAATTTAATTGCGTGATATAGCATTCTTGTTAATCATATTTAAATGCTATCAAGATTATTGTTAAGTTTATAATATTTATTTTATAATTGTTTCAATAAAACAATTTTGTTAAATATCTAGTTAATAGAAATTGTTTTCTCATTAATCTTTTAGTAATATAATTTTAAATAACTTCGCACGGCTATTATATTAATAATTCAATTAAGAACGAACCTGTTTGTTAGAGAATAATTAAGTAAATATTTTCTTTAACAATTAAAGGGTTAAATATATTTCTCAAAAATTAACATCGCCAACATGTAGTTTAATTAATTCAATAATAGTGATTAAAAGTATTTACAAAAAATTATTTTCAGAAAAAAAAAGGAACTTAATAAGAATGTTTCTACAAAGACTTATTTCCTTCCAGTATTATGGAAATAATTTTTATTGTAATTGTTGCAACAAAAAATTTAGAAAATTTTTAAAGAAAGGCAACAATCCTAGATTAAACGCACAATGCCCTTATTGTTTTTCGTTAGAAAGAACTAGAGTGTTAGATTTTTATATTGAAAAAGAGTTGAATTTATATAAATTAGAAAATATTAAAGTTCTTCATTTTGCTCCAGAATATGTCTTGTTCCGTAAATTAAGTGAAATTAAAAATATTACATATGTTGATGCTGATATAAACCCAGCCTATGCAAGACATGTGTTTGACATAACTAACATTCCATTTCCGGATAATTATTTCGATTATATTATCTGTTCACATGTGTTAGGACATGTTCATGATGAATCATTAGCTATAAAAGAGTTGTTAAGAGTGTTAAATCCTAACGGAATTGCATTAATTATGACGCTATTAAGTAATAAGGAAAATACTTTTGAAAATAAAGATATTAATACACCTAATGAAAGGTTAAAGTATTACGGAGAGTTTGATTTATGTCGATTACATGGAAATGATTTTGCTAATCGGTTAAAAAATAATGGCTTTATTGTAGATGCAATAGATTATAGATTAAGCTTTTCAGATGAAATTCAAAAAAAATATTCTCTAGGAAATGGGGAAAGAGAAAAGGTGTTTAAATGTTCTAAGTTAAAATAAGGTTTTTTTATAACCTACCATAGCTTATCTTTTTTCTGGTAAAGCCACGTTTAAATCTCTACTAACGGTTTTAAAACCTAAGATTCCTTCTCTAACTTCAATTTCATAAAAATTGTATTGCAAAAAATCATGTTCATCTGGGTAGGTAAGTTCTATAATTTTATATTTTCCAGTAATTAAGTTTCTTTCTGCTTCAATGCCTAATGTAGAAATAGTGCGTTGTTCTTCCACAAAATATTCTTTAATAAAATAATAATGAGTAAATGTGGTAGAATAAAAATAATAATTCAATAGCAATAAACTGCCGCAAACAAATGGAGCAACTCCCATTAGGTTAAACATAAAGGCTTCGTATTTGGTAAAATGAAACCATTTAGTATAAAGCCTTAAAGGAAGTAAAAAGCCAATTACTGCCAGAAATACAAATACTTTAGAAAAATCGTAAAAATTGATTAAGGTATAAGGGTAATATGCTACGCACCAGATGCTACCAATAAAAAATCCTGCAATAACAATAGTAATAATCGTCATGCTTTTGTCTTTTTTCGGTTGGTATTTTTTTACAACTTTTTCAGTAGATATTTCAGTGCTTTTCTTCAAAAATTAAGCTATAAATTAACTAGCATTTTCCCCAACAAAAGGGTTGTATTTTTTTTCATTACCAATGGTGGTGGCTGGACCATGTCCGGTATGAACTACATAATCATCTGGCAAGGTAAAAAGCTGTGTTTTAATACTATTTTTCAAGGTGTCTAAATCGCCACCGGGTAAATCTGTTCTGCCAATGCTGTTATAGAAAAGTACATCACCATTAATTACTAATCTTTCTAAATGATTAATAAAAACTACATGTCCGGGAGCATGTCCGGGAGTAAACCTAACTTCTAATTCGGTATTTCCAAAGCGGATAATTTCGTTTGGTTCGATAAACCGAGTAGGTTCAGGAGAAGGATCAACAGTAAAACCATACAAATGTCCGTAATCTGTTGTTGCTAAAAGTACAGGCAGGTCTTCTTTATGAATTTCTAATCCTAGATTAAATTTTTTAGCAATGAAATTATTGCCTAAAATATGGTCGATATGGCAATGTGTATTGAGTAACCTAACAGGTTTTAATCCATTTTCTATAATAAAATTTGCCAATTGGTTTTGTTCGGAAGTGGTATAACATCCTGGGTCAATAATCACACATTCTTTAGTTTCATCATAAAGAACGTAAGTATTTTCTTGAAAACCATTAAACACAAAAGATTGTAAGTTGAGCATAATTGTTAATTTTGATTTTTGGAAATGTAAAAGTATCACATTCATTACAAAAAGTCTTATTTTTACGCTAAACATTTGAACAAGCTTATCAAAAATAACATCAAAAATATTTTACTGTTAAGTACTATTTTTTTACTAGCTACAACTCAGTTGGATGCTCAGTTTTATAATGGTACCAAAGTTGGTTTTGGTAAAAATCGTGTTCAATTCGATTATTTTGAGTGGAAATTTTATCGATATCAGCAATATGAAACTTACTTCTATACCGGAGGAAAAGAATTAGCAGAATATACCGCAAAAGTTGCTCGAAAATATATTCCCGAACAGGAAGAGTTGTTTGAGTTTAACTTAGTAGATAAAATTCAATTTATCATTTACAACAAACAATCGCATTTTAAACAAAGCAATATAGGACTTTCGTTAGAGAATGGCGAGTTGGGCGGAATTACCTCCATAATGGGAGAGAAGGTTTTTCTTTATTTTGATGGCAACCATGAAAAATTTGATATTCAGATTAAAGAAGGTATAGCAAGAGTACTTATCAATCAACAAGTTTATGGCAGCAACTGGCGACAAGTAATAAAAAATTCTACTTTACTTACCTTGCCCGATTGGTATCAATTAGGATTAACTTCTTACATTTCTAAAGGTTGGGATTCTGAAATTGAAAATAGTGTTAGAGATGGCGTCATGTCGGGCAAATACAAAAAGTTTAACCGATTATCTGATAAAGATGCTATAGTTGCGGGTCATTCACTTTGGGCGTACATTACAGCTACTTATGGCGAAGCTGTAATTCCTAATATTTTATACATGACAAGGGTTACGCAAAGTGTAGATAAAGGCTTTTTGTATGTGTTAGGTGTTTCTACCAAAAGTCTTACAAAAGAATGGATGGAATACTACAAATCTGAATTTAAAACCCTGGACAAAACGCCTAAAGAATTTTATGAGAAGAATGAGTTGTTCAAGATTAGAAAGAAGAGAGATTATTCTCAATTTAAAGTAAGTAATGATGGAAACAACTTTGCTTATGTAACTAATAAATTGGGGCAGTACAAGATTTATATCTATTACAAGGATAATGATAAAAAATATAAAATTTTCAAAAAAGAATTTAAGTTGGATAGGGTAAATGATTATTCCTATCCTGTTTTGGCATGGCACCCTGCAAGTGAAATATTATCGTTTGTAACGGAAGAAAAAGGGTTTCTAAAAATGTATTATTTCGATATAAATTCTGGTGGACTAGAAGTGAAAGCCTTATTTAATTTAGAAAAAGTAACCTCAATGGATTACCATGATAATGGTAGAGAAATGGTTTTTTCGGGCGTATATAAAGGCCAATCGGATTTGTATATGTACAACATTGGAGCTAATACCCAAAAAAAAATTACCAATGATTTGTTTGATGATTTAGAGCCTCAATTTATAGAAAATTCAACCAAAATAATATTTACTTCTAATAGGTTAACCGATTCTTTGGGCTATCAACCTGCTAATTTAGAGTTGTTTTACAACAAAAGAGATGTTTGGATTTTAGACTACTTGTCAGAAGATAAAACACTTTCTAGGGTTACAGAATCTACTAAGTTTTCAGAAAGTTTACCTTACGGATATGATTCTGCAGTGTATTATTTAGGAGAGCAAGATAGAGTAAACACCCAGTTTAGTGCGGTAAAAGATAGTTTTATAACTCATATTGATACTACTATTCATTATCATCATTTTTATGAAGCAAAGCCTGCAACTACCATTTTTAGCAGAGGAATAAAAGAACATTTTATCAATTCCAGAGGTGTTTCTACTACTGTATTGGTGGATGATTTTAAATATCATTTATTAGCCAACGACATTAATGAACCTATAATAGATAGCATTAGTCAGCAGCAGCAACAAGATTCGCTACTCAATGAGCAATTGCCTAAAAACTTGCCCGATAGAAGTAATTCTATTTTGTTAAAACCAGTAGAATATTCATCAGAAGGAATAAATACCGACCAAGAAACTGTAGATATTAGAAACTATGTTTTTGAAAGTGAAAAAACTACTCCTGTACAGAAAAATACTATAGTAATTGGCGAGCGAAAATCTGAACTAGATTCTTTACCTGAAGAATTTAAAATGCCTAACCAACGAAATTACAACCTGTCATTTTTTAATGATAATTCAGCTTTAAGGTTGAGTAATAATTTTGTTAATGGCGAATATCAGTTATTTACTGGAGGTGCTTTTAATGGCCCTGGAATAGGAGGGTTGATAAAATTAGGAACAGTAGATTTGTTTGAAGACCATAAGATTTATGGTGGTGTAAGAATTTCGTCAGGAACAAGAGAGTATTTTATGACGTATCAGAATTTAGTAAGAAGATGGGATAAAGAATATACTTTTTCTAGAACAACCTTTAGTGCTACTAATGGATTGAATGTTTTTGGCGTAGCTACCAACACCTTGCATTACTCTTTAAAATATCCTTTTAGCGAAGTAGCTAGTATTAGAGGAACAGCAAGTGTTAGAAACGATAATATTGTTGTAAAATCTACCGATCAATTTGCTCTTGAAGCTAACAATTTGAACGAGTTTAGAGGAGTTATAAAAATGGCTTATGTTTTCGATAATTCCAGACATAAAATGCCTAACATCTATTTTGGAACTAAGTTTAAGTTGTTTGGAGAATACTATCAAGAAGTATTTGAGAACAATACTACTGGCGATGGAACAATTGGAAATACACAAGTGTTAGGCTTGGATTTAAGACACTCTTTGCAGTTGAGCAGAGAAATTGTTTGGGTAAACAGATTGGCTTCTAGTGCTTCATTTGGTAACGAAAAATTAATTTACTACATGGGTAGTGTAGATGAATGGATTCCTTTAGGAAGTCAGAACAGGTTTATTAATCAGGAAGATATAGATTTCACTAAAAACTACCGATATCAAGCATTGGCAGCCAACTTAAGAGGTTTTCCTCAAAATATTCGTAGGGGGTCAAACTTTGCGGTAATTAACAGTGAGCTGAGAGTACCTGTATTCAAATATTTTATTAGAAGACCAATACGTTCTAAATTTATAGAAAACTTTCAGTTAATAGCTTTTGCAGATGCAGGAAGTGCGTGGGATGGCGTAAATCCTTGGGATAAGGAAAACAGAATTAACAAAGATATAATTGTTGATGGACCGATTAAAGTTACCGTTTTTAAAAATATAGACCCAATAGTAGCAGGTTATGGTTTCGGAATGAGAACTACTTTATTGGGATATTTTGTAAGAGCAGATTGGGCTTGGGGAGTAGAAAACGGAGTGTCAAACAAAAAACCTATTTTTTATCTTTCACTTAGTTTAGATATTTAAATTTTTTTAACCACATAGTAATTTCAAACAACTTCCTAAACAATAAAAACTATGTTACTATGTGGTTAAAAAATTATACCAGTAAATAATTACAAAAAATGAACGAAATTATATCCTTAATAAAACAAAAAGCTGCTGCATATAAAGATGAAGTAATTGCTTTAAGAAGACATTTACATCAGCACCCTGAACTTTCTTTTAATGAATACAATACATCTGAATTTATTTGTCAAAAATTAACTGAATACAAAGTTGAGTTTCAAAAAGGAATAGTAAAAACTGGTGTAGTAGCTTTAATAAAAGGAAAAAATCCTGATAAAAAAGTAATTGCCTTAAGAGGAGATATTGATGCACTTCCCATACAAGAAGAAAACGAAGTAGCTTATTGTTCTAAAAATGCAGGTATAATGCATGCGTGCGGACATGATGTTCATACTGCTTCCTTGTTAGGAGTTATAAAAATACTTTCAGAATTAACCGATAAATTTGAAGGAACAATAAAATGTATCTTTCAGCCTGGTGAAGAAAAACTGCCTGGAGGTGCTTCTTTAATGATAAAAGAAGGCGTGCTTAAAAATCCTAGTCCTGTTGCTATTTTTGGACAACATGTTTATCCACAATTAACTGCCGGAAAAGTAGGTTTCCGCAAAGGAATGTACATGGCTTCTACCGATGAGTTATACTTAACAGTTATTGGTAAGGGCGGACATGCAGCTTTACCTCATTTAAATATTGACCCAATAATGATAGCGGCACAAACGCTTGTAGCACTTCAGCAAGTAGTAAGCAGAGGAGCAAATCCAATTACACCTTCTGTGCTTTCTTTTGGGAAAATACAAGCCAATGGAGCTACCAACGTAATTCCCGATAAAGTTTATTTAGAAGGTACTTTTAGAACCATGGATGAGGAATGGAGAGCAACAGCTCATGAAAAAATAACAACCATAGCTGAACAAACAGCCATAGCAATGGGAGGGAAGTGTGAAGTAGAAATTAGAAAAGGCTATCCTTTTTTGGTAAATGATGAGGAACTTACCACAAAAGCAAAAGAAGCTGCCGAACTTTTTTTAGGAAAAGAAAATGTAGTGGACTTAGATGTAAGAATGACGGCCGAAGATTTTGCTTATTATTCGCAAGAAATGCCTGCTTGCTTTTACCGTTTGGGCACTGCTTTTAAAGATAAACCCAATTCTGGTCTGCATACACCCACTTTTAATATTGATGAAGCTGCAATAGAAACAAGTATAGGTTTAATGAGCTGGGTAGCAATTAATGAGTTATTCTCCTAACCCTCCCAAGTAGGTCTTTTTAAAATGCTACCTACCAGTTTTTATCGTCATTCTGGATGAAACCTGTTTAAATGTGGTGACTACCAAATAAAAATATACTTGGTAATTTGAAACAGACAAGTGAGGATAATTACCGCTAATACAAACATCCTAAAAAAGTGTTGAGGTGTTTTATTGAGGATTAATTTCCCGACATAACTTCCTAAAAAGCTAATGCCTATTAATATGGGTATAGTAACTAAAAATTCTTTAATGAGGTAGCCATTAAAGAAATAAACAACGGTTCGGCTGGCATCAACACCCAAGTCTATTAAGGCAGAAGTAGCAATAAAAATATCTTTTTCTAGACTAAAAGCGGTTAAGGTTAGTCCTCTAATAGCTCCTCCTGTACCAATTAATCCTGCCAGAAAACCAGAAGCCATGCCGCCTAAATAAAGGTTTTTGTTGCTTTTCTCAATTTTTTTATCAGAATAAATAATTAAGTAAACTGCTAGTATAATAAGCAATAAACTCATGAGCAGTTCTAGTTCTTTTTGAGGAACGTAATTGCTTAAAAAAGCTCCTATGATTACAAAAATTACTGCGGGAATCCCCAACTTAATGGCTACATTTTTATCCAAGCCTTTTCTAAATAAAAATATTTTAGAGAGGTTGCTAAACACATGAAAAAGAGCGGTTATTCCTAATACAACCTTAAAATCGAAAAAAATAGAAGCTATGGGTACAAATAAAATAGAAGAACCAAAACCACTAACCGTCCCGATAACTTCGGCAATAAAAGCAAGGATGTAAAACAGGTAATACTTTTCTATCATTTATGGGCTAAGAAATAATTGATTTACTGTTTTTTTGTGTTGATGGTTTGAAAACCAATAAGTTCATCATAAATTCTATTGGGTAGTCTGTGGTAAACCAATACCATGTAATCATTTTCGGTTTGGGAGTGCGAACCTTCAATTTCTGTCATGTCGCCCATGGTTTTAGCACCATCTTTTAACAAGCAATAAGCATAATTGTAATACCCTTGTTTAAGCAAAACTTCTGTAGTATAGCTGCTTGAAGCGGAATCGTAAGCCATTTTATACTCGTCTTTAAATTTCCAATCGCTAAGTTTACCAAACACGTAAAAAACACCATCTTTAGGAGGAACATTGGCTAGTGTAAAATGTACATTAACATAGTCGGCTTCTACTTCGCTTCTTTCTCCTTCATTTCGTTTAATTAAAAAGTTCCCATTAATATCAGGATTGGTAGTGTATCTTTTATACGATCGGTTTTCATCTGGAACCAAGTAAGCATCATTTATTTTTTTCAGGCTGTTAAACTCAATTCGTTCAACATTTAAGGTTTGATAACGGATACTTTTTAAATCGAACTCTCTAAACTCGTTGTTACCATAAAAGCTATTTTCTGTTTCGTAATCATACACCAATTCTTGACCTTTAATAAAACGGGGAGGAAGGTTGTAAATGGCATTATCCCATCTAAAATTTTGCATAATAACCACTTGTAAATCCTTAAAAGGGTCAATAATTTCGTAGCCCGTATGGTCGATGTTAAAATCAATTTCTTGCTTTGTAAACTGGTGTTCTACATTGGTAGCTCTTTTTGGGTCGATGGTAACAGAAACTTTGCTATCGTAAACCATAAATCGTTTAGTAAGCATAGGAGTATCTTCTTTGCCGTTTTCGTAAACTTTTATCAGGTAATTTCCCGATTTGGTAAAGGAGATGTTTTCATTTGGGATTTGTAATTGGTAATGCAAATAAGGAATATCTGTATTAATAGCATATTGATAATCGAAAATAATATCTTCAAAAAAGCCATCAATGTATTCGTTGGGTCTAAGGTCGGAAGGAGTCCAGTTGGCATTGCAATGTACAACAGAGTAGTAATAATCTCGAGGAAGGGTTTTAAAATCATCAAAACTTAACAGTAATTGTTCGGTTCCATTTAACGGAATAATGGGGTTACTTAAAGGAGTGCCGGTATGGTGGAGTAGTACTGTTTTTATATGGTCAACATAAATATAGTCTTCATATCTTAAGTAATTATCTCCAGTATAGTCATCAACAAAAGTTTTTTTAGAAATAAAGCTAGATATTAATAAAAATAAAGAGACAGAAAATGCAGAAATAACTATTGTGAAGAAGATTTTTTTCATGGAGTTGAGAAAATTAAAATAAATAAAACGTTGGTAATCAAAACATCAACATTTGAGCCGAAATAGGTGTTAATAAAAATATTCGTCAGTAAAATTAAGATATTAAGCGATGTTAAGCCAATAGTTGTCAAATAAAGTTTATTTTTTTCAATATTTCCTTTGCCAGATTACCGAATTTTATAATTTTGTCGCAGTTATAATTTAATCTAAAAAAATTATGTCAAAAGACGTTAAGATTAAAAGGGGAGCAAACATAAACCTAAAAGGTGCTGCCGAAAAATTACACACTAATACTATTACAGCAACAGAAGTTGTTTTAAAACCTACCGACTTTCCTACTTTAGTGCCAAAACTTTCTGTAAAAGTTGGTGATAAAGTAAAAGCTGGTTCTCCATTATTTTATAATAAAGAGATAGAAGAGGTTTTATTCACATCGCCAGTAAGTGGAGAAGTAATAGATATTGTTAGAGGTGAAAAAAGAAAAATTTTAGAAGTAAAGGTTAAAGCCGATGCTGAAATTCAATACGAATCTTTTAAGCAAGCAGACCCTTCAACTTTGTCGAGAGAGGAAGTAAAAGAAAACATGCTGAAAAGTGGTGTTTGGCCATTTATCAAACAACGACCTTACGATATTATTGCCAATCCTAAAGAAACGCCAAAGTCTATCCACATTACAGCTATAGATACAGCTCCATTAGCACCAGATTATGGTTTTATTGCTCATGGTAAATCAGCTGAATTTCAGGCTGGGTTAGATGCGTTGGCTAAGTTAACAGATGGTAAAGTACATTTAAACATTAATGGTAATGCTAATGCTGATGAAGTATTTACAGGAGCCAAAAATGTACAGATTAATAGGATTGCAGGGCCACATCCTGCTGGTAATGTTGGTATTCAAATACACCATATAGAACCAATAAACAAAGGAGAAATCGTTTGGACACTTAAAGCACTTGATGTATTAACTATTGGTAAACTATTTAAAGAAGGTAAGTTTGATGCTACTCGTTCTGTTGCATTTGCCGGCTCTTTAGTTAAAAAACCATCTTATATTAAAACTGTTTTAGGAGCTAAAATAGACGCTGTTGTTAAAGGAAATGTAGAAGAGGGTGGAAGATACATTAGTGGAAATCCATTAACAGGAACAAAAATTTCTGAAGATGGGTACTTAGGTTTTTATGATTACCAACTTACTGTTATCCCAGAAGGTGGAAACAATCAGTTTTTTGGTTGGTTAGCTCCTGGTTTCGATAAATTTAGTCTTTCAGGAACATTTTTCTCTAAATTAATGCCTAACAAACAATATGATTTAAATACCAATATGAATGGTGAAGAAAGATCGTTGGTAGTTACAGGCGAATACGAGAAAGTTTTCCCAATGGATATTTATCCAGTTCAATTACTAAAATCTATTTTGGTAGATGATATTGATAACATGGAAAAACTAGGCATTTATGAAGTAGCTCCCGAAGATTTTGCTCTTTGCGAATATGCATGTACTTCAAAAACTCCTGTTCAACAGTATGTTAGAGAAGGGTTAGATAAGCTTAAAAAAGAAATGAGCTAATAATAAATATAAAAGTAAACTGTAAGCACTTACACTTATAAAAATAATATGAAAGCATTAGACAATTTTATGCAAAAAATTAAACCGAAAGCTGACGGAAAATTTCCTTTAGCTTATACGGTTTGGGATGGTATGTACACCTTGTTTTTTGTACCTGGTCATACCAATAAAAATGGAGTACACATTAGAGATGGTATTGACTTAAAAAGAACCATGGTAATGGTAATTTTAGCCTTAATCCCTTCTTTGTTATTTGGTATTTATAATGTAGGACATCAACATTTTTTGGCATTAGGAGAGGTTACTTCTGCTAACCATGTATGTGATATGTTTATGGATAAATTTATTTTTGGAGCGTTGAAAGTGCTTCCAATCATTATTGTTTCCTATGGTGTTGGGTTAGGTGTAGAATTTATTTTTGCAGCCTTTAACAAACATGCAATTCAAGAAGGATTTTTGGTTTCTGGGATGTTAATTCCATTAGTATTACCAGTTGATGTACCTTTATGGATGGTAGGTGTAGCAACAATTTTTGCTGTTGTAATCGGCAAAGAAGTATTTGGAGGAACAGGAATGAACATTGTAAATGTTGCATTAACTGCCAGAGCATTTTTATTCTTTGCTTATCCAACCAAAATGTCGGGTGATGAGGTTTGGGTAAATACTAGCTTAGAAGAAGGTCAGCAATTAGTTGATGGCTTTTCAGGAGCAACCCCATTAGCACAGGCAGTTAAAGGAGGCACAGAAGCCTTAAATAACATGAACGCTAGCGTTATGGAAGCTGCTATAGGTTTTATTCCTGGCTCTATTGGAGAAACTTCTGCAATAGCAATAGGTTTAGGAGCTTTATTATTATTAATCACAGGTATAGCAAGTTGGAGAATAATGTTATCTACATTTGTTGGTGGTTATGTTATGGCTTTATTATTTAATTTATGGGGAGCAAATCCATTTATGGAACTAACACCAATGCATCAATTAGTACTTGGAGGTTTTGCTTTTGGTGCTGTGTTTATGGCTACCGATCCTGTAACAGGTTCTCAAACCAATACAGGTAAGTACATATATGGATTTTTAATAGGAATTTTTGCAATAATGATTAGAGTATTTAATCCTGCATATCCGGAAGGAGTAATGTTGGCTATTTTATTTATGAATATAATGGCTCCATTAATCGACCACTATGTTGTTGCAGCAAATATTAAAAGAAGACTTAAAAGAGTTAGTGTTAAAGCTTAAACTATAAAAAAATGGATGTAAATAGTAATAAATATACCATAGGATTCTCATTCGTAATGGTAGTAATAGTAGCACTATTGTTGGCTTTTGCTTCAGAAGGTTTAAAACCGATGCAAAACCAGAATATAGAGCGAGAAAAAATGCAAAATATTCTTAAATCTGTTGGTGTAGAAGTAACAAGAGATGAAGCTCAGGATGCTTACAATAAGTACATTACAGAAGAAATTGTATTGAATGATAAAGGTGAGCAAATTGAAGGGGATGCATTTAAAGTAGATGTGTTGAAAGAATATAAATCAGGTGGACAAAAAAACTTCCCTATTTATATTTATGAAAATGAAGGAAGCAAGAAATACATTATTCCATTAGTGGGTAAAGGACTTTGGGGACCAGTTTGGGGGTATATAGCTCTTGAAGAAGATAAAAATACTGTAGCAGGAGCTTCTTTCGATCATAAAGGAGAAACTCCTGGATTAGGAGCTGAAATTAATCAAGGATGGTTTCAAGAGCCATTTATTGGGAAGAAAATTTTTGATGAATCAGGAAATTATCAATCAATAAAAGTAAAAAAAGGTGGTGCTCCGGAAGGAGATATGCACGGAGTTGACGCTATTAGTGGTGGAACAATTACAGGAAATGGTGTTACTGAAATGCTAGTAAGAACATTAAAAACTTATGAACCATATTTAAAATCTTAATACTATACAATTATGAGCGAATCATTCTTTTCTAAGAAAAACATGAAACTTATTAAGGATCCCCTTAATGACGATAATCCAATTACCGTTCAAGTTTTAGGTGTCTGTTCTGCATTAGCAATTACAGTTAAAGTTGAAACAGCTTTTGTAATGGCAATATCTGTATTATTTGTATTGATAGGAGCTAATGTTATTGTTTCATTAATGAGAAAAATAATACCTTCTAGAATTAGAATTATAGTTCAGTTGGTAATTGTAGCAAGTTTGGTAATCTTGGTTGACCAAGTTCTAAAAGCATTTGTTTATGATATAAGTAAACAACTTTCGGTATTTGTTGGGCTTATTATTACTAACTGTATTCTTATGGGAAGATTGGAAGCTTTTGCATTAGGAAATAAACCTGGAGCCTCATTTTTAGATGCAGTGGGTAATGCTTTTGGTTATGGTTTAATTCTTATTGTTGTTGCATTTTTTAGAGAATTATTTGGTTCTGGAACAATTACATTACCAGCAATAGGTAAAATAGAAATTCTAACAAGCTTAGCCAATAATACAGGTTACGAACATAATGGTTTAATGATTCTACCTCCAATGGCGTTAATAACTATTGGTATCTATATTTGGATACAAAGAAGTAGAAACAGAAAACTAATAGAAGAAAATCATTAATTATAAAAGCATTAAATTAACGACTCATGGAATATTTTAACATTTTCGTAAAGGGTATCTTCATAGAAAATATGATTTTCGCCTATTTCTTAGGCATGTGCTCTTACTTAGCTGTATCAAAAACTGTAACAACAGCTAACGGATTAGGTTTAGCAGTAATATTTGTATTAGGAGTAACCGTTCCTATTAACTATTTATTAGAAAACTATGTATTAAAAGAAGGTGCACTTTCTTGGTTAGGAGAAGAATATGCAACTATGGATTTAAGCTTTTTGAGCTTTATCATGTTCATTGCGGTTATTGCATCTACCGTTCAAATAGTAGAAATGGCGGTTGAAAAATTTGCTCCAGCTTTATATGGTGCATTAGGTATTTTCTTACCACTTATTGCAGTAAACTGCTCAATTCTTGGTGGTGCATTATTTATGCAAGAAAGACAATACGCCAACATTGGAGAAGCTACTGTATTCGGATTAGGTTCTGGAGTGGGCTGGTGGTTAGCAATTGTTGCTATAGCTGCTATTAGAGAAAAAATTAAGTATTCTCATGTACCAGGTCCATTAAGAGGGTTAGGAATTACCTTTATCATTTGTGGATTAATGGGAGTAGCTTTTATGAGCTTCATGGGAATTGAACTTTAATTTTAATTTTAATTAAAAAAATTACGTAACAAATATATTCAAGATATGTTTTTAGCAATCAGCACAGCAACCATTATAGTTGCAGTTATAGTTTTCACAATTGTAACATTATTGTTAGTTTTATTACTGCTTTGGGCAAAATCAAAACTGACCAGCACAGGACCAGTAAAAATTACAATAAACCATGATAAAGTTTTAGAAGTAGAAGCAGGAAGTACACTGTTAACTACTTTAGGTAATCAAGGAATTTTCTTGCCGTCTGCTTGTGGTGGTGGTGGAACTTGTATCCAATGTAAATGTGAGGTTAAAAGTGGTGGAGGTAGCATTTTACCAACTGAGGAGCCTCATTTTTCTAGAAAAGAAATTGCTCAAGGCATGAGATTAGGTTGCCAAGTGAAGGTGAAAGAAGACATGGAAATTGAAATTGAAGAAGAAATTTTAGGAATTAAAGAATGGGAAGCAACAGTTGTTTCCAACTACAATGTGGCTACCTTTATTAAAGAGTTTATTGTAGAAATTCCTGAAGATATGGACTACAAAGCTGGTGGGTATATTCAAATTAAAATACCACCATGTACCATTAAATATGCTGATATGGATATAACCGCTCATCCTCAAGATCACCCAGGAGAGCCAGATAAATTTAAACCAGATTGGGATAAATTTAAATTATGGCCATTGGTAATGAAAAATGATGAAGAGGTTGTTAGAGCATACTCTATGGCTTCTTACCCAGCTGAAGGTAGAAAAATTATGTTGAATGTACGTATTGCAACACCTCCATTCGATAGAGATAAAGGTGATTGGATGGACGTTAATCCTGGTGTAGCTTCTTCTTATATCTTTAACCAAAAACAAGGAGATAAAGTAGTTATTTCAGGTCCTTACGGTGAGTTCTTTATCAACCATTCTGATGCTGAAATGCTTTATATTGGTGGTGGTGCAGGAATGGCTCCAATGCGTTCTCACTTATACGAGTTATTTAAAACCATTAAAACCAACAGAAAAGTTACTTACTGGTATGGAGGTAGATCTAAAGCAGAATTGTTTTACATCCACTATTTTAGAGATCTAGAAAAAGATTTCCCTAACTTTAAGTTTTATTTAGCACTTTCTGAACCACTAGAAACTGATAACTGGAAAGTTAAGAAAGATATTCATGATGAAGAAGGAGATGGTTTTGTAGGTTTTATTCACCAAGTGGTAATAGACCAATATTTAAGTAAACATGATTCTCCTGAAGATATAGAATTCTATTTCTGTGGACCACCTTTAATGAACAATGCCGTTACAAAAATGTGTGACGAATGGGGAGTTCCACCAGAAAATGTAAGATTTGATGATTTTGGAGGATAATTTCTCCGAACAGTAACTTTATAATAAAGACCGTGCTATTAGTACGGTCTTTTTTGTTTTTAATTGCTTGCCAAATTAGCATATATTACTAGTATAGACTAAATACGTAGAAAATAACTAAGTATAACTACTAATATTTATAAATCTAATATACCAAATCATGCTTATTTAATTTTGATAATGAATAGTTTACTTTGTACTCGTAAACTATAACCAATGAAAAACCTAACAAAAATTATTATAACCAATATTATTTTAGTGCTTATTACAGTATCTTTAATAATAATGTCCATGATGTTGTTGAAATTAAGAAGCACTGAAACTAAACTTGCTAATTCTATCACACAAAAATTTATGGTTACTTCAGAAAATAAGTTAAACGATTTTTTTGAAACCGTAGGTAGAGCTATTTTAGTTGAAAAAGAAAGAAAGCAACAAACATCTTATCTAACCTTGTCTGAACCGCAGGTGGTAGAGTATTTTATGCCAGTATTAAAAAATTACCCTCAAATTTCTTCTATTGGAATATCTAATGAAAAATCTTACGAAATTGATTTGTTTTGTGACGACTCCGAAGTGTTTACTAGAAAAGTTGACTTAGAGATAAATCAAAACCTAGCTTACTTTAATCAGTGGAAAAAAGAACAGGACTCATTATTTTCAGTAAAATCATGGGAAAATCCTTTAATAAAATTACCATCAGAAAGAGATTGGCATACCAACGCTATGAAAAAACTTTATGATAATGAAGTAACTTGGACTACTCCTTATGTTTTTAATACCAATAATGAGCTTGGATTAACTGCTTCCATTGGTTGGGAAAACGATATTACTAATGAAATTACTATTCTTGCATTTGATGTTACCTTATCAGATTTATCAACTTTTACTAGAGACATAAAATCTACACCTAATTCAATGACCTTTATTGTTTCTGAGAATTTAAGCTACCTTGCACTTCCGGATAGTAAAAATGTAAAAAACGATAAAAGTGCTTTATTACAAACAGTTAGCGATGTAAATATACCTGCTGTAGCTAATGCTTTTAATGTTTGGGATAAGAATAAAGCATTGCTAACTCAAACGTTTAAGTTTAAAAACAACAAAGAAACTTGGTGGGCAAGCATAAAACCATTTCATTTAAACGAAAGTAGTATTATGTATATTGGAACAGTTATTCCACAACAAGATATTGTTGAAATATCTAATGATACTAGATATTACATTATTGGAGGCTTTGTTATTTTAGTGGTGCTTTTATTATTTGTATTGTATTATACTTTTCAGAATAAAAAAATTAACCTATTGCTTAAAAGAAAACATGGAGAAATATCTAAAGTAAATAAAAATATAGAAGAGAAAAGCAAAGAGATTAAGGATAGTATTCAATATGCAAAAAGAATACAATCGGCTATTTTAACTTCTGAAGAAGAATTTAATACCAACTTAAATAACAGTTTATTGGTATATTTACCTAAAGATATTGTAGCAGGAGATTTTTATTGGCACAAACAAAAAGAAAACTTGGTATTTTATGCAGTAGCCGATTGTACCGGACATGGGGTTCCAGCAGCAATGGTATCGGTTATCTGTAACCATGCATTAAACACATGTGTAAACGATTTTGGCTTAACCAATCCTGGTAAAATATTAGATAAAGCAAGAGAAATCATTACTAATGCCTTTAACAATCATGGTGGATCTATTCAAGATGGAATGGATATCTCTTTGTGTGTATTAGATAAAAATGATATTGAAAAACATGGATTTTATGCTTCATTACAATGGGCAGGAGCTAACAGTCCGTTGTGGTTAATAAGAACTTTAAAAAACAAAGAACCAGAGTTGTTTGAATATAAACCCAATAAACAACCTGTTGGTAAAACTTTAAACCCAACACCATTTACAACCAATACCATTTCTTTACAAAAAGAGGATAGTTTATTTATTTTTTCTGATGGATTTTCTGACCAATTTGGAGGAGAACGAGGAAAGAAATTTATGTCTAAACAATTTAAAAACTTCCTAGTTTCAATCAATAATTTATCTATGAGTACTCAAAAACAACTAATTTTAGAGAAGTTTAGAGAATGGAAAGGTAATAATGAACAGGTTGATGATGTTTGTGTAGTAGGAGTGAGGGTTTAGATAAAAACTAAACTATTATTTCGAATTAGCAGCTTATTTAAAAATATATTTTATATTTGGCAAAAACCATCTCTCATTGTCAAATAGAACAAAAATATTTACAAAGTTATCATTATTAGTTAGCTGTGTTTTAATAGTTTTTTTTGCTAAGGCAAATAACTCTAGTTACACCAATGATAGATGCGAAAATCTTCAAGATTCATTATATAATTTATGTGAAGAGTATTACTTAGTAAGTGGTGAAAAAAGTAGATTTTACGCAAATGAATTACTCCAACTCGCTAAAAGCTGCAACGACTCTCAAATATACTTTTCTGCCTATTATCAGCTAAGTTGGGCAGCACTTAGCCTTTCAGATTTTCCTGAAGCAGTAAAAAATGCCGAAAAATCGTTAGAAATTGCTCAATCTTTAAAAGATAAAGAGAACATTATTAATGCAAACAACTTACTAGGAAATGTTTACTTAGAAATTCCGGATAAGAAATTTGCATTAAAAGCATTTTTAAATGGAATTAAAGTAGCTAAAGAAGTAAACGATTCCAACTTTTTAAGCATGTTATATAATAATGTAGCCATTGCTTACGAGCATTTTCAACACTTAGATACCTCATTATACTATTACAAATTATCCTATCAATTACTTAGTAAAATCGCTCCAAAAAGAGATATAGCTTTAATTTATTTAAATATTGGCGATTTACATTTTCAGCTAAACAATTTAGATTCCGCTACTTATTATACTAAAAAATCTCGTCAATACATAGACAGTGAGGAAGATACAGATTTAATTTTTTTATATCATTTAAATACAGCTGTTAGCTTATCAAAAATTAATAAACATAATGCTGCAAAACAATATTTAGATAGTTGTTATTTGGTAATTACAGACGGTACTTCACCTACAGATGTTAAAACATTTTTCGATTATAAATCTCAGGTTTTATTTGCTGCTTCTGAATATAAAGCAGCCTATCAGTTTTTATTAAAAGCCTATGATTTACAAGATTCTATTTTATCGGAAGAAGTGTATAACAAACTGAGAGACATTAAAATTACCGCTGTTGCAGAAAAAAAAGAAGCAGAAATTCAGCAACATTTGCAAGAAAATAAAATTTTAGAGCTAGAAGTAGCAGAAAATAAAGCCTCACGAAAAATATTCTTTTTAGCAGCTATTTTGGGCTCAATTGTTTTTTTATTTTTTGGTTTTATGTTTTACTATACCAGAAAAAACAATAGAAGATTAAAGAAACGAAATGCAATTATTGAAAATCAAAGCATAGATATAAAGAAAAAAAATAACGAGTTAGAACTTAAAAATAAAGAAATAACCGACTCTATTATTTACGCTAAAAGAATACAAGAGGCAATTTTACCATCACGCTATTCGCTAACAGAAAATTTAAAAAATGGCTTTGTTTTTTATCAACCTAAAGATATAGTAAGCGGAGATTTTTATTGGCTGGAAAGCCTCCCCCTAACCCCCTCCGAAGGAGGGGGAACTCCCTCCCCTTCGGGGAGGGCTGAGGAGGGACATATTTTCTTCGCTGCATGCGATTGTACCGGACATGGAGTTCCGGGAGCAATGGTAAGTGTTATTTGTGCCAATTCCTTATCAAAAGCTTTGTTAGAAGATAATATTTCCGAACCCGGTAAATTGCTAGATAGAACTAGAGAGTTGGTTTTACAGCGTTTTGAAAAAAGTGGCGAAGATGTTAAAGACGGAATGGATATAGCTTTATGTAGTTTACAACTTTCCGAAAGTTATGCTACACTAAAATATGCTGGAGCAAATAGTCCTTTATATGTTGTTTCAAAAAACACTGATGGCATTGCGGAGCTTACTGAAATTAAACCCAACAAACAGCCAATAGGTAAAGTTGATAATCCTCAACCTTTTACTACTCATACCTTATCACTTAAAAAAGGAGATGCCATTTATATTTTCACCGATGGTTTTGCCGACCAATTTGGAGGGCCTAAAGGTAAAAAAATGATGTATAAACCATTCAGAAATCTACTCCTTAGCATTTACGATAAATCTATGGACGAACAAAAGGAATTACTCGAAAAGCATTTCTATAAGTGGAAAGGTAACTTAGAACAGGTTGATGATGTTTGCGTGATTGGAGTCCGCATTTAGCGGACAAACAAGAACGCCTAAAACATCACAATCCTCGTAAATATTATAAACGGGATAGATGATGTTTGCGTGATTGGAGTCCGCATTTAGAAGACAAACAATTCATCTGACAATCCCTTATATTTGTAAATGAACATTTAATCTATATATTTGTATTTAATGAGTTATTTCAACTATATTATAACCCTACTGTTGTGCTTAATAGCTAGTTCTAGCATCGCTTTAGCATCAATAAACAAAAATGATTCATTAAAAACCAATAATAAAGAATTGGCAGCTCAATTTAAAGGAGAACTTTCTGATACTGCATTTATTAATTCACTAACTGCTACGGGTAATTATTACTCAGAGGAACAACCTGATTCTGCTATTGAATACTATAAACAAGCTATTAATTTATTAGAAATTATTAGGTTGAATAACATGGGCAACAAAAATCAGAAAATTGATTTAACTATAGATTATAAGTTAAGTGAAATTCATTTACAATACGGATTAACTCAGTATTATTCCGGAGAATTTATTAAAGCAAAAAATCAATACCAAAAAACGATAAGTATTTTGCAAAAGCATATTGATAAAAATATTAATGCTAGTAGAAAGAAAAGTTTTTTAGCTTTAAAAGCTAAGAGCTATGCTCAAATTGGTAATTGTAATTGGAGTTTAAGTGAATATGATAATGCATTTAAATACTATTCAAAAGCATTAGAAATTAATATTAAGGTTGATAACAAACAACAACAAGCAGCAATTTTAGGTAATATGGGGGTAATTATGGATACTCGAGGTAGATATGCAGAAGCATTAACTTATTACTTTAAATCATTAAAAATAGAAGAAGAAATAAACAACGAAAAAGGACAGGCAGTTACCTTAGGAAATATTGGAATTATTTACTACAACCAAAAAGAATATGGAAAAGCATTAGATTACTATAAAAAATCATTAGCACTTAAAGAAAAAATGAATGAAACCAATAGTATCTCTAACATATTAGGAAATATTGGTATTGTTTATCATGATCAAAATAATTTCGACAAAGCATTAGTGTATTACCAAAAAGCATTAGCGGTTGATAAAAAGTACAATAACAAATACGGTATATCGAGGCATTTAGGTAATATAGGCTTGGCTTATGAAGATAAAAAAGACTTTAAAAAAGCATTGGATTTTTATTTTGAAGCATTAAAAATTGATGAAGAGTTAAATAACAAACTCGGAATTAGCTATCAAAAAAGCTATATTGGTAATCTTTACATGTTATTAAATGAATATAAAAATGCAGAAAAATACCTCACAGAATCATATCAACTCTCTAAGAAAATAGGCTCTTTAGAGGTGTTAGAGTCTTCTACAGGGAAGCTTAGTGAACTTTATGAAAAAAATAACAAAAAAGCAATTGCTTTCGATTATTATAAACTACATATTCAATTTAAAGATAGTTTGTTAAAAGAAGAAAATACTAAAGCCTCCATAGAAAAAGAAATGCAATATCTGTATGAAAAAAAATCTGTTGCTGATAGCTTGGCTTATGAAAAAGAAAAAGCACTTTCAAAAGCAGAAATTGCAAGGCATAAAGCAGAACTAAAAATGAAAAAAAATCAACAATACGCTTTGTTTGGAGGACTTTTTCTCATCATTATTTTTAGTGCATTTATGTACAACAGATTTAGAGTAACTAACAAACAGAAACAAATAATAGAATCTCAAAAAATTATAGTTGAACAAAAAAATACAGAGATTGTTGATAGTATTAAATATGCCAAAAGAATTCAAAGTGCAATTTTACCTTCCGATGAGCTAATAAATAAAGAACTAAAAGATTTCTTTATTTTATATCATCCCAAAGATATTGTTAGTGGGGATTTTTATTGGGTTGAAAAAAGTCCCACTTTGCAAAAGGGTGGGGAGGGACATATATTCTTTGCAGCAGCCGATTGTACCGGACATGGAGTGCCAGGAGCTATGGTAAGTGTGGTCTGTGCTAATTCGCTTTCAAAAGCATTGTTAGAAACAAGAGAAATCTCTCCAGCTAAAATTTTGGATAAAACAAAACAATTGGTGGTTGAGCATTTTGAAAAAAGTGGTGAAGATGTTAAAGACGGAATGGATATAGCTTTATGTAGTTTAAAGTTTGATGTTAAAGGTTTGAAGTTAAACAATCTAGAAACAACTGCTTTGCTACAATATGCTGGTGCAAATAATCCATTATACATTATCACTAAAAATACGGAAGGAATAGCTGAATTGACCGAAATTAAACCTAATAAACAGCCAATAGGAAAATATTTTAGACAAGAATCCTTTACTAACCATGAGGTAGAACTAAAAAAAGGAGATACCATTTATATTTTTACCGATGGTTTTGCCGACCAATTTGGAGGTCCTAAAGGCAAAAAGATGATGTATAAACCATTCAAAGAATTATTGCTTAAGATTAATAACAAAAGCATGGCAGAGCAAAAAGAAATTTTAGAACAGCATTTCTATAAGTGGAAAGGTAACTTAGAACAAGTTGATGATGTTTGCGTGATTGGAGTCCGCATTTAACGGACGAACAAGAATGCCTAAAACATCACAATCCTCGTAAATATCATAAACGGGATAGGTGATGTTTGCGTTGTGGGTGTGCGAGTTTAAGTATAGATAAAAAGTATGTTGTATAACGAATTAGGAGCAGTACTAAAAGCACCTTATTAGTTGTAATAATTATGCATAACAAAAAAGCAGCTTTGAAAACTCAAGGCTGCTTTTTTGTTTAATGTGTTATAGTATTCTTTTCCGTTCTGTTTGTTAGTAAGCGTTGGGGGAAAGTGCTGCAGCAACCATAGGAACGAGAACTGCAATGTTCTTGAACCCTGAGTTGGCTTTACATTTTACTTATCAATTCCTTTGCTTTGTCCAATGTATATGCTCCTTTAATTTCTTTCTTGTCAAAAACCATAAAGTAGGCAAAGTCATTTCCTGCTTGCCTTTCCCATTCGATTCCAAGTCTGCATTTTGCTTCACTATCTGAACCATCTAAATGGTCGCCTTTAGTTTCTATTAATATGGTTTTACCCGATTTTGTCTGCATAATAAAGTCAGGGTAGTGGTTGGCTTTAAATCCGTTGATATAAAAACCTTTTCCACGTTCTAAGTTCCTGTGCCAAAAAGCAACATTTGATGAAGTTCCGATTTCCATTGCAACGCGTTCTTCAAAATTGTTCATAGAGCCTTCTCTTTCATAAAGTGAATTTCCAATGGATGAACCTGTATTTCCCGGCACAATTTCATTACCCAATTTCCAATTTGCTTTGGTGTTGATTTTTTTGGATTTCAATAAGTCCATAAAACGACCTTCTGCATAATTGTCAGCCAATTGTCTGATTTTAGCTTTGATTTTGTCTGTATAGCTCCATTTTCTTACCAAAATATCCCGAAGTTGTTCGGTGTTCATACTTTTTAGAATACGTCCAATGTAAACCTTAATTTCTTGATCTGGAATTGGATACATATTGCCAACAATCTGCATCATTTGATGTGTGATATCTATTATTTGGTTTTCTTTTGGCTTAGCTAAAATGATTTCAGAAATAGGGTCTTTTACCATAATGTCTTCAATTTTGGTAAAAGATGGTCGGTACTCATTTTTTTTCGATTCTTCTAAGTCAATTTTATACAAGTCAGATGAAATTTGGTCAAAGTCAATTTTGATGTCTTCGTCTGAAAGTTTGAAATCTTTGAGCAATGATTCACGATTTAACAATTCTTCTTCTGTACCAAAAATGTCGCTTGCGGTTACTTTAATGAAGAACTGCGGAAACTCAATTTTGTCTAAAAACTCCTTGTAGGCTTCTTTTACTTTGTAGCGTTTTACTTTTGTACCCATTTCTTGAAATATATTTTCGTCAACAGGTTGTTTTTCCTGTTCTTTAATTTGTTCTTCTAACTGTCGGTTTTGCTCTTCAGCAATCGTTTCAATTTCATCAATTACCGTGGTTGTTTCAGGTTCTTCTTCATATGCATTTGGGTCAAACGTTACTCTGTTTTTGTCTATCGTTTCTTCTTGTTCTTCGGCTTGTTGTTCTGGGAAAAGGAAAGATTCAACTGGGTCAGTTGTAACCGTTTTCTTTTCTTCTTCGGTCATTTTATCGACTTTGCGATAATCTTTTTCACTAAAACCTGATTCTTGCAATCCTTTTACAATGCTCTGTAAAGTTTCATTGAACTTGGCAGATGCAGTAAGTACATAAGAAAGATTTAATTGAAATGATTTGTGTTTTTGCACATAAGGCTGACGTAAAACACGACCCAAAATTTGCTCCACATCTACAGAACTTGATTTGTCGGCTAATGATGCCAAAATGTAAGCAAACGGACAATCCCAGCCTTCTTTTAATGCGTTAATGGTAATGATATAACGAACTTCACATTCCTTGCTCATTAAATCAATGCCTTTCAATTCATCAATATTGGCGGTTTTGATTTTGATATGACTTTCGGGAATACCTAAACCTAACAATTGTTCTTTTAGTTTTTCAAAAGTGGTGTTATCGTCTTTGGTTTTGGGTTGTGCTTGAAACAATACAATCGGGCGAATGTATTTACCGCCTTCGGCTTCTTGCTTTTTAGCAAGATTTTCCAATTTACGTTGTAAGTGTAAAGCGTTGTTGATGACTTCCGTTTTGTCGTGGTTGTTATAGACGATTACAGGAAGTTTTACCATATGTTCCTTTTTCAGTTCAATAGCTGGAACTAGACTTACGATATTGCTATTGTCTTTTGGCGTTGCTGTTAAATCAAGAATGAATGACGGATTTAAGTTTTTGAGCATATCCACACTCAAATCGCTTTCTGCGTTGTGGCTTTCGTCCACTACTAAGACAGGATTGAGGTAACGCAAAACATTGATTAGTGCAGTATCGTCTACACCACTCAAAATATGTTCGCTGTTTTTGTATTGCGATACAAAGGCTTCTAACTGTCCGTTTTCCTGAAATACCTTTCTATCTTCTTTGTTGTTAGCTCTTAAACTGGCAAAACTCATTACAAAAATGCTCAACTGGTCTTTTACCACCGTTGGATTAAAATTTGAACCTTGCAACAAATCTGCTTTTTGGTAAATTTCTACTCGGTTGTTAAAAAGCGAATTGAGTTTTTGACGATAAGGATGTTCAGGATTGGAAAGTGAGTTTACGGTTTGTTGTAATAAATTACTCCAAGGTACTAACCAAATAACCGCCTTTGGTTTTGCGGAATCGTAAGCTGAAAAAATGCTATGCAATGCATTAACGGCAATAAAAGTTTTCCCGCCTGCTGTTGGTACTTTTACACAAACGTGGGCTGCATTTGGAATGTTGTTTTTGTAGGTTTCCATTCCTGTACCATCCAACGGATTGTAAGGGCCAATTTTATCTTCCCAATATTGATTGAAAGCTTTGGCTAAACTTTTATGCTCCTGAACATACTCTAAATATTCTTCAAGATTCTCAATTACTTTTCGCTGATAACTTTTTAATTCCATATTTCTACTATTTTATCGTGCACAACATTTGTCCATTCTTTAAGCATATACTTATATCGTGCACAACATTCTACAAATATTTGTAGATGTTCTTGAAACGTGCACAAGAAACCTTGATTTGTTGTGCATATCGATTTCTTTATTTAAGTTGCTGTCTATCATCTGTTTTTGAGTATTTGTAGCAAAGCAACATTGATGTAATAGTTGAACTTGCCAATTTTTACTTTGGTAAGCAATCCTGCTTCTGCAAAGGTGTTCAAGTAGCTTGAAGCAGTGTTTCTGTGAATTTTTAATTCACGTTCCAAAAAACTGTTCTTGGTGTAAGGGTGCTTAAAAAGGATATTGATTAAATCGTGGCTATAGAAACTATAATTGCTACGGATTTCTTTTTTGTAGTCGTCCATCAACACTTTTATCTTGTTAACCACTACAATGGTTTCTTTAGCGGTAAGTTCAACGCCTTTCAACATCCAAACAATCCATTCTTCCCAACTGCCTTTGGTGCGAACTTCTTGCAATAAACGATAATAATCACTTTTGTTTTTTATAATGTAACTGCTTAAATACAAAACAGGAATGTCTAACAAACCTTGTTGAACCAAATACAAAATATTCAGCAAACGCCCTGTTCTTCCATTACCATCTAAAAAAGGATGAATACTCTCAAATTGAAAGTGGATGATGGGCATTTTTATCAAAGCATCTATATCGTGAAATTCTGGTACGTTGATGTAACGCTCCAAATTATCGAGCAAGCTTTGGATTTCATCATAATGTTGTGGTGGTGTGTAAACAACCTCTTGCGTTTTGGGATTTTTTAAAACAGTGCCCGGTATTTTCCGAATAGGATGATTGGGTGAAATTAATTCTTGAATACGTTTTATGTCATTGACTGTTAGTAAGCTTTTATTTCTAACAATCTCCAAACCTAATTTAATGGCTTTGGAATAGTTGAGCGCCTCTTTTGCAGTAACCGAAGCCATTGTTTCGTCAATACTGGCTTGGTACATTTCATCATCTGTGGTTACAATATTCTCAATTTCGTTGCTGTCTTTTGCCTCTTGTAAGGTAAGAGTATCTAATAAAATCTGAGAATTTGGAATTTTAGAAACTTCACCCTTTAGTTGCCCCAATGCTCGTGAAGCCCTATTCAATTGCTTTAATATGGTTACAGACTCAGAATCTATTTTAGGTGGCAGTGTTTCTATTTTAATTTCCATAATCTAAAATCTTGTAATATCTCTTGGTATTTTTTTGAAAATGATGTTCTTCTTTGCCATAAATTCTTTTGGCAACAAACAATTGTCGGCATAGATTACATATTGCTCGCCTTTGGTTTTTATGAGTTCCAAAGCATCATAATCTAAAGTGGTTAAGCGGTCTTTTTCGTAAATAAAATAGTAAGCTGATTCATCTTTTTTTCCTAAAAAATAAGGTTCTTTGTTTGGTTCTTTAAATGAAGAGCGGGTTTCCGAAAACCAAATGTATTCTCTAATTTGCTCTAAACCTACCTGCTCATTTAGGTTTTCGTTTTCATCAAATAGGGGCAATCCGAGTTCGTAAAAGTCAAATGCTCCGCCTAAGCCTTCTGTTTTACCAGATACTTCTTTTTCTGTTACGATTGAAATACTGCCATTTTTAGATTCAATAGATACTTTTGAAAAAGAAGCGTCTCTTTTTAATTCTTCATATTCTTCAAGAATTTTATCAGATTTTTTTAAGTTCGTTACATTAATTGAATAACTTTTATAAACTTCCTTTTTCTTACCACTAAAATCGTAACCAGTCATAACTCTTTTTACCCGTTGAGCGGTTATTTCTTCTGAATAGTCCTCCATTTCAACTAATATAAACTTGCGTTTACCATTGTCCTTTTTATTTAAGTTTAAAACCGCGTGAGCAGTTGTACCTGAACCTGCGAAAGAATCAAGAATTATTGAGTCAGATGGAAAATGAGATATTAGTTCTTCAATTAATTTTGGTGGTTTTACAGTATCAAACCCAATGGCTCGCCCCATAACTTCATTCAAAATATCCTTACCTAATAAAGCTGAACCGACTTCAGATGCACTAAAATGCGACCAAAACGGAAAAAACTGCTTTTTATCTAATTCATCTTCAGGATATACAGCTTTTTTGACCATTCCGTCAACAATTTCTAATCTATCTCTACTCTCTAAATCCGTTGCTGTATCTTGTCCAATTTGCCAACGTTTACCTTCTCTAGGTAACTGACCTAAAATAGGAAATTTCATAGTGTCTCTTTGATAGTCTCCTGCATCAGATTTTTCAATTATTTCAAAACGACATTTACCTAGTTTGCCTTGATGAGGATATTTTAGACCTGATTCAATTTCTTCAAGAATGAATCCATTTTGATTTTTTTTGTTTTTGCAATAAAAAAGAATTGGTTCTGTCTTTTGTTGTAAATTAAATCTCGCAGAACCTGAATTAATTGGTTGTGTTGTAGATTCCCAAGTTAGGTCGCCTAAATAATTGTTTTCACCAAATATTTCGTTACAAATGCACTTTAAATGATGATGTTCATCTGGAAAATTTATAGAGATGAAAATCACACCATCATTTGACAAAAGACGATTTAATAATTGAAGTCTTGGATACATCATACATAACCATTTGTCGTGTCTTGTTAAGTCATCTACACCAATCGCAGCAACTTTGTCTTGTTCTTTGGCCTTTAAAGTTTCATCTAACCATTTTTTAATTTTAGGGTGGTTTACATTGTCGTTATATACCCAACTTTCGTTGCCTGTGTTGTAAGGTGGGTCAATGTAGATGCACTTTATTTTTCCTTCGTATTCGGGCAGTAAACTTTTTAAGGCTTCAAGGTTGTCTCCGTGTATGATTTTGTTTCCAGCCCCTCCCGACCTCCCCAAAGGGGAGGAGTTAGTTTCACCCTTATCTGCATCGAAGTGGTATTTATGTTCCAAAACTCTGTATGGCACATCTTGGTGGTGGCTCACCACTTTTTCTTTTCCTATCCAATTGAGTGTTGGCATATTATTTTAGTTCTTTATTTGATCTTATCAATTCTTTATCATTTATATCTATCCCTAATCTTCTTCTCTCATATTATCGTTCAAATGTATAAAAAATAGTTTACAAATCATCAAAAGGGTTTTTAAGATATCCCTTCTAGTTGCTCGTTCTGCAGAGTGATAAATAGTACTATTGTTTGTGCTAATTTACTATTCATCTACTAGTAAAATTCACATTCAATGCGTTGTGCGTCATCGTTTAGTTCGGTGTCTAGTCACATAATTTTACTTTTGCTATTATTATTCCTTATGTTTTTTAATTTGATCTTCTACTGCTTTTAAATCTGCTAAATCAGCTTGTTTTGCATCAAATAGCTTTCTTTTCGTATCAAATTCATTGTAAATTTGTTTAACTTTTTCCTCCATATCTGCTTTAGCAACGGAGCCAGCATTTTGCAGGATATTCTTGTCGTTGAATTGGAGTATTCGGTTTACGTTATCTTTCCAAAAATTTAAGTTAATATCTTTTCGTTCTTTTACTCTGAGTTCTGCAGTTTCAAGAAATATTACGGTTAATCGATTAAGGGTATCCAGTTCGTCTTGATTCAAGTAGTTTTTTGCAATGATGATATCTTGTTTTCTAACGATACTTCCTTTCCAAGAAGTAAGCCCCATATTGGGTTTGTTTGAACTAGCCCGGTTTAATACCAATTCAGCAGCTGTTTGGTGAGTTACTGCATAAATCAATTTGTTTTGGGTTTCTGCAAAAAACATTTGCGTGGCTTTATCTGTGGGGTCGTAATCGCTACTTAAAGCCAGTAAATCTCTAACTTTTTGATAAAAGCGTTTTTCAGAGGTACGTATTTCGCGAATACGCTCGAGCAATTCATCAAAATAGTCTGGACGACCATCTGGATTTTTCAGGCGTTCATCATCCATCAAAAAACCTTTTACCATGTACTCTCTAAGGTTTTGATTTGCCCAAATTCTAAATTGTGTTCCTCGTTTACTTCTTACCCTAAAACCAATAGCTAAAATCATGGCAAGTGAATAAAAAGTTACTTCATATTTTTTGCCATCAGCGGCAGTTGTAAAGTAATTCTTTACAACTGAAATTTCTTGTAACTCTTTCTCTTCCAGTATTTTTTTTATGTGTTGACCTATGTTTTGTTTGGAGGTGTCAAAAAGTTCTGCCAATTGGTTTTGATTCATCCATACATCGCCATCTTGTGCATATAAAGCCACACTAGCCTTTCCATCAGAGGTGTTGTAAATAATTATATCTGACATTTTAAGCTCCTGTTTTTATATAATTCTTGTTCTAATTCTTTTATTGCTTCCACATACTTTTTCTTTGCACTAAAAATTTCTGTTGACTTTGCGTGTCGGAAGAATCCAAAATGTGCTTACTTGTACATTGGTTTTTATGTATGCCGTCCAACTTATAAAAAAGTCTGATTAATTTTAAAAAAAATCTGTCAGCCTTATTTTTTCAAATGTATCAAAAATAGTTTACAAATCATCAAAAAAAAAGCAGCCATGAAAACTCAAGGCTGCTTTGTTATGAAGTATAAATAATGGTTTTATTTTTTTACTTTATCTACTACTGCTTTAAAAGCTTCAGGATGATTCATTGCTAAATCAGCTAATACTTTTCTGTTCAGTTGTATTTCTTGTTTAGAAAGTTCTCCCATAAATTTAGAGTAAGATAATCCGTGTTCTCTAACACCGGCATTAATTCTTTGAATCCATAAGGCTCTGAAATTTCTCTTTTTGTGTTTTCTACCTGTATAAGCATAAACACCTGCTTTTTCAACAGCATTTTTTGCTACTGTCCAAACATTTTTTCTTCTACCAAAGTATCCTTTGGCAAGTTTCATAATTTTTTTTCTTCTAGCTCTCGAAGCTACTGAATTGGTTGATCTTGGCATTTCTTTTACGTTTTTTGAATGTTAGTGCTGCATTGTTGCAATCTTTATACTATTCATTCTGGTTTTGTTTACTAAATTTTAAATCCCGAAATATTTTTTTCTAAAGAAAAACTAATATTTTGAGGATACTCGTAAAAATATAAAATGATAAAATTTTTGTTTTTACGGTATTTGTACGATAACCGATTTTTTTCAAGTTAACATAACTGAACATCTACTTAGATGCACAATTGTAATTTAATGTTTTTCTCATCAGCTTTATCAACTGTTGTGAATTTTGTTAAATTACGCTTTTGTTTAGTCGTTTTCTTAGTTAAGATATGACTTTTAAAAGCATGCTTTCTCTTAATTTTTCCGGTTCCTGTTAATCGGAATCTTTTTTTCGCACTGGAACCAGTTTTCATTTTTGGCATAATTTCAAAATTTATTTATTGGTTAATTAATTACTTGTTTACTTTTTCTTTTTTGGAGCTAAGAACATTAACATTCTTTTTCCTTCCATTTTTGGCATTGATTCAACTGTTGCAACATCTTCTAGCTCTTGAGCTAATTTTAAAAGTAGAATTTCACCACGTTCTTTAAAAATAATGGTTCTTCCTTTAAAAAATACAAAAGCTTTTATTTTTGCACCTTCTTCAATAAATTTACGAGCATGATTTAATTTAAAGTTAAAATCATGGTCATCAGTATTAGGACCAAATCTTATTTCTTTCAAAACAATTTTAGAAGCTTTGGCTTTAATTTCTTTTTGCTTCTTTTTTTGGTCGTATAAAAACTTTTTATAATCAATAATTTTACAAACAGGAGGAACTGCATTTGGAGAAATCTCTACTAAATCAAGTTCTCTCTCTTGAGCCATTTCTAATGCTTTCGCAATAGGAAATACTTCTGGTTCTAAATCATCAGCAATTACCCTTACTTCTTTTGCAAGAATACGCTCGTTAATTCTGTGTTGTTCTTCCGGTTTACGAAAGTTTCTTCCTCTGTTGTTAAAGTTTTTGTTGTTAGCTATTGCCAAATTGTTAATTAATTTTAGTTAAAATTTTTATTTATTTCATCGTTGATAAGCTTCACAAATGCTTCTGTTGAAAAAGTTCCTAAGTCGCCTTCGCCATGTTTTCTAATAGATAATTGATTTGACTCAATTTCTTTTTCACCTAGAAGAATCATGAATGGAATCTTTTTTACCTCAGCATCTCTTATTTTTCTACCAACTTTTTCGTTTCTGTCGTCAACGAAGCTGCGAATATCGTAATTATTTAGCAATTCTGAAATATTTTTCGCATTTTCATTAAATTTTTCGCTAATTGGTAAAATAGCAACTTGCTCAGGAGTTAACCATAATGGGAAGTTTCCGCCACAATGCTCAATTAGCACAGAAATAAATCTTTCCATAGAACCAAAAGGTGCTCTATGTATCATTACCGGACGGTGCATTTCGTTATCACTTCCTTTGTATTCTAATTCAAATCTTTCGGGTAAATTATAATCTACTTGTATGGTTCCTAATTGCCAGCTTCTACCCAACGCATCTTTAACCATAAAATCTAATTTAGGCCCGTAAAATGCTGCTTCACCAGTTTCTACAACAGTTTTCAACCCTTTTTCATTAGCAGCATTGATGATGGCACTTTCTGCTTTTTCCCAATTTTCGTCAGAACCAATATATTTTTGTTTGTTTTCAGGATCTCTTAATGATACTTGAGCTGTAAAATCTTCAAAACCTAAAGAGTTGAAAACATACAACACTAAATCTATCACTTTCATAAATTCATCTTCCACTTGGTCGGGACGACAAAATAAATGGGCATCATCTTGCGTAAAACACCTCACTCTTGTTAACCCGTGTAATTCTCCACTTTGTTCGTATCGGTAAACCGTTCCGAATTCGGCATAACGAATAGGCAAATCTTTGTAAGAACGAGGAGCTGTTTTATAAATCTCACAATGGTGAGGGCAGTTCATTGGTTTTAATAAAAACACTTCGCCTTCATGAGGTGTTAAAATAGGTTGAAAAGAATCTTCACCATATTTTTCATAATGACCAGAGGTTACATATAAATCTTTATGTCCGATATGTGGCGTAATTACAGGAAGATAACCAGCTTTTATCTGAGCTTTTTTCAAAAATGATTCTAATCTTTCTCTAAGCATAGCTCCTTTTGGTAACCATAAAGGCAAACCTTGTCCAACTTTTTCTGAAAAAGCAAACAATTCTAACTCTTTACCTAATTTCCTGTGGTCTCTTTGTTTAGCTTGCTCCAACAATTCTAAATACTCGGTTAGCATTTTTTGTTTTGGAAAAGAAATTCCGTAAACACGAGTAAGCTGATTGTTGTTTTGGTCGGCACGCCAATAAGCACCAGCCACATTCATTATTTTTACCGCTTTAATTATTTCTGTATTAGGAATATGTCCGCCTCTACATAAATCGGTAAAATCGGAATGGTCGCAAAAAGTAATTTCGCCATCATTCAGGTTTTCTATTAATTCTACTTTATATTCGTTTCCTTCGGCTTTATATTTTGCTAATGCATCTGCTTTAGAAACAGCACGCATTGTAAAGTCTGCTTTTTGTCGAGCCAATTCTAAAAAGGTATCTTCAATTTTTTTGAAGTCTTCTTCTCTAATTACATGTTTACCCGGGTCAACATCGTAATAAAATCCATTTTCTATAGCAGGACCAATGGTTAACTTAATTCCCGGATAAAGTTTTTCTAAAGCTTGAGCCAATACGTGTGCAGAAGAATGCCAAAAAGCTTTTTTCCCTTCTTCCTGATCAAAAGTATATAACACCACAGTTGCGTCTTCGGTAATAGGGGTAGTGGTTTCAACAGTTATTCCGTTAACTTTTGCTGAAATTACATTACGAGCCAATCCTTCGCTAATGCTTTTTGCAACATCCATAGCTGAAGACCCTTTGGCTAACTCCTTTACCGAACCGTCTGGCAGTGTTATTTTAATCATAATTACTTGTATTGAATTTTTTTAAGGGTGCGAAGTTACTAAAATTAGATTATTTGATAGGTTTTTATCTTAAAACCTGAGTTCGATTATTCTTTTGAATTCAGACCACTTGTAAATAGTGAGTTTCAACTAAAAATGATGAAACAATAGCGAGCTATTATAAAGCATTTTTAGGCAGAAAATTGCTGTTTAGAAGTGGATTAACAAAAACGTTTTCTCCTAAAAGTCAATTTGCTGCGTTATATTCTCTCGCTTTAGCTTGCTAAAGCTTTAAAAATATGCCTTGTAAATTAACTTTTATAAAAATCTGAATTTTAAAATAATAATCGAACTCAGGTTTAAAACTATTTACTTAAAATCATATGTTTTTTATGATTTAAAATTAAGTAGTAATTCATTTTTTTATCAAAAAAAGTATGAGTTAGAAAATATGTGTTTCAACAACTTAAATAAAATCGCTTAAAAATGAAACACTTTTTATGTAGCCTTTTTTTGTATTACTACTGTTGAAATTATTGATGTATATTTTCTAATTTTTTGTGATAAAAGAAAATGATTTTAGTACTTGTAATAATCAATATTAGCATGTAAGTTTAATGTATTCAGTTAGTTGGGATATTATTTTATTTATTGATAAAATTTATTTTCCTCAAAATGAATGTGGTAATTAGGTAGTAGATTGTTGTTAGTACTTTCTTAAGCTTCAGTATTACTACCTTATTGAGTATTCAAAAAATACTTATACAGTAATGCATTTCTATCACAACTCCCCTCAGTATCTCACGAAAATTCATGTGAAAAACATCATTTTTTAGCCTCAAAAATATAGTAGTAATATTTTTCAAAATAGGTAAAACACCCTTTTAATAGGCTTATAATCAGCCTACTTTTGGTTCATAATATTTAAACAAAAAAAATTATATAAACAATATTTAAAACAAAACATTATGAAGAAATTAATATTAGTATCCATTTTAGTTAGTGCACAACTTTTTGCTGTTGCAGGTAACAATAATAAAAGTAAAAGTGCGAAAAAAAATATGCAAGTAAAAGCTAAAAAAGAGCATAAGTTAAATTATAATGAGTTTGTTACCAAGTATGGTTCAGACGATACCTCTTTAGCAGTAATTGAAATATTTTTCGATAAAAGAGAAAACTCGGCAAAAGGTCAAATGTCATTCTTGCCGCTTTCAACTGCTGTGGCTGTTATACTTCCTCCAGTAGGTGTTGGGTTAATGGCTGTTTCAACTCCGCTTTTTATAAATGGATTAATTGTAAACCAAAAGTATAATAGAAGAAAATTAAAAAACATCTTAGAAGATTATGAATCAACTAATGAATTGCCAATTAAATTGCAAAACAAAGTGAATGATTTTATTGAAGATGAACAAGAATATGAGCGTTACTACGAAGATAGATTAGTAGAATATCAAAAAGTAAGAGTTCAAGCAAATCCGACTACTCCAGCTAATGATGTGGTAGTTCAAACGAATAATTAAAAAGTAAGTTTTTTAATTATATTTCATAGTTTTAGTTTTAAAAGTGGTTGTCGATATTTCGGCAGCCATTTTTAATTTTTAGACAATAGATAAAGATTTATTACTGTTAAATTCTCACACCTATAATGCAAACATCATCAACCTGTTCTAGTCCGCCTTTCCATTCTTTAAAGTGTTGTTCTAAAATGATTTTTTGTTCGCTCATACTTTTATCCTGAATAGCTAAAAGCAAGTTTTTAAAAGGCTTATACATCATTTTTTTACCTTTTTCACCACCAAACTGATCGGCATAGCCATCAGTAAACACATAAATAGTGTCGCCTTTTTTTAAGGAGATATTGTGCGTGGTAAATGGAGTAGGGTTGTCCACTTTTCCAATAGACTGTTTGTCGGGTTTAATTTCAATAAGTTCTGCCCCACTCTTTCGCAAATGCTCGCCCCAAAGTCTACTAGACTTTGTTCGCCCCGAAGGGGAGGAACTCTCGCCCACAAATCCCTTGTTTTTTGTTTGGCTTGTGCGTGGACTCTCCTCCCCGAAGGGGAGGATGGGAGGGGCTTTTTTAATAATATAAAGTGAATTATTTGCTCCGGAATACTCTAGTGTGGCTACTGTTTCAGTATTGTTTAACTTCAAACCTTTAACATCAAATTTTAAACTACATAGTGCTATGTCCATTCCGTCTTTTACTTCGTCTTCACTTTTTTCAAATTCTTGTACTACAATTTCTCTGGTTTTATCTAGAATTTCACCTGGTGTAGTAAGTTTAAATTCATTAACAGATCTTTTTAAAGCATTGTTGCAAATTACACTCACCATAGCTCCTGGCACTCCATGTCCGGTACAATCGCAGGCTGCGAAGAATATAGCAGCCCCCTCCAGCTCCCCCGAAGGGGGAGAGTCTCCCTCCCCTTCGGGGAGGGTTGGGGAGGGGCTTTTTTCCAGCCAATAAAAATCTCCGCTAACCACATCTTTTGGTTGATAGATTACAAAACAATCTTTTAAATGTTGTTCAACAATTTTAATAGGAGGAATAATGGCTTGTTGAATTCTTTTGGCGTAATCTATAGAATCTCTAATTTCTTTGTGTTGAGCTTCAATTTCGTGTTTTTGTTGTACAATAAGAATGTTGGCTTTTTTCTTAAGTTTATAACTTCTATAAGCCAGCAATCCCAAAACAGATACAACAATTAAGAAAATTACAGAAAGCCAAATAATGTTTTTTTGTTCTTCAATGGTAGAAGTTTTGGTTTCAATAATTTTATATTGATTTTGGATATAAGCCTCATTGTCTTTTACCAATTGTTCTTTTTTGGTAAGTTCTTTTTCCGTTTCGACAAATTGAGTTTTAATTTTTAAGAGTTTATTTTGTTCTTTTTCTAGAATTTCTTGTTGTTCGGCAAGTTTTATTTGTTTGGCAGTTATGGTAAAATTTAAATCTCCTAAACTATTTTCTTGTTGAGCTATTTTGGCTTGTTGTTGCTGTATGGTAGCTTTTCTTTCGTCAAGCATTTTGTTTGATGCTTCAACCATGGCGGCTTTTTCTGCCAATTCTTTTTTCTGATTTTCAAGAATAGATTTATTAGCAGCAATTTCTGCGGTTAATTTTTTCTGTTGCTCCAAAAGTGCTTCTAAATCTTTGGTTTGCACTTCTACTTTTTCATTTTGAGATAAGCTTAAAGTTTCCATTTTTTCCGACAAGCTTTCCCAATCTCTTTTGGTTTTTATAGCTATGGTTTTTATGGCAATATTTACTTTTAAACCAACAGCATTGCATTTTTCTTCATTAAGTTCAAATTCAATTTTATCGTTTACCATTATAAAATTAATCATAGACTGTCCGTAAGGATAATGCTCGCTGACTAATAAAACAGGTTTTTTTTTAACTTTTTTGTAAATATCTTTAATAGGATATTTTTCGGCATCATCAAAATACAATACTTGTAACTCGTCTAATTTGGTATCGTAATTAACACGAATAATTTTTAAAGGGAGATCTTTAACATTTTTTTCTGAAGCAACTTTTTCTAATCCATTAAAAATGTAATTATAATCATCGCCCATAACGCCTATTTTAAACTCTTTAAGTTTTTCAATGTTTGGCCATTCTATGTATTTAGAAAAATTATAAATGAAAAGTGCTTTCTTTTCTCCAATGGCTTTTTTTTCTGCTGTTTGAGAAAATGAGGGAGTAATGGTAAGGAAAAAAAATAATATGATTAGGAATTGTTTCATCTATAGCGTTATGTTTTCAAAAATAGACTAATTTTCCAACAATCAATAAATTACCTACAAATTGTTTCCTTCTTGAGGTAAATCTGCATTGCTAGGAGTGGTTGTTTTTATATAGCTGTTTGGCGAAGAATCGGATATGGTGTTGTTTTCACATTTTATAGTTCGTGAAGGGAAATTTTGCATCAATTGATAATCGTGAGTAGCCATAAGAATTGCCTTGCCTTTTTTGCTGATTTCAAAAAGCAGTTTAATAATTTCTTCCGAAGTCTCAGGATCTAAGTTTCCTGTTGGTTCGTCAGCTAAAATTAAATCGGGTTCATTAAGCAAAGCACGGGCAATAACAACTCTTTGTTGTTCTCCACCAGAAAGTTCGTGAGGAAATTTAAAACCTTTATTTACCAATCCAACGCTTTTAAGTACTTCTTCAATTCTATCGTTCATTTTTTGTTTGTCTTTCCAGCCGGTAGCTTTTAAAACAAAGTTTAAATTATCATGAATACTTCTGTCGGAAAGCAACTGAAAATCCTGAAAAACAATACCAAGTTTTCGTCTTAAAAAAGGAATTTGTCTCTTTTTAAGTTGGGTTAAATCAAAATCGCAAACACTTGCAGCTCCTTCTTTTAAAGGTAAATCGCCATATAAGGTTTTAAGCAAACTACTCTTGCCCGAACCAGTTTTACCTATTAAATAAACAAATTCTCCTTTATCTATCTGTATAGAAATATCTTGAAGAACTAAACTTTGTTTTTGGAAAATTTTTGCGTTTTCAATTGAAATAATCATGCTAATTATATAGTTATGAATAAAGGAACAAATTTATTTATTATTTGACGATTGTGCTTATCAATTGCTTGATTTTAAAAAAATAATGTCAACACTACAACGTTGAAAACTTGAAAACATGGATGTCCCAAACTCAAGTTTACGTTCTAATTTTACCAAATACAATCATTAAATTGGGAATAAACTAATGGTATTAAAACGAATTTTAATTTTATGTGTGGTTTTAAGTGCAGTTTCAATAGTGATTGCACAGAAAACAACCATTTATACACACGACAACCTAGAATACAATGAAGGGTTGGAGTTGTACGACAAAGAAAAATTTAGTGCTGCTCAAGAGGTTTTTGAAAAAATCATTAAAAGCACATCAGATAATAAATCTGAAATGGTGGTAAACGCATCTTATTACCATGCACTTTGTGGTTTAGAGCTTTTTAATGATGATGCAGAAGCCTTGTTAATTGAGTTTGTGCTTAAATATCCTGAAAGTCCGAAAGTAAAATTGGCTCATTTTCATTTAGGAAGGTACTATTTTAGAAAAAAGAAATACGATAAAACCTTGCAATGGCTTGAGTTGATTGATGTTTATGATTTATCGGAAGAAGATAAAGCAGAATATTATTTTAAAAAAGGATACAGTTATTTTGAAGAAGAAAATTTAGAAAAAGCTTCAGCAGCTTTTTTTGAAATTAAAGATACCGACAATGCTTATAGTGCTGCTGCCAAATATTATTATGCACATATTGCTTACTTGCAAGGTAAATATGAAGCTGCTTTGCAAACTTTTTTGATGATTAAAAATGATGAAAAATTCTCGCCCATAGTTCCTTATTACATTACTCAGATATATTATTTACAAGAAAATTATGAGGAACTTATTGCTTATGCTCCGGCTTTGTTAGATACCGCCATCCCAAAAAGAGTAGGGGAGATTTCTCGACTAATTGGAGATGCTTATTATAGAACCGATAAGTTTAATGAAGCTATTCCTTATCTTAACAAATACATTAAAGAAAAGCCTTACGAAGCTAACAGAGGCGATTATTATCAGTTAGGTTATGCTTATTTTAAAGCAGATAGTTGTACTGAAGCATTACCTTGGTTGAAGAAAGCTATTTTTAAAAGTGACAGTTTATCTCAAGTAGCTCATTACCATATGGCTGAATGTTACCTAAAACTGGAAGAAAAACGTCAGGCACAAAGTTCTTTTAGAGAAGCCGCATTAATCGATTTTGATGCTCAAATTCAGGAGGATGCTCTTTTTAGTTTTGCTAAAATTTCTTACGAATTATCTTTTCATCCGTTTAACGATGCAATACGAGCTTTTGAAAAATTCATTAATACTTATCCGAATTCAACTAAATTAAATGATGCTTATGAATTTTTGGTTGCGGTTTATTTTACCACCAAAAACTACAAAGCTGCTCTAACATCTTTAGAAAACATTAAAAAATTAGACCCTCAATTGCAAGAGGCTTATCAGAAAATAGCTCATTACAGAGGTGTGGAGTTGTTTAATAATCAAAACTATGCTAGTGCTATTGTTCATTTTGATAAATCTGATAAATACCCGATACTAGGAGATTTAAAGATTAAAAACACCTTTTGGAAAGCAGAAGCCAACTACAGATTGGATGCTTATAGCGATGCTATTGCCGATTATAAAAAAGTAATTTACGAACCTAATGCTATAAGTTATTCATTTTACAATGAAGCACATTATAACTTAGGATATTCCTATTTTAAATTAAAAGAATATGATAATGCTCAAAGCTGGTTTAGAAAATATGTTCAAAACGATAAAACAGATAAATCTAAAACTAAAAATGATGCATTGAATAGAATTGGAGATTGTTTTTTCATTAATAAAGAATATAAATCGGCAACAGAATTTTACGATAAAGCAGCCATGATGGGTATTTATCAGTTAGAATATTCGCTTTACCAAAGTGCAGTTGCAAATGGTGTTATGGGAAATTATGATGATAAAATCAACCTGTTAAACACCTTAATTAATCAAAAACAAGCTTCTCATTTGTTGGACGATGCCATTTATGAATTAGCTAAAACACAACAAGAGAGAAATAAAAACGATTTAGCGTTAGCCAACTTCAATTTGTTGATTAATGAACATCCAAATAGTACTTACATAAGTAAAGCCTTACTTAAAAGAGGATTAATTTATTACAACAACAAAGAAGATGATAAAGCATTGGCATCTTTCAAGAAAGTAGTTGACGATTATGCTGGAACTAACGAAGCTAAACAAGCACTTAGCACCATTAAGAAAATTTATATAGATAAAGGAGATATTACTCAATATGAAAATTACTTGGCTGGATTAAACAATATAGACTCAACTCAGTTGGTAATGGATAAAGATTATTTTGAAGTTGCTGAGAATAACTACATGAGTGGAGATTGTAATAAAGCGACCAATGATTTTACTAAGTATTTAGAGAAATATCCTAACGGAAATTATAAAATTCAGGCACATTACTACAAAGCTGTCTGCGAAAGAAAAGCAGGGTTTAAAGACGAAGCCTTGTTAGATTTTAGTGAAGTAATAAAATATCCAAAAAATGCTTTTACAGAAGATGCTTTGCTTAATGCTGCCAAGCTGAGCAAAGAATTAGGTAAAACTGAAGATGCCCTAAATTATTTTAGCAAATTAGAGTATTTGGCTGATATGCAAGAGAATGTATTTTTAGCTCAGGTAGAACAAATGCGTTTAAACTTTGAATTGGAAAACAATGATAACACGATAAAATACTGTGAGTTAATTATAAATAAAGATAATAATAACGCTAATCTGTTAGCAGAAACGCATTTAATTTATGGCAAAACTGCCATTAGAAAAGATGATTATAATTTGGCTTTTAAAGAGTTTACTACAGCAGCAACAGCAAAAAATAAATTTGGAGTAGAAGCAAAATACAACGTAGCCAATATTTTATATATGAGAGGCGACAATGATTTGTGCGAATCGGAAGTGTTTAGCTTAATAAAATCCTTTCCATCTTACGATTTTTGGATAGGAAAATCACTGATTTTATTGGCTGATAATTATGTTGCTAAAGAAGATTTATTTCAAGCAAAAATTACCTTGAAGAATGTTAAGGATAATAGTAAATACCCTGAATTGGTATCTACAGCTACAGAAAAATTAAACATTATTGAAGCTCAAGAAAGCAAGCGAGTAAAACAAGAGGAAGAGGAAATAGAATTGAAATTATACGACAATGTAAAGCTAGATGACTTGTTTTATGAAGAAGAAAAAATAGAAGAAGAAGCAATTGAAGAAATTAACCAACCTAAAATTGAACAAGAAAATGAGTAATAAAAATATACATAGATTTCTTTCTCCATACGTAAAAGGATGGTTGCTTTTGGTTATGTGTTTTAGCATGGTTTTTACTCAAGCTCAAAACTCAAGTTTAGATTCTACAACTGTAATTAATGTTGAAGAATATAAGCCATTTTTAAATGAAGCACATAAAATTAAAAGTAATCCTGTTATACAAGATACTTTTAAAATTATTCCTCAACTGAAATATTCATTTTTGGAGAAAAACATGCCTGTTGCTTTTAATATTGATACTATAAAACACGCTAAAGTTGTTGGAGAACCGTTAACAAAATTATATAGAGGCTACGCAAAAGTGGGTTATGGAACCAATGGAACAACGGTGGCAGATGTGTTTTATAATTCAACCAGAAATAGAGATTTTGCTTGGGGAGTTCATGCCGGACATTTATCTTCTTCAGGATTAAAAGATGTAGGAAGATCTGCTTTTAGCGATAATCATTTTGGTTTGTATGGTAAAAAGTTTTCCAGACAATTTACATGGAAATTAGGGTTTGATTACGATAGAAATGCCGTTCACTATTATGGTATTCCAGACAGTTTACCTGTTCAATATACTCCATCAGAAGGAATACAACAACAACTATTAAATAAATATACAGGTATTTTCAGTCTTTCTAGAAATTTTACCGATACCAACCAATTCGATTATAATGCTGATGTGAAATACTACCATTTAAAAGATGTTTTTGGCGTTAGTGAAAATAACATTCAGGTTGATGGTAGATTTAACAAATACCACAAAAGAGAATTGTACGAGTTAGGCGTAAAAGTAAACTACAACAAATTGACGAATGATTTAGAACTTAAAAGTACTACATCTGTAGGGTTAATTCCGCAAATAAGCACACAAACCAGTAAGTGGAAATTTAACTTAGGAGCAGGGTTGTTTGTTAACTCACAACAATTATTAGAAGAAGAAAATGATTTTCATTTTTACCCAATAGCTGAGTTTAAGTACAATATTGTTGATGATATTATTATTCCCTATGTTGGAATAAAAGGAGGAATTATAAATAACAACTTCAACACTTTTTTTGCAGAAAATCCATTTGTAAATGCGGATGTTTTAGCGGTATTAAACAGCAATCAGAAATACGATATTTATGGTGGAATTAGAGGAAGCATAAGTGATAAAATTAGCTTTAAAACAAGTGTGAGCAAGCAAAAGATAGACAATCAGCCATTGTATGTAAAAGAACACGCTACCGTACTTCAAAATAAATTTAATGTAATTTATGATGAAATCACTTTCTTCAACATCAATGCAGAAATAGCCTATCAGCAACTAGAAAAAATAAAAGTGCTATTTACGGCAGATTATTTTGCTTACGAAGCAGCAAAAGAGCTAGAAGTATGGCACAAACCTGAGTTTAAAACCATGGTGTCTGGAATTTATGATTTGTCAGATAAAATTTTAGTAAGATTAGATGTGTTTGTTTTGGGAAAACAATATGCTAAAATATATACTACAACAGCAACTACAGAAGGAACAATAACAACACCAGAAGCAAAACAATTAGGCGGATTGGTAGATGTTAATGTAGGATTAGAATACAGATATACCAAAAAGCTATCAGCATTCATTAATTTTATGAATATTGGTTCTGTAGAGTATGAAAGATATCAGGATTATGCAACGCAACGATTTAATATTTTAGGAGGGTTAACCTATAGTTTTTAAAACTGAAATTCAATTAGTTTAAAGTATTTAAAAGTCAATAAATTTATTTATTGACTTTTTTTGTGCTTGTATTAATATAGTGGGCGTAACTTTGCATCTTTTTGCGATTAAAATGAAGGTGAAATTATATTTATTTTTAAGCTTAGTAGTAGCTTCTTCTATACTTAAAGGACAAGACGTACTTCCTACAAAAAAACAAGTAAACAAGGGTAAAATATATATGCTATGGGGTTGGAATCAAGATTGGTACGCTCCATCTAGCATACATTTTACAGGTAAAGACTATGATTTTATTTTAACAGATGTTAAAGCCCATGATAAGCAGTCTGATTTTAATTACGAAACTTATTTTCATCCCAAATATATTACTTACCCGCAAACTAATTTAAGGTTGGGATATTATATTTCCGATAAGTATGATATTTCTATTGGTGTAGATCACATGAAGTATGTTATTTCTAGTGTGCAAGATGTGAGAATTAGAGGGTATATTAGAGATGAATCAATTTATGATGGAGAATATATCAATAGACTTTTTCATATCAATGAGGATTTTTTAAGGTACGAACATACAGACGGATTAAATTATATCAATATAGAACTTACCAGAAATGATGATTTACTGCAACAGTTTGTAAGCATTAATCCAGATAAATTTCAGTTAAATTCTATGTTAGGTTTTGGATTAGGACCAGTTATGCCAAAATCTAATGTTACCTTGTGGAACAATGTAAGAAATGATGAATTTCATTTTGCTGGTTATGGATTTTCAGGTAAAGCCGGATTTAATGCTATTTTTTACAAGTATTTTTTTTTAAGAACAGAAGTTAAGGCTGGTTTTATAGATTTACCAGATGTATTAACATCTAAAGACATTGAAGATAGAGCCAGTCAGAACATTATATTCGCAGAATGGTATTTTGCTTTTGGAATAATGTTTCAACTATCGAAGTAATTATTTAAAACGCACACTATGTCCTCTTGATGGTGTGGAGTTGAAGTTTCCGTAATATCCTAAACTTAATTCAAATCCTCCGTTTCCGCTAGTAGCAGCAGTTAAATCAGACATGTTGATATCATAACTAACGCCCATAGAGAAGCCTAACCAATTAAATCTTGCAACTGCATAAAGAGCATCTCCAAAACGCAAATAAGGTCCAATAGAAAATGACATTTCGTTTTGATAGTTAGTAAATTTTGTAGCATTTTGCAATCGCATTTTAGCTTCTGCACCTAAATTAAAATACCTGTTTGCTCCTTGTTGAGTAAAAATAAAATTAGGTAAAACAGAAAAACCACTATTATTAATAGCAGCATTTCCACCACCTCTACCAACTTCAGCACCACCATGTATAGTAAATTTTCGTAATAAAGGATCTTCTTCACTATTAAAAGAAACATTTGGTGCATTTAAGTGAAACAAAGAAATACCAGCAAAATATCTAGTATAATCAGTAGGAGAGTAGAACCAATGAATTCCTGTTGCCATATCAAAAACATTTACAGCATTGCCACCAAACTGGTCAATTGTAGGAATTTCAGAGTCAAAAGCAACGCCATTCCATTGATCGTGAAAAGTTAAGTTATTATAATTTATAGAACGTTGTATTGCCCCAGCTTGGAAACCTACAGAAAGAAAATGATTTTTATTTCCTCCACCAATATCTAAGTGGTATGCCAATGCTAAACTATATTTAACATTAGAGAATTTTGAAGCCCCAGCATCGTCCTTATAAAAATTTAAGCCTAATCCAAACATTCCACCTTTCATTCTTTTTAAAACTGGTGCATCAAAAGAAGCTGCAATAGTGGTATAAGGTTCACTAACTGATGCCCACTGATTTCTGTAATTTAATAAACCTCTTATATCGCCATTAAAAGCACCAGCACTAGCTGGATTAACTGTCATTGGTGAAGCAAAGAATTGCGAGAAATGTGCATCTTGCTGCCCGAATAAAGGAACACTAAATACTAATACTAAAATGGTAGAGATATATAAATTTTTCATAATTAAAATATTCGTTAATTCAGAAGTAAATTGTGCTTACCTAATTAAAGTTACATTGCCTTTTAGTTCTCGGATAGTGTCATCTAACATAGTTGCTTTCACATAGTAAACAAAAACTCCAGGATTTAAAGGTTTGCCATTATGTGTTCCATCCCAGCCTTCAGTTTTTTCGCTTGTAAAAAATACTTCTTGTCCGTATCGGTTATAAATAGCGAAGGTTAAGGATTCAATTCCTATTAAACCTCTAACAAGTAGTAAGTCATTATTACCATCTCCATTTGGCGTAAATGCACTAGGAACTCCAATATTAAACTGCATATCAACATTAACTGTTACGGTATCATAAACAATACAACCATTATCTGCTTCGTAAGCAACAATATAAATACTTGTATCAGTTGGCTGAATTACAGTAGTGGTTTGACAAAGTACACAGGTTAAATTATTTATCGGACTCCAAGTGTAAGTTCCTCCACTTATAATATTCCCAGAAGTATCTGTAGCTTGAGCAGTAAGGGTAACATTAGTACCGAAAATTATGGTAGTATCTGAGTAAGCGGTAATAATTGCAGGATCGCTTACCGTTATAGTGTCTATTACAATGCTTGTTCCATAAGCGTTTGTTGCTTCAAGGGTAACTACAAATGTTCCAACAGTATCTTGCCAACAAACTAATCCCGGGTTTTCGGAAATGGAAGAACTAGGCACAGCAGCTTCAAAATTCCAATTCCATGATGTTGGTGTACCTCCTGTACCGATGTAAGAAAATTCTATACAACCATTTTTACAAATTTTTCCATTACTAGGGTTCATTCCTATAGCTGCAATTGGTGGATTACAAGAATCTACTACAATAGTAATAGTAGTATCACTACTTCCATTAGGGTAATTGATTTGTAAGGTGATGTTAAAACTACCTGCATTGTTAAAAGTTACAGTATGAGGACCAGGGGTATTAGCTATAATAGGATTTCCTCCATTAAAGGTCCAATTCCAAGTGTTGATATTAGACCCTGTACTGTTATCGGTAAAAGTAATAGAATCTCCCATACAAATTGATGTAGCAGAAGCTGTAAAAGAGGCTTGAGGTAAAACACAATTAGTAACAAAAATAGCTATGGTAGTGTCGTGCGTACCATTAGCATCAGTAATTTGCAGATTAATATTATGCGTACCAACAGTATTAAAAACTACGTTGTGCGGCCCTTGAGTGTTTGCTGTACCTGGAGTACCTGTTGGGAAAGTCCAGCTCCATGCAGTAATTCCAGAACCAGAACTAGCATCTGTAAAAGTTATAGAATCGCCTGCACAAATGGTATCTGCTGACATAGTGAATGAAGCAGTAGGTTGAGAACAGATGTTAACGGTAATTGCAATTGTGGTATCATGCGTACCATTAGCATCAGTAATTTGTAGGTTAATATTATGTGTTCCTGCAGTATTAAAAACTACGTTGTGCGGTCCTTGAGTATTAGCAGTTCCTGGAGTACCTGTTGGGAAAGTCCAACTCCAAGCAGTAATACCAGAACCAGTACTAGCATCTGTAAAAGTTATTGAGCCACCTACACAAATTGTAGAAGAAGATGTGGTAAAAGAAGCAGTAGGTTGAGAGCAGTTATTTACGGTAACAGTAACTTGAGCAGTATTACTACAGTTGTTACCGTCTGTACCTGTAACGGTATAAGTTGTTGTTGCAGTAGGGTTAAAAGCTACTCCATCAGTAACTCCGTTATCCCAAGTATAAGAAGTTGCTCCTCCGCCTGTTAAGGTAACTGGGTCGCCAGCACAAATTGAAGTTGCAGTAGCGTTTGCGGTTACAGTTGGTAGTGGATTTACGGTAATGGGTAAGGTTACATTATCCGTACCATTGGCATCAGTAACTGTTAAGCTGATGTTGTGTGTTCCGGCAGTATTAAAAACCACAGTGTGTGGCCCAGCAGTATTAGCTGTTCCTGGAGTACCTGTAGTAAAAGTCCAGCTGTAAGTAGTAGTTCCAGAAGTAGTACTAGCATCAGTAAAAGTTATAGAATCTCCAACACAAATTGTAGAAGAAGATGTGGTAAAGTTGGCATTTGGACCAGCTGTAGTTGGAATGGTTAAAGTAATATCATCTACAGCAAAAGATGGGTCACTTCCCACACCATCATCATTATTAATCCATCTAAAACCAATTTTAACATTGGCATTGTTGTTTGCAGAAGCAGGTAAAGCAATAGAAAAAGCTGTCCACAAACCTTGTAGAGCACAAGCTCCAAAGGGCGGTTTTGCCAAAGGGTCTAATAATGACCATGTAGCTCCATCAAAATACCAAAGAGAAGCATCGTCTATAGGACCATCTCCATTTTCAATATAATTAAAATTTAATGTAACATTAGTTTGACCAGTTAAATTTATGGCAGGAGATTCAATTCGCTTATCAGTTTCTGGAAACCAAAACCCCATTCCACCATTTAAATAAGCAGCTCCTTGATCACCAATTACAGATATATTAGCACCTAAATGTAAAGAAGGATCAGTTGTTCCACATACAGAACCACATGCACCAGCTGCGTTTCCACATTCCTGACCACTAACATACCAAACATTTGCATCAGCTCCATTTGGTCCTGTTTGTGTTTCTGTCCATGTTCCGTTTGTACTTGAATATCCTAAACCAGGACAACTTGCTGCACAATTGTTTTGAAAATCTTCAGTCCATATTACAGTTTGACTTTTAGCACCAACTATAAACATTAAACATGAGAATAAAATAAGAAATTTATTAACCATAATTGCAGTGTTTTTTGTAAATGTATAAATTAATTAGCTATTTACCTTACAATTATAGTCTTAATTTTTTAAAAATAGGTTGTCTTGTACTATAAAAAAAATGTTTTTTTTAGTTTTTTAAAAGGATAAAAATATATTTTGAAGAAAAAAATTAGTTAAAAATCAAAAGTAATTTAAGATTCAAATTCAGATAAATAAAGCCATCTTTCTTCTTTCAATTCAAGTTGAGCACTAATTTCGCCAAGTTCACTTGTAATTTTCATTATTTCTTCGTGATTGGCTTGATTTACTTCTAAAACCTTCATCAACTCAGCTTTTTTATTCTCTAATAGCTCAATATCTTTATCAAGCTGTGCTAACTCAATTTTTTCTTTGTAGCTAAGTTTGATTTTTGGTGCAGCTACTTTTTCACTTTGTTTTTCAGGAGCTTTATTGGCTTTAGCTGCTTCCGCTTTTTTATCTGCCAATTGTTGTTGTTTTAGTTCTTCTCTGTAATCAGAGTATTTCCCTAAGTAATCGTTCACCTTTCCATCGCCTTCAAAAATAAAGAGGTGATCAACTAGTTTGTCCATAAAATACCTATCATGCGTAACAATTATTAAACAACCTTGAAAGTCTTCTAAAAAATCTTCCAACACGCTTAAGGTCATTACATCTAAATCGTTGGTAGGTTCATCTAAAATTAAAAAATTAGGATTTTTAATTAAAATGGTTAGTAGATAGAGTCTTCGTTTTTCTCCACCACTTAGTTTTGCAATTGGGTTGTAATGCATACTTTTATGGAAAAGAAATTTTTCCAATAATTGAGCAGCAGTAAGGCTTCTGCCTTTGGTAAGCGGAATAACTTCGGCAATGTCTTTAATAACTTCTATTACCTTTTTTTCTTCCTTAAATTGCATTCCTTTTTGAGTGTAGTAGCCATAGACAACTGTTTCACCCGAAACTACTTTGCCACCATCAATTTTTTCTAATCCTAATAAAATATTTAAGAAAGTAGTTTTACCTACACCATTTTTACCTACTATGCCTATTTTTTCTTGTTTTTTAAAGACGTAGTTAAAGTCTTCTAAAATTTTTAAGTCGCCAAACGATTTTTTTACATGGTGGAGTTCTAAAATTTTCCCTCCCAAGCGTGTCATGTTTACTTCCATTTCTACTTTGGAAGTATCTTTCTTTTGTTTAGCAACTTTTTCGGTATCATAAAAAGCATCTTCTCTAGATTTAGCTTTTGTACCTCTAGCTTTTGGCATTCTTCGCATCCATTCAAGCTCTTTTCTATAAAGGTTTTTGGCTTTGTCAACATTGGCGGCAAAGATGCTTTCTCGTTCTTCTTTCTTCTCTAAAAAATAGCTGTAATTACCTTTGTATCTGTACAAGGTTTTTTCATCTAATTCAATAATTTCGTCACAAACTCGCTCTAAAAAATACCTATCATGGGTTACCATTAAAATGGTGATATTATCTTTACTAAGGTAATTTTCCAACCATTCTATCATGTCTAAATCAAGGTGGTTGGTAGGCTCATCTAAAATAATAAAATCAGGTTCTTCAATAAGTACTTGTGCTAATGCAATTCTTTTTTGCTGACCACCCGAAAGTTCTCCAATTTTTTGGTCTAAATCATGAATTTGTAGCTGACCTAATATTTGTTTGATACGCACTTCGTAATCCCAAGCATCTAGTGCATCCATTTGTTCAAAAGCCTTTTGCATTCTTTCGTTATCATCTGGATTGGCAATGGCTTTTTCGTATTCTAATATGGCATCAATTTGTTCCGAAGAGGTTCTGAATATAGTTTGGGAAATAGTAAACTCATCATTATAGTTAGGAGATTGTTGTAAAATTCCTGTTTTTATACCATTCCTAAAAACAACATTGCCTGAATCATAACCTGCTTCTCCTGCCAAAATTTTTAATAAAGTGGATTTTCCGGTACCGTTTTTAGCTATAAAAGCTACTTTCTGACCTTTATCTATTCCAAAGGAAATATTTTCGAACAACACACGCTCACCAAAAGATTTTGAGAGGTTTTCAACAGATAGGTAATTCATTTAGGTTAGATGTTAGATGTTTGAGGTTAGAAGTTAGATAGATTGAACCTTAAGTTAATAAACTCTTTCTAAGGCTTTAGCGGCATTAGTGTGGGTAGGGTTAAATTCTAATACTTTTTGGAAATCTGCTTTAGCTTTTACATTGTTTTTCATTAATTCATAACAAAGTCCTCTATTAAAATAAGCATCTAAATATCTAGGTTCTACATTTATAGCTTTTGTATAGTATTCTATAGCTTTTTCATATTCTTGCAAATATTCATGATAAATATATCCCATATTAAAATAGGGTTCTCTATAAGGCTGAATGTCTATAGATTTTTGATAATGCTCCATAGCTTTTTCATATTCACCTCTTTCTTGATAGTAATACGCAATGCTATATAATGCTTCTAAGCTTTTAGGATCTATTCTTAAAGCATTTTTAAAATAGCCTTCACTAATGTTAGATTCATCATAAAAATAAAGCAATCCTAATTGAATATAGGCACTATAATAGTCGTTTTCTTGTTCTACTGCAGTTTTAAAGCTTGATTTTGCAAGAGCAGTATCTTTTTTATCTAAAAATATCATTCCTTTTAAATAGTATGCTTCGGCATTATACATATCTCTTTTTAGTGCTGCATCAGCGTAATCTAGTGCTTGTTTATGGTTGTAAGTATATAAAGCCAACCATCCTAATTCAACTCTAGCCTGAACATTGTCATTATCAACATACATACATTTATCGAGCACTTCTTTAGCCTCTTTAAATTTATCTTGACTTTTAAGCAATTCTGCTTTTAATAAATAAAATTCAGGAATTAATGAATCTATTTTTATAGCTCTGTTTAAATCATTAACAGCGGCATTAAAATCGCCATATTTTTGATATAATCTGGCTCTTCTTAAGTATAGTCCGGTATTATTTACATCGGTTTTTAGTAGCTCATTAATTTCTTTAAAAGCACGTTCTTCTTCTGTTAAGGTGGTGTCTGTTGCAATAGTGGTATTGGGGATATCATCAACAGTATTACCATTTTCGCAAGAAGCAAAAAACAATACCAATAAAGTTGGAATAATAAAAAGCAGCCGTCTAAAAATCATAGTAAATTTATTTTTCCTCAATAATAGCAATGATTTTTTGCTCTAATTCATTCATTAACTCAGGATTATCTAATAACAATTGTTTTACAGCATCTCTACCTTGACCTAATTTGGTGTCTCCGTAGCTAAACCAACTTCCTGCTTTTTTAATCACCTCATTGTCAACAGCTAAATCTATAATTTCACCAACTTTAGAAATTCCTTCTCCGTACATAATATCGAATTCTGCTTTTTTGAAAGGTGGAGCAACTTTGTTTTTCACAATTTTTACTTTGGTTCTGTTTCCTGTAATTTCTTCACCATCTTTTATTTGGGTAGCTCTTCTAATGTCAATTCTTATAGAAGCATAAAATTTAAGTGCATTACCGCCCGAGGTAGTTTCAGGGTTACCAAACATAACTCCAATTTTATCTCTTAATTGGTTGATGAAGATGGTGCAACAGTTAGCTTTTTGTATAGAAGAAGTAAGTTTTCTTAATGCTTTAGACATTAATCTTGCTTGTAGTCCCATTTGAGAATCTCCCATTTCGCCTTCAATTTCTGCTTTTGGAGTAAGAGCGGCAACAGAATCTACAATAAGTAAATCTACAGCTCCTGAACGGATAAGATTATCAGCAATTTCTAATGCTTGTTCACCATTGTCAGGTTGTGAAATAATTAAACTATCTATATCAACACCTAAAGCGGCAGCATAAGTAGGGTCGAAAGCATGCTCAGCATCAATAAATGCAGCAATACCACCTTGTTTTTGACATTCGGCAATAGCGTGAATGGTTAACGTTGTTTTACCTGATGATTCAGGACCATATATTTCAACAACTCTTCCTTTAGGATAACCTTTTATACCAAGTGCTATATCTAAAGTTAAAGATCCTGTTGGGATTACTTCAATATTTTGAACAGGAGAATCTCCCATTTTCATTACAATACCTTTGCCGTAAGACTTTTCAAGTCTGTCCATAGTTAATTGTAGGGCTTTTAATTTTTCTGCGTTTACTTCTGCCATTGTTGTGAGTTTTAGTAGTTGGTTTTAATATTATGCTGACAGCACTTGAGCTGCATGATCTTTAGTTTTTACTTTCGTGATGATGTTTTCTATTATTCCATTTTCATCAATTACAAAGGTAGTTCTATGAATACCATCGTAAGTTTTTCCCATAAACTTTTTTTCTCCCCAAACGCCATATCTTTTAATGAGTTCTTTATCCGTATCTGCCAAAAGAGGGAAGTTAAGGTTTTGTTTTTCAATAAATTTAATATGAGAGTTTTCATTGTCGGCACTTACACCAATAATGCTATAGCCTGCTTTTTTAAGCTGGTTGTGGTTATCTCTTAGGTTACAAGCTTGAGCTGTACAACCTGGAGTAGCATCTTTTGGGTAGAAATAAAGCACAATTTTTTTTCCTTTATAATCAGCTAAAGAATGTACTATTCCATCCTGATCTTTTATGTTTAATTCTGGAGCTTTATCTCCAATTTTAAGGTGCATCATTTCTTCTTTTTTTTAACTTACAAAGTATAAGAAACTTTTGTGTTTTATCAAGTAGTGGGGTTGATTTTTATTAACAAAAAATTATTTCCAAAACTCATCTTCCCAATCATCACAAAAGTTATCTTGGTGATAAATTTCGATGTTTTTTAACTCTTCATCTGTGGCAACTTTTTGGATTTCTCCAAATAAAATTCGCTCTTCAAAACGTACATGGTTTTCGAGTTCTTCTTCAATTAAACTAAGGTTTTTGTTGATGTCAGTTTTAGCCTCAAATAATTCTTTTAAGCTGCGGTGTTCTGCAAGTGCTTTTTTTATTAAATCATGCTCATTTCCCAAAACAGGAAAAACATAAATTTCTTCAATTTCAAAATGGGGCTGAATATGGTTTTCCCAAAACCAATCGCTATAAGATTTTATGCGTTCTGGTTCTATGTTTTTCTTAAAACCAGTTCTAATTTTCCAACACAGCAATAATGCCTGATGATGGTCTTTACTAAGTGGAACTATACTTTTGTGTCTTTTTAAAGGTTTAGGTTTTTCCATTTATTACAAGCGTTCTGTTATTTTTGAAATTTTTGAATTAGCATATACGCCAAACCCATTAACAACTAATCCTTTTACGTTGTGTTGTTTGGAGGAAATGGCAATCACTATCATTTCATCTCCTGGGTCTGTCATCCCCTCAAATCTGTAGATTTCGTCTATTTCAAACTCGTTAGGAGATAGTCTTAACGAAGTGCTTTTACATTCTATACATTCCACTTCTGTAAGTAAGGAGAAGTTGGTTGTGTAGCCTCTTTTTTGAAGGTCGTTTACTGCTTCAGTAACCGTTTCGTAGCTTTTGGGTATCATGGTTATTTAGTTTAAAGGTTTTGCAGCGTTTTTTTTATAAAAATCAATTTTAAGTTGAAAAATTTCAGCCATTTTATTGGCTCTCCATTTGGCTTCATCTGCTTTTTCGCCAGTAAATAATTCATCTATGGTTGCATTAAATAAGAGTAACCATCTATTAAAATGAGTTTTATCAACAGGTAAATTAGCATGTGGAGCAAACGGACTACCACTATAAGTATGTTCCTCTAACAGTACTGTTTGCCAAAACCTATACATTTTTTCTAAGTGTATAGGCCATTTATCTTGAATAACATTATTAAAAATATTTTTTAGTAAGTCATCCTCACGAACTTTATCATAGAAAGTATTGACTAGTAATTTAATTTCATCAAGGGTTAGTATTTCTTTTTTTGTTGACATGATCACATTATAAATGTTGTTATACAAAAATACTTAAAATAGGAGAAGAAAGCAATGTGAAATTGTTATGTTTTCATAAAAAAAAGCTACTCATTTGAGTAGCTTTTAAAGTGTTTTTATATTTTTTTATTGCGGACACATATAATCTGAAGTAGTGCTATTTCCAAAACAAAAACTTAGACCTAAAGTACCTAGTTTATTTATTGTGGCAGAATTTATGTTTATTTCATTATTATTATTATCTCTTGTAGAAAACCAAAAATAAGTCTCTCTGGATGAAAAAATTCCCAACCCATTTTCAATATTAGTATAACTTGGTTTCTCTTGATTAACAGTGTTTGAAGGTTCTGATACCTCCATAAATACATTTAACTCAGTTCCTGCAATTACAAACTCTAAATTAATATTACCCAATTCCCTGTGAGATAAATCGGCTAATGTAGTAGGAACCGATGATGTAATGTTATCAAAAAATGTTGCACCTTCCATTGTCCATTCAATAGTTTCATTTCCTTCAATAGAATTTACAGTTTTAACTTCACCTAAGTTCATTATTACTTTTTGTGGTTGAGGAGGGATTCCACTTGATGCAACAAAATGATTGGTATAATTAAAAATTAGTTTAGCTTGAATCCTACCAATATTTTTCCCTGTGGATACTGTAATAGTTCTATTAACAAAACCTCCATTATTAGGAGCTCCTGTCCAAAAATTTATAGGTTGTTGCGGGGTCGGGCTATTTACAGTACTATTTCCAACAATAAGCGTTTCAGAAGTAATTTCTTTATCTAATTTAGAATTATAAATTTTAAGTTGATAAATATTATTTCTATTGATTGCTGGCTCAATAAATTTATATAATACATTTACGGAGTTATCAAAAACACCATCATCTTTAGGAATTTCGTTTTCAGTTCTTACTAAGTTAAACGTTTTTATAACATTTCCGTTTGAAGCATTAATCTCCACAACAGTAGCAGTTAATTCATCAGCTGCATAATTAAAATTTGCTTGGTTAGCAGCAAGGGTATTAGCATTAGCACCATCTTCAGGTAAAAACACTTTGTTAATTTTTACGTAATGAACACTATCGTTTGGATTAATTAGTCCGTAAACAACAGTAATATCTTTATATTCAGCATTTAGGTCAACTTTAGTTTCGCAAGAAAATAGTAAAACTGAAATTGTGAATAGGATAGGAATGTAAAGTATTTTTTTCATAAGAGCTTTAAATTTAAACAACAAATGTAGGGTTTTTCCATTAAATGAAACGACCATAAGATAAATTTTATCTAATATGGAGATTATTAATAGTAGGGAGTAATAGATGACCAATTTAAAACAATAAAAAGATACATATAAAACAATATTTGTAGCTTTGTTGTTCAAATTTTAAATATTTCAACATGTCTATCCATTCTAATGATGTAAAAAGAGTTACTACGCACATTCTCCAAGAGATGAAGCATAATAATGAGAAAATAAGCATGCTTACGGGCTATGATTTTTCATTAGCAAAAATTATTGATATAGCAGGTATTGATGTTATTCTAGTTGGAGATTCTGCATCCAATGTAATGGCTGGACATGAAACTACACTACCTATTACTTTAGATCAAATGATTTACCATGCATCTTCCGTAATTAGAGCGGTAAAAAGAGCGTTGGTAGTGGTAGATATGCCTTTTGGTTCTTACCAAGGAAACTCAAAAGAGGCACTTTCTTCAGCTATTAAAATCATGAAAGAATCTGGTGCTCATGCAGTAAAAATGGAAGGTGGTAAAGAAATATTAGAATCTATTGAAAGAATTCTTTCTGCTGGAATTCCTGTAATGGGGCATTTAGGGTTAACTCCTCAATCTATTTATAAGTTTGGGACTTACATAGTTAGAGCAAAGGAAGAAGAGGAAGCTAATAAATTGATTGAAGATGCTAAATTGCTTGAAGAAGCAGGTTGTTTTGCTATTGTTTTAGAGAAAATTCCAGCTCATTTGGCTACTAAAGTAGCTCAAGAAGTTAAAATTCCAATTATTGGCATAGGTGCCGGTAATGGAGTAGATGGACAAGTTTTGGTATTACATGATATGTTGGGAATAACCCACGAGTTTAGTCCGAGATTTTTAAGACGCTATAACAATCTATACGAAGAAATTAAAGGTTCTGTAGAAGCGTATATTAAAGATGTTAAATCTCAAGATTTTCCTAACGAGAAAGAGCAGTATTAAGGAAAGGGAACGTGAAAGGGAACGTGAAAGGGAACGTGAAAGGGAACGTGAAAGGG
>CALCHN010000042.1 GCA_937901255.1 uncultured Flavobacteriales bacterium | reverse complement strand
ACAAGATTTAAATGCTTTGGATAAACCAACTATTATGGTTTTTAATAAAATTGATGCGTTTACGTATGTAAAAAAAGATGAGGATGATTTGTTGCCAAAAACTAGAGAAAATTACTCGCTGGAAGATTTAAAGAAAATGTGGATGAGTAGGGAAAGTGAGGTGCCTAGCGTTTATATTTCTGCGGAAAAGAAAATTAACATTGAGGAATTTAAACAACTATTATACGATAACATTAAAAAAACGCACCTGAGCATTTATCCTAATCAGTTGTTGTATTAATGATAAATTACCAAAAAACTTCTTTTTATTTCTAAAAATTACTAATTTTGGTAATTAATGGAAATAAAATGTATAATCAATTTAAAAAAATAATGGATTGTTTTTTGGTTTTTTCTACAAAAGACATTCTAAAATACTTTCCAAATTTTGATAAAAAAAATCTTGTCAATTGGCAAAAAAAAGGATACATCATTAAAATTAGAAATAATTTTTATTGTTTTTCAGATACAACTATAAATGAGGAATTTTTATATTTAGTGGCTAACACTATTTACCAACCCTCTTACCTTTCTTTTGAAACGGCATTAAGTTATTATAATATTATACCCGAAGGGGTTTATATGTTAACTTCTGCAACAACAACAAAAACAAATGAATTTTCTACACCAATTGCCAATTTTTCATATCGTAATTTTAAATCAAATTTGTTTTTTGGATACCGATTAATAACATATAAAAATCAGTATTTTAAAATGGCAAGCCTTGAAAAAACGGTGTTGGACTATTTGTATCTTAATTCTCAAATAAATGAAATAGATGATTTTGATTTGTTGAGATGGAATAAAGAAGAGTTGAAACTTTTAGATATTGATTTATTTAATAGTTATCTTAATTTATTTAATTCTAATAAATTAAATAAGAGAGCAAAAAACTTTTTAAATTATATATATGCTTAGTATCAAAGAAATAGAAAATCATTACCCTGATAATTTAAAGCCGTTTAAACGATTTATTCTTAGAGAGTATTTACAATATAAAATTTTAGAAATTATTTTCGACAGTCCTTTTGCAAATAAACTTTGCTTCTTAGGAGGTACATGTTTAAGAATAGTGCATAATCAACAACGATTTTCTGAAGATTTAGATTTTGACAATTTTAATTTGTCTGAAAATGAGTTTTTAGAAGTAGCTTCTTACATAGAAAAGCAGTTGAAAAAAGAAGGTTATGAAGTAGAATTTAAAAATGTATTAAAAGGGGCATTTCATTGCTATATAAAATTTCCAAACATTTTGTTTAATGAAAGATTAACTGGACATGTTGAAGAGAAAATTCTAATTCAATTAGATTCTGAACCACAAAATTTTAAGTTCGAACCAGAAGCCGTTATTTTAAATAAATTTGATGTGTTTACTTCAGTTTTTACAACACCTACAGACATACTTCTTGCTCAAAAGTGCTATGCAGTTATTAATAGAAAAAGAAATAAAGGTCGAGATTTTTATGACATTGTTTTCCTTTTAGGTAAAAGTGTATTACCTAATTATGAGTATCTTAACTTAAAGTTAGGGATTAACAATTCTTCGAAACTAAAAGAAGCAATACTTGAAGTATGTAGTAAAATAAATATGCAAGAAATGGCTAATGATGTAGCTCCTTTTTTGTTTTATCCTAAGGATACTAAAAAAGTGCTTTTATTTGAAGATTATTTCAAACAAGTTGATTTGTAATTGCATCAATCAATTTCAAACAATTTTCCTGATTGGAATAATTTGCTAGTGCTGTTTTTCGTTCAGTTTTCACGGCTTCAACAGCTATTTCTTGTTGAAAAAGAGATTTAATTTTGGTTTTAAAAGTTTCGTTACTGTCAGCAATTTCGCATAAATTAGTCAGCGTTGTTCCTGATAACATCGTTGGATTTGCTAAACAAAATCTTCCTTTAAACAAAGAATGAAGTAGTTTTAATTTTAGCCCTGTTGGTTGATGCGTGTAAAGTAAATTGATTTGAGCGTTACTAATCAATTCTTGCATTTTACTTTCGGTAGGATTGCCAACCAATTGAATGTTATTGTACTTATTAATTGTAGAACTTAATTTTTTTGTTGGATTTAATCCTGCAATAATTAAAGAGATGTCTAATGAATTGAAGATTTCATTGCAAATTAATAAAGCAGCAGCTTCATTTTCAGGAACTCCCAAATTGCCATGATACAACACATAATTTCCTTTACCTTGTTTAATTTCAATTTTTTCTTCAGCATGAAAACACGGGATAAAAACTGTTTTGTTAGTGGGATATTGGGTGTTGAAATACTGTTCGTCTGTTTTTGAAACTACCAAAATAAGGTTAGCTTGCTGCACAATAGGTTCGTATTTTTTGGCTTTCCATGCTTCAATAGAAAAATAGGTTTTCTTAAAAAAATGTTGTTCTGCTTTGGCTAAATAGGAATAATAATCGTGCTCAATATTAGTAGCTCTTAATATTTTAAAACGTTTTTTAAAAGCTTTATCATTAAGCAAAAAGCTGGTGTGTAATCCTTCAAATAAAATAGGAAAATCATTTTTTAATAAATTGCTTTTTAGCTCTGCGGCAACTCTCGATTTTACAATGTAAGGAGTTAAACTCAAAAATGAGAAAACACCTGTTTGTCGCTTATAATAATGTACGGTTTCGCAATATTTTTTGAGTTCAGCTTGTTTTCCTCTGCCGTAATCAAAACAATGTAAATGTACTTTAATACCATTTTTATGAAGGTGTTTTATTTTGTAAAAAACATCTATCACACCGCCATAATTTGCCGGATAAGGCACGTTAAAAGAAATGATATTTAAATTTGTTACGTTCAATTTGTTTAAATAAAATTAGCAGGTTTAAAAAACACACCCCTACCCCTCTCAAGAGGGTAAACTATCACACAAAGCCACGTTATAGTTTTTAAAGGTATCATTTTTAACAATTAATATTAATTATTAGCTTGTTCTCAACTCACCCCCAAGTTATCTTCCGATAACTTCTCCCCCTCTCTTTGAAGAGAGGGGGTTAGAGGGTGAGTTGTGGATGGACATTTTCTATTTTAAAATAAAGCTCAATACATTAATGGTTTTAAGTAAATACTATCTTTTATTAATCAACATTTCCTTAATTATTTCCGATTCTTTTTCCCAATTCAATTCTTGTTTAGCTTTTGCTGCATTTGCTTTCCAACTATTGAGTTGAGCTTCGTTTTTCAGCATTTCTTTGAGTTGATTGGCTAATACTTTTGGGTCGTTATTTTGTGCAATTTCTCCAATGTTATATTTTTTAACCAAAGCACTCATTTCGGGTAAATCAGCTACTAAAACAGGTATTTCTGCGTGGATGTAATCAAACACTTTATTAGGCAATGCTAATTGGTAGTTTAAACCAACATTTTCTTCTAAACTTAATCCGATAGTTGCTTGTTGCGTATAGTTCTTGAGTTCTTGATAAGGAATTTCTCCAAGCATTATTACTTTATCACTTAAGTTGAGTTGCTCAATAAGTTGTTGAATAGAGACAGAAATATCACCTTTGCCAATAAGGTGTAAGGTGGCGTTATCAATAAACTGCATGGCTTTTACCATAGTTTCAATGCCTCGGTTTACATTTATCGCTCCTTGATAAAGTATGATTTTTTCTTTCTTTTCGGTTGAATGGTTCGAAACATTTAAAAAAGGAACATTTCTTACCACTTTTACATCAATGTTATATTCCTTGCGATAGAGTTCGGCAATACCATTACAGACCGTAATTACTTTGGTTAGTTGAGGTAAAATAAAGCGTTCTATTCTTTTCCAAAATGCCTGAATTTTCGGACGAGGAATTAGTTCTGGTACTTCGGTAAAATATTCGTGACTATCAAAAACCAACGTGTTGCTCTTCATTTTTGAAGCTAAAAAACAAGCTGGTAGTGTATCTAAGTCGTTACTCCAAATGAGCGATTGCTTGCTGAAAAGCAGGAAAAAAAACAATCGGATATTGTAATTAGCATAGAAAAAAGCCCCTTTGTTGAACCATAGTTTAAACCTTTTGGCAACATAAGCTTGTGTTTGAAGTGGCAAACTATCTGTCTTTAATCTGCCAACGAGCAACACATCATAATTTAACAATAGCAACGTAGTACAAATTTTATGTGCCCGATGGTCGGTAGTTAAATCATTGGTTACAGCTACAATGGCTTTAGGTTTGTTGGTCATTTGAGCGTTAACGTTCAAGATAAAGTTTTTGGTAAAAATAAGATTTTTTTGAGGAGAAAATAAAATGAATTTATAGCTTAGATTAGCTATTTTAGGTATTTTCTATAAAAAAATTAGCAGAATTAAAAGTTAATCTACTAAAAATACTCTTCTCTTAAAAAGTCTTCAAAAGGCGTTAGGTTTGCCATTGCTTGAAGTTGTAGGTAAGTTTTATGAAAATCTTTTTCTGATTTTTGTTTATTTAGTTCTTTAACCCTGTATCTGTCGTAGTTTTTTAGGGCTAAATGTTGCTGTGGAGTTAACTCTTTATCGTTAAACTCCATTTCTTTTAAATCGTTTATGCTAACAATGCCACTAAGTGTATTTTTATCTTTTGATGGCTGATTATTTTTTGGAAACATAAGCTGTTTTATGCAAAAATATTAAAATTATTCAAATGATATACTATCAGCATCTTGAATAGCTGGAAATTTTTCACGATAATGTTTCATTTCTTCAAAACTTAAAGTAATAGTTTCAATGTTTTCTTGATGTGGTTGAGTAGTACTCAGTTTTTCTCCTTTTGGATTAATAACTGCCGAGCTTCCTGAATAAGGAATGTTGTTAGCATCTTTACCAATTCTATTTACACCAACAACATAGCATTGATTTTCTATGGCTCGAGCTTCTAATAATTTTTCCCAATGCGAAACTCTAGGCTGTGGCCAATTGGCAACATAAATTAAACAATCGAATACCAGCTCATTCGTTTTTTTACCGAAATGAATGTTTCTGCTCCACGCAGGAAATCTTAAATCGTAGCATATCATCGGACAAATTTTCCAACCTTTAAATTCAACTATTAACCTTGTTTTGCCGGGAGAAAAATAATTGTTTTCTCCTGCCATTCGGAATAAATGGCGTTTGTCGTAATGCTTAATTTCTCCATTAGGGAAAACCCATAACAATCGGTTGAAAAAAGCCTCTCTTGGTCTCCCCGAAGGGGAGATAATTTGGTCTTTAATAATTAAACTTCCGACAATAGCAGCATTTTTATTTTTAGCTTGTTCTTTCATCCATGCAATGGTTTTGCCTTCCATGGTTTCAGCTAATTTTTCGGAATTCATACTAAAACCTGTGGTAAACATTTCGGGCAATACAATAACATCGGTAGTTTCGTTTATAGAAGCAATTTTTTGGGTAAACATGGCTAAGTTGCTAGCTGCGTTTTCCCAGTGTAATTCTGTTTGTATAATGGATATTTTAAGATTCATATTATTTACTTTTAAGACTAAAACTTACTCCCTCCCTTCGGGAGGGTTGGGGTGGGCTATTCTTCCACATAAAATAAATCGTCAAATGGCGAATTTATTGGTGCTCCCAAATTTACGGGTGTTGACCAAGAGTTTGTTTTATCATCCCAAGAACTTTTAAACACATCGTAACCTCCCATACTTCCATGAGCTGTGGAGCTAAAATAAATTGTTCTGCCATCTTCACTTAAAAAGGGATAGTCTTCATCTCCTGAAGTATTGATAGTTTCTCCAATATTTATAGGTGTTGTCCACGTGTTATTAGGTAATTTTTTCATTAAATAAATGTCTTTTCCATGGTCTTTATTATTACCATAACTTGCATAGTAAATCATGGTTTTGTTTTCATTGAGGTACATAATAGGCTTAAAATTTTCTTTTTTATCGATATCCGAAAGCATATCATCTGGAGCTACCAACAATTTTGCGTTAGTTTTAACTGAGCCGTAAATGGTGTGAAAATTATCTGTTTTTACACTTTTCTTTTCAAGTACCTCAACAGGTTTAGGATTGTTTATGATGTTTTTCCCAAATTTGCTTAGTACAATTTCATTGTCAATATCTCTTTCTGCCAACTCATTTTCTGGAGCTAACGATTTGTATTTTTCATAGGCAACAACAGCTCTTTCAAATCGGTAGGCTAAGTGGTTGGTTTTTCCTAACATATAAAACACATCGTAAGGAATGGCTTTACTTGTTGCAGCAAGTTCTAAATAAATTAAAATCTTCTCGTATTCTTTCGAAATATAAAAAAGACTTTTACCATACATATAGGCTTGTTTTTCTGTTAAATCAATAAGTGGAGCTACTTTCTCAAAAGCTTGAGCTGCTTTTAAATATTGTTTATTAGTATAAAACTGTTGAGCTTCTTTTATTAGTTGTTTTTGTTCTGCCGAAAGCACTTTTATTTTGTTGTCAGATTTATGTTCGTGTTGATCTTGATTATTTCCCGGCACATCAAAATCTTTTTTGGTGAGTTGGTAAGTAGGTGCGTTTTCTGCTTCTTGTTGAGTGAAAAAATTATCTACATTTAGTATTTCAAATCTGCCTTCTTTTTTTAAGCGGATATTTTGCCTCAACGGAAACGATTCATTTTGAAAAGGTATGGTTACAAAAGCCGTATGTTCTCTATAATTAAAGTTGGTAGTTATGTTAAATTCATATTTTACTCCTGGAATTAAAGCCATCAGGTAATTTCCGTTATTGCTATTGGTTTTGTAAATTCCTGCTATTTCCTGATTATTGGTGTTGTAAACCGTAATGGTCGCCTCAAAATCTGGAATAGAATCTTGTGTCATAAAATGACCTTTAATAATAGTAAGGGTTAAAGGTGGTTTGGGCATTTTTATTTTATACAAATCATGGTTTTCGGCAACATTTCTTCTGTTAGAAATAAAGTAAGCTTCTTCCCCATTTTGAGCAGGGACAAACATAAAATCATCATAAGGAGAATTGATAGGATAGCCCATGTTGATGGGTTTTCCCCAAGGCTCGGTAATTTCATTTCGGGTAGATTTAAAGATGTCTAAACCTCCCATGCTATTATGTCCTTCAGAAGCAAAATAAAGTGTTTTACCATCGGGAGTTACATAAGCGTAGTCTTCGTTATATGGGGTGTTAATATACTCTCCTAAAATTTTTGGGATGCTCCACTTATCTCCACCAATTAAAAAGTTTACAAATAAATCTTTACCATTACTTTCTGTTAAGCCATAACTTGTTTGTATCATTTCATTCTGAACAGTTTTAAACATCCAAAGTTGTTCTTTCTTTTTTTCGTCAATAGGCGAAATGAAAAAAGCTGTTTTCTCCAGTAAATTGTCTTTATTAATTTCTTCGGGAAAGACTTTATTTAGTTTGGAAATGTTGGCAGTTGTTTTGGAAATAATTTCCATATCGTACTGCTCTTGTACTATAATTTTCCCATTATTACAAAACTCCAACAACCTATCTATATTAAGTGCTTGAAGCTCTTTTGGTGTAGCTTTTTCTTTAAACTTTTTAAAGGCAATTTCTGCTCTAGCAAAATCTGCCCAAGAGTGATAAATTACTCCTAAATAATAATGAACATCATAAGGAATGTTACTGCCATTTAACGCTCGTTGCAAAAAAGGAAGTGCTTTAAGTTTATTATGTTCTAAATGAAAGGAGCTTACTCCTATTTTATAATTAATTAAAGCATCGTTTAAATCATAAGCCAATAAATCACGATAAAGTTGTTCGGCTGTTTTGTAATCTTTCTTTTGAAAAGCTTTTTCAGCCAATTCGGGTTTTTTATTTTCTAACTCAGCTTGTTTTTTTAAGGCTTCATCAATATTTTCAAACTGAAGTTCTTTAATTTCTCTTCTACCTGGTTCTTCTGCATCAAAAACGGCAGATTCATAAAGTTCTATGCGTTCTTTTTTATCAAGATTTTCATCATAAACAGTTAGTAAAAACAGGGTAGGTTCTTTTTCTTCTATTATCCAAGTGTTTAAAGTGTGTTTTATAGGTTCTTCGTCTATTTCTAAGGTAATTTTTTGTTTAGAAATTTCATCAATAATATTGGTACTGGCATAGGCAGGAATTTCAACAGTTTTCTTAATTGGAGCATAGCCATAAGTATTGATTACAAATTCGTATTTTACATTTGGAATAAGAATTACCAAATAATTTCCGGTTGTAGGATTGGTTTTATAAACACCAACTAGTTCATCTGTAGAGATATTGTAAACAGAAATTTCTGCTTTTCTCATGTGAGGATAACCTTTTACTTCAAAGTTTCCTTTAATAATTGTTGATGAAATGCCACTTTGGTTGGTACGAGCTTTATACATACTAAAAGCACCATCATCAGCATCTCTGTTAGAAATGAAATAATAAATTTGTTGATTGCTTTTAGTGGTATCTGTTGGGACAGTAGCACTAATATTAGTTGTTACTCCAAGGTAAAAAGTAATGAATAAACTTATTTTAAAAACTAATTGCATTTCCGAATTTTAGAAACCGAAAAGTAATAATAATTAGCTAGTTACAAAAAGCTTACGTTTAAGAGTTTTAAACAATTTTGTTCATTATTTCAGCAGCTTTTTCAAGGGTTTTTTCACTTTTAGCAAAACAAAAACGCAAGATTTTTTCATCTACAGGTTGGTTATAAAAAACGGAGACAGGTATAGCTGCTAACTTATGTTCAACCGTTAGCCTTACTGCAAAGTCGGTATCTTTTTCATCAGAAATATTTTTGTAGCTTAGTAACTGAAAATAAGTGCCTTTTGAAGGTAAAATTTCAAATTTAGAATTTCGTATTACGGAAGTAAAGAAATCTCTTTTTTGTTGATAAAAAGCACTTAAGGATAAGTAATTACTTTCATTTTTAAGGTATTCTGCTAAGGCATACTGAGCAGGAGTATTTACCGAGAAAACAACATATTGATGTACTTTTCTAAATTCGCTCATTAATGTTTCGGGAGCAATGCAGTAACCCATTTTCCAACCGGTATTGTGAAAAGTTTTTCCAAATGAAGAAACGATAAAAGAACGTTCTGCCAACTTTGGGAACATAGATGCACTATAGTGTTTATTTTCATCAAAAATAATATGTTCATATACTTCATCACTCAAAACAATAATATCGGTATTGGCGATAAGTTTTTCTAACGCTAAAAAATCATCTTTAGAAAACACCGTTGCTGTTGGGTTATGAGGTGTATTAATAATAATCATTTTTGTTTTAGGATTGATTAATTTCCTAACATGGGTCCAATCTATTTTATAGTCGGGAGCACGCATTTGAACAATTACCGATTTTCCTCCATTGAGTTCTATGGCTGGTTCATAACAATCGTAAGCGGGAGTAAAAATAATTACTTCATCATCTTCATGAACAACAGCGGTAATAGCTGTGTAAATGGCTTGTGTTGCTCCAGCTGTTACGGTAATTTCTGTTTCCGGATGATAAATAGCTCCATAAAGCTGTTCTGTTTTTGCGGCAATTTGCTCTCTTAATTCCATTAAGCCTGGCATAGGAGCATATTGGTTATGACCATTTTTCATGGCTGTTCTTACCAAATCATGTAAAACTTCATCGCTACTAAAATCGGGAAAACCTTGAGATAAATTGATAGCATTATGCTCTTGAGCTAACCTGCTCATTACAGTAAAAATAGTAGTGCCAACCTTTGGCAATTTTGATTTTATTAGTCCTGGATATTCGGGCATAAATTCAGTTTTTTTAAGAAGTTACGATTTTTGCTTTTTTTTAAAATGGTTATTCTTTTTGTGATGAAATGGTTTTTTAGCAGTTACCTTATATTCCGGTCCAGCTTCAAAACCTTCTGGTAGCGGTAATTTTTTCACTTCTTTATCAATAAGTTTTTCAATTTTAGAGAAATTATAAACATCATCGGCATTAATAAAAGTAATAGCTAACCCTGTTCCGTTGTCGCCTCTGGCAGTTCGCCCAATTCTGTGCACATAATCTTCTGCATCCGAAGGAATATCGTAATTCAACACAATATCAATTCCTTTAATATCTATCCCTCTAGAGAGGATATCTGTGGCAACTAAAATATGTACTTTTTTGTTTTTAAAATCCAACAATACTTGTTCTCTTTCTTGTTGAGTTAAGTCAGAGTGAATGGCTTTTGCAGGTAAATTTTCTTTTGTAAGGGTTTTGGTAATTTCTTTAACCGAAACTTTACGAGATGAAAAAATGATGATATGTTCATTCATTTTACCACTGAGCAAGTGTTTTATTAAATTAATTTTTTGATGATTATGAACCAAATAAGCCACTTGCATAATGCCTTCGTTGGGTTTAGCAATGGCAATATTTATGGTTACTGGGTTTTTTAATAATTGATTGGATAATTGTCTGATTTTTGGCGGCATGGTAGCCGAAAAAAGTAAATTCTGTCGATTTGGAGGTAATTTTTTAGCAATGCCTGTAATGTCTTCATTAAAACCCATATCTAACATTCTGTCTGCTTCATCCAAAATAAAATGTTTAATACCCGAAGTATCGAAATAGCCCATGTTGAGGTGAGAGATAATTCTCCCTGGAGTACAAATTACAATGTCGGCACCAGTAATGAGGGCTTTTTTTTCAGCATCAAAAGTTTTTCCATCTCCACCACCATAAATAGCAATAGATGTAGCATTGGTAAAGTAGCTAAAACCTTCAATTTGTTGGTCTATTTGCATTGCTAACTCTCTTGTAGGAACAATTACCAAGGTAGAAACCTTTCCTGAAGAACCATTTTTAGCAATACTATTTAATATTGGCAAAACAAAAGCGGCTGTTTTTCCTGTTCCTGTTTGGGCACAAGCAATCATGTCTTTATTTTCCATAATGGCAGGAATAGCTTGTTGTTGAATAGGAGTTGGTTTATCAAAGCCCATAGCTTCAAGAGCTTGGCTTACGGAGTCTTCAAAATTAAAATCGGAAAATGTCATGTAGTGTTATAAATTATTAATTACCAAAGGTAATCAATTTAATTGAGTACAAAAAAGGATTTTATTTCCTCCGATTAAACCGTAAAATTAACATTGTAATAAAGTAGGCATAATTTACTATAGATGCTTTGTAAAGTAGCTTTGCAGAAAAAACATGGAAATATTTTTATTCGCTTTTGCTGCATTGTTTTCAGTAATCAATCCTTTAGGAACAGTACCGGTATTTGTAGGGTTAACCCAAGATGAATCCTTAGCTGAAAGAGCTAAAACTTCGTTGCTAACATCAATAAACGTAGTGGTTATTTTACTCATAGCATTCTTTGTAGGAAATTACATTTTAAAGTTTTTTAATATTAGCTTAAACTCGCTCCGAATTGCAGGAGGGTTAATTATAACTTCTTCTGGTTTTGCTTTGCTTACGGGTAGTTTTGTAAAACATAAAGGGTTAAAAAACAAACGAGTTCAAAAAGATTTAGATAAGAGAGAGCGGTTTTCTCTTACTCCATTAGCCATTCCTATGTTGGCGGGTCCGGGTTCTATTTCTTTATTGATATCCTACAGAGAACTACACGAAAGTATGTTAAACATAACAGCCATTATTGCTGCTGTTTTTATGGTAGGATTAGCTACTTATCTTATTTTAAGAAGTTCTTTTTTAATTGTAAAATTTATGGGGGCTTCGGGAATAAATGCTATCTCAAGAATAATAGGTTTTATAGTAATTGCTATTGGAATAGAGTATATAAGTGTTGCTGTTGTTAGTATTGTTAGGGGAGTGTTAGGGTGATGGAAACATTTTTATTGAATACTCTTATAAATAAAGAACCCCAAATTAAGAGCTGTTATTAAAAAACCATAAAAATAAAGTGATTTGAATGAAAATTTAACTTGTACCCAAAAATAACCGTTAGCAAAAGGCAACATTAATATACATGCCAATATGGGAAACCAAGTTAATTCGTAAATAGCTCCAACAACGGCATATTCGTATATATTATCCATAGAAAGAATACTATAAAATAATAGCGGAATAACTAAACTCGAAATAAACAGTGCTATTTCTTTGGGGTTCTTGTTGTTCATGATACAGTTTTTTATCAAAAGTAGTAATAAAGTTGATTTTAGTCAAAAAAAAAAAACAAGAGTGAGTTACTAAGTTGTTCCAAGCGGATACTTGAAACAGAAAGTGAATAATTAGCTGAAAAAACGAATTACCCCTTCAACAAATTAGTCAACATTACAAACTCATCTACCGAAAGTTGCTCAGGACGTTTGTCTAAAATGGGGTGTTGTTTCGTTTCTTCGTTCAAAAAAACTTTTACTGAATTTCGCATGGTTTTTCTGCGTTGGTTAAAAGCCGTTTTTACTACTACTTTAAAGAAAACTTCATCACAATCTAGTTTTTCGGTACTGTTTCTTGTTAATCGAATTACGGCAGATTTTACTTTTGGTGGAGGATCAAAAACATGCTCATCTACCGTAAATAAATATTCAACATCGTAATAGGCTTGAAGCAATACGCTGGTGATACCATAAGTTTTATTGCCTGGCTTGGCAGCAACTCTTTCGGCAACTTCTTTCTGAAACATACCAACTAACTCAGGTACTTGGTAGCGATATTCGTAAACTTTAAATAAAATTTGTGTGGAAATATTGTAAGGGAAATTACCTATTACAGCAAAAGGTTTATTGTTTACAATTTCATTCAAATTGATTTTTAAAAAATCCCCGTAAATAATATTGCCTTTCAGTTCAGGAAACTTTTCTACCAAAAAAGCGATAGATTCTCTATCCACATCTATAGGAAAAGTAGTATAGTTTTTTTGTTGAATTAAAAATTGGGTTAGTACGCCCATTCCCGGACCAATTTCTAAAACAGTATCGTATTTATCTGTCTGAACAAGACTATTGACAATATCTTCAGCAATAGACAAATCTTTGAGAAAATGTTGTCCTAAATGTTTTTTGGCTCTAACGGGTTGCAATAATTTTTAGTTTTGTAGGTTAATGTGTTTATGTACTTTTGGCAAAAGTAATCATATCTGTTACTATATGCGATTTTTTTATCTTTTCACCTTGTTAATTACCTTCCAAACTGTTGTTGGATTTGATGTAAATCACTACGCTAAAAGCAGTGTGATTCATATTGGCTCGTTTAACAGAAATACTATTCACAATGATCAATTGCTTATTGAAATGCCTTTTGCCAAAGAAATTATTTTAAATAAAGAGCAAAAGAAACAGCTTCAAGAAAGAGTTGTTATTAAAATTCAATTGATTTATACGCAATATAGAACATCGGAAAAATTTAACCAAATTGAGCTGAACAAAAAACGTTTGTTGGAACTTAAAAAATTAGTTCCCGAAGTGTTTGATTTTCCAGTATGGGAATACGAGCTTATTAGTCAGACAGATGGAAACTCCAGAGAAGAATGCAATAATATGTTTCATGGTTTTGTGGTTACTTTTCGTCCTGTTGTTACTCCAGATTTTATTATTGAGGAAAGTGACTACATCAATACCCTACTGACTAATTTTTCTAAAATAGACTCGTTAGAAAACGATACCACTCCAAAACCATTTCATATTAAAACCCGATGGGATAATGGGTATGTTTATGATACCATTTGGGGTGAAAAAATAGAAATAGATTTTTATCCTCCACCTCCTCCCAATCCTTATTTATCTAGTTTACACAAAGATTCTACCGTATTAAATGCTTTTAAGCGGATAGCTAATACACAAGATTTTATTATTGTAACCGATGCTACAGGGAGCATGATGCCATTTTATAGTCAGGTAATAATTTGGTTAAAAGAGCAAACCGCTAATGTAAATGCAAAAGGTTGTTTATTTTTTAATGATGGCGATGCAAAAAGTTCAGACAAAAAATTGCCCTTAGAAACAGGAGGAATTTATGTTGCTAAAAGTTTGCAAAGTGAAGAAATTAATAAATCGCTCAACAAATGTACTGCTGGTGGAAGTGGAGGTGGAGAAGCGAAAGAAAATGATGTAGAGGCAATGTTATTGGGATTAAAATATTTTCCTGAAACTAAAAGCATAGTACTTATTGCAGATAATTATGAAAAAATGAGAGATTATGAGTTTATTGATAAAATAACCGTTCCGGTACAAGTATTTCTTTGTGGAGCAAAAAGTTTTGTCAATACTCAATATTTAGATTTGGCAAGGATTACCAAAGGAGTTGTTCATGTTGAGCATGAAGAAATTAACAATTTACATTTACTCCAAGAAAACGACATTATTACGATAAATAACAGAGATTACATGCTAAAAAATGGCGTGTTTATTTATTATTATGCAGAAAAAGAGGTGCTTTAAATCCTTTGTTTAAGTGCTTCGTACATAATTACCGCAGCAGCCACAGAAACATTTAATGAAGCTATTTCATTTACCATTGGAATTTTAGCTTTAGCATCAGCAGCTTTTAGCAATTGGTTGGCAATTCCGGTTTCTTCATTACCCATTATTATTGCTGATGGCCCTGTAAAATCAACGTTATAAATGGTATCATTAGTTTTTTCGGTACATGCTACCACTTGTAATCCGCTTGCTTGTAAAAACAACACCGTATCTGTTAAGTTATCTACCTTACAAACAGGAATGTAATTTAAAGCTCCAGCTGAGGTTTTCATGGCATCAGCATTAATTTGTGCCGATTCTCTTTTAGGAATTACAATGGCATCAACACCAACACAATGTGCCGTTCTGGCAATAGCTCCTAAATTTCTTACATCAGTTATTCTATCCAAAATTAAGATTAAAGGCATTTTTCCATTCTCAAAAAAAGTAGGTACTAATTGTTCTATATCACAAAATGGAATGGGCGAAATAAAAGCAATTACACCTTGATGATTGCCTTTAACGTGCTTATTAAGTTTAAAAATAGGTACATGAGAAAAAGGAACATTGTGTTGTTTAATAGCTTTTCGCAACTCTGTTATTCCAGAGCCTTTTATATCTTGCTGAATATAAAGCTTATCTATTTCCTTTCCTGAATTGATTGCTTCAATAACAGGGTGGATTCCAAAAATTAAATGTTCCTCTTTGTTCATGCGGTAAAATTAACTCATTTTTTGTTATGCATAACGATTATGTTCTAAACCTTAATTCTAATAAACAAAAATGAATATAATAATAGTGCAATAAATAAAAGAATATCAATAGCCCCTAGAATGTAACAACCTATAATTCCGATAATACAAGTGATAATAAATAAATACAAACTTGTTTTAGTTTTTATTAAATAATAAAGACATAAGCCCATTAGAATTAATAAACTTATCCAAATGGTTATATATGAATTAAAATCAATAAGGATTATATATAAACGATCAGGATTCATTTTTTGATTAATAAAAGGCATAAACTCCATATAAAAATCAAAGAAAGCAACTAATAAACTTAGTATAGATATAAATTTTTTCATCTAATTGTCTTTTTCATATTTCTTAATCTTTTTTCAAAGATAATTTTTCTTGATTAAAAATAGTCAGTCTCTTTTTCAAACCTTAATTCCCATTACTAAAATATCGTCCACTTGAGGCTCTTCTTGTCTCCAGTTGAGCAATACATATTGCAAATAAGCTTCTTGTTCTTCCATTTCCATTGTTTGTGCAGCCAACAACAGTTCTTTAAATTGCTTTCGGTTAAATTTTTTCTTTCGTTCGCCTCCAAACTGATCACAATAACCATCTGTAAAATAATAAAAAACATCATTTTGCTGTATAGATATGGTTTGAGTAACAAACTTTTTTTCTACATCAGCATAAAAACCGATTGGGTAGCGATTGGCTTCCAACTCAATTATATTTCCTTCTCTCACCAACAATAATGGACGAAAAGCTCCTGAATATGAAAATTTTTGCTCGGTAAAATCATAAACACCTATAGAAACGTCCATTCCATCGTTTGTTACAGCGTTTTGTGAGTTTTTATTTAAAGCCAAAAACAGCTCTTCATCTAACGCATATAAAATTTCAGCAGGATCTTCCAATCCTTTTTTAATAATTACTTCTTTTAAAATTCCATTGGCAATAAAACTCATTAATGCCCCAGGAACTCCGTGTCCGGTACAATCTACCGCCACCACTATAGCTTTATTTTCTTTTTGACAAAAAAAATAATAATCGCCACTCACCACATCTTTTGGTTGGTATAAAACAAAAGCATCCTGAAAAGTGTTTTTTATTTTCTGCACATCAGGTAATATCGCTTCTTGAATTCTTCCAGCATATTGAATACTATCCAACATGTCTTTATTGTGTTGCAACAATTCAACATTTTTTTCGAGCAATTCTTGTTCTGCTTTTTTTCTGTCCGTAATGTTGTGCCCTATTCCAACCAATTTATTATCAATACTTTTAGAAATATTCCATAATACCCAGCAATCTCCGCCTGTTGCCGTTTTTAGCAAGCGTTCATAAGGAACCATTTCTATTAAAGATTCTTGTTGAAGCTGTTTTAGTGCCAATGATTTAATGCTTAATCTTTCTTCAGCATCATCACGGGTTAAATTCCACCAGCCTTCTCCTAATAATTGTGTGGGTTCAAAGCCTAAAATTCTTTTTGCTGATGGACTAACATATTCCACGTTTCCTGATTGATTTACTACAACTATTAAACTATTAAGCTGTTCTAATATAGTGTCTGTGATTAACGACATAACGAATATAATTTTTTGGTCGAAAACTGACCTTGTAAATAAAAAAATAAAAGTTGATTGTTGTTTTTTGCTCTAAAGCAAAGTGGTATTACCTATTAATTGTCCAGGGATGGAAAATTGAAATAATAGGCATACAATGACACATTCGCCCCCAATAGTTTTGGGGAAAAATAGAAATATTGGCGATATTTAATTGTGTCTTCATAAGAATTTCAGGTGGCAAAACTAACATTATTTTGTTACATAGCAAATATTAAAATTATATTTTAAGATGTAGAAATAATCTGTTTAACTATAAAGTTGAAAATCAATAATAAGTAACAAACTAAACTATCATTACCTTTGCCACTTTCAATTTGATAATATTATGACAAAAAAAATAGTACTCATATCGGGAGCAACAAGTGGTTTTGGTAAGGCTACAGCTGAACTTTTTGCAAAAAACAATTACAACTTAATACTAACTGGAAGAAGAGAAGACAGGCTTCAAAAGATAGCCAAAACTTTATCGGAGCAATATAGTGTTGAGGTGTTACCACTTTGTTTTGATATTAGAGACCAAAAAGCAGTTGAAAAAGCCATATCATCTTTAGCTGAATCGTGGAAAAATATTGATGTGTTGTTAAATAACGCAGGCTTGGCTAGTGGTTTTGGACTAATTCAAGATGGTGAGATTGATGATTGGGAAAAAATGATAGATACCAATGTGAAGGGATTGTTATACCTCTCTAAAGCTATAATGCCTTTAATGATAGAAAATAAATCCGGACATATCATTAACATTGGATCAACAGCAGGAAAAGAAGTTTATTTAAACGGGAATGTGTATTGTGCTACCAAACATGCTGTTGATGCTATTTCCAAAAGCATGCGTATAGATTTATTGCAGCATGGAATTAAAGTAACACAAATTTGTCCTGGAGCTGCTGAAACAGAATTTTCTGAAGTTCGTTTCCATGGAGATAAAGAAAAAGCCAAAAATGTTTACAAAGGCTATCAACCTATGACAGCAAAAGATATTGCCTCGTTAATTTATTTTGCAGCTACCCTTCCCCAACATCTTTGTATAAATGATTTAGTGGTAACTTCATTGGCTCAGGCGAATAGTTTTTATTTTAATAGAAAATAAATTGTTGTATATTTGCTACTTACAATAATTTATCAAAAAATGAAAAAGTTAAAACATCTATTATTTATAGTTTTTTTGATTATAACTTTTAAAAGCGTTTATGCTCATTCAGTACAGGTGGTATATTGTACTGATTGTTCAGGAACGGTAAAAGTTTTTGTTGAGCATTGGCATCATAATTCCACAGAACCATTGCTTTCTGTGGCAATGACGTTTAACGTAACTTATGGATCCATTACTAACACTGTTACTAAACTTCCTGTTGACACTATTTCTAATACACCAAAAAATGCGTTACCAAACTGTTTAATAACACCAATAACTTTCGGTTTTTGTCCCAACGATGCAAACACTTACAATGATTGGTTGATTTATGAATTTACAGGCATACCTGCTAATTCAACATTTTCGGTTGATGTCGTTTATTCAAATGATGTTATAGCTCAAGATATGTGTGGCATGCTCCCTGCTTCTACAGGTACATTGTTGATTAATAATAGCAATATACAATTACACGATACATTAACCATTTGCCAGGGAGATAGCTCATTAATATTTGGAACTTATCAAAGCACTTCGGGGACATATTACGACAGTTTACAAACAGTAAACGGCTGCGATAGCATTCTTGCTACTACTTTAGCAGTAACTCCAACCTATTTTAGTAATAATTATGATACAATCTGTCAAGGAGATAGTATTTTAATTGGTGGGGCTTATCAAAGTGTTGCAGGAACTTATTACGATAGCTTACAAACAATTAACGGTTGTGACAGTATTCTTGCCACAACTTTAACAGTAACTCCAACCTATTTTAGCAATAACTTTGATACTATCTGCCAAGGAGACAGTTCTTTAATATTTGGAACTTATCAAAACACATCAGGAACTTATTATGATAGTTTACAAACAGTAAACGGTTGCGACAGTATTCTTGCTACTACTTTAACAGTAACTCCAACCTATTTTAGTAATAACTTTGATACCATTTGCCAAGGAGACAGCATTTTAATAGGTGGGGTTTACCAAAACACATTAGGAACATATTACGATAGTTTACAAACAATTAACGGTTGTGATAGTATTATTGCTACTACTTTAGCAGTAACTCCAACCTATTTTAATAATAACTATGATACTATTTGCCAAGGAGATAGTTTATTAATCTTTGGAACTTACCAAAGCACTTCTGGGACATATTATGATAGTTTACAAACAGTAAACGGTTGTGATAGTATTATTGCTACTACTTTAACAGTAACTCCAACCTATTTTAGCAATAACTTTGATACTATTTGTCAAGGGGACAGCATTTTAATTGGTGGAACTTATCAAAACTCACCAGGGACATATTATAATAGTTTACAAACAGTAAACGGATGTGACAGTATTATAGAAATCATTCTTTCTGTTGATACATCTTTAACATCCAATTTTACAAAAGTAATTGACCCTAATGATTCTTTAAACTTATTAGTAACCAATTTAGCAATAGGAAATAACCTACAATATTTATGGGACTTTGGAGATGGAAATACTTCAACACAAGCTTATCCATCTCATATTTACGCTTCTATTGGCGTTTATAATTTATGTTTAACAATAACTGATTCTATTACTGGCTGCTCTTCTATGTTTTGTGATTCTACTACTGTTATGAGAACAACAGGAATTAAGACTATACAGGTAACATCTACAAACGTAGGAATTGTAGAAGTTGTAAATTTTGATGAAATGAATTTATTTCCTAATCCAACTCAACACACATTTACTTTAGATTTAGGAGAAACTCAAGATAGTCAAATTTTGGTTACAAGTATAGAAGGAAAGATGATGTACAACAAAGTTATTACAAACAATCAAGTAATAATTGATGCTTCAAAATGGACGAATGGATTTTATCTTGTAAATGTAATTATTGATAATCAACACAAAGTGTTTAAGCTGATTAAACAGTAAGGTTTCATCTATTATATTTAGAGAATTTAATTTATTGTAACTTCGCCAATTCAAACCTATACTAAATTTTAATGAAAACACTTTTTACCGCACTTATTTTAGTAGCATCTTCAACTATTTTTGGTCAAAATTGGACTGGAAATGCGGATGCCGATTGGAACAATTCTGCTAATTGGTCAAATTGGCCCCTTAATGGAGCTAGCATAGTAATTGACCCTGCTAATTATACTGGAAATGCTGCAATGCCAATTATTGCTGTAAATTCTGTATTTACTCCAAATGATATTACCATTCAAAATGGCGGACAACTTACCGTTCAAGCCAATTTAACTACAACTGAAGACATGGAAGTTTTGGACGCCAATTCTTCTTTAACCATTCAATCAGGAACTATAAATATTGGTCCGGGAAATAGCGGCAGATTAATAGTTGATCTAAGTGCTGCAGCAATAATTTCCGGTGGAACACTAAATGTTGACCAACGATTTATTGCCGGGGATAATACTAACATTAGCATTACTGGAGGAAATGTTAATGTAGGACAACGATTTATTGTTGAGTTAGGTGCTCAATGTATTGTAACAGGCGGAACTATCTCTATTACTGAAACCCTAGCTATTGCAGATGGAAACGCTAACCAATCGAGTTTTTTTCAATTAATTAACGGAACAGTAACCGTTGGTAACGAAACTGAATTTGAAAATGAAGTGGGCAACTATACCCCTACTTTTTTTATGGATGGAGGTAATTTTACTACAGGAGATATTTTTTGGTTTGGCGCTACTCCCGGTAGTGGAACCCCTATGATGCGTTTATTATCAGGAAATGCAACCATTAACGGAGATATTATTAATATGGCAGGAAGTACAGTAAACATGTATTTATTAATTACAGGAATTGCCAATGTGCAATTTAATGGAAGCCTTATTCAACCTATTCAACTAACAGATACCATTGAACAAATAGGAGCCTCTACATTTTCTATTAACACGCCTACTACTTGGGATAATGCCGGGGTATTTTACGGATATTTTTCTACCGTTACTTTTAATAATAATACCATCTTACAAGGTGCAGGCGTTTACGATTTTCATGGTATAGCTATCAATTCTGCTTTTGCTTTAAACCATGTTGCTCCAACTAGTATAAATGTTAAAGGAAACATAACCAATAACGGTACTTTTACTCATAATGCTAACGCTGTTAACCTTACAGGAACTACAGCTCAACAAATTTCAGGGTCATCACCAACAAATTTTTATGATTTAGTGGTTAATCATTCCTCTACAGGTGTAACGCTAAACCAAAATATTCAGGTAAATAACAGTTTAACGCTTACTAACGGAAAACTTATTAGCTCATCAACCAATTTAATTACATTAATAGATAATGCTACCTCAACTATAGGAAGCGATTCTAGCTTTGTTGATGGACCTTTTAAAAAGATAGGAAATGATGCATTTATTTATCCTATTGGTAAAGATACCCTTTGGAGAAGGTTAGCTATTTCTGCTCCAACCAATGTAAATAGTGAATTTATTGCTGAATATTTTGATAACCCGTACAGTTCACTTACTCCTGTTAATGCTCCAATTTCAAATGTAAGTAATACAGAATATTGGGAATTTAACAAATTTAATACTACCGATAATGTTCAGGTAACACTTCATTGGGAAGATGCTGCTTTAAGTGGAATTACTACTTGTAGTATTTTATCATTAGCCGAATGGACTGGAACAGAATGGAATGATGTGCCATCTACTGTTAATGGAGCTTGTACAGCTAACAATGCTGGAAATGCACAGTCGAATAACGTAGTAAGCAATGGTTCTATCTACACTTTTGCCTTTTTAGGTGTTGGTACAACACAAACAATTTCTGAGTGTTTAGGAGATAGTGTAACGGTTGGGAATAACACTTATGGAGCAACTGGAAATTACGTGGATACCTTAACAAACATCAATAATACTGACAGCATTGTTACTACTATCCTTACTATTATACAACCTGTTGATTCAACAATTAACACCATTGCTTGTGAAGGCGATACTATTTACATTGCCGGAAAAATGTACTATCAAACAGGAACTTACCTAGATACTGTTCCTTCAATTGCTACTGGTTGCGATAGTGTTATGACCATCAATTTAACGATAACAGTAATTGACACCTCTGTTTCATTACAAAACGATACCTTGTTTTCCAACCATACAGGAGCGACCTATCAATGGTATGATTGCAAACTTTTTACTCCAATTTCTGGAGAAACTAATAATTTTTATTCTCCAACATCTTCAGGAGATTTTGCTGTAGTTGTTTCCCAAAATGGTTGCAGCGATACTAGTGCTTGTAAAAATGTAACAATAACCAACATCTCAACTTTAAATTATAAAACAAGTATAGCTGTAAATGCTTATCCTAACCCTACAAATAACATTATCCATTTTGAAACTAATTTAACAGAAGGAACAATAGAAGTTTATAACATTTTTGGAGTTTTAATTACTACTAAAATTATAAATAGTTCTATAACTTCTGTCGATACAGAAAATCTACCATCAGGAAACTTTATTTATAAGATTACCGATAAAAACAATAATACAATAGTAGGTAAGTTTATAAAGCAGTAAATAATTTTTAAATAATGCAAAAAAACAACATTAAAATAGTACTTTTTTTAGCAATTATTTTAGCGTTGTTTTCATGCAGAAAAGATTTTGAACAACCTGAATGGGATGTTGATTTATTAGCCCCTTTGGTTAAAACTACACTCAATATTGGAGATTTACTCCCCGATTCTGTGCTGCAAACCAATCCTGATACTTCTTTAAAAGTAGTATATGAAACTTCTATTTTTGATGTAGATATGGATTCATTGTTTAGAATTCCGGACACAACCATTAATGAAGTTTTTCCTATGTCTTTATCCGTTTTAGCAGCTCCTGGAGATGCTTTTTATAGTGTTGATAGAGAAGTTACGCTTAATGTTACCAATAATGTTCAACTGAATTATGCATTGGTAGAATCTGGTTTTATTGATATTGAAATTTGGAGCGAAATTCAAGAACAAATTATCGTTACTTATACGATACCAACTGCCACCAAAAATGGAGACACCTTAGTGCTAACAGAATTAATTCCTGCTGGAAATGGTTCTCAGCCTGGTTATTTTACTACTCGGATTGATATTAGCGATTACGAACTTAATCTTACAGGAATAAACAACAATAAAGTAAACACCTTTGTTACTAGAGCTGTTGCTGTGGTTGATACCAATGCCTCTCAGTCTGTATTGGTAAGTGCCGGACAAGAAATTGCCATTAGCAATAAATTGGTTGATGTTGTTCCTGCTTTTGTAAGAGGTTATTTTGGAAATCAACAATTCCGTTTTGGACCAGAAAGTACCACTTTTGATGTGTTTAATAGAATAAGCGGAGGAACCTTAGATTTAGACCAAGTGAATGTAAACCTCACTTTCGAAAATGGCATTGGTGTAGATGCTAGATTAACCATTAACCAACTAGAAGCAGTTAATACCAACACATCTACCAATAGTGCTTTAAATCATACTATTATAGGAAATGCCATGAACATTAATAGAGCACAACGAACCTTTAGTATTCCAGAAGTAAATTATACCACCCACACAACTGCTATTAATACTACAAACTCTAATATCGACCAAATGATAGAGCTTTTTCCTAACGAATTGGTTTATGATATAGCTTTACACATCAATCCGCTTGGTAATATCTCTGGTAATAATGATTTTGTTTTCAAAAAACATCCTTTAAAAACTAACTTAAATGTAGAATTCCCTTTGTCTTTAATAGCTAACCAACTTACTCTTACTGATACAACAGAAATTAATTTAAGTGATGAAAATAAAGGAAATATTATTGATGGAGATCTAATTCTCTATGCCGAAAATGGCTTTCCTTTTGATGCAACCATTTCACTAAGTTTGTTAGATGCTTCCAACAATCAGCTGGTTGCCATAAATTCATCAGGAAATATATTGGCAGCTCCTTTAAATAGCAACTTAAGGGCAACAACCAAAAAATCTTCTAAAGTTATTTTTCAGCTTTCTGAGCAAGATATTACTCATTTATACAATACTGAAAACATTGTAATCAACGTAAGTTTTACAACTTTAGGTCAACCACAATTCATTAAAATTTATGAGGATTATGAGTTAGATTTAAAAGTAGTTGGAGATTTTTCTTATACCGTAAATGCTAAATAATATGATGCGGTTTTTAATCTTAATAATAACCACAATATTGTTTTTTGAGAGCTCCCAAGCTCAATATAATACGCACTATTTTCAAGATTCTATACAACGCCTTTCCTTTAGTGCAGAAGCTGGTTTTATTTATGGATCATCGGTAATGAATAATGATTTTATGAATAAGTTTATTTACGGAGGAAGAATAGACAGAAGCATGAAAGATGATGCTTATAATAAACTCAATAAAGATAACAATAGGCTAGGAGGAGATTTAACGTTTAATATAAATGCTACCATTCCTGTCGATACACTTTTCAAAAAAACCAACTTAGCATTAACTGTTGGTGTTAGTCATACCGAACATATTGATGCGGTTTTTACCGATGATTTATTTCAACTTGCTTTTGATGGGAACAAACAATTTGCAGGTGAGGAAGCCATACTTTCTGGAACCAATATGAATTATTTTGCTTATCAAAAAGTATATGTTGGAATTAATGCTATTAGCCAAAAATATGGCGTAATATTATCAGAAGGATTTAATGTAGGAATTATTAAAGCTCAAGAACATATTGCGTTAACCATTCCTAAAGGTAGTTTATTTACCGAAGAAGATGGAAAATATATTGACTTAACCATAAATTATGCTTTTAACCAAACAGACACTTCAAAAAACAACCTTGCTGCATTTAATGGATTTGGAATTTCTACACAAATTTATAAAGATTTTGCATTAAAAAATGGCGATAAATTCCATGTGGAGATTAATGATATTGGATTTATTAGAATGTCTAAAAAAGCACTAGAATATAAAGCAGATAAAACTTTTCATTATGATGGAATGGAAGTCAACTCAATTTTTGATATCAATGATTCTATTACCAACAGTATTTCTCAAGATTCGTTGTTAGACAATATCTACACTTCTAAAAAACAAAGTAGTTATGGAATTGCTTTACCTACAACGGTTAACATAAGCTATACTAAAACATTTAATCAAAAATGGAAAACAGAAATAGGAATTTTTAATAGGTTGTTAGCCAACTATTTTCCTTATATTTATACCAATACCACCTATTATTTTTCCCAAAACTTTTTAAGTCAATTACATGTTTCTTATGGGGGTTATGGGAAATTCAATATTGGACTTTCTACGGCTGTAAATATTAAAAACAAAGTTCAACTATGCGTGGGAACCAATAATTTAAACGCTTATGTTGTTCCAAAATCAACATTTGCCAATTGTGGCTTTATAGGTATTAAAGCACTTTTTTAAGTACCTTTGTTTAGCTTAATTATAAAAATGCACAAACTAATCAACATATTGTTTTTACTACTACCCTTGGTTGGTTTTTCTCAAAAAGATACACTTGCTCATTTATATGCTATTGGCGGTGCAGGAATAGACAAAGCAGAAGAAATAATTGCCACTTCTGATGGGGCTTATGTAGTAGTTGGTTCTACAACAAGTAATACCTCAGGAAATACAGATGTATATTTGTTAAAACTTGACTCGCAAATTAACGTGGTTTGGAGTTGGGCAATAGGGGGAAATAACAACGATTGGGGGTACTCGGTTAAAGAAACTTTTGATAAAGGCTTCATTATAGTATCAACTACTAATAGTTTTGGGGTAAATGGCGATTATGATGCTCGTTTAATAAAAACAGACAGCTTGGGCGTAATACAATGGCAAAAAAGTTATGGAGGAAACGATTGGGACTTAGCTTACGATGTTATTCAAACAGCAGATAGTGGTTTTGCTTTTTGTGGCGAAACTTATAACAACACCAATGGCGAATCGGATGTGTATATTGTTAAAACCAACTTGTTAGGAGATACACTTTGGACTAGAACCATTGGTGGTAGCTTAGTTGACAAAGGCAATAGCATTATTGAAACTACTGACAGCAATCTGGTAATTGCAGGAATGACTACCACAACAAACGATTCTGTTCAAATGTATATGATAAAACTAACTGGTTCTGGTGGTTTAATTTGGAACAACGCCTATGGTACTACTGCTTATGAAGAAGCCAATGTTATTATAGAAGCAGCCAATGGTGATTATATTTTAGGCGGAGTTACAACAGGTTTTACCCCTAATAACGATAAAGATTTTTACATGATTAGAACCGATAGTAGCGGTAATGCTATTTGGGGAAATTATTTTGGTCAGCCTGGTGAGGAGGTTATTTATGATATGGTGGAATTGGCTAATGGTAATTTTTTTAATACCGGATATACAGCAGCTGCCGGAAATGGAGGAAAAGATGCCTTGGTTTTTTTGGTTACACCTAACGGGCTTTGGGGTTTTAGCTCTTCTACTTTTGGTGGCACTAAAGATGAAGAAAGTAAAAGCATTTTGTTAGAACCTAACGAAGCTTTAAAAATTGCCGGATTTACCAAAAGTTATGGAAATGGATTAGATGATGTAATGATTATTGAAATAGATACAGTTGTTACCAATCATCAATTTACAGTTGATACTATAAATGATTTTATGCCTTTAAAAATAGATGATTTAACCTCTTGGAAGCCTGCATCAGAAGAAAATATTTTAATTTTCCCTAATCCAGCGTCATCAGTGGTGAATATAGATGTTTCTAATTCTAAGGCAACTAAAATAATGGTTTTCTCTGTTTTTGGTGAATTGGTTTACGAAAGTTCCATTTATAATCAAGAAATAACAACTATAAACCTCAGCAACTTATCATCAGGAATATACAGTGTTCAGTTTTTTGAAAACAATAAAATGATAGCTTCTCAAAAACTAATCTTAACCCCTCATTGATATAACAACAAATGCCATTTACTCGTCATTTAATTAAATACAGCTACCTATTTCTTTTGTACCCTATTGTTGTTTTATCAATAGTTGTTACATCCAATACTGGCAAATCGTTTACTCCCGAAAGAATTATTTTTTTACACCTACTGCTTTACTTTGTAGCTTATTTTTTTACCAACAAAAAGCTCAGCATACTTTATGTGCGGTTTATATACATTACCACACTTTTAATGGCTTTTTTCGAAGCAGCTTATGTTTCTATTTACAAAGAACGAATAACTACATCTACAGCCTTTATTTTATTAGAAACCAATTTTTCTGAAACCAAAGAATACCTCTATGAATATTTTACCCCAGGCATTTTCTTGTTAGCACTTATTTTTCTAATTCCCTCAGTTTTTATACTAATTGGTGTAAAAAAGGCTATTCAACAATACACGTTTAAAAGTGCTTTTAAAGCTATATTTATAGACATAAGAACCTTAGTATTTTTTATAGAATCGCTTTGGCTTAAAACACAACATGCGGCATGGAAAAAATGGTTGATTGGCGTTGTTCTTTTAGTTTTAGGAACTGTTATCTATCTCAAATCCAACCATCATAAATACCATGCAGCTTTTCAGCTTTTTAGTGGCTATGAAAAATACCAACAAGAAGTAGAAAAGTACAAAGCTTTTTTTAGTGATTCAGAAAAAAGTTCCTACCTAAAAACCGTTCAAAAAAATAAAAATGATGATAAAGAAACCTTGATTATTACGATAGGCGAATCTACCACCAAACATCATTTAGGAATTTACGGTTATCATAGAAATACAACACCAAACCTAGCAAAAATTAATGATGAACTAGTAGTTTTTAATGATGTCATTAGTCCGCATACGCACACCATTCCTGCTTTAGAAAAAGTACTCACTTTTGGAACAACTAATAACCCATCTGATAAAGAATTAGGGAGTTTGGTACAACTAGTTAAAGCTGCCGGCTACAAAACCTATTGGATTTCTAACCAAATTCCGGTTGGCATAAATGAAACCATGGTTACTATGCTTTCAAAAGCAGCTGATTACTCTTACTTTACCAACCTAGGTGGTGAAAAAGAATTGCATTCATTAGACGAAAGGGTGTTGCCAATTATAAAAAAAGCCCTTAGCGATAAAAGTGCTAAAAAAGTAATTTTTGTTCATCTTTTAGGAACACATACACAATACAAAAACCGCTATCCAAAAAGTTTTAATCAGTTTAAAGATGCTCCTTCAACTCCATTTGGGACACAACAAGCTTTTGATGCTATCAATCAATACGATAATGCTGTTTTATATAATGATTTTGTAATTAGTGAGATTATTTCATTATTAAAATCAAACGCTACTCCAAATGAAAAACAACAAATGATATACTTTTCTGACCATGGTGAGGATGTTTATCAAACTGTTGACTTTAACGGGCATAGCGAATCCATCGGGAGCTACCCAATGTTTGAAATTCCTTTTGTTTTTTGGAGCAACAACAAAAATAAGTTGGAAAAATATAAACATTTTGCAGACAGAAAATACATGACAGACGATTTTATATATAGTGTTGCTGATTTATTAAACATTGCGTTTGAAGGAATGCAAAGCAAAAACAGCATTTTTAGCCCAACTTTTCAAGCGAAACAAAGAATTGTAAAGCAACATATTGATTTTGATACTGAAATAAAACCTACACCGTAAATGCAAGCTCTTTTTAAAAAAATATTGATATTGAGCGTTGTTTTAGCAACATTTTTAACTATTACTTACAAAGGAATTACTACCGATTTTTTTCTGAAAAAATTGCATGCTGAAAAAATTTGGGTGCACAGAGTAAACAGTATTGAAAAACTACAAGAAGTTAACTTCACATATTCCGGAGTTGAATTAGATGTAGTTTTTGATACAACACTAAATATTTTTGATGTGAACCACCCTCCAGCAGAATCTATAGGATTAAATTTGTTGGAATATTTAAAATCAAACAAGGAAAGTAAACTGAATTTTTGGCTCGATTTCAAAAATTTATCTACAAAAAATGCTTCAAAAGCATTAGAAAGATTAGCCTTTTTATGTGCTGAACTAAATATTTCAAAAAAACAATTTATTATAGAAGCAACACAACCTGAACTGTTGAAACTATTTGCTAACAATGGTTTTCAAACTAGCTATTATTTACATTGGCCCGGGTTATACCAATTAAGCGAAGAAAATTTAAATAAAACCATCACCCAAATAAAAGCTAATATTTTTCCTGAATTGGCTTATATTTCTTCTTCATACCATGATTTTGAAATAATGCAGCAACATTTTCCCGACCAAGAAAAATTATTGTGGTTAACAGAAAATGAAACCAAATTTTCATCAACCATTAAAGAACATTGGCATAGAATGGAAATAGCTAACCACCCTAAAACGAAAGTGTTGTTAGTGCAAATAAAAACCAATGCAAGCAATCGTTGAAAAAGAGCTATTTGTTTATGCAATTTAGTTTATATTTGTCCGTTTTTTGAATAAATTTTTCGCTTTTCATGGTCAAAAATATACTACGCAACTTACTCAACTTTTTCCACCTAGATGTTACCAAAAACTTGGAGTACGACCGCTTGACCAAAAAAATAATTAGAAAAGTAATTTTACCCAACGCCAACACCATTGATATAGGTTGCCATAAAGGTGAAATATTGGCTTACTTAATTAAAAAAGCTCCTTTGGGTACCCACTTTGCTTTTGAGCCCATTCCCGATTTTTACCATCAACTGAAAGAAAAATTTGCCAATGAAGCCACTATTTATCCCTATGCTTTGTCCACCGAAAACAAACAAACTAATTTTCATTATGTGAAAAATGCTCCGGCATACAGTGGGTTAAACAAAAGAAAATACGCCATTGATAATCCTGATATTGAAAAAATTGAGGTAGAAGTAAAACGTTTGGATGATGTTATTCCAACAGATGTTCCCATTCATTTTATAAAAATTGATGTAGAAGGTGGTGAGTTTGATGTAATGCTTGGTGGCAAGGAATTGTTAAAGAAAAATCAACCAACTATCCTTTTTGAATGTGGCTTAGGAGCAACCGAATTTTATCAAACCAAAGCAAAAGATATTCATTTGTTTTTAACTGAAGAAATTGGTTTACAAGTGTTTACTTTAAACCATTGGCTGGAAGAAAAAGCAGCATTAACCAACGAGCAATTTTGCAATATGTTTAATAATAATACCGAGTATTATTTTATAGCGGATAAAGGTTGGTAATTAACCACAAAAGCAAAGTTTGCACAATGCAATCAAAACTTATAGCTATTGTTCCAGTGGATGCTTGAAACAGAAGGGTGTTATCCGTGTTCTAAAATTGCAAAATTCAAAAAAAGTACTACTTTTACCTTTATGGAAGCAGGAAGTATATTTTTAGTGGTTGTAGCATTAGTGTTGCTCATGATGGTTTACAATTACAATAAAATCATCAAAAAGAAAAACGCCATCAGAAGAGCAGAATCGGCATTAGATACTTATTTGAAAAAACGTTTTGATCTTATTCCCAATTTGGTACATATTGCCAATACATCTATCGCTAACGAGCAGCAATTAATCTCAGAAATTTCTAATCAGCACACCAAATTACTTACACAAAACACAGAGAATCTCCACGCTCCTGAGTTTAATAAAATTTACCACGATGTTGCTATTTTGGTAAATAAAGTTACGCACGACAAAATAATTTCAAGCAACAATAATTACGTGCAATTACAACAAACTTGGAACAAAACCGAAGAACATATTGCTGCTGCCAGAAGATTTTACAACGATGCCATTTATGAATACAACACTACTATCAATTCTTTTCCTGCATCTATGTTAACCAATATGTTCAAATTCCAACCTGTTGCTTATTGGGAAATTGAAGAAGAGGAAAGAAAGAATATTGATGCAAAAAACCTCCTCTAATCTTGTTTTGATTTGAATAAAGACTTCGATATATTTTATGAGCAACAGCTCCAGCCTGTTCTAGATGGCATAGATAAAATAAGGAGAAAGATTAATAATAAAATAGTTAGAAGTTTTCTTTTTTCGATTCTATTTTTTCTCGTGGGTTTTTATTTTGCGTTTCATGTTGATGATGACCATGAGTGGAATGCTGTATGGGCTTTTTTTACATTATTTACAGCAATAGCTATCCCAGGATATACTATTTCTTTAGGTTTTGGGAATATGAAAAAAATGAAACATGCCTATAAAAACAAAGTATTGGTAGAGCTGTTATTGTTTTTGTATGACAAAGTAGATTTTCACTATCATAAAGGGTTTTCTGCAAAAGTTATAAATAATAGTGGAATTTTAGATAATAGGCTTGATACTATTGATATAGTTGAAGGCGAAGATTACGTAAAATGTATTATAGGCAACACCACTATTCAATTTGCAGAAATGTATGTTCTTCGTTCCGATTATATTTTTTCTAAGCTACTTTTTAAAGGAATTTTTATCTCTGCAAAATTTAATAAGCTATTGAAACACCGAACCGTAATTCTTCCTAAAAAAAGAATTACCGGAAAAAGAAAATTACGATTTAACCTGCAAGATATGCTCAGTCATGGACACATCATTACTTTAGAAAACAGCAAATTTAACGAGCTGTTTGTGGTTTATGGCGAAGATGAAATAGAAACACGTTATGTGCTTTCTTCGAGTATGATGGAAAAGCTGATTGCGTACCAAGAAAAACTAAATAAAGACATTGCTTTTTCTTTTGTTGAAAACAGAATGTATGCAGCAATTTACACCAATAAAAACCATTTTGAGCCTACTATTTCTAAACCTTTAAACGATAAAGCCCAAATTGTACAACATTTTGAGTTGTATAAAATGCTTACCGACATGGTGCTAGATTTAGATTTAAAACTACGCTTGTGGGATAAGTTGGAGTAAAGGATAAATACTTAGGAGTAATAATAAGTGCCTAAAGTATTTAGGAGTTGGGGGGGTAAAAATTAGATTGTTTAAATTTTGGTGTTTACAAAGAGAAAGATTTTATTTTTTCTAACTCTTGTTTAACACCTTCGGGGTTTATTTTTGGGTTGTAAAGAGCAGGGTTTTTAATCATAAGAGTTAAAATCATCATTTGTTCCTCATTCAAAGAATCAAGACTACTATCGAAATAAAACTTTGATGCTTTTTTTATTCCAATGTTATTGTAGAGAAAATCATGTTTTACAGCAATATACTTTAAACATTCTTGTTGAGTTACTTCTTTTTCAAGTTTCCATGAAAGTATATATTTGTTGCCTGTAATCCTATTGTTGTTCATTGTTAAATGTTGTTTAAAATTAGCAACTTCTAAGCAAGGACAGTTGTTGTTATAATTTTCAAAAAAACAATTGAACAATTCATCTGTAGTATTAGTTATTGGTTGTATAATATTATAAACTTCCAAGAAATTTTTAGGTAATTCTTCTGCTGACTTAATTTCTGTTTTAAGTTTGTGAATATCTGATTGATGAAAACTGTTGTTTAGATCACTCTTTAAATATTGAATAAAAAGAAATAGAAGAAAAACACTTCCTAAAATTCCAATTGTCAATATTTTGAGGATTATTTTCATTTTGAATTACCATCAACGATTTGGGTATGGTGCGTGTCCCGCAGGGCATGCACTATAGCCTTTGTTGTGCATAGTTTTTTTAATCTTCTTCAAAAAAGTCGTTGTCGAGCTCTTTAACCTCATAAACTGTTTTTACCTGGACGCCAACGTTGTATTGCAACATTAGGTCGACCAATTTTGCCCCATCAATCAGAATAATCGAATGATGCGCCTCTCGCGCTTTTTTAATTGCTGAATCGTCAAAAGTGGAAGTTGTTATAAATACACCTTTGCTTGTGTCTCCACTCATAGCACCAATGAAATTTCTTATATCCTTTTCTCTGACTTTATTTTCATTGTAGCGTTTAGCTTGGGTATAAATCTTTTCAAGACCTAATTTGTCTTCGTTTATTATCCCATCAATTCCACCGTCATTTGATTTAGTGGTCTCAACGAAGTCTCCATAGCCCATTCTTTTGAGGAGAATCAAAATCACCTTTTCGAAATAGTAAGGATCAATTTCTTTCAATCGTTCAAGAAGATTTGTCTTTACTTCGGTTTCAATTGAAGAGAAACCAGAATCAATGAGGTCTTGAGGAGAAGCATTTTCAACATTAACTGATTGAAGTTCTATTTCATTTTCTTTTTCGCTTTTGACCGATTCTCTATGGCTTACAAAGTCTTCATCATTTTGCAAGTCTTGGAGTGGCAAACGTCCTGTAGCTAACTGCTTCTTTCCTTTCTCAGTGATTTGTACCATTCCCCGTTTTGGGTAGGCGACAAACTTTGCCATTTTTAGATATGACTTGCCCCATAGAATTCTGTCAAGCAATACGTTAGCGCCAGAGCTTGTTTTTTGATTGAGCAGTTCCTGAGGTAAATCTGAATAGTAAACATCACGAACTTTTGAGGCTAACTCACGACTTTTTAAAGAATCAACTGAATTCAGAATCTCCAATATTGGAATGAAAGTCTCATGATATTTTGGTAGTTCCATTTTGTCTATTTCAAATTATGCATAACACCCAGCTATACGCTACTTTTTCAATTTTATAGCGTTTATTTTCCATATATAGGAGGTGTTTTTTATTTCTAGTTAAAATTATCCCCCAAACATACAAAAAAATAGTTTATAAATTAGGTAGCTATAAATCTATGTGGTTAAACCCTTTTATTCGTGTATTCGTGGCTACTCCCTTAAGATTCCCGATATTTTTTCCGTAGCACTCCAAAATTGCGGGAATAACGGTAATAAGCAGTTTATAAGATTAACGTTTAGAGATAGTTTTACGTGTTGAATAAATAAAACGCATTACAATTTGTATTGAGATTTAATTATTCATTATTGAAAATAAAATGATAGTTTTTTTCAATTTCTTCAACCTCTTGTTTATTAAGTGCTTTAAACTCTTTTGTTTTAGCTCTATTTGATAATGAACCATTATTTTGTTCTAAAAATCGCACTAAAAGAGCTACCATATCATCAGGCATTTCAAAAGTGTTGTCAATGTATGTTTTGAATTCTTCATACTTATTTAAGTATTCCACTTCTTCTGGTATTACATTTTCTATGGTATCTTTTACACATTCGTATAAAAATTCTGTTTGTACTGTAGCATCAAAATAGCGGTAATAATCTATTGTTTCGTTAAGAACTTCAACATTGTGGTCTTTTGTTTCTTCCCACTCAATAAAATCTAATAAAGGAGTTGCATAATTTTCCAACACTTTTTGGTAATCCATTATTTTATCTAAAATGGAAGCTGAAACAGGAAAAATTATACCCTGTTGAGAAAATTGCTTCTTGGCTAATACGTGGTGAATTAAATAACGATGAATACGACCATTTCCATCTACAAATGGATGTATAAATACAAATCCAAAAGCAATAATTGAAGCCGCTAATACAGCATCAATTTCATTTGATAGAAGTAAATTGTTGGTTTCAATCAATCCATTCATTAACTTTTCAAGGTCTTGATGTTTTGCAGAAATATGGGCTGGCAGAGGTGAAAACGTATCTTTGTCTCGTTCTCCTATAAACCCACCCTTTTTCCGATAACCCATGTCTAAAAATCTATTGTTTTCTATTACCAATTGTTGTAAGCGATTAAACTCATCATGACTCAGGTCTTTTATACCTGCTTGACCTATAGCCTTTCCCCAGCGTGCTGCACGTTTACTTTTTGGACTTTCACCCTCTATAGAAAATGATGCTTTAGAATCTTTTAGCAACAAAAAAACAGACGTTCGTTGTAAAATGTTTTTTCGGACACCTTTTAGATAACTGTCTTTTTGATGTGCATATTCTTGAGCTATATAATACTCTAATTTTTTTGTTTTACGAATTAGTGGGCAAAAATTGAGTGTGCCGGGTAAATTGTTAACAATACGATGACGAGATGATTTTACGCCACTTTGAAGGCCAAACTGTAATTTGTTATCCACTAATAACACATAATTCTTTATAGTTAAATCGGGCAAAGGCAATTGTTTTTGGATAAGCCATTCATATAAAAACCATATTTTTCTTGTGTATTGCCCTGTTACTTCAATGCTTAAAAGTGCTACAACTTCTTTTTCAGATAATCTTTCGAAAAGCTTTTTAAAAAATAGTAAATTAATGCCTTCATATTTCAGAGCAAAAACAAGTTGATAATATAAAGTTTCATCAGGCTGATACCTAGGGGTAAGTACTTTAAATTTTTCTGTTTCAAAACTTTTGTGTTTTTCTCCTACCATAGCCATTATATCTGGCATTGGCATAGATAAATTATAGAACTCAATAATAGCAGCATAGCCCACTACTTTGCCTTTTGTAGGTAGTGTTCTTCCATGAAAAACAGATGTTTTTTGTGAAAAACAGGTGTTATTTGTCATTTTTATGAATTATAGGTTTTTACAAAAATAAATGAAAAATAGGTAATTTGTGTGAAAAACAGGTAAAATTTTATACTTTTTATGAAAAACAGGTTGTAACTATTATATGGTATAGTTCGAAATGCTTAAAGTAGTTAGGAAGAAAACACACCTCTGATGTTGTAATCTTGCTGCTATCGCAGCTTCGAACAACATCTTCTCCTCTCAAGAGGAGAAAAGTAATGCTAATAAAAAAACCCGCATCCTAAATGAATAAGATGCGGGAGGAGTTTTAAAAAGAACTAAAAATTATTGTTGAGAAACTAATTTACCTGATTGTATAACTTGGTTATCTCCAATTAGTTTATAAAAATAAACTCCCGAAGAAAGCTTACTTGTATTAATAGTAGTTGAAGTTGAAGTAATGTTTGTACTCATTATTTCTTCTCCTAAAATAGTATATAAACGTAATTCCACTTTGTTGAAGTTGTCCATATTATCTACCGTAATAGTTGTTGTATTAACAAATGGGTTAGGATAAATGGTAACGCTTGTGTTTTCATTAATTTCATTAATTGAAACTACATTACAATTACCCAAAACAATATCAGCAGCACTATTAATAGCATTGGTTGTTAACGAACCAACTCCGGTTAACGCTCGTCCATTAATTTCAACTCCGGTATATAAATCAATTGCTCCTTGAGAAATAATGGTTCCATTAAAAATTGAACTATCGGCTATATCTACAGCACCGTTTACCATCCAAAATACATTTTTTGCCTGAGTTCCATTAATAAGAACTACATTAGAAAAAGTACTTGTTTGGAATGCTCCTTCTACTTTTATAACAAATACTGCACTGGCAACTCCTTGTGCATTAAGATAAAGTGTATCAGTAAAAGTTGTTCCACCGTTTAGAATATAAGTATGTGGTGTTAATACCAAGTTACCTCCAAACTGTGCAGGATAAAGTAATTCAATATCATGAGGAAGAGCAACTGCATAGTTGTAAGCCACTAATAAATCTGCAGCAGCATTTGCTGTAGAAATATCTGGAGTAGCATGAATAGTTCCGGTAACTAATAACGCATTGAAACCTGTAGTTAATCCTACATTCGTTCCAACATCACCAACAACATTACTTGTTCCTGCATTTTGAACTGGTCCATCAGCAGAAAATATTCCGTAACAACCTGCTTCTCCAAGAGAAGGAGCTATTGGTCCTGTAAGTACAGGACTTCCGCAACCAATTGGCGTATAAGCTAATACTCCGTCAATCATAATCGCTCCTGTGGTAGAAAGTGCTCTACCTTCTAAGGTATCATTACTGTTCATAGTAATTCCAGCATTATTAGCAATTACAGTTCCTTTCATAGAAGTTCCTGCTGCCATACTTACCAAACCTTCCACTTTCCAAAACACATTACATGCTTGAGCTCCGTTAATTAATTTAACTTTTGAATTGGCATTGGTAGAAAGTGGTCCGGAAATTTGAAAAATAAATACTGCACTTGGATTATTTTGTGCATCTAAAATAAGCGTTCCATTTAATGTAGAAGCTCCTGTTACAGCATAAATACCTGCATTGAGTGTTGTTCCGTTTCCAAGTAAAGGTGCGGGAAAGAACCCTGGAGTGGCATTATTTAATTGATTATAAGCAACCAATAAATCTGCTGCTGCTTGTGAGGTTACTCCATCAGCTGCGTGCATTCCGCCATTTACATTTCCAAAACCAGTATTAGAACCGTTGTTGGTTCCTACTTTTCCTGTTAAATGAGTAATGCCTGTATTGGTTACTGCACCATCAGTAGAAAATAAAACAAAATTGGCTGTAGTACCTAAGTTAGGTGCTTGCCCGAAAATGATAGTGGGTGTTGAAAGCAGAAAAGCTGCTGCCAAAAAGGTAGATAAAGGTTTTTTCATAATAAATTTAGTTTAGTAAGGCGCGAGATTAGTTCTCACTAAACAAAGGTGAGCATGTTTACTACAGAATGTGTTACATAACTTATGGTATAAGTTACACAATTCACACATTTCTATTATAAAATTTGTTCTTAGCTCTCTCCTTAACCCCCTCTCTCTTCATAAAGAGGGGGAAAAATTATCGCATGATAACTTTGGAGTGAGTAAAAAAACCATTACTCTTTTTTAAGAGTAATGGTTTTAACTAAAAATCAACTAATCAAAAAAAAATTACTCTTTTAAAACAATAAATTCTGTACGTCTATTGTTTTGATGCTGTTTTTCAGAACATTTAGTAGCCTCATCTCCTTCGCAAGGACAAGCGTTTACCAATTTAGTTTCACCATAACCTTTGCTAGTAATTCTACTCGGTTTAGAAATTCTTGTTTTAATGTAATTTGCTGAAGCTTTTGCTCTGTTGTTAGATAGTTTCTGATTAAAATTTTCTGAACCTCTACAATCGGTATGCGATCCCAATTCAATTGTCATGGTTGGGTTTTCATTCATCACTTTAACAATTTCATTCAAATCAGCAATAGCATCTGGTCGGATATCATATTTATCGTAATCAAAATAAATGGTTTGAGGATTAAAGCCCAAAACTTTTCCTAAATCGTCACCTTTTTTAGGTTTTTTAATTACTTTTTCGGTAACTACTTCAGCTACTTTTTCCTCTTCTTTAAGCAATACAACATCTGCTACTACGTTTTCTTCATCACCAAAAGTGTTGGTAGTATTATTTCCGTCTTTGTATTTATCTTTTTCTCCAGTTAACTTAAAGTTTTTATCAGCTTCAACATCAAAACTGAAAGTTCCATCGTTGTTGGTAGTAAATGAGTTTAACACATTGCCTTTATCATCAAGTAAGGTTACTAAAGCAGTAGCAATAGGTTTATCATCTTTATCTTTAGCTATTCCGCTTATTTGTTTTTGTATATCTACCTCTTTGGTTTTCAACAAATCAAGATAAAAAATATTATCGCTTCCTTCACTTCTGTTAGAAGAAAAATAACCTTTCTTCATATTGTTATCTACAATTAAAGCATAATCATCAAATTTAGAATTTAAAGGAGCTCCTGCATTAGTTACAGTTCCTACTTGATTACCTTGCATTTCACAAATAAAAATATCCAAGCCACCTAATCCGAAGCGACCATTAGAAGAGAAAAATAAAGTATTGCTTTTTTCTTCTAAAAATGGAAACATTTCATCGCCTTCTGTATTTATTTTATTCCCTAAATTTTTTGGTTTACCCCAAACTTTCCCTTCTCTGGTAACACTATAAATATCCGAACCACCGAAACCTCCCAGCATATCACTGGTAAAATACATAGTGTTTCCGTCAGCTGATAAGGAAGGGTGTCCTACAGAGTAATCAATATTGTTAAGATGAAAGGGTTGTGGTTCTGACCATTTTTCATCAGCATATTCACTAAAATGAATTTCCAATTCTACCACTTTATTTCCTTTTTCAACTTTGTAGTTATTTTTGGTAAATGCCATAAAAGAGCCATCTTTACTAAAACTTGCGGGCCCATCATGCATTTTCCCATTTAATCCTTTATCGAACATTTTAGGTTCTTTTAGTTGGCTACTATCTATATCTGAAACATATAAATTATAAAATGGATTTCCTGTCCAGTTGTTATTTCTAACAATCATTTTAGGTTTAGATCTGCTAGAAGCAAAAACAATTTTGTCTTGATAATAAGCTGGAGCAAAATCTTCTCTGTCCGTATTAATATCTAATGTGGTTATCTTATATTTACCATCATCTTTTGAAAAGTTAGCCAACTCACCTTTGTTGGCAGAATAATCCTTTCCACGTAAATCACTTGGTTTTAACGCCACAAATTTATCCATGGCAGTGTTTGAGGCTTCTTGTTTGCCATTTATTTTCAAAACCATTGCGTATTGATAATAATCTTCAGGCAATAGGTCTGTGTTTTTTTCAATTAAGATAGAGTAAACTCTTTCCGCATCAAGATTTTGTTCGAGATTACGGTGACTTTCAGCCAACCTACGATGTCCTTCAACTGTAAGGTCTTTTGTGTTTGAGTAATAATCAATTGCTTTATCAAAGGAATATACAAAAAAGTGTTTATCGCCTTTTATTTCTCTGTTTGATTTATCTTCTGCAAAGGCATTAATGCCGAATCCAAGAAGTGCTATGACCAGAATGAATAGATTTTTCATGTTTTTATAGTTTATATTTTTGCTATTAAATGTTAAAAATGTCGTGGGGAATGAATTTGTTTTTTACTGGCAAAGATGAAATCATATCGTAATACAATTTCATGGCTACCTTCATTGTATAAAAAAGTTTCTAACCCATACGACTTGTCAAATGAGTATCCCAAATAAAACTGATTGGTAAGTGCTAATCCGATTAAAGCACCATAAGCATCTCCTGTACGATACATTGCTCCAAGATGAAGTTTTTTAATCAATATAAAAGTGGCTGTAATATCGGCTTGTAAAGGTGCTGCTGCGGTTAGTTTAATAAGTGTTGTAGGTTTAAACCCTATGTTGTGAGAGATATCGAACATTGCTCCTGCAATAAAGAAATAATGTCTTTGCTGCTCTGCAACCAAAGTATTTCCGTTATCATTGGTTTCTGAATAACTATTTTGCATTAAGTTAGGAACAGAAACTCCGGCATAAAAACGCTCTCTAGAATAATAAGCACCAAAACCAATATTAGGTGTTATCTGATTCTCTAGATTGTTTTCAAAAACAGGATCATTTGGTTGGTCAATATTAAGTGTATTTAGCGTTGCTCTATTAATATCTGCTCCACCTGTTAAACCAAGAGCCAATTTTGAGTTTTGATTCAGCTTCATTCTGTAAGCAAAATGTGCATTTACAGAGGTGTTGCTGCTCGGACCAATTTTATCATTCATCAACGATAGTCCAACACCAATATGCTCGTTTATAATTGGAGCGTGCATGGTGATGGTTTGCGTTCTTGGTGCTCCTTGAAAATCTACCCATTGTGAACGATGCAATGCCGTTACTGTTAGTGCATCTCTACTTCCGGCATAAGCTGGGTTTACTACCAATGTATTGTACATATAATGTGTGTACATTGGCGTTTGTTGTGCATTTGTGGTTAAACTCCCTAAGGAGATAAGCAATGCAAATGTTATTTTTATAAGTGTCTTCATGATTTATAGATTAACTTTGTGAGTGTTATAATTTAAATTATCTGTTTAGATAAATGGTTCCTTTATAAATTGCTGATTCATCACCTAAATCAAGTACATAGAAGTAAGTTCCTACAGGCAATTCATCTCCTCCAATTCTAATACCTGTTGAAGAGGTACCATCCCAAGTATTGGTATAAGGATTTGCTTCAAATAATTTATCTCCCCAACGGTTAAAAACCATAAAAGAATTAGATGGGAATCTATCAATTCCTCTGATTACGAATAAATCATTTATGTCATCTCCATTCGGAGAAAATCCTTCAGGGATATTAAAATCATTATTAGGGTCATTTGGATCAATAGAATCACAATCATTTGTTACTTCAATAGTAAATGTTACGGGAGTGCCTTCACAACCACCAAAACTTGGGGTTACTGTAATGGTTGCTAATTCTGTACTTGCTCCTGTATTAGTTGCAGTAAAAGCGTTTATGTTTCCACTACCACTTGCTGCTAATCCTATAGAAGTATTGTCGTTTGTCCAATTGTAAACAGCTCCAGGAGTATTTCCACTAAAGTTTATTGCTGCAGTTGTGTCGTTATTACACAAACTTTGACTAGCTACGGTATCAATAGTTGGAACTGGGGCTACAATTATTGTAAAACTAGTGCTAATTCCATTACATCCGTTTAGAGATGGTGTTACGGTAATTAATGCGGTGTCTATAGTTGTACCATTATTAATAGCAGTAAATGAAGTAATGTTTCCATTTCCATTTGCTGCTAATCCTATAGTGGTATTGTTATTTGTCCAATTAAAAGATGTTCCTACAATATTTCCATTAAAGTTTATTGGCGAGGTTGTTTCACCAGCACATAAACTTTGGTTGGGTATGGTATCAATTATTGGAACTGGATTTACTATTATTGTAAAACTAATGCTTGCACCAACACATCCATTTGCAGAAGGTGTTACGGTAATTAATGCGGTATCTATGGTTGTACCATTATTAGTAGCAGTAAAAGAAAGAATATCTCCATTTCCAGTTGCTGCTAACCCTATAGCGGTATTGTTGTTTGTCCAGTTGTAAGTTGTTCCCAAAGGAGTTCCTGTAAAAATTATATTGGTTGTAGTATCATTATGGCAAACCATCTGATTACTTACACTATCAATTATAGGTGTTTCAACAACCTCTACTTGAAAATTTGCAGAAACTGTTCCTGGTCCACAAGCACTACTACCCTGTACGGTAATGTTAAAAGTACCCGTTGTAGCGGTTGGACTAAAATCTACGGTAATACTATCGGTGTTAGCTCCAGAAATAATGGTTACTCCAAGAGGTAATGTCCATGAATAGCTAGTAGCATTGCTTATAGCAGATACATAGTAAACAATTCCTGTAGCACCCTGACAGACAGTATCGGGTCCCATTACAACTCCTGCAGCACCTGTAGTGCCTGAAGGGGTATTTACTTGGGCTGCGTAGGTGCTTAATGCCCCTACTGTTGTAAGAGCTCTTCCGTTAAGAATAACACCTGTAAACAAGTTAATTGCTCCTGCACATACAAAAGTTCCATTAAAAATAGAGAAGTTATTTATATCTACTGCACCATCAATTTTCCAATACACATTTTGTGCTTGTGCTCCATTTAGTAATACTACGTTTGAAAATGTACTTGTTGCAAAAGCACCATTAATTTGGAAAATAAAAACTGCATTGGGATTACCCTGTGCATCAAGATAAAGCGTATCGGTAAGTGACACTGCTCCGAGCATAAGGTAAGTATGTGGAGTAAGCACTAAATTATGACCAAAAATAGATGGCTCCATTAATTGAATATCGTAAGGTAAAGCGTTTAAATTATTGTAAACTACTAGTAAATCTGCCGCACACTGAGCGGTAGAACCATCAGGAATAGGGTGAATAGTTCCTGTAACTTTTAAAGGATCATAACCTAAAGCACTTCCTAAATTAGAACCTACATCGCCAATAACAAATGTGGCAAAATCATCCTGAACAGGACCATTTGAACTAAATATTGCATAACACTCAACGGAGTTAAGTACTGGCAAAGCAGGACCTGTAAGTATAGGTCTTCCGCATCCTAAAGGAATATAAATAGTGGTTTCATTAACAGATATAGCTGAATTTATTGCAAAAGCTCGTCCTACTAATGAATCATTTGCACCCATTAATATTGCTCCTTGAGTAATAATAGTACCTTGTAAAGTTACTCCTACATCAACAGTAACAGCACCATCAACCATCCAAAACACATTACATGCTTGAGCTCCGTTTATTAATTTAACTTTAGAATTTGCAGATACATTTAATGCTCCATCTAATTGAAATATAAAAACTGCATTGGGGTTGTTTTGTGCATCTAAAATAAGATCTCCTGTAAACCAAATGGCTGCATTTACAACGCTATGAACTCCTGAGTTAAGAATAGTTCCACCTCCAAAAGGAGTTGCCATTACGTTAGTTGGTGTTAACCCTGCTAAATAAGCATAGGCTGCATTTACATCAGTTGAGGCACTTGCAAAAGTAGTTCCTCCTTGATAAAGAACACCATCTACATTTCCAAAACCTGAAATGGAAGCGGGTGCTGCACCTATATCGCCAGTAACATGTGTTTTATAAAGTAAAGTGCTTGAGCTGGTTACTGCTCCTGCGGTAGATAAAATAGCAAAATCGGTTGCTGAGCCCAAATTGGGGGGCGCTTGCCCTGAACTTATTTTTGGAAAAGCCAAAAATGCAGCAAGCAATACGATTGTCAATAGTAAGTTGTTTTTCATAATGTTGTATTTAAATGTGAATTTGTTTTCACCTAGCAAAGGTGCGTTACATTTTAAGCTAATGAGTTACATAACTTTTTAAATAAGTTACATAATTCATTGATTTTTGCAGAAATACACCTCTCCTTAATAAGGAAAAGTGTATGTTATTTTAAGGTGGGTTCTATAAATTGATTTTTTTATGCTTTCTTTTCAAAGACAACACTGAGGATGTCCATAAACTTTGTTCTGATATCATCAGCATTTTTGGAAACCACACTTGTAACTCCCATTTGAAGAAAGCTACCTAAGATTTGTTTTAAGGGATTGTTGGTTGACCCTACAGCTAATTTTTTTGAGAAATAGCCGGCTGCCAAACTTATGGAAGTATTTAATAAGTCTTCTTTAAAATCAGGAGCTGTAACTAATTCTTTAAAAGTACTTCGTATAAAATTGATAGGTTTTATACTTTCGTAAGTTAAATTAAATTGTTCTTTTAAGAAAATTGCTTCTTGAGCTTGTTTATTTTCTAACAACAAAATAGCTGCGTTCAGTTCGGTAATATTTGTTATTGTTCCCATTTTATTTTTTATTAAAAACTTCTGAGATGATTGAATTACTTACCTTACGTTTTATAAACTTATGCAAGAAATAAAACAAAACACCTCCTAACACAATATAAAAAGTAGCAACACACAAAAAGCCTAAATAAGGTTTCCCTAATAAATCGCCTAACCAAAGAGCTAACCCAATACTTGCAAAAACCAAGAACATAGAAAGAACAATTACAACAGCTCCACGAGATACAAAAGTTGAAACAACCTCAGCAGTTTTGCTTATTGTTTTGAGTTTGTACAACTCAAAGCTAGTTTTTCCATAGTCTTCAATTTTTTCAAATAAAGGTTCTATATGATTAAATGTGTTTTCCATTTTTTATAGTATGCTAAAAAGATGTTTTTGAAATTAATTATTTAACGCCATCATTGCTAAATGCTTCAGCTTTGCCTTTCACTTTTTCGTAAGCTTCTGTAGCTTCTTCTTTTCCTTCTTGAAATTTGTCAGCAACATCATCCATTAAACTTTCAAATTTCTTTTTTAAGTCGTTAACGGTATCTGAGCTTTTTTTGGCAATTTTTTTTCTTGTTGCCGATCCTTTGTCTGGTGCAAATAATACACCTAATATTGCACCAGCGGCAGCGCCTGCTAATACACCTACTAAAATTTTTCCTGTGTTCATAATATTTGGTTTTTAAATGGTTTGTAAATTATTTTCTATTTACCTCTAATTACCCTTAGTATTACTGCAATAAGTGCTATTACTAAGAGTATATGGATAATTCCCCCTGCATTATATCCTAAAAAGCCTATGGCCCAAAAGATAACTAAAATAATAGCAACGGTATAAAGTAGATTTCCCATGATTTTTATTTTTTTGTTTGTATCAATTTGTTTTAAATAAAGTTACAAGATGCTTATTGCTAAGCACCTCATAACTTCGCCTTACTAAAAACTAAATTAAATAAGAACTGTTTAACTGCTTTTTAAAACTTGAAACCAACTGTGGCTTGTAACCAGGTGTTTTTGTAACGAGGAGTGCTTGATGTTCCATCGCCTTTGTTATCTTGTAAATCCCATGCAGCTCTCGCTCCAATTACAAAATGATTAATGTTAATGTCTAAACCAAAAGAAGCTCCCAATGTGTTTTTACGAATATTTTCATTTTCAAATTCATCTTCTTGCTCAGTGTTAAGAAATGACGATTCAAATTTATCTTTTCTAGACATTAAATAAGAGAATTGTGGACCTGCAACTATGGTTAAAAATGAAGAAGGTTTTAAAGCTAAATAGATGGGAATATCTATATAGTTGGTTGTTCTGGTAAATTCATATTCTGAACCTAAAACACTACCTGTTGCTTTAAATCCTTTTTGAGAAAATAATACCTCTGGTTGAATTCCTATGTATGTTCCAATTGGAATAGCAAGGAATGCTCCTGCTGCTAATCCTAATTTAGGATCTGCATCAAATTCTTCTCCTTCAGTATCATAAACATTGGCATAGTTCATCCCTATTTTTGCCCCAATGTGTATTTTTTCTCTATCATCGTCTTGTGCATATCCATTAACGGTAATAAACGTTAATGCGATTGCCATTATTCCTAATTTTTTCATATCTATTATTTTTAATACTAATTAATACTAATTGGTTTGTTATTTTTTGGTGTTGTTAACGGTTAAGTCAGTAAACGCTTTCCCTAATTCGTCCATATCATGGCTAAATTCAGTTTTAAACGCTTCCCATTTTTGTTTTCCATCCGCTTGGTAATCGTCCATTTTCTTTCCCATATCGCTGTTTTTTTGTTCTAACTCAGCAATTTGTTTTTTGTATTCGGCTTTAACCTCTTTTTTTTCATTTTCTATTCTTAAATTGAAGTCCGCAATACTTTTGTTGTTTGCTGCAATTTTATCAGCTGTTTCCATTCTGTAATTTTCAATATCAAATAGATAGGCATCATTTGCTTCTTTAAGTTCTTTGTCTGCATCTTTTACAGCTTGTTCGGCATTTTCTACTTTTTCGGCTGAAGAATTACAACTTGTAAATACCGTTCCTGTAATAAGTGCAACTACTGTAATTGCTAAAATTGTTTTGTTCATGGTTTCATTTTTTTAATTGTGAAGTAATTTTCACTTGGCAAAGGTGAGATGCTTTAAGAGGTATTTTGTTATGTAATTTTATAAATTTGTTACATAATTAACTTGTTTTCAGTATTATTTATAAGTGGAAAGCCAGTCCCACTTTAGACACACCAGTAGATAAATCTAAAAATGCTCCTAATGTATTATTAAAATGATATTCTGCACCTATATGTAAATCTAAGTATAAAGCACTTCCTCTTCGGTAATAATCTTTATCTCCATAATAATCTCTATCCCAACTAGATTTAACAATTGCAAAACCAAGTGATCCTGCAAGATAAAAATCCCACTTATCATTTGCTCCTAATAAACTATCGAAATAATAAGATCCTTTTACACCAACTGGAATAACTGTTTCTCTATAAGTATAAAATCTTTCGGGGTTATTATTGTTTCCCCAATTGTATCTTTTAGAATAAGAATAAAAACTAACAAAAGGAGCTAAAGTAAAATTGTTAGCTACATCAATTTCATAGTTTAGTTGAAAAACAGGTAAGGTATGACCTACATAACTATAGTATCCAGAATAGCCACCTATTCCCAATCCTAAATTTAGTGTGTTTCCATATTTTTCTTGTGCTGAAGCATTAAAATGCGTCAAACAAAAAGTGAATAACAGTAGTAAGGCTAGTTTTTTCATTGTATTTAGTTTTTAGTGTATGATTATTTTATCATAACATAACAAAGGTGATTACTATTGGGCCGTAAGTTGTTACACAACTATTCATAAATGTTGTAAAATTCACGCTTTTTATAAGGAATAGTTTTTTATTTGATAAGCTTACTTACCTGTTTTTGAATCTTTTTAACCAATGCTATTTCTTTTTTTCTAACCACTATCTCACCTATTAAATATCCATAAGGTTTTAATGATGCTACATTATCGAACACTATTTTTAAAATAGCGATGGTGGGTATGGCAATAAAAATACCTGGAATACCCCAAAGCAGTTCTGCAATAATTAATGCAATAATGGTAGTAAATGGATTTATTTTTACTTGCGAACCAACAATAAGAGGCTCTAATACCCAACCTTGTATTAATTGTACTATGCCATAAGTTGCAGCAATTCCTCCTAACATTGGTAAACTTGCTCCATTAACTGCCGCAACCAACAAGGTAAGTGTTGTGCCTATAATGTTTCCAACAAAGGGAATAACTTCTAATAACCCACATAGAATGGCAAAAAATAGTGCATTTTTTACACCCAAAATACTAAATCCAATAAAATACATTACCCATAATACACTAATCATTTTAGCGAGTCCAAGTAAGTATTGTTGAGAAACTCTTGTGCTGTGAAAAATTACTTTTTCTACTTCTTTTTTTTTGGTTGAAGGATAGAGCTTAATTAAGAAGTTTTTTAAATGAGACCTATAATAAATGATACAAAAAACGTAAACCAAAATAAGAATAAATTGGGTTAATATACTAGTTATAGAGCCTGCTATCAATTTTATAAAATCAGCTACAAAAGGTTGCTGTTCTTTTAATGCTGATACTTGGTTTTCTGTGGAGATGCCAAAATGAAACAATATGTATTGTTGGGCTCTATAAAATTGATAGACTGTTTTTTCCTTTATAAGGGCAAAATCTTTTACTAATTCATTAAGCTGCCAAGCGAGTAAAAAACCAATAGCTGTTACCACTATCAACATCGTTATTAGACAAATAAGGGCTGCTAACCCTTTGGGTATTTTTTTACTTTCTAACCATTTGCTAAAAGGCAAAAATAGTGTTGCTAAAACACCTCCAATTAACAATGGAATTAAGAATCCTTGAGCGTAATATAATCCTGCAAAAACAAGAAATAACACCACTATTTTTTTTATGATGGAAATGGAAGTTATGGTCATAGTGTTTTACCATTTAATACTAGAATTAACGTTTATTCTTTGTGTGTTCTAACAAATACTTGTTTAAGATAGAACATAAAGATTCATAATAAGAGGCTAAATTCTTGGCTGTTATACTTCGATTTCCTATAGTGGGTATTGTTATAGGAAGTTCTTCTATATATTTTGATAATTCTGGATGTGTATCGTTAATCTGTAATGTTATTTCAAGAATTTTTGAATTTAGTAGTTCTTTGTTATTCATCTTCCTTAAATAATAATCGAAACTTTTCTTTTATTTTATTAAGTTTCATTTGACATCTACCCAAAAAATCATCTTTACTACCGTTTACAAACACAATATCACTATCAGTTATTAAAGCAGAAGCTTTTTCTAATTTTTCATTATTAGTAGTATTATCATTAGGTGCTTTGTTTTTCATTGGGATTAGTTTATAAAAGAATAATCAGCAATAAAATAATAATAATGATGGCTCCAACAGAAAGATAAACTCCTCCATTGTTTTGTTTCAATTGCTTTTCAATTGATTTAACTTCTTTACGAAGCACCTTTTTTTCACTATGTTTAAGGTCAGATTTGTCCATTTCATTAATCTCATCTAACCTATTTAATAATTCAGTAGATTCAGCTGAGGTTTCAACAGGCGGCTTAACAGGCGTGTTGTCTGCTTTTAAAGTTGGGGTTATTGACAATAATCCTATTGTTAATAATGAGTAGGTTAATTTTTTCATGTTAATTCGTTTTTAGTTTTTATAATAATTTGATGTAAGGGTATTTTGGTTAATCGTTATCTTTTTTTGGATTGTCTTCTCTTTGCTTAGCTTTTTCTTTCTGTTTTGCTAACTCTTTCTTTTTAGCTTTTTTAACGGCAGCTTCTTTTTTTGCTACTTTTTTATCCGCCTTATCTTTTTGTTCTTCTTTCTTACTTACTTTTTCTGCTGCTTTTTCTACCGCTTCTTCTTTATTCTCTAAATTAGATTCCGCTTTTTCTAGCTGTCCAGCTTTTTTATTTGCATTTTTTTCTGCTTTCTCTAAGCCTGATGCGTTATCTTTTTTCTTGTTTAAATCTTTTTGTTCTTCTTTAATTTCTTTTTCTGTACCTTCTAATACAGTTTTTTCTTGAGCAAGCAAGGTAGTAGGAAGTATAAACAATCCTAAGGCTGTAAATAGAACTAATTTTGTAATGGTTTTCATAATGATAAATTTGGTTTTTAGATATAAAGGATTTATTCCTTACATGCAAAGGTGAGCTGTTTTAAAACAGGATGTGTTACATAACTTAAGAGATAAGTTACATAATTCACGCATTTTTAAATAAAGGAAAAGTAGGCGTTATTTGGTAGCGAAGAGCTATCACTAATAGGTAGGAAATTCTACTGTAAATTACTAGAAAGACTATATCTTGTCCATGTACCAGTTCAACTGGCTTTCTATTTTTTTAAACTTAAAGATATTGGTAATGATACTTTGCAGACGAAGAAAAGCAGTTTCACTTTTTACTACATAGTCAAAAGCTTTGTGATGCATACAATTTACAGCAACATTTATATCATCTTGCGAGGATAGCATTACTACAGGAATGTCTTTATTAAATTCTTTTATTTCATCCAGTACATATATTCCATTCATGGCATCCAAATCAATCCCATTAAGATGATAATCTAAAATTACAACATCCGGATTTTTAGATATATTCTCCAGACAAAGTTCACCTGTAGCGAATGTTTCTATTTCAAAATCAGCATTTTGAAGAAACTCAATTTCTAATGATTTTAAAAATACGGCATCATCATCAACAAGGAAAAGTTTTATTTTTTTTTCATTTTTCATTTTTCATTTTTTTTAGGTCATTTTTCAATTCTTCACATGCTTGTAAACATACCTTTTCTAATTGTAATATAAGGTCGGGAAGTTTGTCTATTTGTTTATTGGCACCACTATATTCCTGAACTTTTTTTGCTATATTTTCATAATCTTTATGCATACCCATTATAGAAAAAGAAGGTATCATTTTGTGAGCTACTGCATTTACCGAAACCCAATCTTTTTGCTCCAAGCCTTTTTTCATTGCCTTTACTAAAACGGGTGTTTGTTCCAAATAAAGTGCAATCATTTCTGTTAATAATTTGGGGTTAGATTTTGTACGCTCAATTAAATAATCTAGGTTGCAATATTTTATGGTTGTTAATAGGCTTGTTTCTTTTATTTTATTCCCTCTATTGTAAGAATATTTTTTTACTAACTTAATTATTTTACTGTGCAATAATCTATCATCAACAGGTTTTGCTATATAATCATTCATGCCCACAGCTTTGCATTTTGCTAAATCAGCAGTGGTTACATCGGCAGTTAATGCCATAATAGGGATTTTAGAATTCATAGTGTTTCTAATAAATTCAGTAGCTTCAAACCCATTCATTTCGGGCATTTGTAAGTCCATTAAAATAAGATCGTAAGCTGTGTTTTGTAGTTTTTCTATGGCTATTTTTCCATTTGAAGCAATGTCCAATTCAAATCCAAAATCTTCTAACAATGTTTTCATTAACAATTGGTTAAGAGGAATGTCTTCCACTACTAATATTTTCAGTTTACCAACTTTAGTATTAGGTTCTATTGCTTCAGTTTCTATTTCAAATTCAGCATTTGTTTTCATAAAACTCAACGTAAAACTAAAAGTACTTCCTTCGCCTATTTTACTTTTCACATGAACACTTCCTTGTTGAGACTCTACCAATTGTTTCACAATGGCAAGCCCTAATCCTGTTCCACCATATATTCTTGATGTACCACTTGTTGCTTGCTGAAAATTTTCAAAAATGCCACCTATTTTACTTGCTTCAATACCAATACCAGTATCTTTAACTGAAAATTTAATAACCACTTTTTCATCGTCTTCTTTTACTAACTTAACACTTACTGTAATCTTACCGTGCGATGTAAATTTTACTGCATTACTAACCAAGTTTAAAATAATTTGATGTAACCTTACTGAATCACCAATCAATACTTTGGGAATTTTATTATCGTATTCTTTAATTAGAATTAAATTTTTTTCCTGAATTTTTGGTTCAAACAAATGCAGCATAGCCGATATAGAAGAAGCTATATTAAAGGGGGTTTGTTCAAACTTCATTTTTCCGGAATCTACTTTTGCCAAATCAAGTATATCGTTTATAAGTACAATTAACGAGTTACCACTTAGTTCTATCGCACTTAAATATTCTTGCTGTTTTTCTGTGAGGTCTGTTCTGAGCAATACTTTCGTAAACCCAATAATTGCATTCATCGGAGTTCGAATTTCGTGACTCATGTTTGATAAAAACTGTTGCTTTGATTTTACAGCATTCTGTGCTATTTGTGTAGCGTTTTCTGCTCTTACTTTCGCTTCCTCAGCAATAGCTGTTGCCAACTCTGCAAATACTTTAGCTGAGTTAGATTCTCTAACAATTCTTTTTTGCTCAGTAACATCTCTCGCCACAATTACTACACCCAATACATTTCCCTTATCATCTTTATAAACTGAGCCGTTAAATAACACATCGGTTAGTTTGCCTTTTTTTTGACGCAATGTAAGTGGTGAGTCTATAACTGAACCTTTTGCAAATACTTCCTGATAAACTTCACGGGCTTTTTGAGGCTCTGTAAAATAATCAAAAAAATCGGTTCCGGTCAGTTGCTTTCGGGTTCTTCCTGTAATGTTTACAGTGGCTTGATTCATGTCCATAATTTTTCCTTCGGTACTTATAGTTACCAAAGGATCAAGGCTTGCTTCAATCAAACTTCGTGCATACTGAGATTCCTCTCTTTCTTTTTTTGCTATCAACATTTTATGGATTTGTATCTGGTAAATTTCCAATATCCTCTATAGGGTTTCTTCGCATGCTTTTCATTTGTTTAAAATGAGAAGGAGTAAGTCCGGTAACTTTTTTAAATTGATTGGATAAATGAGCAACACTACTGTAATTCATCTTCCAAGCAATTTCTGTTATATTTAGTTCTCCATAAATAATTAATTCCTTTATTCGTTCAATTTTATGAGAAATAATAAATTGCTCTATGGTTGTTCCTTGTACTTCTGAAAATAAATTTGATAAGTAAGTATAATCATGGTTTAACTTTTCACTTAAGTAAACCGAAAAATTTACCTTTATAAATTCATCTGTATGATGAATCATTTCAATAATTACGTTTTTTATCTTTTCAATGAGCATCGCTCTCTTATCATCCATTAATTCAAGACCTAAACTAAATAAGCCTGCTCTTAATTGCTCACGCTGAACCGTTGAGAGGTTCTCCATTACATCAACTTCACCTAGTTCAATAGGCATAAAATGAAGGTCAAGTTTTTTCAACTCTTCTTTAACAGCCATTTTACAGCGGTTGCTAACCATGTATTTGATGTATAATTTCAAATGTAAAAAAATTAAATTTATTCGGAAGAGTACTGTAAGGAAGAAGTACAAAGGTGACCTTTTTATTTGACAATAAGTAAGATATCGCAATATATAAGTTATTGTAGGAATAAATTACATTTATAGAACTTAGGTTTTTTTTCATACTCAATTGATAAACAAACTCCTAATATTGAAGTTAGCCTCAGGTATTAGAGAACTTTACATCTAAAAAAAATCCTAACTTTGTTACCAAACGCCAACTATTTATGCAACTGATTATTATCAATGGTCCAAATTTGAACCTTTTGGGCAAAAGAGAACCCAGAATTTATGGAAATACTTCTTTTGAGGAATCTTTAGAGCAACTAAAGAAAAAATTTCCTATGGCTGATATCAGTTACTTTCAAAGCAACATTGAAGGAGAGATTATTGACAAACTCCATGAAAAAGGGTTTTCCTATAATGGAATCATACTAAATGCCGGAGCTTACACGCATACATCAATAGCTATAGCAGATGCAGTTGCTGCCATTAAAACACCTGTTATTGAAGTACATATTTCTAACATTTATGCCCGAGAAAGTTTTAGACATCATTCTTACATGGCAAAACATTGTTGGGGAACAATTTCCGGTTTCGGATTAACTTCTTACGAGCTTGCTATAAACGCATTTGTTAAACAAGCTTAAAATCAAAACAAAAAAACAAGTTTTACGTTTGGGGTAAACACATGAGCCAAAACAACTACCATATATTAATTCAAAAGTTGGATGCTTTCATCCGAAAGTATTACAAAAACCGCTTAATTAAAGGTGGAATTTATGCTTTTGGCTTGCTCATGGCGGCTTTTCTATTTATTACAATTGTCGAATATTTTATTCAGTTTAATACCCTCGGCAGAACCATTTTATTTTACACTTTTGTACTAAGTGCTGCCTATGTTTTGGTTTATTTTATAGTAATTCCCCTATTAAAACTTTACCAATTTGGAGAAATTATTAATCACAAACAAGCTGCAACCATTATAGGAAATCATTTTGATGAAGTAAGAGATAAACTGATAAATGTATTACAGTTAGAAGAACAGAAAGCATTTTCCCAAAATAATAACCAACTGGTTTGGGCTAGTATAGAGCAAAAATCTGTTGAGCTAACTCCTGTACCTTTTTCTAACGCTATACAGTTTAGCGAAAACAAAAAATACCTTAAATGGATAGCCATTCCTTTGTTAACCGCATTATTAATTGGCGTAATTTCTCCCACTATTTTTACAGAAGGAACCAACAGATTACTTAACCACAACGTTTACATACAGCCTGTTGCACCTTTTCAGTTTAATGTAGAAAATGAATCTCTTGTTGTCTTAAAAAACAACGATTTTGATTTAGATATTTTACTCTCAGGAAATGAATTGCCACATAAAGTATATATAGAAAAAAATGGCGTAAAATATCCGCTATCCAAAACAGATAACAGAAACTTTGCTTACACCTTTAAAAATGTTCAAGCATCAGAAAGTTTTAAATTATATGCCTCTGGGTTTTATTCTGAAGAGTTTAACCTAAAAGTTATTCCCAACCCTACGCTAAACAATTTTACCATTAAATTAGATTATCCAAATTATACCAACAAAACAGATGAAACACTTTCAAATTCGGGAGATTTAATTGTTCCTGAAGGCACTAAAATTCAATGGAACTTTTCTACCGAAGATGCTGATTTTTTACATTTTATTTTAGGTGATAGTGTGATGGATTTAGCAATTAAAAACGAACAAGTGGTATTTAACTTAAATGCTTCACAATCTAAAAAATATGGCTTTTTGCCAAAAAACAACTTTGTTTCAAATAGCGATACCGTTTTATATGCCCTTCAGGTAGTTAAAGACCAATATCCGGCTATAGAAATTCAAGAAAAAAGAGATTCACTAAGTGAAGAAAAAGTTTATTTTAAAGGTTTAATTAGTGATGATTACGGTTTTACTAAATTAAATTTTAACTACAGAATAAAAACAAAAAACGATAGTCTCCCGCAAAGAAACGAACTCAACTCATTTACCATTCCTTTTAATAAAAACAACATTAGCGAAGAATTTTTCTATTACTGGAACTTAAAAGAAATAGACTTATATCCCGGAGAAGAACTAGAATATTACTTTGAAATTTGGGATAACGATGGCATACATGGAACAAAATCTACTCGCTCGGCAATAAAAACTTTCAAATCTAAAACTACCAAAGAAAGAGATGAAATTACTGATGGAAATAATAATAAAATTAAGTCAGATTTAAGTGAAAGTATTGCTGAAGCTAAAGATATCCAAAAAGAATTGCAAAAACTGAAAGAGAAACTGAATGAGAAGAAAGAAATAGGTTGGGAAGAAAAGCAAAAAATGAAAGAATTGCTCGAAAAGCAAAAAGAACTGCAAGAGCGTGTAGAAAAAATTGAAGAAGAAAATCAGAAAAACAACATGCAGCAGAATGAATACAAACAATACAACGAAGAATTGTTGCAAAAACAAGAGCAATTACAAAAGCTGTTTGATGAATTGATGACGGATGAGATGAAGGAAATGATGGAGAAATTACAGGAAATGATGGAGCGTTTAGATAAAAGCCTTTTAGAAGAAGAGTTGGAAAAAATGGAGCTGTCTAATAAAGACCTAGAGAAAGAACTAGATCGTTCGTTAGAACTTTTTAAACAAATGGAATTTCAACAAAAATTAGATGATGTAAAATCTAAAATGGATGAGTTGGCTGAAAAACAAGAAAAACTAGCAGAGCAATCTGAAAATAAAGATGCCAATAGCGAGGAATTAAAAGAAAAACAAGATGAGTTGAACAAAGAATTTGATGAACTTTCTAAAGAAATGGATGAGTTGAAAAAGATGGATGAAGAATTGGAGCGTCCAAATGGTATGGAAGATAACAAAGAAGAAAAAGAATCTATTGCCAACGATATGCAAGAAAGTTCGGAGCAGTTGGAAAACAATAAAAGCAGTAAAGCTTCTAAAAGTCAGAAAAGTGCTGCTCAAAAAATGAAAGAGATGTCAGAAAAAATGGCATCACTACAATCGCAAGCAGCAGACCAAGGCGAAGATATGGAATCATTACGTCAGTTATTGGACAATTTAGTGCATTTATCTTTTGAGCAAGAAGCACTAATGGAGGTTTATAAAAACACCAATACTCAAAGTCCTGAATATGTAAAACTAGCTCAAAAACAGAAAAAATTAAAAGACGATGCAAAAATGATAGAAGATTCACTTTTTGCTCTTTCAAAACGTGTGGTGCAGTTGCAATCGGTTGTCAACAAAGAAATTAATCTTATCAATGCTAATATGGATAAAACGCTTGAATTTATGAGCGAAAGGATAAAACCAATGGCAGCTTCTCGTCAGCAATACATTATGACTTCACTAAATAACCTAGCGTTACTTTTTGATGAAGCACTACAACAAATGCAACAACAAGCACAAAAGCAAGGAGAGGGAAGTTGTGATAATCCAGGAGGCAGTGGCAAGCCTAAACCAGGACCTGGAAGCATGGGCAGCCTTAAAAAGATGCAAGAACAACTGAGTAAACAATTAGAGCAAATGGAAAAAGCCTTGAAAGAAGGACAAAAGCCAGGTGGTAAAAAACCAGGGCAAAAACCAGGTGAAGGTTCTATGATGCCTGGCGGAATGGGAACAAGCGAATCGTTGGCAAAAATGGCTGCACAACAAGCCAAAATAAGACAAGAACTTCAAAAGCTTAAAAACCAAGGAGCACAAGGTACTGAAGGAATGTCTAAATTAATGGAAGAAAATGAACAAGATATTGTAAACAAACGCATCACACAAGAAACATTAAACCGTCAGCAAGAGATTTTAACACGCTTGTTAGAATCTGAAAAAGCAGAACGAGAAAGAGAGTGGGATGATAAAAGAGAGTCTAAAGAAGGAAAAACTGTTGAAAATAGTAACCCAAATTTATTTTTTGAGTATAACAAGCAAAAGGAGAGTGAAGTAGAATTGCTACAAACAACGCCACCTCACTTAACTCAATTTTATAAAAATAAGGTAACACAATATTTTCAGGAAATAAATAGATGACTACAACAATGACACTCAAAAGAATTCAATTACCATCTAACAAAGAAAGCGTGCTGCAAATAGAGCAGTTTATTGATTCTTTTTGTGAAAAAAGAGAAATCACTCAAGATTGCTATGGAAACATTTTAATTGCTCTTACAGAAGCAGTAAACAACGCTATTCAGCATGGTAATGGATACAAACCAGATACTTTTGTTGTGATTGAATACGAAGTGTCAGATGACGAAGTGTTGTTTATTGTAAGAGATCAAGGAAATGGTTTTGATTATGAAAAAATACCAGACCCAACCTTACCGGAAAATATTTTAAACACTAACGGTAGAGGTGTTTTTTTAATGCAAAATTTAGCCGATAAATTTGCTTTTGAAAACAATGGTAGCATTGTAAAATTAACTTTCTGTTTATCTTCAAATTAACATCCTTTGAGAGCTATAACTTTCCACACAGAAGATATTTCTTATACCGTTAAGAATAAAAATCACATTAAGTCTGTTATTAAAACTGCTATTGCCGATGAAGCTAAAAAACTCGGAGAAATAGCTTTTATTTGCTGTTCTGACGACTATCTCCATAAAATTAACCAAGAATACCTTAAGCACGATACATTCACGGATATCATCACATTTGACTATTGTGAAAACGATTTGATTTCTGGAGATATTTTTATAAGCATAGAAAGGGTTAAAGAAAACGCCATAAAATTCAATCAAAACATTGAAAATGAATTGTTTAGAATAATAATTCATGGTGTATTACATTTGTTAGGATATAAAGACAAATCTCCTAATGATAAAAAAATAATGACAGAGAAGGAAGATTTTTACTTAACTTTGTACTCAAATAAGTGACAATTAACTTTATAAATCCCACAAAAGATATTTTTAACACAATAATGTTTCACGTGAAACAACCACGAGAAAAAATGATATCTTTCAAGAGAAAATCTACAGAGTTTATTACATCTGCCAGATAAAATAAGTTAAAATTAACAGATGAAACATATTTAATTTATATGAACAATCAATACGATATAATAGTAGTAGGAGGCGGCCATGCAGGTTGTGAAGCAGCGGCTGCAGCTGCAAATCTTGGCTCAAAAACACTTTTGATTACCATGAACATGGATGCTATAGCTCAAATGTCTTGTAATCCAGCAATGGGAGGAATCGCCAAAGGACAAATAGTTAGAGAGATTGATGCTCTAGGAGGTTATTCTGGCTTAGTGAGCGATAAAAGTGCAATCCAATTTAAAATGCTAAACCGATCAAAAGGACCAGCTGTTTGGAGTCCAAGAACACAAAATGACCGTATGCTCTTTTCAAAAGAATGGAGGTTAATGTTAGAAAATACTCCCAATGTTTTCTTTTGGCAAGACATGGTAAATGAATTAATTTTTGAAAATGGAAAGTGCGTGGGTGTTAAAACTCAAATCGGAATCGAGTTTAAATCTAAAGCTGTAATTCTAACTAACGGTACTTTCTTAAATGGTTTAATTCATATCGGAGAAAAACAATTTGGAGGGGGTAGAGCAGGTGCAAGACCATCAAAAGGATTGACAGAACAATTGGTAAATTATGGTTTTGAATCGGGAAGAATGAAAACTGGAACTCCACCACGAGTTGACGGAAGGTCTATAGATTATACTAAAATGGAAGAACAACCCGGAGACAAAAATCCTGGTACTTTCTCCTATTTAGACACCACCACAAAACTTACCAAACAAAGAAGTTGTCACATTGCTTACACCAACCAAAATGTACACGATGTTTTACAAACCGGCTTCGAAAAATCACCTATGTTTTCAGGAAGAATTCAAGGACTAGGACCTAGATATTGCCCTTCTATTGAAGATAAAATTGTTCGATTTTCTGAAAGAGAAAGACACCAATTATTTGTTGAACCAGAAGGATGGAATACAGTAGAAATTTATTTAAATGGATTTTCTACTTCTCTTCCAGAAGATGTTCAATACAAAGCCATGCAATTAATTCCCGGTTTTGAAAAAGCGTTAATGTTTAGACCTGGCTACGCCATAGAATATGACTTTTTTCAACCTACACAACTTAAAAATACTCTTGAAACTAAATTAGTAGAAAATCTATATTTTGCTGGACAAATAAACGGAACTACAGGTTACGAAGAAGCAGCTGGACAAGGTTTAATGGCTGGAATAAATGCTCATTTAAAAACAAACGAAAAAGAAGCTTTTATATTAAATAGAGACGAAGCTTATATAGGTGTTTTAATAGATGATTTAATCAATAAAGGCACAAACGAACCTTATAGAATGTTTACTTCAAGAGCAGAGTATAGAATTCTTTTAAGACAAGATAATGCAGATGTTCGTTTAACAGAAAAAGGATATAAATTAGGTTTGGCTTCTGAACTAAGAATGAAAAAAGTTGAAGAAAAGAAACAACATATTGAAAAAATTATCAAACGATTTGAAGATGTTTCTATCTTGCCTAAAGAAGTAAACTCATATTTAGAACAACAAAATTCTTCACCTTTAAAACAAAAAGTAAAAGCCATTTCTGTTATAACAAGACCAAATATTGCTATAAAAGAATTGAGTTTATGCAACACCAAATTATCAGATGAAACCAATTTATATACAGAAGATGTATTAGAAAGTGCTGAAATTTTAATGAAGTACGAAGGATATATTAAAAGAGAAAAAGAAGTAGCAGACAAAATATCCAGATTGGACGATATTAAAATTCATGATACAATTGACTACACTAAACTTGGTTCTTTGTCTGCTGAAGCATTAGATAAATTGACCAAAATAAAACCTTCCACTATCGGACAAGCATCAAGAATTAGTGGCGTTTCTCCATCAGATGTTTCTGTTTTGATGGTTTACATGGGAAGATAAAATTTAAAACAAAATCATAAATTGTTTCATCTGTTAATTATAGTATTTTTTATTAGTCAGATGTAACAACCATTATAGGATTACTCTTGTAAAATATCATTTTTTCTTATGGTTGTTTCACGTGAAACATAAAAGCAGAACTAAAAATTAGTTCTGCTTTTTTTATTCTATCATGAGAAAAATTGATTCTATTAAAAATAGCTTAACATCTATTTCAATAGTTCAACAAACAAAAAAACAACTTTGAAACAGAAAATCAATGTCTATTTTTAAAATAAGCTAAAATTAAGCGATTTAAAACAAGAACACCCTTTTGTAGGGTAATACCATTAATTTTTAAAAAAAATTCAGGAAATCAATTGTTTTGAATGTGGTTGATTATCAGATATTTGATATCTATTTCTTGATTTTTAACTTATCGCTATTAATTTCTTCAGATAATTGACGATTTTTTGCAATATCACACGCTAAATAAACAGCCGTTCTAAAAGAACTTTCAGAAGCTAAATTTTTTCCAGCAATTTCATAAGCTACTCCATGGTCTGGAGAAGTTCTAATAATGTTTAATCCAGCAGTAAAATTAACTCCCTCGCCAAACGACAAGGTTTTAAAGGGAATTAACCCCTGATCGTGATACATTGCTAAAATAGCATCAAACTTCTTATAACTTCCTGAACCAAAAAATCCATCAGCAGGATAAGGTCCAAAAGCATTAATCCCAATACTTTTTGCATTATTAATAGCAGGAATTATAATTTGTTTTTCTTCACTTCCTATTAAACCATTATCTCCAGCATGAGGATTTAAACCTAATACAGCAATTTTTGGAGAGGTTAATAGAAAATCCTGCACCAATGTCTTATTAAGCGTTTTAAGCTTAGAAAAAATAGCGTCAGCACTTAATGATGAAGCAACACTTGAAACAGGAATGTGATTGGTAGCAATTCCAACCTTCAAATTTTCGCTTGTAAGCAACATAATAGACTCTCCATTAGCTTTTGCTTCTAAATACTCTGTATGCCCTTTAAAATTAAAATTATCCGACTGAATAGTATCTTTATTGATAGGGGCAGTTACCAAAGCATCAATTTTACCTTCAAGCAAATCTATTGTAGCAGCCTCAAGCGATAAAAAAGCATATTTTCCTCCATTTTCGGTAGGATTACCAAAATTTAACTCCACTTCTTCAGTCCAACAGCTAAGTATATTGGTCTTTTTAGGAGAAGCCTCTTCAATTTTACTGATTTTATTAAAAGCAAAATCTGTTACTTCTAACGTTTTTCTATAATTATTTGCTAGTTTAGTAGAACCATAAACAATAGGCGTACAAAAATCTAACATTCTATTGTCCATAAAAGTTTTGATAATAACTTCTAAACCAATACCATTAATATCGCCAATACTAATTCCTATTTTTATTTTATTTGACATATTTTTTTAAGTTTATAAGTTAATAGTTAGCCCCACCCAACCTCCCCAAAAGGGAGGAGTTACCAACACACAAAGCCATGATTAATAATTATTCAAAATTGTTAAACTTCGGTCTTCCAACTTCGGTCTTCCAACTTCTTCAATAATTCTTTACAAAATCATATAACAATCTTACACCAACACCAGTACCACCTTGAGATAAATAATTAATTTGTTTCTTAATAAAAGCTGGTCCGGCAATATCCAAATGAATATAAGGAGCTTTAGTAAAATTCTCTAAAAATTTACCCGCTGTAATTGCTCCTCCTGCTCCATTCCCTAAATTCGTAAGATCAGCTATTGAAGATTTTAATTGCTCGTTATATTCATCCCAAAACGGAAATTCAACTATACGTTCAAATGTGTTGTTGCCGCTTTCTTTTAGTTTGTTCATCGTTATTTCAGGAGTATTTCCCATAGCAACCACACCATAATGTCCAATAGCTCCTGCAGCAGCTCCTGTTAATGTAGCTACATCAATTACCAATTCTGGTTGGTATTTATCGGCATAACTCAATGCATCTGCTAAAATCATTCTTCCTTCAGCGTCCGTATTTAATACTTCTACGGTTTTTCCGTTATACATTTTAATCACATCACCAGGAACATAAGCATTTCCTCCAGGTCTGTTATCTGTAGCAGGAACCAAAACAATCACATGATAAGGTAATTTATTTTTAGCGATAGCAACCATAGCTCCAATAACAGCAGCTGCTCCACCCATATCACACTTCATCATGTCCATAGAATTGGGTGTAGGTTTCAAACTTAGTCCACCTGTATCATAAACCACTCCCTTACCCACTAAAACTATAGGTTTTTTATTTTTTGCTTTAGTAGGTTTCCATTCTAAAATAGAAAATGTTGGTGGATCTATACTTCCTTTATTAACAGCTAATAAACCACCCATTTTTAATGCTTCTATCTTAGCTTTTGTTAAAACCTCTACTTTAAATCCAAAATTTTTACCTAAAGTCTTTATTTCTTTTGATAGTTGAGTGGCTGTTAAAAAAGACAATGGCTCATTCACTAAGTCTTTAGCAAAATTAGTAGCTTCCACTAAAGCTTCAATTTCTTTTATATTGTCTGATTTACTTTCTGTATAATAAGTTAACTTATTAAAAGTATTGATTTTCTTGTCGGAAAAATACTTTAAAAACTGATAGTTGGCTAAGCCAATACCTTCAACAAATGGAGTGATTTTATTGGTTTCTCCTACAACTGTAGCAGATACCATTTTTTTATTATTAAGCGTAGTCAGCAAATTACTTGCTGCAATTCTAATTTTCTCTGCAGACTTATAATCATTCTCTTTATCACATAAAATAACAAAAACATAGGTGTTTAGTCTATTAATCTCAACTTGCTTTTGTTCGTTTTTTAATTCATTTTTGATAAAAGAAAGCTCTTCTTTTGTAAAAGATGCTGTTGGTAAATCTTTTTCATTCGTGATAAGAAAAATCAAGTTTTCTTTAGGGTCTAATTTGCTCGCTTTTTTAATTTCCATCGTATTATTATCATAATTTTGAAAAGCGAAATTAGGAATTATCCGATTAAGAAGGTATATAAAATTTCTATTAAAAACTATTCCTAACTCTTTATTACCTCATTTAATCGTTTAATTGCATGCTCCATTGTTGTTTCCTCTATTTTGCTTTTAAGCCAAACGGTAACCCCCCATAAGTATTCATACTTTCTAGTTTTTAATTTTTTCTCTAACGTAGTTAATGACCGATTAACTATTGGGCTTTTTACTTCAATAAATGATGCTCTCCTTTTAATTGAAATGTTTAAGAGTTGAATAAATTCTTTAATGTCATTATTGTGTATTAATGTCTTATCATTTTGTATATATTCTTCTAGTTTATATAAATGTTTTTTAGCTTGTTCAAACTCTGTTAATTCAATTTTACAAACAATTAATAATATCCATAATTCCAAAATAGTTTCCTTTCTTTTGTCTAACTCATTTTTAATTAAAAATCGAGATGAAAGTTTTGCAGCATTTTTAAATTGATATGATAGAAACAATGCTAAAAAATGATTTTCTATATGTATAATTTCATATATAACATCTACATTTTTCTGGTATTTAGGAAAATCTTTTATTACCTGAGTAGAATAAGATACGCTTGATTCTATATTTCCTGTAAAAAGTAGAGCATCCGTTTTAAATATTGCCAGTATGTTCCACAAATAGTTTTTGGTTTTAGGAACTTTTATTTTTTCAATATCAATGTTTTGTAATTCTTTAATGATTAAGAAAACGTCTTCAAAAGAATATAATCTTCGGGCAGACCTTAACATATAGTGATAAATTTCTATAATAGAGTAAGGATTATACTCATTTTCTTTTCTTTTTAATAGAATAGGTAAAAGTTGTTTTAAATTTTGAGCATATACATTACCGATTGAATATTGTTCTTCAATAAAGCATATCAAAAAATTAACTTTATTGAATTGAAGGTTCAAATTGATATCCTCATTTATTAAATCAATATCTAGCTGTTTAATTTTTTTCTTTATTGTAAAAATCTGTTCTTTTTCCTCAACAGTTCTTAGACTTCTACTAGAATTAAGAAAAGAATTAATTATACTTGTAAAATAAATAAGCTGTTCTTGGATTATAATTTTTCTTCCAATATTATCTTGTAGAAATCCATTGATTTGAATGAATCTGCCTAATTCATTTTTTATGACATTAAGCTTAAACAGTAATGATAAATCAGTGCATTTTTTTTCTGTTTGACAAATTAAACTATAACAAGCCTTATACAACCCTTTTTGATATAACATTTCAATTTTTGATAGTGCTACATAAAGCTGAATTTCTGTGTTATTACGCTTATGATATTCCGTCAAACACAACAACAATTGATCGTATAAATATTTTTTTAATGAGCTAAATACTGTTCTAGCTCCTTTTTTAATCATTATTTCTTTCAATTGATCTTCATTATACCTATCTGACTCCCCTATTTCTTTGAACAGAATAATATAATCAGCATCTCTATTTTGTTTAAATTGACTTGCCCATTTTACAAAATACCCCTTTTCATTCTTATTCAATGAATGAACCAATTGAAATAACGTTTCGGAAGTAGGTTTCATATATTACACTTATATATTTTCAAAAAACAATTTATTTTAATCATTATTTATTGATTATTAATATTTTATTGTATTTATTTATTATTTCAAAACGTAATTTATCACTACAAATGTAATTTAAATCTCCTCATAAAACATAATAAATGTTTAATCTTATATTCTCTTAACTTATTAAATAATCTTAACTTATTAAATAAGTTGAACATACAATCAACCATTTGTTAACTAAATGATGATAAATTATAGCCATATAACAATCTTTTTGATAAGTATGATTCTTTTATTACTAAAGTCTCAAGCACAACCCACACTCGATTGGGCAAAACAAATAGAAGGTACAAACAGTAATGGGGGTACTCTGGGTGCAAACGGAGATAAGGGTTGGTCTATAGCTGTCGATGCCAATGGAAATGTTTATACTACTGGAACGTTTGAAGCGACAGCCGACTTTGATCCAGGAGCAGGAGTGTATAACCTCACTTCTACTGGAGGGCAAGATATTTTTGTGAGCAAACTGGATCCCAACGGTAATTTCCTATGGGCAAAACAAATGGGAGGAACAGATAATGATCAAGGCATATCTATAACTGTTGACACTAGCGGAAATATTTATACAACTGGCATTTTTAGAAATACAGTAGATTTTGATCCAGGAGCTGGAGTCTATAACCTCACTGCTGTAGTTGGCAATGATATTTTTATAAGTAAGCTAGATCCTAACGGAAATTTCCTATGGGCAAAACAAATGGGAAGTGGTGGCAGTAGCCGAAGTAATTCTATAGTCCTTGACACTAACGGAAACATCTATACAACTGGTATTTTCCAAAGCACAGCCGACTTTGATCCGGGACCAGGAATTTATAACCTCACTTCCGCTGGAGGGCAAGATATTTTTGTGAGTAAACTAGACGCCAACGGAAATTTCCTGTGGGCAAAACAATTAGAAGGGACTAACAGTAATTGGAGTAATTCCATAGCCGTTGATGCTAATGGAGATGTATATACAACTGGATATTTTCAAAATACAGCCGATTTTGATCCAGGAGCTGGAGTGTATAACCTCACTGCTGTAGTTGGCAATGATATTTTTATAAGTAAGCTAGATCCTAACGGAAATTTCCTATGGGCAAAACAAATGGGAAGTGGTGGCAGTAGCCGAAGTTTTTCAATAGCCCTTGATATTAGTGGGAATGTATATACTACAGGAAATTTTGCTGGAACAGTTGACTTTGATCCAGGACTAGGAGTTTATAGCCTTACTTCTGCAGGAGGGCAAGATGTTTTCGTGAGTAAACTAGACCCCAATGGCAATTTTATATGGGCAAAACAAATGGGAGGAACAACCAATGAGCTCGCTTATTCTATCGCCATAGATGCTAATGAATATATCTATACAACCGGTTACTGTAATGGGGTAGCTGATTTTGATCCAGGACCAGGAGTATTTAATTTAAATGCTACGAATGGAGGACATGATATTTTTGTAAGCAAGTTAGATGCTAATGGTAATTTTTTGTGTGCAGCAAGTATGGGGGGAGCAGGTCATGAGCGAAGTCATTTTATAGCCGTTGATGCTTCTGAAAATGTATATATAACTGGATATTTTCAAGGCACAGCCGACTTTGACCCCAGTATGGGGAACTACAATCTCACTTCTGCGATAAGTAGTGATATTTTTATAGTTAAAGTAAAAATGTGCCCCTCTTTAACTGCATCTTTCATACCATCAACAACAACAATATGTGAAGGAGATAGTATTACTTTTACAGATAATAGTGTAGGAACTATTACTTCTTGGAACTGGACTTTTAATGGTGGTACACCTGCTACAGCAAACACACAAGGAGCACATACGGTTACTTTTAATTCCTCGGGTACATTTAACATAACATTGCAAGTAGGTGATGGGGTGGATACTGATGATACAACAATCGTTGTTACGGTAAACCCAACTTCAACTAGTACTCAAAATATAACAATCTGTCAGGGTGATAGCATAATGGTTGGGTCAAATTCATACTATACATCTGGTTCTTTTGTAGATACGCTAACCAATATTCTCGGTTGCGATAGTATTGTTACTACTAATCTTATTGTTAATCCAAACGTAACTAGCAACATAATTGTAAATGCTTGTCAAGGTGATAGTGTCTTTATTGGTGGAGCTTGGCAAACAACTGCTGGTGTCTTTTATGATACATTGGTATCCATTTCTAATTGCGATAGTATAATAGCCTCTTCATTGGTTTATAACAGTAATTTTTTCGATACAGTAACGGTAGTTATTTGTCAAGGGGATAGCATTTTTGTTGGTGGTAATTACCAAAGTTCCTCGGGAATATATACCGATACTTTAGCTTCACAAAACGGCTGTGACAGTATTATTCAAACTACTTTAACGATAACTTCAATTCCTATTGCAGATTTTGAGGTTGAAAATATCTCTTTTAGTTGTGAAGGAACAGAAGTAGAGTTTGTTAATAAATCTAGTGCGGGAAACAATTATCTCTGGGATTTTGGGGATGGTCTTAGTTCAACTGATATACATCCAACTCATTTATATCTTACATCAGAAAGTTACAACGTGGTTTTAACTGTTGATAATAATATTTGTTCTAATAGCTTTAATGATAACTTGGTAATTAAAGAGCTGGATTTAATCATTCCTAATGTTGTAACTCCTAATAATGATGGTAAAAACGATTATTTTACCTTACCTCTTGCTACAGAATTAGAAGAATGTTCAAGTTACAAAATATTTAATCGTTGGGGACAGCTACTTTACGAAAGCAAATCCACAGAAGTATGGGATACTAAAACAAAATCAGGAGAATTGGTTCCTCAAGGAACTTATTTCTACATAGTTGAAATAGGAAATACCATTTACAAAGGAACTTTTACTATTCTTTAATCTTTTTTAAATTTATTAGAATCATGAAAAATTATAATTATATAACCACTTTTTTGATAAGTATGATTCTTTTATTATTAAAGTTTCAAGCACAACCTACACTCATTTGGGCAAATCAATTTGGAGGAACAGGACAAGAAAGAGGACATTCTGTTGCTGTTGATGCCTCCGGGAATGTTTACACCATAGGAAACTTTGGCGGAACGACAGATTTCGACCCTGGTTCAGGAGTATTTAATTTAAGCGCTACAAATGGGGCAGTATTTATTTCTAAATTAGATGCTAATGGAAACTTCATTTGGGCAAAACAACTTGGTAATGGAGCAACTAGTATTCAAGGATACTCATTAGCCTTAGATAATAATGGTAATGTATACACCACAGGTACTTATAGAGGAATAGGTGACTTTGATCCAGGGGGAGGAGTTTTTAATCTTACATCTGCTGGAAACGGAGATGTTTTTATAAGTAAATTAGATGTTAATGGAAATTTTGTATGGGCAAAAAGTATGGGAGGTCCTAATACCACAGCAAGTCAACACGATAGAGGTTGGTGCATTACCGTTGACAATCTTGGAAATGTTTATACAACTGGCGACTTTGATGGTACAGGCGATTTTGATCCAGGACCTGGGGTGTATAACCTTACTTCCGCAGGAAGTGAAGATATTTTTGTAAGTAAGTTAGATGCCAATGGAAATTTTGTATGGGCGAAAAGCATGGGAGGAGGAGGGCCTTCGACAGCCAATGATTACGGAAGGTCTGTAGTTGTTGATGCTAATGGAAATGTTTACGTTACAGGATGGTTTAATTATACAGCCGATTTTGATCCAGGACCAGGAGTTCATACACTTGTTTCATTTGGTGCTCCTGATATTTTTGTATTAAAATTAGATGCTAACGGTAATTTTATTTGGGTAAAACAGATGGGAGGTGTTAGTTCTGATTATGGTGAGTCCATAGCTATTGACGCTGCCGGAAATATATATACTACAGGACGTTTTTTGCTGCAAGGTACTCATGCTGCTGATTTTGATCCAGGTCCAGGAGTTTATAACCTTACATCAGCCGGAAGTCATGACATTTTTGTAAGCAAGTTAGACGCAAACGGAAATTTTGTATGGGCAAGACGCATGGGGGGGACAGGTAATGATTATGCTGATTATGGTCGATCAATTGCGGTTGATGCTGTAGGAAATGTTTATACATCCGGACGTTTTCAAAATACTGTTGATTTTGACCCCGGAACGGGAATTTACAACCTTACCTCAGCAGGAGATGACGATGTTTTTGTTAGCAAATTGGATGCAAATGGAAATTTTCTATGTGCTGCACGAATGGGCGGCATAGGGAGAGACAGGGCTTACTCTTTAGCAATTGATGGAAATGAAAATTGCTATGTTGCAGGATTTTTTGCAGACACAGGCGATTTCGATCCAGGAGCAGGAACTTATAACCTAACAACAGTTGGTGGCTTTGATGTGTTTGTTGTTAAGTTAGACATGAGTGTATGTATAAGCCCTTTAATCGCATCTTTCATACCATCAACAACAACAATATGTGAAGGAGATAGTATTACTTTTACAGATAATAGTGTAGGAACTATTACTTCTTGGAACTGGACTTTTAATGGTGGTACACCTGCTACAGCAAACACACAAGGAGCACATACGGTTACTTTTAATTCCTCGGGTACATTTAACATAACATTGCAAGTAGGTGATGGGGTGGATACTGATGATACAACAATCGTTGTTACGGTAAACCCAACTTCAACTAGTACTCAAAATATAACAATCTGTCAGGGTGATAGCATAATGGTTGGGTCAAATTCATACTATACATCTGGTTCTTTTGTAGATACGCTAACCAATATTCTCGGTTGCGATAGTATTGTTACTACTAATCTTATTGTTAATCCAAACGTAACTAGCAACATAATTGTAAATGCTTGTCAAGGTGATAGTGTCTTTATTGGTGGAGCTTGGCAAACAACTGCTGGTGTCTTTTATGATACATTGGTATCCATTTCTAATTGCGATAGTATAATAGCCTCTTCATTGGTTTATAACAGTAATTTTTTCGATACAGTAACGGTAGTTATTTGTCAAGGGGATAGCATTTTTGTTGGTGGTAATTACCAAAGTTCCTCGGGAATATATACCGATACTTTAGCTTCACAAAACGGCTGTGACAGTATTATTCAAACTACTTTAACGATAACTTCAATTCCTATTGCAGATTTTGAGGTTGAAAATATCTCTTTTAGTTGTGAAGGAACAGAAGTAGAGTTTGTTAATAAATCTAGTGCGGGAAACAATTATCTCTGGGATTTTGGGGATGGTCTTAGTTCAACTGATATACATCCAACTCATTTATATCTTACATCAGAAAGTTACAACGTGGTTTTAACTGTTGATAATAATATTTGTTCTAATAGCTTTAATGATAACTTGGTAATTAAAGAGCTGGATTTAATCATTCCTAATGTTGTAACTCCTAATAATGATGGTAAAAACGATTATTTTACCTTACCTCTTGCTACAGAATTAGAAGAATGTTCAAGTTACAAAATATTTAATCGTTGGGGACAGCTACTTTACGAAAGCAAATCCACAGAAGTATGGGATACTAAAACAAAATCAGGAGAATTGGTTCCTCAAGGAACTTATTTCTACATAGTTGAAATAGGAAATACCATTTACAAAGGAACTTTTACTATTCTTTAAAGAATGATGCTAATATATTTAAATTAGGCGAAACCCGAAAAGCCTTTAAACAGAGTAGGGATAAATTAAAAATAAATAACTATGATAAAAAACAAATCAATCCCCATAGCATTACTTACTGCAGGATTGCTATGGACAAGCTTGGCACAAGCCCAAGAGTCAGTCAATGCCTCTGGTGGTGATGCCACAGGCAGTGGAGGAACAGTCGCTTATAGTGTGGGACAAATAGATTATGTAACCAATACCAGTACTTCTGGTGGTGAAAATCAAGGTGTTCAACAACCATACGAATTTTTCATTGTTGGGACTAATGATCTATTACTAGACATTTCAATCACTATCTATCCAAACCCAACTACAAATAATCTAACCCTACAAGTAAGTGATTATAATAGTGAAAAACTATCCTATCAGCTTTATGACATGCAAGGTAAATTATTAAATCATGAACAAATTGTAGCCTCGCAAACAAAAGTAAATATGGATAGCTTTCCACCTGCTACTTATTTTGTTCATCTCATTAATCTAGAAAACAAAAAAGTTCAATCATTTAAAATCATCAAAAACTAAAAAATCATGAAAAAAATAATTACAATTTGTGCAGCATTATTTATGACTGCAAGTGTGTTCGCTCAATCACCTGAAAAAATGAGCTATCAAGCTGTTGTTCGTGATGGAAGTAATAATTTGGTTACATCTACTGCGGTTGGTATGCAAATTAGTATATTACAGGGTTCCTCAAGCGGAACAGCTGTTTATGTAGAAAGTCAAACACCAACATCAAATGCTAATGGGTTGGTAAGTTTAGAAATAGGTAGTGGAACAATTATAAGTGGAGATTTCACTACAATTGATTGGGGAAATGGGCCATATTTTATAAAAACAGAAACAGACCCAACAGGCGGAACCAACTATACCATTACTGGCACAAGTCAACTATTAAGTGTTCCTTATGCGTTACATGCAAAAACTGCTGATTCTATTAGCGGAGGAATTATTGTAACTGCAAGCGACACAACTAACTGGAACAACAAACAAAATAAATTAACCGCAGGTAATGGCATTAGCATTGTTAATGACACCATAAGTACAACAGGTAATGGTTCATCAAACAAATTTTATCTTGGGCAAGACACCTTAGGTGGTATTGTATTTCACATTTATGTTGGTAGTGACGGACAACAACATGGTTTGATTGTGAACCCTAACGATACTTCTGGAGTTAGATGGCAATCACCAACAGCGCTAATTGGGACATCTAGCTGGGACGGGAAAACCAATACTGCACTAATGACTAACAGCCCTGCACAAACTTATGTTCAGGGATTATCAACAGGTGGTTTTACTGATTGGTACCTGCCTGCTATTGATGAACTTTCTATTTTATGGCAAAATCGTATGCATGCTAATAGAGGACTTAATGCTGGTTCATATACCTTATTAGAATCGTCAGGAACTAATAGACACTATTGGAGTAGTACTGAAAATAATGCAAGTCAAGCATTTTATTTTGATTTTAGTGAAGCTATTACTGATACTAAATCAAAGATAAGCACCATTGGTGGTTATGTTCGTGCCATTCGTGCGTTCTAATTTATTTTCAAAACTCTTTATCATCAAAAACTAAAAAAATCATGAACACGAAGTCTCACGAATACATTAATTTAAAATTTATAAAAATGAGTAAAAAAATAATTACAATTTGTGCAGCATTAGTTATAACTGCAAGTGTGTTCGCTCAATCACCAGAAAAAATGAGCTATCAAGCTGTTGTTCGTGATGGAAGTAATAATTTGGTTACATCTACTGCGGTTGGTATGCAAATTAGTATATTACAGGGTTCCTCAAGCGGAACAGCTGTTTATGTAGAAAGTCAAACACCAACATCAAATGCTAATGGGTTGGTAAGTTTAGAAATAGGTAGTGGAACAATTATAAGTGGAGATTTCACTACAATTGATTGGGGAAATGGGCCATATTTTATAAAAACAGAAACAGACCCAACAGGCGGAACCAACTATACCATTACTGGCACAAGTCAACTATTAAGTGTTCCTTATGCGTTACATGCAAAAACTGCTGATTCTATTAGCGGAGGAATTATTGTAACTGCAAGCGACACAACTAACTGGAACAACAAACAAAATAAATTAACCGCTGGTAATGGTATCAGCATTGTTAATGACACGATAAGTACAACAGGTAATGGTTCAAACAAATTTTATCTTGGGCAAGACACCTTAGGTGGTATTGTATTTTACATTTATATTGGTAGTGATGGACAACAACATGGTTTGATTGTGAACCCTAACGAGGCTTCTGGCATGCTCTGGCAATCACCAAGTTCAGCAACTGGAGCAATTTTTAGTTGGGATGGAAAAACCAATACCGCATTAATGACTAATAGCCCTATACAAGCATATGTTGACACATTAACAACTGGTGGATTTACGAATTGGTACTTACCGTCTATTGATGAACTTTCTATTTTATGGAAATATCGTATGTATGCTAATAAAGGACTTGAAGCTGGTGCATATACCTTATTAGAATTGTCAGGAAATAGAAACTATTGGAGTAGTACTGAAGTTAGTGCAACTCAAGCATTATATTTTGATATGGTAGAAGGCAGTATCAGTGTTATAGGAAAGACAAATACCGCTCTTCGTTATGTTCGTGCTATTCGTGTATTCTAATTTATTTTCAAAACTGTTTGTGAGCATTATTGTCTCACAAACAGTTTTTATAAAAACATTTTAATTACAAATAAATGAAAGTGGTTGGATTAATAGGCGGAACATCATGGCGTTCTACTATTGAGTATTATAAATATATAAATGCAACCATTAATCAGGTTAAGGGAGGAAAAGTAAATCCTCCTTTAACCATTTATAATTTAAACCAACAAGAAATTCATGACTTACAACAACAAAATGATTGGGAAAAAATAACAGAGATATATGTATCCGTGGGGAAAAAACTAATTGCTACCAATGTTAATGCTTTGGCATTTTGTGCAAACACACCACACAAAGTTTACGAAAAAGTAAGCACTCAATTAACCGTTCCTTTTATTCATATTGCTGATGGTGTTGGGGTAGAAACTAAAAGAAGAAATCATACTAAACTCGGGCTTATAGGTACAAAGTTTACAATGAATGAAAATTTTATTACAGCATATTTAAAAAACAATTACGCCATAGAAGTAAAAGTACCTAATGATGACCAAATAGAAAAATTACATCGCATTGTAACAGATGAACTAACACAAGGTAAATTTTATAAAAAATCAAAATTATATACACTTCAGGTAATTAAAGAATTAGCTGAAAAAGAAAAATTAGATGGAATTATTTTAGGTTGCACCGAATTCCCATTATTAATTACCCAACAAGATATTGAACTCAATCTGTATAATTCTACAGAGTTACACGCTAAAGAAATTGTAAATTTTATTTTAGGTTATTAAAAATAAAACACATGAAACATTTAAAAAGACTTCTAATAAAGACATGTATATTAATTCTCTTGTTAATTAAAATAAATCATAGTCATGCTCAAATTACTAATTTTGGCACTGATTTTTGGTTTGGTTTTACAGAGGTATATGATACAAGTCTAACTACAGGAGCTTCTTATGTAGTTTATATTTCCTCTCTTGTAAACACTACTGGAAACATTTCAATTCCTGGTCAGACATTTTCTCAAAACTTTTCTGTTTCTCCCGGTATAATTACCAGTATTACTTTACCACCTGCTATGGTCAGAGTAATAACTTCTGAAACATTAGAAAATAAAGCCATTCATATTACTACAAATGATGATGTAGCTGTTTATGCTCACACATACCACCTACATAGAAGCGAAGCTTCACTTATTTTGCCAGTTACTACTTTAGGAAGTGATTATTATGTTTCAAGCTATAATCCTAGCGGCACTTTTCCCTCCGAATTTTTAATAATAGGTTCAGGTGTACCTGTAACCGTAGAAATTACTCCTACAGCTAATACTATTGGTGGAAATTTAGCAAATGTACCTTTCAATGTTACCATAAACCCAAACCAAATCTATCAGGTTCAGAGTAGAGTAGGTGATTTAACAGGAAGCAGAGTAAGAGCATTGAATTCTACAGATAAATTTTCTGTGATAGGCGGAGGAAAATTTCCTGCCGTACCATCTCCTCCAGGTTCTGGTACTAAAGACCCTATATATGAACAATTATTTCCAGTTTCAACATGGGGTAAAGATTATATTTTTATACCTACTCCACTATTAAATGATGATATATGCAGAATTATGGCTTCTCAGAATGGGACAATCATTAATATTAACGGTACACAAGTAGCCACACTAAATGCAGGTCAGTTTTATGAACAAAGCATCATAAATCCTTCTTCTATTTCTGCTAATTTACCCATTTCAGTAGCAAGATATCTGAAATGTGGAAACTGTGTAGCTAATCCAGTTGCATCCCCAAGTAGTGCTCAGAGAATGAGCGACCCTGCAATGGTAATTATAAATGCTAACGAACAAATGTATTTAGATACTATTACTTTCTATGCGTCTTCAAATTTTCAAATAGACTCCAACTACGTACAAGTTATTACACGCACAGCTGATGTTAATACTATTTTTCTTGATGGAAATAATATGGGAGCTAATTTTTCAGTAATTGCCGCAAACCCGTTTTATTCTTATATGAACATGCCTATAGATACAGGAACACACACATTAGCAAGCAATGGTTGTGGTTTTCTTGCTTACATAACTGGATTAGGAGGTGCTGAATCTTATGCTTATGCTGCTGGAGTTTCGCTTCGAAATATTTCCATAAATAGTCTTGCTCCAGACTCAGCATGTATCGGAGATAATATACAATTTTCAGGAGGTTCATTTGGTTCTGCAACAACTTGGAATTGGAATTTTGGAGATGGAAATACTTCCAATCTACAAAATCCTTCACATATATATTCTTCTATAGGAAATTATACGGTTACATTGGTAATTACAACTAATAACGGATGCCCCGATACTTTAAGTCAATCTATAGAAATAACATCTTGTTGCCCAAGATTTTTTACCCAAAGCCCTACCATTTGTTCAAACGATAGTATAGTAATTAATGGTAATGTTTACAATACAACAGGAACATTCAATGATACTATATTTAATGGAGCTGCGAATGGATGTGATAGTATTATTACCACTAATTTAACTGTAAATCCAATAGCTACAAGTACAGACATACAAATCGCTTGTGATAGCTTGACATGGATAAATGGTATTACCTATACAACAAGTACCAATACACCTACAGATACGCTTGTAGCTGCTAATGGGTGTGATAGTATCGTTACATTAAATCTAACCATTAACAATTCATCTACAGGTATAGATATACGAACAACCTGTGATAGTCTCACTTGGATAGATGGGATTACCTATTCAGCAAGTACCAACATGCCTAAAGATACTCTTATAGCCGCAAATGGGTGTGATAGTATCGTTACGCTAAATTTAACTATTAATTCAGCTGCAACATTTACACAAAACCCTACTATCTGTTCAGACGATAGTGTAGAAGTCAACAGTAATATTTATACTACAACAGGAACATTTATAGATACTATATTCAATGGAGCAGCTAACGGTTGTGATAGCATCGTTATTACTAATTTAACTGTAAACTCAATTGCAACATTTACACAAAACGCTGTCATCTGTCAGGGAGATAGTATAATAGTCAATGGTAATGCTTATACTTCAACAGGAACATTTATAGATACCCTACAAAATGCAGCAGTAAGCGGGTGCGATAGTATTGTTACCACTAATCTCACTGTCAGCCCTGCTGCTTTTTTTACCCAAAACTTTACAGAATGCCAAGGATTTAGCGTAACAGTAGGAAGTAATGTTTATAACACCACAGGAGTTTTTACAGATACCTTAGCTACATTAGTAGGTTGTGATAGTATCATTACAACTAATCTTACTATTCTCACATCTAGTTCTACTACTCAAAATTTTGTAGAATGTGAAGGGTTTAGTGTAACCGTAGGGACAAACACCTATACCACCACAGGGATATTTACAGATATTTTGAATGCTTGTGATACAGTAATTACTAATTTAACGATTAATCCTACCCCTCAAATTACACTAGTTAAAGCAGATGATAATTGTGGAGAAAGCATAGGAAGTGTCGCTGCTAATGTGATTTCCGCTAATCCACCTATTTCCTATATTTGGAATATAGGAAGCAATGATTCTATTATAAACAACTTACCTTCTGGAACTTATCATCTTATAATAACAGATGCAAATGGATGTTCAGATACTGCACAAACATTTATAGATGAAACTGCTATTGATTGCGATTTTTTTGTATATGTACCTAATGCATTTACACCTAATGGAGATGGCAACAATGATGTGTTTTTTGTAAACGCTAAAGGGGTGGAAAGTCTATCTGTAAAAATTTACAACCGATGGGGAAATAAAGTGTTTGAAATTAACGATGTAAATGATATATGGGATGGGACTTATAAAGGAAAAAAACAAAACACAGCAGTTTTTGTGTATGTGCTAGAAACTACTTTTTTAAATGGAAAAACGGTTACTGAAAGTGGAAACGTGAATTTGATTAGGTAATAATTAAAGGCTTTAATATGAATGGGACAAAAACCTAAGACTATGAAAACAAGAGCAAAAATAACATTACTAGTAGTGGCAATAACTTTCTACTTTATATTTTTCACATTTAACTGTGCAGCTCAAGACATACACTTTTCTCAGTTTACAATGACTCCTATGCTATTAGATCCTTCTCAAGCAGGAAAAGGTAATGATCAAAGAGTTCTTATTAACTATCGTAATCAATGGAATAGTGTAGCTACGCCTTTTAAGACATACGGTTTTTCTTATGATACACATTTCAATAAACAACAAAAAAAAGATAATTTCTTTGGCTTAGGATTAGCTGTTTATTCTGATAAAGCCGGAGATATTAATTTAGGATTAACTACGCTGAATATATCACTAGCTTATCATATCAAACTTAATCAAGAAAGTCATCTTTCGGCAGGTTTGCAAGGTGGTTTTATACAAAGTAGTTTAGATGAAACAAAATTACGCTTCCAAAGTCAGTTTGATGGAACAGGACATAATGATAATTTTTCTTCGGGTGAAAGTTTTGCCAATACTTCCTTTTTTCAACCTGATTTTGCTGTAGGAATGAGTTATTATTACGCTAGTAAAGGGATGTCTTCAAAAGTAATTAGTGATAATGGGTTTGATGGCACCAAAGTCAATGTAGGAGCAGCTATTCATCATGTAGCTAGTCCTGAGTTCTCATTTTTGAATGAAAAAACTGATAACCTCAACTTTAGGTACGTGTTGCATACTAATACTTCTTTTGGTGTTGGTGGTACAAATATGGCTATACAGCCTTCTGGTTTTATTGCTTATCAGCAAAAAGCTACCGATCTGGTATTAGGTTCTTATTTCAGGTATAATTTGAAAGAAAAATCAAAATACTCTAAATTCTCTAATGGAGCAGCATTGAGTTTAGGTATGCACTATCGTTTTGGTGATGCTTTTATTCCTTCTTTTTTAATAGAAACAGGCTCTTTTGCTTTTGCTATAAGTTATGATGTTAACCTTTCTGGTTTATCAACTGCTAGTAATGGGAGAGGTGGTTATGAATTAAGTATCCGATATGTCTCCCCTAATCCTTTTGGTACTAAAAAAACGAGTGTGAGGTTTTTCTAACTATCTAAATTTATAGATTATTATAATGTGTAATTTTGTTCATATAAACTTATGATATTATATCTAATGCAAACAGCCCAACTCTTAGAAAAAGCCTTACGTTCTGAATTTTTAACTGCCGAGGAAGGTATTTTTCTTTTTCAACATGCTCCAACAGCCGAACTAATGTTGGTGGCTAATGAATTACGAAAAGAAAAGAAAAACAACTCCAATAAAGTTACTTGGATAATTGATAGAAACCTGAACACCACCAATGTTTGCATTGCTAATTGTAAGTTTTGTAACTTTTACCGTATTCCTGGTCATGAAGAAGCTTACATTACTTCCATGGAAGAATACAAAGTAAAAATTGAAGAAACCATTCGCTATGGTGGCGAACAGTTATTGCTTCAAGGTGGTCACCACCCAGAGTTAGGATTAAAATTTTATTGCGATACCTTTAGAGGCATAAAAGAAATGTTTCCCAACATTAAATTACACGCTTTAGGACCACCAGAAATTGCTCATATTAGTAAACTAGAAGGTTTATCGCACACAGAAGTCTTAAAAGCGTTGAAAGAAGCTGGATTAGATTCTTTGCCGGGAGCCGGAGCAGAAATTTTAAACGACAGGGTAAGACGATTAATTTCTAAAGGAAAGTGTACAGGAAGAGAATGGTTAGATGTAATGCGTGCTGCTCATCAGCTAAACATTACCACATCTGCCACCATGATGTTCGGACATATAGAAACCATTGAAGAACGTTTTGAGCATTTGGTTTGGCTAAGAGAAGTGCAAGCAGAAAAACCTGCCGATGCTAAAGGATTTATCGCTTTTATTCCTTGGCCTTTTATGGATGATGGAACTTTATTAAAAAGAGTAAAAGGTGTTTCTAATAACGTTACAGATGATGAATACATTAGAATGATTGCCTTGAGCAGAATTATGTTGCCAAACATTGAAAACATACAAGCATCTTGGTTAACGGTGGGAGAAAAAACAGCACAAATTTGTTTGCATGCCGGAGCCAACGATTTCGGCTCAATTATGATAGAAGAAAATGTAGTTTCAGCAGCTGGAGCTCCTCATAGATTTACGGCTGATGGCATACAAAAAGCCATTAAAGAAGCTGGTTTTGAACCTCAATTGAGAACGCAACAATATGAAGACCGAGAGCTTCCTAAAGACATGGAACAACAGGTGATTAATTATTAAACCAATTATAATTATTCATTTGTAATTTTAAAAAGCACAACGATTAAAACTATAAATGAACTGGAGTCCCACCATAAAAGGATTTAAAGCTTACCTTCAACTGGAAAAATCGTTGGCAAAAAACTCTGTAGAAGCTTATATTGCAGATGTAGAAAAACTTTTTCAGTATTTAGAAATGAACCAAGTACATCTCTCGCCAGAAAAAGTAACACAAGAACATATAATCTCATTTTTAAAATGGGTAAGCGAAATTGGTTTAAATGCAAGAAGTCAATCCAGAATAATATCGGGAATAAAAGCATTTTACAACTATTTATTGTTGGAAGAAATTGTTACTAATTCTCCCATAGAATTGATAGAAACCCCTAAAATAGGCAGAAAACTTCCAGAAGTACTTACTATTGAAGAAATAGATAAAATTATTGCTGCTATTGACCTCAGTACTCCTGAAGGTTTAAGAAACAAGGCGATTTTAGAAACCATTTACAGTTGTGGTTTACGTGTTTCGGAATTAATAGGATTAAAAATTTCACACTTATTATTAGAAGAAGGCTTTGTAAGAGTAATAGGAAAAGGCGACAAGGAAAGAATAACTCCAATAGGTGGAGCTGCCATAAAACACATAAACATTTATTTAGAGCATGTAAGAAATCATCTTCCTAAAATAGAAAAAAACAGTGAAGACATTCTATTCTTAAATAGAAGAGGCAAACAACTTACTCGTGTAATGATATTTACCATCATAAAAAACTTAACCCAAAAAGCTGGCATTAATAAAATTGTTAGTCCACATACTTTCCGACATTCTTTTGCTACCCATTTGGTTGAAGGTGGTGCAGATTTAAGAGCTGTACAAGAAATGTTGGGACACGAATCTATTACCACCACAGAAATTTACACGCATTTAGATAGTGCTTATTTGCGTCAAGCTATTTTAGATTTTCACCCTAGAGGAAAATAACTTACTCAAATTTAATATTACTTTTGCTTCGTTTGTAACAGCTTCATTTTATGAAAAAATTTTTCCGTTGGATTGGTAAACTAATGCTTTGGTATTTTGCCATCACTATAGGATTGGTAGTTATACTCCGTTGGTTTCCTGTATATTTTACACCTTTAATGGTGATTAGAGCGGTAGAACAAAAAATGGATGGCAAACCCATGAAGCTAGAAAAAAAGTGGAAACCTTTATCAGAAATTTCTCCTGATTTACAATTAGCAGTAGTTTGTACCGAAGACCAAAACTTTTTAAAACACCATGGTTTTGATTTTGGAGCGATACAAAAAGCCATTAAACATAACGAAAAAAGCAAACGCAAGCGTGGAGCCAGTACTATTAGTCAGCAAACAGCTAAAAACGTGTTTCTATGGCCCGGAAGAAGTTGGATAAGAAAAGGTTTTGAAGTGTATTTTACGTTTTTAATAGAAACCATTTGGAGCAAAGAACGCATTATGGAAGTTTATCTAAACATTGCCGAAATGGGTAATGGCATTTACGGAGCAGAAGCTGCCTCTAAAGCTTATTTTAACACCTCAGCGGCAAAAATAAATAAACGACAAGCAGCTACGTTGGCAATAGTTTTACCAAGCCCCTTAAAATATAATGCAAAACATCCTAGTCCATATTTAAACGGAAGAATAAATTGGACCCTACAACAAATGCGTTTTTGGGGAGGAAAATTAGACTATGATAAAAAAGAATAGAACTAATTTTTATTTCTCTACTTCTTTCAAATCCATTTCGCAAACAGGACAAATGCCAGGTTCTTCATACGTTTTTTCTTCTTCACACTTCATCGGACATTGATAATGTGCATGTTCTGCATGCTGGTCTGTCTTTTCCATATTTTCATCTTGATTCATTTCTTCATGAGGTGTTGATTCTGAGTTTCCACAAGCTGAAAACATGGTGCTTCCTGCAATGAATAACATTGCTGTTCCGATAATTAAAATTGTTTTTTTCATAATTGTTTGGTTTTTATAGTATATAAAATTAATTATTATTTAGTTCTTTACTCATTTCATTTTAACTTTTAAAAGTTGATTTACCACATCTTTACTAAATATTAAAAAAAATAAACGATATTTGCCATCGTTTGGGGATGTAGCTCAGTTGGCTAGAGCGCTTGACTGGCAGTCAAGAGGTCGTGGGTTCGAATCCCATCTTCTCCACCAAATTATTCAATTGATTTAAAATCAGAAGAATGCTTTTTCTCTAAGATTTTTTATTTGAAGTCCCTACACAAATATTTAAGCTATATTGTTCGCTTTGTGGTTGAAGAGAGTTCTTCTATACATAACGATAAGCTAATTGTTGCCATTCAGGATGGAAAATATGTGCTTAACAGTCAAAATGCTAACTATTCTTTTGGAAGTTTGCACCGAGTTTTTCAAAAAGCGTTTAAAATTATTAGGCTAAAAGAAAGAAATTTTTCTTCATGCTTACTTTTAGGTGGTGGTGCCGGCAGTATTCCTTCTATTTTATACAAGGAGTTGGGCTTAAACATATCTACTACCGTAGTAGAAATTGACAAAGAAGTAATTAGACTTGGCAAAAAGTATTTTAAGCTAGGAGATTACCCTAATCTTACCATTATTAATGAGGATGCTTTTGTTTTTGTTTCTAACACTACCGAAACATACGATTTAATTGCTATAGATATTTTTAAAGACGTAATGGTTCCTGAACGTTTTATTTCTTTTGTGTTTTTTGATAACATTAAAAAACGACTAACCCCAAATGGTGTTGTTATTTTTAACTTTGTGAGTTTCGATTTTGAAACCAAACAACAAATTAAAAAGATAGAACAACTACTTACTACCGTTTTTAAAGAATCTACCATTACTACCCATAAAATAGAAAGCTTAAATAGAGTTTTTGTTGTGGAGGGAATGAGGGTTTAACGGCTGACGCTTGGCGCCGGTTTTCTGTGTTGCGCCTGCGGGAGAAAAAATGGAGCTAAGCGTTTGTTATGGTGTCGTTATTTTATTAAGTCATTGGATTCACTTTTATTTGTCCTCCAGTTGTTTTTATAATTTTCATTATTTCAACTTATTTTTGATTTAAAGACAATAACCTTAGATATTCCTCTGTATCATAAATCAATATATTTTCTATCTTTTCCAATTCCTTTGATTTTTTTTCGGGGAAATCCAAAGGGAAACTGAAGTTTTGGTAGTGCTTCAAAATTCCAAATTTTTCAATCGCTTGTCTAAATAATTTCTTTCTCAATTGTTCTTTATGAAATTCATTATCGAGTAAATCGGATATCAAAATTTCTCCAACTTCAGACCCACAATTATAACTTTCATCGAAAAATGAATGGTAGAAGCTATTTGTTCCATTTTGCAAATCGCTGTAAATAAAATCACCAAATCCAGTTTTCACAATAACGTCACCACTGTATTTATTTTCAATTTTGTTTTCATTCAACTTTCGGTTGTATGTTAGTGGATTTACAATAGAAAACAATCCATTTTCATAACTGCAAAATCCTTCTTTTTTGATGAAATTAGCATATTTTTCATGTTTCTCAAGTAAATATTGATAAGTTGTTTCATCTAACACTTCGTTTAAAACTTTTGTTTTTTTGAACCTTTTTTCAAACAAGGAAATGTATTCAAATAAATCACTTTGCATTTAATATTTCTTTAGTTAACTGTATGTTTTTACTTCTATGATTAAAGAGGTAAGTAAACTTATTTCTTCGGCTTTTTCTCTAGTTTCTCACATGCTAGAAGATACGCATCTTTTACATTGTCAAGTTCTTTTAGTTTTTCTAAGGCTAAAAGCATCGCTTCCAATTTACTAGATCGATCCATTTTTTTTGGTTCTCTATCTTGAAAATTAATGACATTAACACATTCTTTTGAGTTGGTTTTTGCTAAAAAATACATGAACAATACACATGTATTATGATCTGCTCCTACATAATCTATATTCAATAAAGTACGCTCACTTTCTTTTAATACCCAATCAGTCATGTATTTATCAGCTGTATCAAACTTTTTTGAATTTGAAATTTTTGAGCTAAATGATTGAATGTATCTGAAAAAATTGCTGAGCTCAGTGTATTTATAAAAATCATTAGCTGAATTTATTTGTTGGATTGTATGACCTAACGTATGAAGCCTCATGCGCTCACTCGTATATTTTGGCATCCATTCCTTCACAACTTCGTTTATTTCTTCCAGATATTCATAGGGTACATGATTTGCATACGCAAAAAGAAATGTGCTGTTAAAACTTCTAAATACGCGTTTCAACAAATCTTTGTCTATCCCTGAAGGTAATTTTTGTAATGCCTTTAATGCGTTTTGTCCTTCTTTCGAACCCGTTTGATTCGAAATCAAAAGGTCTCTAAATATTTTTTCTGTAATTTCTACCTTATTTGCCATAATCTGAAATTTTATATACTACTACTGAAAAGCAAGAATATCTTGCGATTCGATTGAAAAAGCAAACCATCCTTTCATAATGCACCATAACACCCAGCTATACGCTATTTTTATTTGTTGTAGCGTTTATTTTTCCAATAGTAGCTATTGTTTATTGTTTCTAAAAATTTCTCCAAATATATTAAAAAATAACTACTGTTAACTACCTAAATCCTGTTGGTTTAGTATAATTTCTCTTGTTAAACCGTTTGTAGATATTTTTACCTTTGTATAATGTTTTTCAGCTTGTTGTTCTGTTGGATACCATTTTCTATTTGTTGCTACAATTATAAATAAGCCATTATCGTTGCCCAATGTAGCAAAGGTTTCACTTTTAAATCCTTTAGCAAAAGAGTTGATGTTATTTTCTTCAGCTAATCTATCAGCAAGTTTTATGGGTGCATCCGTTACTATTCCTATTTCACTAATAGATTGAATGGATGAAATATCGAAAGGTTTGGACGTTTCATTTTTAAGGTCAAAACGGGCGATAAATTCCACAATATTAGCATTGTTGTCGTAAAAGTAAATTGCTTTTGCATTCCAATTTTCAAAATTGGTAACTATTTCATTATCTGCATTTTTAATAAGATCAACTTTGGCAGACGTCCACATTATTGCTTCATCAAGTTTATTGTGTGGAATATTAAATGCAAAATGATATTTCGGTTTTAATTTATCTGTTTTTACAAAAGTTAAGGTTGATTGTCCGGCTAAAAACGAAATAGAATTATGGTCTTTATTTACTATTTCTAGTCCTAAATTTTTAGAATAAAACCCTTCTGTTTCATCAAGGTTATTAGTTAATATTTCTATTTCTAATATATCCATCTAGTTTACTTTTTACTATATGATATTTAGGTATTTAGAGGTAACTTGTAGGTGCTTTTATTGTATATTTCTTTTGTAAAAATAGCAATTATTGCAAATCAGCCAAGTTGGGTTTCCTTTCAAGTTCACTTATGTTGGCTTCGATAGTTATTGATTAGGCAGATTGCTTCTGCTCCTTCACACTTGTCCATAACAAGGCATCGCAATGACGAAAAAAATGGGCTTTGTGCGTTGAAAAAGCTCCGCCTAAGACGAAGGATTACGGACTTTTAAATCAAATTAATTCGCTTAATTAACTCATCTTTATAGGAACCACCAATAGGTATTAATTTTTTGCCACCTTCTATTACAATGTTAGGTTGCTCTATGGCTAAAATTTTGTCTATTCTAACAATAAAGGAGCGGTGTACTCGCTGAAATTCTTTTTGAGGTAATTTTTTCTCTATGTCTTTCATAGTAGAATGGATGGTATATTTAGCATCAGCAATGTTAATTACCACATAATCTTTAAGAGCTTCTACAAACAATATGGCAGAGGTTTTTACTTTTACCAACCTAGAGTTCGATTTTACAAAAATAACTCCATCAGCGGCATCTTTATTCTCTACTAATGAATATAAAAAATCTCTTTCTTTAATCACTTCTCTTTCTTTAGAATGCTTGTATAACGCCATTTCTATAGAAGTATGTAAATCAATTTCTTTAAAGGGTTTAATAATGTATCCGTAAGGTTCGGTTACTTTGGCTTTGCTCAAGGTATTTTCATCGGCATAAGCGGTTAAATAGATTACAGGAATATTAAGAGATGCTTTAATTTTTTCGGCAGCATCTATTCCACTCATTTCTCCTTTAAGCATAATATCCATTAACACTAAATCGGGCTTATGTTCTTCAGCTAATTCAATGGCTTTTTCGCCTGTTGAGGAAGCTCCAACAATATTATATCCTAATTTTTTAAGGCTTTGCTGAATGTCTTTTGAAACGATTGCCTCATCTTCAACTACAAGTATATTGTTTTTCTGCATTATTGTGTATGTTTAAATATGATGTTATAGGTAGTTCCTGTTGTATTTTCTTGTGTTATTGTTCCGTTTATCTGTTCAACCAAAGTAGTTACTAACTGCAAACCTAATGATTCTGTGTTTCTAAAATCGAGGTTTTTAGGTAATCCTACTCCATTATCTGCTATGCTTAAATATATATTTTCTTTATCTGCTTTTAAACTTATTAGTATGTATCCTTCATTTTTTCTGTTTTCAGGGAACGCATATTTTAGAGCATTCGAAACTAATTCATTTATTATTAACCCGCAAGGTATTGATAAATCTAAGTTTAACGATACTTTGTTAATATCTAGCCTTAACTCTATTAACTCGTTGTTAACGAGGTATGAATGTACTAAATTTTTAGACAAATTTACAACATATTCTGAGAAATTTATTTGTGAGAAGTCATTTGTTTGGTATAAACTTTCGTGGATAAATGCCATAGACTTAATTCTGTTCTGGCTTTCCTTTAAAATGGTAAGTATTTTTTCATCATGAATATAAGACGATTGTAGGTTTAAAATACTGGAAATAACCTGTAAATTGTTTTTTACTCGGTGGTGAACTTCTTTTAATAGAATTTCTTTTTCTTTTAATGAGTTTTTAAGTTCTTTTTCGGCTATCATTTTTTCGGTAATATCGTGTGCCATCCCTGATACTTCTGAAACAGAACCATCTTCATTAAAAATAGGGCTTAAAAAAACTTCTTTAATAGAAAGCTGTCCTTTTGGATTTTTTCTCTCTGTAATAAACTCAATTTTTTTACCTTTAAAAACCTCGCTGTATTTTTCTGTCCAAAAAACATCTAATTCACTTTTGGGTTTAAACAAATTGGAGTTATTAATGGTTGGTTCTTTACCATAAGAATCTATAAAAGATTTGTAATAATTTTGGTTGTAAGAGGTTAATCCCAAGGTTTTATGGTAGGTCCAGAATAAATGCGAGCTGTTTTCTATAATAGATTGCAGCTTGGCAGTTTGTTGCTTGGTTTGTTCTTCAGCAATTTTTTTATCGGTTACATCATGAGATATTCCTGAAACTTCTGAAACCGTACCGTCTTCATTAAAAATAGGGTTTAACACTACTTCTTTATATAGTTTTTCGCCTGAAGGAAGTGTTTGTTCTATGGTAAATTGTTGGGTTTTTCCTTCAAAAACTTCTTGGTATTTTTTATCCCAAAATGGTTGGTTTTTTTCTTTTTTAAGAAGTGTGTTTAATTTTAATTTATGAATATCGTTGTATGGTTTGTATCCGTAAAGTTTATAAATTTCTTCAGCAAATTTTTTATTAAAGGAGGTAATTCCTTTATTCATATCATAGGTCCAAATCATGTGGGTATCTATTTCAATAATAGATTTTAATCGGGCCGATTGTTCGTAAATTTTACTTTCATCATATTTACGCTGAACAGTAAGGGCAATACTTCCTGAGAAAAATTCTAGTATTTCAATGGTTTTTTCATCAAAAGCATATTTATCATCGTAAGATTGTATGGTAATAAATCCTATGGTTTTGTTTTTAATTTTTAGCGGAACACCAACTAAAACCTTACACAAAGGACCATAAATATCTATTTTTCCTGCTTTTTTTAAGCTCAATAAATCTTCTTTATAAAGGATAATTGGTTTTTGGTTTTTAATAAGGTATTCGTTTACTCCTTTTTTATTTTCTCTTGGAGCAAGTTCTATTACACCGTTTCTGGTAGAATCGTAAAAATAAAGGAACTCTATGGCTGTTTCGCTTTTCTTATATGAAATACCAAAAATATTGGTGTCTATAATTTTGCCTAGTTCGCTTCTAATGCCTTCATAAATATCTAAAGGGTTAATTTTTTCGGTAATGTTTTTAGCAATGTTATTGTAAACCGTTTGTAGTTTATTTTGCCAACTTTCTGCAGTAATATCTCTTAAAATAGCTCTTGTTGAAACCATTTTACCTTCTTCAATTTTACTGCTTATATCTCCATCAACAATAATTTTTTTACCTTTTTTGGTAAGTAAACTAAAGGTTATTCTATCTCTGGTAGGTTTTTTAGTATTCATCATTTTAGTGAAAAAATCTTCACAATGTTGTTTATCATCCTGATGAATAAATTCGAAAATATTTCTGTTTTTTAGTTCTTTAGCAGTATAGCCCAATGCTTTTTTCCAAGCGTTGTTTACATAGAGGATGTTTCCTAGGGCATCAATACTTTGAATTAAATCTGAGGCATTTTCAAATAAATCTCTGTATTTTTCTTCACTTTCTATAAGTTGTTGTTCGGCTTTTTTCATTTCGGTAATATCTCTAGAAACACCCATTGTTCCTATAATTTCACCTTTTTCATTTTTTAATACCGATGCCGAAAGAAATGAAGTAAATGTTTCTCCTTTTTTATTAATATTGGTTATTTCTCCAACAAAAACTCCTTTTTTACTTAACTGATTTATAACCTTTTGGTATTCTTCTTTATAGGCATAAACGTTAGAAATATCTTTATTTTTTATTTCATTTTTAGTGTATCCAAAAGCTTTTTGAGCTGCTTTATTGTATTCTATAATTTTTCCGGTATTATCTGATGCGCAAATAATATCTAACGAACTGTTAATTATACTATTGGTATATTTTTGATTTTGAATAAGTTGTTGTTCTATTACTTTTCTTTCAGCAATTTCTTTTTGTAAGGATTTATTAGATTCTTCAAAAAGTTGTAGTCTTAATTTTTCTTTTTCTAATTGCTCTCTTTTTAGCTGATCGGTAATTTCTATAAGTGTTCCTTCTACTCTTTTTGTTTGTTTATTTACGATACTAACATTGGTTAACACCCACAGTTCTGAACCATCTTTTCGTTTTTGTCTTAACCTGTAATTAGTTAAAAAATCATTTTTATATAAATCTTTAATGTATTTATCTCTATCTCCTTTTACATAATAGAGTATTTCAGCATTTTTACCAATGAGTTCTACCCTAGATTTATAGCCAAAATATTTGGCAAAGGAATTATTACATTCTATAATAACATCGTTTTCTGTAATAAAAACTCCTGCTAAGTTTTTGGTAAATAAGTTTCTATATAATTCTTCTTTTTCTTTTAAATGTAGCTCGGCTACTTTCTGTTTTGTAATATCTCTAATAACTCCAAAATTGGTAAGTAGTTTACCTTTACTATCAAATTTAGAAACTATTTTTTCTTCTAACCAACTGTAATCTTTATCTGTTTTCTTTTTAAACCTATATTCAACCGTTATGGGTTTTTCTTTATTGCTAAAAATTTCATTGGCAGCATTTTCTATTTTAGCAATATCATCTGGATGATAAAATTGTTTTTTTTCGTCCCAAGTAGTTTTTACAAAATCATCTAAATTTTTACCTAAAATTCTCTTTAATTGAGAGTTAGAATAATCAAAATTTCTGTTTTTATTATCTGTAAAATCTATACTATAAATTCCTTCTTTAATGTTTTCTAATACCAGGTTTAATTTTTCCTGATTGTTTTTTAGTTTGTTTTGATATTCAACTCTTTCGGTAATATCTCTTCCTGTTGCTACTAAAACATCTTTACCTAAATACATTCCTTTTCTAAGGATAATTTCGTGTAAAGATGCTTTGCCATTTTTATCAATTATCCACCAGTCGAAATATTGGGTTTTTCTTTTGGCTTTTTTTATTAATTCAGGAATTTCATTAACGTCATTCTTTTTTTTGTTGCTTAAAAATGCAGGCGTTTTTCCTATTAATTCTTCTTTTTTATAGCCTAACACATTTAAAACAGTAGCGTTTACATCTATAAATTGTCCTTTATCATTAATCATATAAATTAAATCCGGACTATTATTTAAAAGGTCTTTGTAGCTTTTTTCAGAAACTTTTATTTTATCGCTTAACTGTTTACTTTCGGTTATATCTCTAAGTACAGTAATGGTTTCTACTAAATTGCCTTCTTTGTCGTATTTAGCATTTAGTGTTTCATCTAGCCAAATGTATTCTTCTCTTCCTTTGGGTTTAAACCTAAATTGAGTGCTTGTTCTTGTTTTTTTATTATCGTATAAATCTCGTATTGTTTTACTAATAATCTTCAAATCATCTGGATGTATTCTTTTTTGAAGTTCTCCGGAAATTCCCTCTTTAGTAAATTCTTCTTGTGTTAATCCTATTAGTTGTTTTATTTGCGGACTAATAAAAACCAATTCTTTAGTACTATTTTTTGGATTAAATTTTACATTGTAAATTACTTCCTCAATGTTTTCTATAATAAATTCTTTTTGAGTGGCAGCATCTATTTTTTCAGTAACATTTTTTGCGGAACCAAAAATGCTTTTTAGCTTTCCTTTATCATTATAGGTAGGAGTAAAGCTTTCTTCTATCCAAACATATTTATTTAGTTTTTTGTTGAAAAACCTATATTGAATAGTTCGGCTTGTTGTTTCTTTTTTACTGTTAGTTACTATTTTAGTAAGCTCATCTATATCATTAGGATGAAAATATTCGAACAATTTATCCTGATTTTCAATGTATTCTTTTTTACTTAAGCCAAGAACTTCTTCAATTTGTGAACTTAAATATTCAAATTTTTTGTTTCCATTTTCATCAAAAGAAATCTGGTAAAACATCTCTTTAATATTATTTAATACCAAAGAAATATTTTCTTGATTTTGTTTAAGAATTTCTAATTCTTTAATTAATTCCTCTTTTGTTTTATTGGAATAATTCACTTTTATTTAATCTTAGATCCGTTTATTTTATAGTTTTCACCATCTTTATATTCTATAATAAGAGAAAGTTCGCCTAATTCGTTATAGCTTTTCCAATTACCTGTTTTAGTTCCCATTACATAGTTTTCTTCTCTTTTTATTTTACCATTTTCATAAAAATATTTATGTTTTCCATCGGGCAAACCGTCAATAAATTTTCCTTCAAAATGTAATTTTCCATTAGGAAAATAATATTTCCAAACTCCGTGTCTTTCTCCATCAATGTATTTACCAATTTCTTTATGATCTCCTAATTCATAAAACCATTCATCTTCTTTTTTTCCATCAATAAATTCTCCTTTGGTAATTAATGTTCCATCTTCAAAAAATTCTTCCATCATACCATCTCTTAAACCTTTACGGTAATTTTCTTCTCTTAAAACACTTCCATTTGGATAATACCAAACCCATTTTCCTATAGGTTTTCCTCCTTCCATATATTTACCTTTTTGTTGCAACTGATTGTCAACAAAAAAATATTCCCATTCATCTATTTTATCTCCATCTTTATAATGTCCTTTCGATTTTAATTCTCCTGTTATATAATATTCTTCCCAATATCCTTGTCTTCTATCTTCTTTATCTATTAATCCTTTGGCAAGTAAAATTCCATGTTCATAAAGTTCTGTTAATTCTAAATTACCTTCTTCATCATAATATTTAAATTTACCGTGTTCCTTACCTGTAACATCGTAAGTTCCTTCTTTTTTTACTGTTCCATCGGTATAAAATTCTTTTTTAATATCTAAGGTACTAAGCTCTTCTGCAAATAATTGAGGTTCGCCATTTATATAAAGTGTAGCATTGGTTAGCATGCCTTTTAAATCGTATTCTTTTAAATAACCATTTAATAAATCATTTTTATAAGTAGCTTCTTCTTTCAGTTTTCCGTTATCATAAAACTTTTTCCAAATGCCTGTTTTTTTGTTATTAAAATCATATCTATTAATAATTTCTTTGCCTATTAACGTTCCTTTTTTATAAACAATAATAGAAATTATTCTTCCGTCTAATCCATATTCAAAAGCATTTCCTGAGGCTAAATTATCTTCATAAAAAATTTCTTTATGTTTTACTTTAGCAATAGAATCGTACAGAATGGTATCGTAATAATGTGTTGTAATTCCTTGTTTAATATCGTCCACATAATTTTCTTCTAAAATTACATTGCAATTATTGCTAAAATAAGTTTTTAGTCCATTTTTTTTATCGTTTTTATATATAATTTTTTGGAGGGTATCTTCTCTCTCATTATAAAAAACCCAAGTACTATCTAGTAAATGATTTTTTCTATTTCCTTCAGATTTTTTTAATCCGTTTGGATGATAAGTTACCCAATATCCTTCTGGTTTTCCATTTTTAATTTCTCCTTCGCTGCTAACAATGCCATTTTCGTAATAAAATTTTTTATGCCCATCCTTTAATTTTTCTTGAGCAAAGTAAGGCAATGAAAATAAAAATAAGAGGAAGAAAAAACTAATTTTATTAAGATGTGAATACACTATTATATATATATTATTATTAATTAAAATTTAAAAAAAACTATTATTACTATTAAGGTGTTAAGAAGGTTTAAAATTAGTAATTATAGTTCTTGTTTTTATAAATTATAAAAAGTTATTGACTACTATTAACAATTTTTAATTTTATATAAGTTTGATAATCTTTTAAGTAACTAAACTATTAACTTTTTGTTAGCATAAGCTATTAACCAATTGTTAATTTTATATTTATAAACAAGAATTTTTTATTGTTGTTAGTATGTTTTCCAAAAATAGGCATATTAAAATAGTGCTTAATTCAATTGTAATTTTGATTAGCATTTTAATTGGATAATGCAAGAAATAGTTTTTGATTTTTATTAACTTTTTTCAAGACTATTAACAACTTTATTGTTATATATAAAATGTTTAAAAACAACCACTTATAATTATTAATAATTTTGAATGTTAGTAAGTAGATAAATCATTTAAAAAGGCTAATTTTATTGTTTAAACAAGTAATAGTTAACCGCTTAAAAATCACAAAAATGGAAATCACAAAAATTTTAATAGGTAGCGATCATGCCGGATATGAATTAAAAGAGCTAATTAAACAACATTTAGTAGCCAAAGGAATAGAAGTAAAAGATGTTGGTCCTTTTTCTGCCGATAGTGTAGATTATCCAGATTTTGCACACCCTGTAGCTGATGAAGTAGCTAGCAATGCTAGTATTTTAGGTATATTAATATGTGGAAGTGGCAATGGTATTAATATGACAGCTAATAAACATCAAGAAATTCGTTCTGCACTATGCTGGAAACCAGAAATAGCTGAATTAGCTCGTTTACATAATAATGCCAATATAATTGCACTTCCTGCTCGTTTTATTAGCAATGAAGAAGCTATTAAATGTGTGGATGTTTTCTTATCTACTGATTTTGAAGGTGGTCGTCATCAAAATAGAGTAAATAAAATAGCTTGTTGTTAGGAGTTTAAAAATTAAGGGTTTAAAAGAAACTTTTTTAAAATTACTTACGTTAAACAAATCGCCTTTCATTTTTAATAACTTTTAAAACTAACAATATATGGACTCAATAGCGAATAATATTTCTGCTTCAGAAGCTGAGGCAGTTTTAATAAATAAAGAAGATATAGCTAATTTACATTTCCCAAAAGATGATGTTTTATTAACCCCCGAAGATAAAAAAGAAAGATTAAAGAAAATAGAAAGAGCAATGCATTTGGGAAATAATAAAATTAAAGTAAAAGTAATTTTTCAGGATGTTGAAGGCAAAAAAGTAGTAGATACGTCTATTTGGGGAATTACAGAACAAAATATTATTCTAAAAGGAACAACCATAATTCCTATTAGAAGTATTTATGAAATTAAATTTTTCTAGTTAATTGGTTTTTTATTGATTTTTTTAAAAGCTCCTAATTTTGGGAGCTTTTTTAGTTTTATTAACTTATATATATGTTAATAAATTAATAGAAATTACAATTATTAATTAGTTTTGACATTCATCTTTTAAAATCAGGCAGATGCGAGCTTTAAAACACGCTTTAATTGTATTATCACTATTTTTTATACACCAAACTTCTTTTGCACAAATAGACCCGCTAGAAAAAGTTAGTTGGGAATTTAGTGTAGAACAAAATGGCTGCGAAGCATACATTATAGGTAAAGCAAGTATTGTAAATAAATGGCATGTTTATGCAGCTCATTTGCCCGAAGGAGGTTTTGCATTGCCTACCGTAATGGAGTTAGAAAAATCTGACAATTATGAAATTGTTGGAAAATTATTAGAACCAAAACCTGAAAAAGTTCGTGATGAAATTCTTAATGAAGACCTGTATTTACACTCCGGAACAGTTAAATTTAAACAGAAAATAAAAATACTCTCCACAAAAGATTTTACTTTAAAAGGCAATTATTCTTTCCAAACATGTGATGATGTACAGTGCCTACCTCCTTTTGATGATGTTTTTGAAGTAAAAGTAAAAGCTTGTCAACCAAGCGAAAAAAACAATAACGCTGAAATGAGTTTTGTTTTAAATGAAACTGATAATACAGACTCTACAGAAGAGCAAGTAACTACAGCAATAACTGAAAATGAAGATAAAACGGAAAATACGCCTGTAAAAGAACCAACAGATAAACTAACTGATAAATCGTTGTTAACCATTTTCTTTTTAGCTTTTTTAAGCGGTTTTGCAGCTTTATTAACACCTTGTGTTTTCCCAATGATACCTATGACGGTTAGTTTTTTTACCAAACAAAGTAAAACCCGTGCAGCAGGAATTAGAAATGCATTGCTTTATGGTGTTTCTATCATTGCCATTTATATATTTTTAGGTACTATTATTACTGCAATTTTTGGATCTGATGCTTTAAATGCACTATCAACCAATGTATATTTTAATATTTTCTTCTTTTTATTATTGATTGTTTTTGCTGTTTCGTTTTTAGGAGCATTTGAAATTGTATTGCCCAGCTCTTGGGTAAACAAAGCAGATTCGGCTTCTAACAGAGGAGGATTAATAGGTATTTTCTTTATGGCATTTACCTTGGCATTGGTTTCATTTTCATGTACAGGACCCATTGTAGGAACCTTGTTGGTTCAGTCGGCATCAATTGGCGGAATGGCTCCATTTGTAGGCATGTTGGGCTTTTCATTAGCATTGGCTTTGCCTTTTGGTTTATTTGCAGCATTTCCGGGTTGGATGAATTCTTTACCAAAATCGGGCGGCTGGCTAAATACGGTTAAGGTAGTATTAGGATTTTTAGAGTTGGCATTAGCTTTTAAATTCTTATCGAATGCAGATTTAGTAATGGATTGGCACTTATTAGAAAGAGAAGTATTTTTAGCTATTTGGATAGGTGTTTTTGGAGTATTAGCCATGTATTTATTTGGGTTTATTAAGTTGCCACACGATAGTTCCATGCAAAACCTTTCTGTTGGAAGAACATTGTTAGGAACTCTAGTGGTTATTTTTGTTATTTATTTAATTCCCGGACTTTGGGGAGCTCCATTAAAGTTAATTAGCGGATTTCCACCGCCAATGGAATACAGCGAATCTCCCAGAGGTTTTGGAAGCACTACATCAACAGTAGATTATATTGAAGGAACACATGTTGGTCCACAAGGTATTCCTGCATTTTTAGACATAGAAGAAGGATTGGCGTATGCCAAAAAAGTGGGTAAACCTATATTTTTAGATTTTACCGGAAAAGCCTGTGTAAACTGCAGAAGAATGGAAGAAGGCGTTTGGGGAGAGCCAGGCGTTATAGAGATTCTTAAAAATGATGTAGTGTTGGTATCACTTTATGTGGATGATAAAAGAGACTTGCCAGAAGACGAACAATTTGAAGTAGAAGAAAACGGTAAAACCATAAAAATTACTACCATAGGTAAAAAATGGAGTCATTATCAATCTTCAAAGTATAAAGTAAACACCCAACCTTATTATTTACTATTAGATGAAAATGGCAACGAAGTAGGCAACGGCAGTGCCGATTACGAAAACCATGGCAATGTGGATGCCTTTAAAAAATGGTTGGAAGAAGGGTTGGAACTGTATAAAAAACCCTAAACATCCTAGAAGGGGAGGAGCCACGAATACACGAATAAAAGGGTTTAACCACATAGATTCATAGCTGCCTGATTTATAAACTATTTTTTGTATGTTTGGAGAATAATTTTAATCAAAAACAAAAAACACCTCCTATATATAGAAAATAAACGCTATAAAATTGAAAAAATAGCGTATAGCTGGGTGTTACAAGCAACCATAAAAAACAGACAACTTGAAAAAATTTTTGACATTAATATTAATAATCGGACTTGCACCAATCATAGGTGGACTTTACGGCATTTTACACGACCAACTGACTTACACAATTTCACCAGAATATTATACAAAATTCAAATTCTATCAGTTCGGACTTATGGACTTAGGTAACGAAGCAATTTTTCCAAATCCGAGAATTGAAGTTTCGGCAGTAGGTTTTATGGCGACCTGGTGGATGGGACTTCCAATCGGACTAATACTCGGACTTGTTGGATTGGTTCACAAGGACAACAAACAAATGTTTCGTGCGACTTTGAAAGCTATTATTGTGACAGTTATTGTTGCGTTTGCGACAGGACTAATTGGACTTACATATGGCAAACTTTATCTCGCAGACATAGGTGTAGATTGGTGGCTACCTGACAACTTGATTGACACAAAAAATTTTATTGCTGTTGGTTCAATGCACAACTTTAGTTATTTGGGCGGTTTGACAGGACTAATTGCAGGAACAATTTATAGTGTAAGACAAAAACGAAAATATGAAGCAACGAACACTGACAACAAGAACGGCAGCTTGTAACACGGGTTTTGCGTCAGGCGGGCTGAAGTGCAAAATTTAACGGCAGTTTTTCAATTGAAGATTAGTAATAAAACCAGCTTTTGTGCTTCGATTTCCCGCCCGAACGCAAAGATTCTGTGTTGGGCACAATATTAGGATGACCGAGAAGACAAGTAACATATTATATTACGGTGGACTAATTCTACTAGCAATCGGAGCATTCGGACTGACTTTCGCTGCGTTCTTTGCAATAATCGGATTACCAATTTTTATCGTTGGACTAATCTTGGTTTTAGTTTCACTAAAAAAGACTTGGAAACAAAGACTGATTCCAATCGGGATTTTCATAATCGGAATTATAGCTTTTTGGCCAATATGGAGAGGAATAAATACAGTCGGACCAGAAGTTTTTTTAATACCAGAAAATTATCGTGGACGAGTAAATATCATTTACAAAAAAGGATGTGGAATAAACCTTGAAAAAAGAGATGAAGGACTAGTGTACAAAATACCAAATGACGGAATTCTAATTCTTGACAAGGAACAGAAATATGGTTTTATAGACCATACATATTATTTAATTGACCAAAATGGCAAGCGAACTGAATTGCCCAAAATGGACGTACGGGACTTTAATGAGGAATGGACTTTTGAGAAAAACCCAAACGAGCCACCGAGAGATAAACTTGGAGTTTTCCATTGGGGAAGAACAGGAAGTATGGGAAAAATGATTGACGAAAACGGAGAAGTATCTAATCAAGACGACCTTTACACTTATAGCGAATTTTATGTTTCAACTTATGGTGACTTGACAGAAAGATTTGATTTTAGGTACGAACGAAAATTTGACTCAATAAGAGATAATAAAATAGAAAAATGTAAATTAAATACTGTGCCCAACTGAAAGTGAAGTGCTTTTTAATCCGCTACTTCTCATACACGCAAAACGTTACCTACAAGCTGAAAAAACGACACGGACAATAAATGAAAATTAGAAAAGTAAATATTCAAGACATTGAAAAACTAAAAGAAATCGGAAAATTGACTTTTGCTGAGACATTCTCTTCTGAAAACAGCGAAGAAGATATGCGTGAATATTTGGAAGATGGATTTTCGACCGAAAAACTAAACACGGAACTGACCAACCCAAACGCTGAATTTTACTTTGCCGAAATTGACGGAAAAACAATTGGATATTTAAAGGTCAATTACGGAGAATCGCAAACTGAAATAAAGGACAAAAACGCACTTGAAATTGAGCGGATTTACGTGCTAAAAGAGTTTCACGGAAAAAAAGTCGGACAAACTCTATACGACAAAGCGATAGAATTAGCGAAAAAAGGAAATATGGATTATGTTTGGTTGGGCGTTTGGGAAAACAACCCAAGAGCCATCCGATTTTATGAGAAAAACGGTTTTGTAGCTTTTGACAAGCACATTTTTAAATTAGGAAATGACGAACAAACCGATATTATGATGAAGTTAAAACTTCAATAAATGAGCTTTAGATTTATTTTTCCAACCCGCTTGAGATTCGTAATCTACATAATAGATTTTTAAATCTGCTTGCGATTCATAATCAACAAAATAAACTTTTTTATCAGCTTGGCTTTCGTATTTTACCGCGTACCACAGCCCATCTTTATTCGCTTGACTTTCATACTTAACGTGATATACTTTTAAGTCACATTGCGATTCATAATCTACCACATACACTTTTAAATCTGCTTGAGATTCATATTTTACTTTAAATATTTTTTGTCCGAAAGCAACATTGTTGCTAAAAGCAAGTGCAAAGAATAGGACTAAGGCAAGGAGGATGTTTTTTCTCATAATGTTATATTTTAGATTTAACTATGTGGTTAAAAAACTAGTTAAATCGGTTAATGTTTACTTCTTCAGGAAGTGGTTCATGATGTAACAAATATCGTACAAATTTTTGAGCTAACCAAGGAGCCAACATTACTCCCTTTGTTCCTAACCCATTAAAAATGAATAGGTTTTTATGTTGAGGATGCCCTCCCAACAAAGGTCTTCTGTCACTAACAGTTGGTCTAACTCCGGCTTCGTGCGTTTTTACAACAACTGTATCTTTTATAAATTTTTGAGCTTTGCTTAACAATTCATGCTTGGCTTTTTCGGTTATATTTTCATCAATATTATCCCAATCGTAGGTAGCTCCGAGTTTATAAAATCCATCATAAGGCAATACAAAAACACCTTTGTTAATAGCGGCTTCTAAAGTTAGATTTTCAAAATCTACACTTAGCACTTCGCCTTTGGTAAGTTTAAATGGCAGGTGTTTAAAATAAGGATTGAAGCTATTTTTATAACCTTCGCAAAAGATAATGCCTTTTGCTTTAAAGTTCTTCCAACTAACAGTTGATGCTTCTATTTTTAAATCAGTGTAATCAAATGTACTTTCCACAAAAGCATTATTTTTAATGAGGTATTCTTGAAAAGCCTGTAGCCATTTTTTGGTTCGTAAAAACCCCGATTGAAGCACTTTTGAAGCTCCATAGGGCATGGCAATATATTGTTCATCAAAAGGCTTTTCATTTTTATCACTTATCCAATCGAATAATTCGGGTTCGTTGCTTTTTTGTTTCCAAAAAGAGCTTTCTTTTTCATCTACAAAAAGCTTATAAATAGGCATTTCTTGGTAAAAATGATTGCCTAACAATTGTTCTTGATTTCGGTAAAAATTAACAGCAATAGGCAAAACACTTTCTACTAACCAACTTTTGGTAAGTCGTTTAAAAACTACTGGATTACTTAAACCCGCAGCAATTTTAGATGAGGTTTGAGGGTTATTTTCATCTATTACTACAATTTTATTACCCGCATCCATCAGTTGAAAAGCCAATACAGAGCCTGCCAACCCTTGTCCAACTATGATGTAATCAATTTCATTCATTAAAACAAAAGTAGTTTTTTAATTTGCGATTTTTTCAGCTTTTGTACAACTTTTACAATGGTAAACTATAGCGAGTCTTTTATTGGGCCAAGGGCCTTTTAAACAACCCATACACTTTTTCTTTTTTGCATTTGGAAATGCATTATTTATACATGGATATCTTGGTTTTCCATAAACTGTTCCTACTATTGCTTTATTCATTTTTGTGTTGTGAATTTCACAAACTCTTATTTCTTGATTTTTAGTAGAATTATATATTACACAAGAATTAAATGACAAGGTTATAAATATGATGAGAATATTTTTCAAAATGAATTATGTAAATGAATAAAGTAAAAGTAATTAAAAAATTCATAATTTTAAATCCCAAAACCACCTAACTAAAACTACTCTAATGAATACAAATTCAGTTAATTGGAAGTCCGAAATGGACAGCACCATATTACGTTACCATACCATTGCTCTTTGGGTGGCTGTAATTTTTGACATGCTGTTTTTTGTTACCGATTATTTTAATATTTACGAGTATTGGCAAGAGTTTTTAACGTTTAGAACGGCTGTTTCCTTGGTTTGTTTATTTACGGTTTTGTTTCACAAAAAATTAAAAATCCCTTATGAAGTGTTAGGTTTTATACCTGTTTTACTTATTTCCATTCAAAATGCTTACATGTGGAGTGTGATGGATATTGAACACCTTCAGAAACATGCCTTTGCTTATATAGCGATGTTTATTGGTTCCGGGATGTTTATGTTTTATCACGTATATTATTCCATTACCATTGTGGTGGCTAACATTATTGCTAACATTATTTTCTTTCACTATAATAGTTCATTGACTTTAGACGAAATTTTAGTAAATGGAGGATTACTTACCGGTGCGGTAGCTGTTTTTTCTATCTTATTAATTAGAATGCGTTACCGATTGACCAAAAAAGAAATTATTGCTCGTTTAATGCTAGAAAAATCTAAAAAAGAGCTGGAAGAACAAAAAGCCATTACGGAAGAAAAAAACAAGGAAATTGTGGATAGTATTAATTATGCTAAAAGAATTCAAGATGCATTAATTACACCTCCAACTAAACTAAAAAAATTGTTACCCCAATCATTTGTAATTTATTTACCCAAAGACATTGTAAGTGGCGATTTTTATTGGGCAACCGAAATTACTACTACTAAAGCAAATCAGCCCAATGAAAAGTTGGTAGTTTTTGCTGTTGCTGATTGTACAGGACACGGAGTTTCAGGAGCATTTATGAGTATTATCGGACTAAAAATTTTAAATCAGTCGAAAATACAGCCTAATGTAAATTCACCTGCTGAAGCATTGAATTACCTTAATGATGAATTATTTAAAGCCATTAATATCCATACGGAAGACGATAATGTAATAAGAGACGGAATGGATATAGCGTTATGCAGTTTGAGGTTTGATGTTTCAGGTTCAAGGTTAACTCCACCTCAAACTTCGAACATGGAACATGAAACAACTGCTGTACTTCAATATGCCGGAGCAAATAATTCGCTTTATGTTGTTAGAAATGGAGTGTTATTGGAAACTAAAGCCGACAAACAACCCATTGGTGCTTACGAAACGGATAAATCCTTTCAAAACCATGAAATAGAACTACAAAAAGGCGATATGGTTTATTTGTTTTCAGATGGTTTTGCCGATCAGTTTGGCGGACCAAAAGGAAAAAAGTTCAATTACAAACAGTTTAAGCAACTTTTAGTGGACGTGTCTAGTTTGTCAGCTGACGAGCAAAAAGAAACGCTTATTGATGCTCATAATGCCTGGAAAGGAAGCCAAGAACAATTAGACGACATTTGTATTATGGGGGTTAGAATTTAAGGCAAAGTAACCATAAACACGCCTCTTAACCCTTTGTTTATCAATTCTTCTTTTAGGTTTTGAATTTCTGTAGCTGAAGAAGATTTTCCGTAACGAATTTTGGTTAAACCACCCACATTTTCTTTGGTAATCAAGTTGTAATCTAAGCCATGTTGTTTACAGAAATTACGAACTCTCGTTTCAGAATATTCTGAAAGTGCTAAAATTTGTACCCCGTATTGTTTTTTAGATGAGGTATTTGTTGGAGTTGGTGTAGGCGTAGGTTTTTCTTCAGTTTTTTTGTAAGTCGTTTCTACCACCGGTGTTTCCTCTTCTTCTTTAGGGGTTTCTTCAACGATAGTTTCAGGTTCTTCTTCAATAACTGTTGGTTCTTCAACTTCTTCTTCTGTTTCTTCGATGGTTTCAGCAATAATTTCCTCTTCCTCTTCTTTTTCGCTTTCAACAGGAGTAGTTGTTTCTTCAGTAGCTTCCGGTTCTTCTTCTTTAGTTGTAGCAGGTGGGTTGTCAGCCAATACAGGTGTTTCTCCTGTAATTGTTAAAGTTAAAGGAGCTAAACTTACTTTTTCTTTGGTTTCATTTCGAGAATATTGAATAGCCGCAGGAATATTTAGGGTTTGTCCGTTGCTAATGCTTAGTATAAACTCAATATTTATAACTCCAGATGCAGGAACAGCCATTAAATAAAACTTTAATTGATTATTTTTTCTATCGGTAAAAAAAGAATTATTGGGAGATGGTGTATAAATATGAGCATCGTCAATATCGTATTCAATACGAGCGATATCCACATTTTCTAAGCCGTTAATAGTGGTTTTAACTAAAAACTCATTGGGTTTTTCGGTAGCCTCAATAATATGAGATGAATTTACTGTTTGTGCGAAAACAGTAGTAGAAGCGATTACTACAACAACTAAAAAAATCAAGGTGTTTTTTATCATAATTCAAGGTTTATTCACCAAAAAAGGAATTAAAATCGTGGTAAATATATTAAAAAAATATGGGGTAAAAAATAAATTTAAACCTAAATGGCAATAAAACTAAGCACTTTCCAGCCCTTTTTTATAAGTTGCAATGGCTCTTTCTCGTGCAAATTTATGTTCTACTATAGGATTGGGATAACTCAGTTCGTTAAGGTCTTTTACCCAAGTGCTTATGTATTTTAAGTTGGGATCAAATTTTTTAACTTGTTCATAGGGATTAAATACTCTAAAATAAGGAGCTGCATCACAGCCTGTTCCGGCAGCCCATTGCCAGTTACCATTATTGGCCGACAAATCATAATCCAACAATTTTTTGGCAAAATAAGCCTCTCCCCAACGCCAATCTATCAATAAATGTTTGCACAAAAACGAAGCAACCACCATTCTAACCCTGTTGTGCATGTATCCAGTTTCGTTGAGTTGTCGCATACCGGCATCTACCATTGGATAGCCTGTTTTTCCTTCGCACCAAAGAGCAAATTCTTTTTCGTTGTTTCGCCAAGTGATACGATCGTATTTGGCTTTAAAACTCTTATTTACAACATGTGGAAAATGAAATATAATTTGCATAAAAAACTCCCGCCATATCAGTTCACTTAAAAATACAGGACTTTTTTCTAAACTTTGTTTCACCATGTTTCTGATGCTTACCGTTCCAAAACGTAAGTGCGGACTTAAATAGCTGGTACTATCTATTGCTGGGAAATTCCTTTCAGCTTCGTAATTCTCTAGGTTTGCTAATGTGTAAGGCTTAACTTTTATTGATGATGTCTTAAAACCTAAAGCAGCTAAACTAGGAAATTCAAAATACTTGTTGGCTAAATTAGCAAGATGGTTTTCGCTTTTTTGTGTTTCGCACAAGTTGGAAGTAAAGGTGTTTAGCCATTTATTTTTGTAAGGAGTATAAATGGTATAAGGAGTTCCATCATCTTTTAGAATGTCATTTGTTTCAAAAATAACTTGATCTTTATAACAAAAAATATCAATGTTATTAGTTTTTGCTAAAGTAGAAATTTCCTTATCTCTAGTTATGGCATAAGGTTCATAATCTTTATTAAAATAAATGTTTTTAACCTCATATTCCGATATAATTTTTTGCCAAACATCTTTTGGTTTTCCTTTCAACAACAATAAGCTACTTCCTACTTTTTGTAACGCCTCATTAATGGCATGAAGTTGCTCATAAATAAAGGAAATACGTGCATCGTCTTTTGGAAGTTCTTCAATAATGTTAGCATCAAAAATAAACAGCGGAATAACCTGTTGATTTTCGCTTAAAGCATGAAACAAAGCTGCATTATCGGATAAGCGTAAATCTCTTCTAAACCAAAAAAAAGTAACCCCCATTTTCTAATTATCTATACGTTCTACTTTTTTTACTCCTTCCACTTTTTTAAGGTTAGTAATAAGGTTGTTGAGGTGTATGGTATTTTGAACAAAAACCATAATTGTTCCTTCAAAAATTCCGTCATAGCTTTCAAATTTTATGGAACGCATGTTTACATGTAGCTCATTAGAAACGATTTGAGTGATGTTGTTTACAATTCCTACATTATCAATTCCGATAATTTTTAAGCCTGTTAAGAAATCTACTTTTTCTTTTTCTATCCACCTGGCTTTTATTACCCTATAAGCGTAATTAGACATTAATTGAACTGCATTTGGGCAAGTAGTTTTGTGTATTTTAATACCTTCGGCAACTGTTATAAAGCCAAAAACTTCATCGCCAGGAATTGGATTACAGCAATTGGCAAGACTATAGTCAATTTTCTCCATGTTGTCACCAATTACCAAAATCTCATCTTTTCTTTCAGATTTAGCAGGTTTTTTTCTTTCAAAATACGTTTTAAGTCTGCTAGGGAAAGTTCTTTTTAGTTTTAAAGTACCATTTTTAACTTCAAAATCTCGCAAGTGGTTAAGTTGAATGGTGTTTTTAGCAATTCCGTAATAAAAATCAATATCAGAAGTTTCTTTAAAATGTTTTTTAAGTTCGTTTAAGCTGATGTTTTCTCGTTTTATACCTAAACGCTTAAACTCTTTATCCAATATGGCTTTTCCAATTAAAGCAATTTCTTTTTTCTCCTCTTTAAGAGAAGATTTTATTTTAGACTTTGCTTTGTGGGTTTTTACAAAGTTGAGCCAGTCTTCTTTTGGTCGTTGATTTTTAGAGGTAAGAATTTCAATTTGATCGCCACTTTGTAGAGGCGTACTTAAAGGCACAAGTTTATTGTTTACCTTAGCACCAATACATTGTTCGCCAATTTCGGTGTGTACAGAAAAAGCAAAATCTAACGCACTGGCACCTGTAGGTAAATTTTTCATTTCACCTTCGGGAGTAAACACATAAATTTCATCAGAAAATAAATCTAGTTTAAAATCATCAACCAAATCAAGTGCATTGGCATCGTTATTTTCTATCAATTCTCTAATTTGATTTATCCATTTATCAAACTGACTTTCTTCACTACCTTCTTTGTATTTCCAATGTGCAGCAAAACCTTTTTCTGCAATTTCGTCCATACGTTTGGTGCGTATTTGCACTTCCACCCACTTTCCTGTCGGACTCATTACTGTTGTGTGTAAAGACTCATAACCATTCGCTTTTGGAGCAGAAATCCAATCTCTTAATCGTTCGATGTTTGGTTGGTAATAATCGGTAACAATAGAGTAAACTTGCCAACAATCAGATTTTTCATTTTCGGGAAGAGAATCAATAATAATTCTAACAGCAAACAAGTCATAAACCTCCTCAAAAGGAATACTTTTATTACTCATTTTCTTCCAAATAGAATAAATAGACTTTGGTCGCCCTTTCATTTCAAATTTGAAATTTTTGGCTTCTAATGCTTTTTTAAGAGGTGCAGAAAAATGATTGATAAACCTTGTTCTAACTTCTTGTGTTTTTTTTAATTTGCTTTGAATCTCTTCAAAAACTTCCGGTTCTTGGCATTTTAATGATAAATCTTCCAATTCAGATTTGATAGCATGTAAACCCAAACGATGAGCTAAAGGAGCATACAAAAACAAGGTCTCCGAAGCAATTTTAAGTTGCTTATCTCTACGCATGGAGCCAATGGTTCGCATGTTATGCAGTCTGTCGGCTAGTTTTATTAAAATTACCCTTACATCATCGGCAAGGGTAAGTAGTATTTTTTTAAAATTTTCTGCCTGTAAAGAAATGTTAGCATCTACTACTCCTGAAATTTTGGTTAGTCCTTCAATAATTTTGGCTTCTTTTTCTCCAAAAAGGTTTTTAACATCTTCAATAGTAAGCTCGGTATCTTCAACCGTATCGTGCAATAAGGCACAAATAATGGAAGTTGCCCCAAGTCCAATTTCTTCAGCACAAATTCTAGCAACAGCAATAGGATGGAAAATATAAGGCTCCCCTGATTTTCTTCTGACATCTTTATGAGCTTCGTGTGCAACATCGAATGCTTTACGGATACGCTTTTTAGTGGCAGCATCTTTTTTAGCATGTACAGCAGATTTTACCAATCCTTCAAAGGCGGCTTCAATGGCTAGTTTCTCTTTTTCTAAATCGATTTGCATAGTTTATTCTCAAGATGTTAACCTTTATACTCTTTCAATAATTGTTGCATACCCTTGTCCTACACCAATACAAAGTGTAACTAATGCATATTTTTTATTTTGTTTGTGCAATTCTATGGTAGCTGTTTGTAATATTCTTGAACCTGTCATTCCTAACGGATGACCTAAAGCAATTGCCCCTCCATTGGGATTAATACGAGGATCATCGTCTGCTAAACCCATTTTACGAGTACAAGCCAAACTTTGAGCAGCAAATGCTTCATTAATCTCAATAATATCCATTTGGTCTAAAGTTAAACCAGCTCTTTTCAATGCTTTTTCTGATGCATAAACAGGACCTATACCCATAATTCTGGGTTCGACCCCTGCAATTGCACTGGCAACAATGCGTGCCATTGGTTGTAAATTATATTGTTTTGCAGCTTCTTCAGAGGCGATTAACATGGCAGCAGCACCGTCATTTAATCCTGAGGCATTTCCAGCTGTAACAGAACCACCTTCTTTGCGGAAAGCAGGCGAAAGCTTACCTAAAATTTCTAAGCTGGTAGTTGGTTTAATAAATTCATCTTGAGCAAAAATGATTGGGTCTTTTTTTCGCTGAGGAATGGTTACAGCAACAATTTCTTCAGCTAATCTCCCGCTTTGTTGAGCCTTAGTAGCTTTCATTTGGCTCCAATAGGCAAATTTATCTTGGTCTTCTCTGCTAATGTTGTACATATCTACTAAGTTTTCAGCAGTTTGTCCCATTCCATCTGTTCCGTATAATTGTTCCATTTTTGGGTTGATAAATCTCCAACCAAAGCTTGAGTCGTACATTTTAGCGTCTGTTCCGAATGGTTTGGCAGATTTCGAAATTACATAAGGACCTCTCGACATGTTTTCAACACCTCCAGAAATGTACAAATCGCCATCACCTATTTTAATTGCTCTGGAAGCATTTATAGCTGCTGCCATGCCCGATGCACACAATCTGTTTACAGTTTCTCCACCCACTTGCCAGGGTAACCCGGCTAATAAACCAGCCATTCGGGCAACATTTCGGTTGTCTTCACCTGCTTGGTTGGCACATCCAAAAAGTACATCTTCAATGGCTTCTTGATTTAAAGTAGGATTTCTTTTAACTAATTCAGTAATAACAATTGCTGCTAAATCATCAGTTCTAACTGCGGCTAATGTTCCTCCAAAATTTCCTATTGGAGTTCTGATAGCATCTATTATATAAGCGTCTTTCATAAGTAGGTATTTATTTTATAATTGTTTATATTTTATAAGCCCCCTCTAACTCCCCCAAAGGGGGAGAACTTCCAACACACAAATCCTATAATCATCTTTCTATGTGATGGTTGAGGCTGTTTTTCACTTCTGTATTACTACTTCAAACCTCAAACTTCTAACATTTACAAAGGAATATTACCATGTTTCTTTTTAGGCAATACAGCTACTTTATTTTCAAGCATTTTAAATGCTTTTATTAGCTTTTCTCTGGTTTGGTCAGGACGAATAACTTCATCTACATAACCTCTTGCGGCAGCATTGTAGGGGTTAGCAAACATTTCGGCATATTCAGCTTCTTTTTCTTTCCATTTTTCTTCAGGATTTTCTGCTGCGGCAATTTCTTTTTTAAAGATAATTTCTGCTGCTCCTTTGGCTCCCATTACAGCGATTTCGGCACTTGGCCATGCAAAATTCATATCTGCACCAATGTGTTTAGAATTCATTACATCATAAGCACCTCCGTAAGCTTTTCTGGTAATTACGGTAATTCTAGGAACTGTTGCTTCGCAAAAAGCATATAATAGTTTTGCTCCATTGGTTATGATTCCGTTCCATTCTTGGTCGGTGCCGGGCAAAAACCCGGGAACATCTTCAAAAACTAATAAGGGAATGTTAAAAGAATCGCAAAAACGAACAAAACGTGCTGCTTTTTGAGATGATTTAATATCCAATACACCCGCTAAAAATGCCGGTTGGTTAGCCACAATTCCTATAGATTTTCCTGCCAAACGAGCAAAACCTACTACAATATTTTCTGCAAAATCTTTTTGTATTTCGTAAAAAGAATCTGTATCAACAGTATTGGTAATTACATCTTTAATATCGTAAGGTTGATTAGGATTTTCAGGAATAATATCATTTAATGCTAAACGGCTTTCATCTGCTGCTTCATAAGGAATTGAAGGAGCGTCCTCTTCACAATTTTGAGGCATATAAGAAAGTAAGTTTTTAATTCCATTGATACAAGCCACTTCGTTTGCATAAGTTAAATGGGTAACTCCTGATTTTACAGAGTGAGCTGAAGCTCCTCCTAATTCTTCAGAGGTAACTTCTTCATGCGTAACGGTTTTTACCACATTGGGCCCTGTAACAAACATGTAAGAGGTGTTTTCCACCATCATAATAAAATCTGTTAAAGCAGGAGAATAAACCGCTCCACCAGCACATGGCCCCATAATGGCTGATAGTTGAGGAATTACACCACTTGCCATTGTATTTCTATAAAAAATATCGGCATAACCAGCTAAGGAAACAACTCCTTCTTGAATTCTAGCACCTCCCGAATCGTTTAAACCAATTACAGGAGCTCCATTTTTCATGGCTAAATCCATTACTTTACAAATTTTTTCAGCATAAGCTTCTGCTAACGAACCTCCCAAAACGGTGAAATCTTGTGAAAATACATACACCAATCTGCCATGAATAGTTCCATAACCGGTTACCACTCCATCGCCCAAATATTTTTGTTCTGCTAAATCAAAATTGGTAGAACGATGTGTTACAAACATGCCTATTTCTTCAAACGAACCTTCATCCAATAAAAAATGGATTCTTTCTCGGGCAGTAAGTTTTCTTTTTTTGTGCTGTGCAGCAATTCTGTCTTCACCACCGCCTAACTTAGCTTCTTCAATTTTCTTATTTAATAAATCTAGTTTTTCTTTCATGTAATAGTAATTATTTTGAGCAAAAAAAATTTGATGTAAAAATAAAAAATCCAAATGAATATATGGAGGGAAATTGTAATTTAGTCAACTAAGAAAAATGCATTGACGCTATGGAAAATCAGGAAAATAATTCGACAAAAGAAACTACTACTGACAACAAAGAGTTGAAATTTAGTTTTTTACGTTCGTTTGTATTGCTAATAAACTACCTTAAAGAGGTAATAAATATTAGAGAAAGTGTTGATTTTGAAGGTTCGGTAGAGGCCATTAGAAAGGACATTGATTTTAAAGGTGTTAATATATGGATACTAGGAGCTTCTATAGCTATTGCTTCTGTAGGATTAAATGTAAATTCAACAGCTGTAATTATTGGAGCGATGCTTATTTCTCCATTAATGGGACCCATTGTTGGAGTGGGTTTAGCTATTGGCATTAATAATATTATGATGCTTAAACGTTCATTAAGAAGCTTAGGTACGGCAGTATTAATTAGTGTAGTAGTATCAAGTGTTTACTTTCTTTTAACACCTTTTGGAGAAGTTCAATCGGAATTAATTGCCAGAACAAGACCTACACTATTGGATGTATTGATAGCTTTTTTTGGTGGTATTGCACTTATTGTAGCGAAAACTAAAAAAGGAACCATAGCAAGTACCATATATGGAGTAGCCATTGCAACCGCTTTAATGCCTCCACTTTGTACTGCCGGATATGGGTTGGCAAACGGCAATTGGAGTTTCTTTTTTGGAGCTTTTTACTTGTTTTTAATCAATTCGGTATTTATTATTTTAGCAACTTGGTTGGTAGTGAAATACTTAAAATTCCCGCTTACATCTTATTTAGACCAAGCACGACAAAAGAAAGTTACTCGTTTAATTTGGATTTTTACCTTAATTATATTTTTACCAAGTTCCTATACTTTTTGGCAATCTATTCAAGAAAGTATTTTTAAAAGTAGTGCAGAAAATTTTATTGCAGAAAATTTTGAATTTGCAGAAAGCGAGGTAATTAACAAAAAAGTACACTATACAACAGATGAAGGAACATCTTTAATTGAAGTTTACTTAATTGGTAAACCTATTTCTGAAGAAACTAAAAAAATGTTGAATAAAAAAATGTTAAGTTATCGATTAGAAAATACCGAACTTAAAATTTATCAATCTGAAGATAATACTCATGAAATAACTAGCAGACTTACCTCTGAAGTAAAATCAGGTATTATTGAAGAAATATACAAGAAAAACCAAGAAACCATTGAAGATAAAGATGAAAAAATAAAATTATTAGAAACCGAAATCAATAAAATGGGTTTAAGTAAGATTCCATTTACATCCTTATCTAAAGAAGTAAAAATGCAATATGAAGATGTGGTAGGAATGGAAATAGGCAAAACAGTTTATACTAATTTTAATAATAAACAAGATACGTCAACCACTGTTTTAGTAAGATGGAATGCTAATTTAGATGTTGAAACCAAACAAGCAAAGAAAAACTCATTACAAAAATGGCTTAGGGTTAGGTTAGATGATGAAAAACTGAAAGTAGTTAGTTATTAATAAAAGTACTTAGGAGTACTTAGAATTAGTTATGAGTTTTGGAGTTAAAAAGTTTAACTAAATCTTAACAATATTCTCTTCTATAAAACAATTTAAAATTAAAATGTAGAGCGTACTTTTGCCGACTTTTTGTTAAACAATCTAATCAGTTAATTTTATGTTATTTAGCTATTTTAATTTTAAGGAAATTGCTACGGCAACCATGATTCTTTTTGCAGTAATTGATATTGTTGGCTCTGTGCCAATTATCATTGATTTACGTCAGAAAACAGGTCATATTCAGTCGGAAAAAGCTAGTTTAGTTTCGTTGGTGTTAATGATATTGTTTTTATTTGTTGGAGAGTCTATTTTAGGGTTAATTGGCATTGATGTAAGCTCTTTTGCCATTGCAGGTTCGTTTATTATTTTCTTTTTAGCATTAGAAATGATTTTAGGAATTCGTTTATACAAAGAAGAAAATAATGGAGGAAAAAGTACAGCTTCTATCGTACCTATTGCCTTTCCGTTAATTGCCGGTGCCGGAACTATGACTTCTTTGCTTTCATTAAGAGCTGAATATGCTGTTCAGAATATAATTGTTGCCATTGTAGTTAATATCATTTTAGTTTATGTGGTGTTAAAATCATCTAAGTTTATTGAGCGAATTTTAGGTCAAGGAGGAATAAACGTGCTAAGAAAAGTTTTTGGTGTAATTTTACTGGCAATAGCCGTTAAATTATTTAGAAGTAACGCAGGATTGTAAAAATGCCAAAAATTACCATATATACTGATGGAGCAGCCAAAGGAAATCCTGGCAACGGAGGTTATGGTGTGGTAATGATGAGTGGAAAGCATAAAAAAGAACTTGCTGAAGGGTTTAGAAATACTACTAACAACCGAATGGAATTGCTAAGTGTAATTGTTGCCTTAGAGTCCATTAAAGTAGAACAAGCTGATGTAGAAATTTTTTCTGACTCTAAATATGTGGTGGATGCGGTAGAAAAAGGTTGGGTATTTGGTTGGCAAAAAAAAGGCTTTAAAGGCAAAAAAAATATTGACTTGTGGCAACGATTTCTAAAAATCTATCCTAAGCATCATGTGAAATTTCATTGGGTAAAAGGACATGCAGGAAATCTCTACAACGAACGCTGCGATGAATTAGCTGTTGCTGCAGCTGAAAGTAAAGAGTTGTTGGTAGATGAAGGGTATGAGAAAGTTATTATAGAGTAAACCTAACAGGTTTTTGAAACCTGTCAGGTTTGTAATGAATTAACGATTATCTTAAATCAATAACATCATAGCTAGCATATTTTGCTTTATCGAAAGTAAAAGTAGCATCAGCAATAGCAACATTTGGTGTAAAGGTTTTAATGGTATAAGTCATGTTAGTACCATCTTTACCATAAACAATAACTTTAGAAATTTCTCCTTTAGCTTTGTTAACGTACAACTCCACTCTGTGGAAAGATTTTTCTTCTGGCTTGTTTGGATATAAGTTTATAACATCATTTCCACCTTCTTCTTTAGCGTATTTATATTTGAATCCTTTTTCGTACAAGGTAAAAATAGTTGAAGGACTTATCGCATCTTCTTCGCTTTCATCTGGAATTGAATTGATGTGTACTTCTTCAGCATCTTTTAATAAGGTATAAACACTTTTACCATCAGAAAAAACATCTTGCCCTTTAATGGATAAATAATACTTATCTCCTTTTGTTTGCAAGCTTCCTGTTTGTTTTTCATCAATACCTTCTGTTTTGTTATGAATATGGTATTCAAATGTGGTTTTGATAGAGGTATATTTTTTAGTTTTTTCGCTTAACTTATCTAAAATGGCTTTGGCTTTAGCATCTTCTTGAGCAAAAATGCCAATAGTAATTGTTAAGCTTAATAGTAGTAAGGATAATTTTTTCATGAGTATGTTTTTTACAAAGTTCGTAATTTTTATTGGTTGGTTTCATCCCCACCTTTCAAAAACTGTTCCAAAGCATTCATGTCGGTCATTAATACTTGTCTGGCCTTACTTCCTTCAAAAGGACCGATAATTCCTGCTTCTTCTAGTTGGTCTATTAATCTTCCTGCACGGTTGTAACCGATTTTCATTTTTCGTTGCAACAATGAAGCCGAACCTTGTTGATGTTGAACAATCATTCTAGCAGCATCATCAAACAAATCATCTTTATCATCACTATCAAAAGTTCCTGAGCCACCTGATGAAGATTCTCCAACATATTCGGGAAGTGTAAATACTTCGGGATAACCTCTTTGTTCGCCAATAAAATCACAAATTCTTTCTACTTCGGGTGTGTCAACAAAAGCACATTGTACACGCGTTAAATCGTTACCCTGAGAGATAAGCATATCTCCTCGTCCGATTAATTGATCTGCTCCACTAGAATCTAAAATCGTTCTAGAGTCAATTCCAGAAGTTACTCTAAAAGCAATTCTACCAGGGAAATTAGCTTTAATAATACCAGTAATAATATTAGCTGAAGGTCGTTGAGTGGCAATAATTAAATGAATACCTATAGCTCTTGCTAATTGAGCCAAACGAGCAATTGGTGTTTCTACTTCCTTACCAGCTGTCATTATTAAATCAGCAAACTCATCAATAACCAATACGATGTAAGGTAAAAACTGATGTCCATCATTTGGATTTAGTTTTCGAGCAATAAACTTACTGTTGTATTCCACAATATTTCTTACCTGAGCATTTTTAAGTAATTCATAGCGATTATCCATTTCAATACACAACGAGTTTAGTGTATTAATTACTTTCTGATTATCAGTAATAATCGCTTCTTCTGTATCGGGTAATTTTGCTAAATAATGGCGTTCTATTTTGTTGTAAAGTGTAAGCTCTACTTTTTTAGGATCTACCAAAACAAACTTCAATTGCGATGGATGTTTTTTATACAATAAAGAAGTTAACACCGCATTTAAACCAACCGATTTTCCTTGTCCGGTAGCCCCAGCCATAAGTAAGTGAGGCATTTTAGCCAAATCGAAAACAAAATTTTCGTTGGTAATGGTTTTTCCCATTACTACAGGCAGTTCCATTTTAGCATTTTGAAATCTATCGGAAGCAATTGCCAAACGCATGGAAACAATTTCAGGGTTTTGGTTAGGCACTTCAATACCAATAGTTCCTTTACCCGGAATTGGAGCAATAATTCTAATTCCTAATGCTGCCAAACTAAGTGCAATATCGTCTTCTAAGTTTTTAATTTTAGAAATTCTAATACCAGGAGCAGGTATAATTTCGTAAAGCGTAACCGTTGGTCCAATAGTAGCTTTTATGCTAGTTATTTCAATATTGTAATTAGAAAGTGTAGCTAAAATTTTATTTTTATTGGCTTCTAATTCTTCTTTTGTAACTGTTTTTTGAGTGTCTCCAAAGTCTTTTAGTAACTCAATTGGAGGCATTTTAAATGAGGCTAAATCAAGTGTTGGGTCGTACTCTCCAAAATCTTTAGCTTTTTGGTTAAGTTCTTCTTCCGAAAGCGTTTTTTCGTCTGGTTTAGCTTCTTCAACAGAAAACGCTACTTCTCCTTCATTTTTCTCTTCTGTTTCAGGAACTTCTGTTGAAAGAGCAATACTTTCTGATTCTTCCTCTTCCTCTTCAGTTACAGGAAGTTCTTCAGGAGCTTCATCTAAACTAACAGTGTTCGTTTCTTCTTCATTATTTTCTTCCATTTCGTTTAAAGCAGCTTCATGTATCAAGTCTATTTCGTCTGCGGGGTTTTCTACTTCAGAAGTTTCCTCTACTAAATCATCTTCCATCATTTTTTCCAACTGAGGAAGTTTAAACGAAACATTAAAATTTAGGACAATAAATATTAATAACGAAAGGAATAAAAGTAAGCCTACACCAACGCTTCCCACAATACTGGTAAGCCAAACCGTAGATTGAAATCCAAAAGTTCCTCCTAAAATGGGGTAGCTTTTAAAAATATAGGCTAATACTACCGACAACCAAATAATGGCAAACAAAGAATAAGCAAAAGCTTTATTAAATGGAACCAATTTTATTTTAAAAAGAGCTTTAAACCCTACAATAAAAAACAAAAAGCAAAACAAAAAGGAAGCTACTCCAAAGGCATTAAAAATAAACTGATGTGCTGCATAAGCACCTAATTTACCTAACCAGTTTTCAGCCTGAACTTCAGGATTATCCCAGTGGTTTATAATTAAGTTTTGGTCGGCTTTCCAAGTAAATAAGTAGGATGAGAAAGCCAATAATAAAAAGACAGAAAAAACCAATAACAACAAGCCTGTAATTTGAGCTAATTTTTCATTTTGCACAATACTTTTAAACTTATTGCTAATGTTGCTGAAGAAAGAAAATCGACCAACTTTTCGCTCTTTTTTAGGAGCTTTCTTCGCTTCGTTTTTTTCTTTAATATTATTTTTAAATTGATTTACTGCCATTTTGTTCTTTACGGTATTAACTAACAAATTTATACATTAGTAAGGCGTTTACTAACCGAAAGAACGCTAATAAATAACAATTGATTGTGAATAAACAATAAAGAATTTCTAGATAAAAAAAGGAGGTCTATTGACCTCCTCCCATTTGTTTTTTAAATTCTTCTTCTGTCATACTTTCGTAATCGGAAGGAATAGTAAATTCTGCATTAGAAATTTTTTCTTCTTTTACTTCTTTAGCAGCAATAGTCATTGTCATTCCTTGGTTTTCTATAGTATATTCCATTAAAAAACCTTTTAACCCTTTAAATTGAGCATTGGTTTTTGTTCCAGTAATTTCTTCTGTATAATAAACCGTCATTGCTTCATCCATTTCAGGGTGAGTTATTTCAGCTTTTTTACAGGTATAACCTGCAATTTTTTTAGTGCCTTCTAAATAGTTAATTTTTATAGCATCGTTTTCTTTATCTTCAGAAGTTTTTTGTTCCATCGCTATTTTTTGCCCCATCATGTTCATTAAAACAGTAACTTTTTTTGCTTTATCGTCTGTAATGGTAGTTGTAGAGCCCATCGCAGTGTTTTGCTCCATTCTGCTCTTGTCTCCTTTAATTTTAAGAGTCATTTCTTTTGGCATCATCGATTCGTACTGTTTCATTTCATCTGGCATATCTGTGTAAGTAATACCAAAATTTACCGTTCCTTCAAAAGATTTTTGAGCTACTGCACTAACAGTAATTACCATAGTTGCCAAACTGGCTAATAAAATTTTTTTCATCATAAGTTAATTTATAAGGTTAATATTTATTTGAAACTATCAAAGATTTCCGTCATTTCTTGCTCCATCTCATCAAATGTAACTGCTTTGTATTCAGAAGGGATTTCAAAAACGTTGTCTTTTACTTTTTCAAACTTTACTTTTTTTGCTTCAAAACGCATGCAAATATCGTACTTATCGTACTGATATTCTAACATTACTCCATCTATTGGAGCAAATTGATTGCACCAATTGGGATTTTCTATATTAATATCTTTAGTGTAAAACACTGTAAAAGCATCATTGGTTTCATTTTTTACCGTTACTATGGCTTTTTTACATACATAGCCTAAAATTTCTTTGTACTCATCTACAAATTCTATTTCATATTCGGGTAAATGTTTAAGTGTATTAGGAATTTCTTCTCCTGTTAATTTTAACACATATTTTTTATTAATGAGTTTTACCAACTGAAAAAACTCATCTGCAGCTTGGTCGCAAACAAACTCTGTTTTAAAGGTTCCCATTCCGGCAGAAACGGTAGTAATATATTTATTGTCTTTAAAATACATTCTCATTTCCTTAGGCATAAAATCCAACATAAAATTGGTTTTATCCATTTTAGGATAAGTTACTTTGTACTCTATAACACCTTCGGATTTGTCTGAAACACTATCTTTACATGATGAAAGAAAAATTAGACCAAAAAGAAGTAAATAAAAATGTATTTTAAGCATACTAAAAACGCTGTTTTTTTAATTCTTTTTCACCTGCTTGTGATTAATTCTATTAAATTGGCAGACATAACTCCCAAGATAATAATTTTCTGTTGTGAAGAAATTCTTAGTCATGGTCATTTTGTGATGAATAAAGATTAAAAAAAAGTATATTATATAATTCGTAACAACAAATATATCAATATTTTTGTTTCCTAATTGTTAAAGGGTGTAATTTATACCTAATTCCCCTATAATTTATAAAATTTCTACTTAGGAACTATAAGTATAAATACTTAAAACATAGTTATATGAAAGCCATTAAAATCATTAAAAACCGCTCTGACATTGGTGCTGGAACAAGAGGTTCTGACATGGGAATTGATGCTATTGAAATTGCAGCTATTAATGCAGGAAATGATTATTTTAACAATTACGATTACGTAGATATTGAAAGTGAGAATGAAGCTGTTTACGAAAAGCAACAAACGCCTTACGCCAAAAGAATTGGAAAAGTGCTGAAAGTGTGCAAACGATTAAGTAAAGCGGTTAAGGAAACGGTTGAAGAAAATTATTTCCCACTAGTACTTTCAGGAGATCATTCTTCGGCATTAGGAACTATTAGCGGATTAAAATGTGCTCATTCAGACAAACGTATTGGTGTGGTTTGGATAGATGCTCATGGCGATTTACATTCTCCATATACTACTCCATCAGGTAATATTCACGGAATGCCAATGGCTGCTGCCCTTGGCGATGACAATTTAGATAGGAAAGTAAATGAAGTTAAGGAAGAAACTCATGATAATTGGGAAGGCATGAAAAATATTGGTGGAATTTCTCCAAAAGTACTGCATGAGGATGTAGTGTTTTTTGGGGTTAGAGATACGGAAGAACCGGAAGATTATTTAATGCAGAAAAACGGCATTAAAAACTATAAAGTAGAGGAAGTAAGATATAGAGGATTAGAAGTGTGTGTGAATGAAGCCCTAGAAAAATTGAAAAATTGTGATTTCATCTACATCTCTTTTGATGTGGACTCTATGGATTGCGATTTAATTTCTAAAGGCACAGGAACTCCTGTTTCTAAAGGTTTTGACCAATATGAAGTGAAAAATATTATTAATGAGTTGATCGAAAGTAACAAGGTAATTTGCTTAGAAATAGTGGAAGTAAACCCTACGTTAGATAACAAAGGAAATGTAATGGCAGAAACCGCATTTGAAGTGTTGAATGAGGTTACCAAAAATATTGAAGCTAAATTATCAATGTGAGAATGTGAAGGTGAAAGTGAAAGTGAGAGGGAAAGTGAGAGGGAAAGGGAGAGGGAAAGAGGCATTAGGAGTTAGTTGTTTGAAATATGGGATTTGTACCTATTAAAAACAGTAAAAAAATAAAAGTAATCTGCGAAAATCAGCGTTATCAGCTGGAAAAATGTGGGAATTTGAAAATTCGTGCATTCGTGGCGAAAAAAACTAAAAATGGAAGAATTAATTATACAAGCAGTAAAAAAAGGAATTGCATCAATTTATGGTGCTGAAGTGGATGTAAATACTATTCAACCTCAAAAAACCAGAAAAGAATTTGATGGAGATTTAACGGTGGTGGTTTTTCCTTTTACTAAAATATCAAAAAAATCTCCTGAACAAACCGCTGAAGATTTAGGCAAGTATTTAGTAGATAATGTTGCAGAAATTACTGATTTTAATGTGGTAAAAGGCTTTTTAAACCTTAGCATTGCTGCTGACTACTGGCTTGGTGAGCTCAATACTATTGCTCAAAATAAAACATTTGGACAAGCAGCACCATCAGGTAAAACCTACATGGTAGAATATGCTTCGCCAAATACCAATAAACCACTGCATTTAGGGCATTTAAGAAACATTTTTTTAGGTTATTCGGTTGCTGAAATTTTAAAAGCGAACGGACACGATGTGTATAAAACCCAAATTATTAATGATAGAGGCATACACATTTGTAAAAGTATGTTGGCATGGCAACAATTTGGAAATGAAGAAACTCCCGAAAGTTCGGGTCTAAAAGGCGACCATTTGGTAGGGAAGTATTATGTGGAGTTTGATAAGGCGTATAAAAAAGAAATCAATCTGCTTGTTGAAAAAGGGTTAACAAAAGAAGAAGCCGAAAAAGAAGCTCCTATATTTAAAAAAGCACAAGAAATGCTGCTTAAGTGGGAAAATGGAGATAAAGAGGTGGTGGATTTATGGAAAAAAATGAATGCTTGGGTGTATGATGGTTTTGATGTTACTTACCAAACTATGGGGGTTGATTTTGATGAAATTTATTATGAATCCAACACGTACATTTTAGGCAAAGATGTAGTAGAAAAAGGCTTAGCAGAAGGATATTTTTATCAAAAAGAAGATGGGTCTATTTGGTGCGATTTAAGTGCTGAAAAAATGGATGATAAGCTTTTATTAAGAGCTGATGGAACTTCTGTTTACATGACGCAAGATATTGGAACAGCTATAGAACGTTATAAAAATCACCCTAATTTAAATGGAATCATTTATACAGTTGGAAATGAACAAAATCATCATTTTAAGGTATTGTTTGCTATCCTAAAAAAATTGGGTTACCAATGGGCAGATGAATGTCACCATTTATCTTATGGCATGATAGAATTGCCCGATGGTAAAATGAAATCCAGAGAAGGAACAGTTGTGGATGCTGATGATTTAATGGCAGAAATTATAAATGATGCCAAACTAATGACTCAAGAACGTGGGCATTTAGATGGATTAAGCAATGCTGAAAAAGAAGCATTATATGCTCAAATTGGCTTAGGTGGATTAAAATATTATTTACTTAAAGTTGATGCTAAAAAAGGCATGGTGTTTAATCCGGCAGAATCTATTGATTTGAATGGCAACACTGCTCCTTTTATACAATATGCTCATGCCAGAATACAATCGTTATTGAGAAAAGCAAAAGAATTAAATTACAGCACTTCTTACACCAATGCCGAACTCAATGAAGAAGAAATTACCTTAATAAAGTTATTAAAAGACTTTCCTACAATTATTAAAGAAGCCGGAGAAAATATTAGTCCGGCAACCTTAAGTAATTATATTTATGAGTTGGTAAAAACTTTCAATCACTTTTATCAAAACGTACCTATTTTACGTGAAGAAGATAAAAACAAGCTAGCCATGAGATTAGTTTTATCTCAAAGTGTAGCAAATGTTATCACTTCAGGCATGAAATTGCTTGGGATAGGAGTTCCAAACAAAATGTAAGTAAAACACTTTTTTAAGCCAACACGTTTTCTCTGTAAATAGTTTGCGTTCTATCCGGACCAACCGAAACAATTGTAATTGGCACGTTTAGTTCTTGCTCTAAATACTCAATATAAGCTGTTAATTCTTGTGGAACATCATTTATTGAAGCTAACTTAGTCAAGTCTTTTTTCCAACCTTTTAATGCAGTATAAACAGGTTTTACTTCTTTAGAAACAATATCATAAGGCATGTAGTCTATTTTTTCTCCATCAATTTCGTAATGCGTACAAACTTTAATGGTATCAAACTCACTTAAAACATCAGCTTTCATCATAATTAATTCAGTAACCCCATTAATCATAATTGCATATTTTAAAGCAGGTAGGTCAACCCAGCCGCATCTTCTTGGTCTTCCGGTTGTAGAGCCAAATTCATTACCGGCTTTTCTAATGCTTTCACCTACTTCATCATGAAGTTCTGTAGGGAAAGGACCACTACCAACTCGTGTACAATAAGCTTTAAAAATTCCGAATACTTTTCCTATTTTGTTAGGAGCAATACCTAAGCCTGTACAAGTTCCTGCAGTAGTTGTGTTTGATGAAGTTACAAAAGGATACGAACCAAAATCTATGTCTAACATAGTTCCTTGAGCACCTTCAGCTAAAATAGATTTATTGTCATTAATAGCATGATTTAAGAAATGCTCACTATCAATTACTGTTAGGTTTTTAATGGTTTCAACACCATTAAAGAAATCATCTTCCAACGCACTTAAATCGTAACCATAATCATAAAATTTTAATAAATCTTTATGCTTAGCAATTAGCTGGTCGTATTTTTCTTTAAAATCGGCTTCAAAAATATCACCTATTCTTAATCCGTTTCTACCAGTTTTATCCATGTAAGTAGGGCCAATTCCTTTTAATGTAGAACCTATTTTTCCTTTGCCTTTTGCTGCCTCAGAAGCCGCATCTAACAAACGATGTGTTGGAAGAATTAAGTGTGCTTTTTTAGAAACGAATAATTGTTTATTCATGTCAACACCCATATTAATTAGGGCATCAATTTCTCTTTTTAAAATTACAGGATCTATTACAACGCCATTACCAACGATGTTGTTTACCCCTTTATGGAAAATTCCCGAAGGGATGGTGTGCAAAACATGTTTAATTCCATCAAACTCTAAGGTATGACCAGCATTTGGACCACCTTGAAAACGAGCAATTACATCATATTTTGGTGTTAATACATCTACAATTTTACCCTTACCTTCGTCTCCCCATTGGAGTCCTAACAATACATCTACTTTCATGTGTTTATTTTTATTGCTTTTTATATGTTTATTTATTTACAATCAACGCTTTTAAATTACGCTCTGTTGGAGCTTTTGTTTTTTTCTACTCACCCCCAAGTTATCTGTCGATAACTTCTCCCCCTCTCTTTTAAGAGAGGGGGCAAGGGGGAGAGTTAATTAATAATTCTACAATGTGAGAAATTTTTACTCATAATCGTTTCATTCTTGAATATTAATTTATTGGCTGTTTTATTTTAAGAATAGTTTCTTTTGCTTCTTTAATGTTTTCGGCAATGTTAAACACATTGTTCAGTTTAGTAATTACCAATAATTGGTTTATTTTTTTCGGAATATTTACTATAAACACTTCTCCGTTTCTATTTCTTGTTTGGGTAAGAATTGAAATAAAAACACCCAAGCCCGAACTGTTCATATAGTCCATTTTAGCTAAATCTAAAATAATAAAATTTAAGCCTTCATTATAATAAAAATCTAATTCTGAAAGTAACTCCTCGGCTTGTTGTTTATTATTCAAACTACCCGAAAGCGAGATGAGAAGCAACTCTTGTTCTTTTTTTATTTCAAAGGAAAAGTTCATTTTTTTTCGTTTTTAACTCCATAAAAATTAAGTGAATGGTGTAGAATTTTTACATCAAACATTTCTTGAAGTGTGTTTTTAATAGTTTGAATTCTTGGGTCGCAAAACTCTATTACTTCACCATTGCTTAAAATAATATGGTCGTGTTGTTTAGAGCCATGAGATTTTTCATATTGAGCAATATTATTGCCAAATTGGTGCTTTCTTACTAGGTTAGCAGCCAACAATAATTCTATGGTGTTATAAAGTGTAGCCCTACTAACTCTGTATTTTTTATTTTTCATGGAAAGATATAACTCTTCCACATCAAAATGATCATCGTTAGCGTAAATTTCTTGGAGTATAGCGAAACGCTCTGGAGTTTTTCTATGCTTGTGTTCCTCCAGGTAATTGGTAAAAATTTGTTTTACTTTTTGTTGAGTTTCTTCAGTTGAGCTCATGCCAAATTATTAAGTAGTAAAATTAACCAATTTAACTTATTCTTAAAGCAAAATATTTTGAAAGATATTAAGAATTGATAAGTTTCGTTTAAAACTTCCTACTTTAGTGGTACAAATTAATAGAAACATGAACGGATCAATTCATCACATAGAAATTTATGTGTCAGATTTAGAAATAACGAAGCTTTTTTGGGAGTGGTTGCTAACCTCAAAATTTTCCTATACAAAATTTCAGGAATGGCAACATGGCGTAAGTTTTAAGCTTAAAGACACTTATATCGTTTTTGTTCAAACAGAAGAGAATTATTTGGATATTGCTTATCACAGAAAAAGAACAGGCTTAAATCACTTGGCTTTTCATTGCGATTCAAAAACATTTGTAGATAAGTTAACAGCAGAATTAAAAGAAAAAGAAGTTACTATTCTGTATGCTGATAAACATCCTCATGCAGAAGATTATTATGCTGTGTTTTTTGAAGACCCGGATAGGATTAAAGTTGAAGTTGTTTGCTCAGCGTAACTTGCTTCAACTAACTACATCTTTTTTAACCAATTTCTGATTTAGACTATCTTTAAGTTGAGTAAACTTTTGCAGATATTCTTTTTTAACCGGGTCGGCTGGTGGCGTTTCTTCTTTTAAATGATTTACCTGGCTACCATGTTTCCAAAATCGGTAACAAACATGCGGACCTGTTGCTAAACCTGTACTACCAACATAACCAATAACTTCGCCTTGTTTAACTCTTTGACCGGTTTTAGCATTTCTTTTACTCATGTGCAAGTATTGAGTGGTGTAAGTGCTGTTGTGCTTAATTTTTACATAATTGCCATTGTATTTTTTATAGGCAGACTCTACAACTACACCATCGCCTGTTGCTAAAATGGGAGTTCCTGTGGGAGCGGCATAATCTGTTCCTAAATGTGGTTTGTTAACTTTTTGTACAGGATGAAACCTTCTCATGGTAAAGCCTGAAGTTAATCTGCCGTACTCTAACGGAGATTTTAAAAACGCTCTTTTCAAACTATTTCCGTCAGCATCAAAATAATTGGTAATGCCATCTTGTTCAAATCGGTAAGCGTAATAATCTCTTCCGTAGTGATTAAAATTAGCTGCCAACACTTTTCCTATTCCAATAAACTCATCACCTACATAACGTTCTTCATACACCACATTAAAATGATCTCCTTTTTGGATGCTGTAAAAATCGATTGTCCAAGCATAAACATTTGCCATTTCTATGGCTAAAATAGGGCTTGCTTCTTGCTCTACTAATGTTTGGTATAAGGATGAGTTGATAGTGCCTTCAATTTGTTTTACTTTGGTGGTAACTTCTTTTTGTCCTCTATAAATGGAGATAGAATCTCGCATGTCAAAAACAATGTATTCTGTTTCGTTGGGTTCGTAAATAAAACATTGAGCTTTACCTAAAGAATCTTTACTACAAAGTATGGTGTATTTTTTACCAGAGGCAATCTTTCTTACATCAAAAATATCTTTTGACATTTTTGCTAACAAATCAATATCTGTATAAGGAATATGGTATTTTAGAAGAATATTGGCTAAAAATTGGTTGGGTTGGATGACATCTTTATAAACAGCAAACGAATCTATTTCAAAACCATACTCAACAATCGGTTCTTTCTTTTCTTCTTCAATAATTTGTTCTACTATTTCTTCGTCAACATTGTTTTTATTCCCCTGATATTGAGTAAAAAACAAGCTTACAGCAGCTACAACTACAACAAGTATTAATAAGATTTTCTTCATATTGCAAACAAAAATACCATTAAGATACGAATCTCAATGGTATTTGTTTGCCTGTTTTAAACAAATTAATGTTGAATGCCGAAAAAAACTTTTTATTTTTTCGCTATAGATAATGGGTGAGCTAATCCCTCAGCATTAGTTAATTCTGCTTTTACTGCTCCAATTAAAATTTTTGCTTCTATCATTAATGGAATTTTATTTCCGTCATTAGACACCCAAAAACTTACATCTTCTTCTTTATCGAATATTCTACCTTTTTGAGTTACTGGGTGGAATTTAAGTGCATTGTAGTAAGTTTTTCCAACTTTAACTTTATCTTCTCCCATGTATCTAATTTTTAATGGCCAAACTTCTTCATCTACAAAAGTCCAGATGGTAAAAACCTCGCCTTTTTTTGCTTTACTATAATCTAAGGTTCTGGCATAAAAGAAAGAAGAAAGCATATCTTGAATTCCTTCAGGAGTTTCATAAACTTCTCCTTTATGGGTTTCTACCATTTTTTTAGTTTGTGAAAATTGGTATTTCTGTTTTTTCTTATACCCTCCTTCATTAATGTCTCTAACAAACATCCAAGGGAAAACGCCTTCAACATCCAAAAAAGTTTCATAACGGTCTCTTACTTTAAAAACCCAATCGAAAGCTCCTACTGTTTTACCTGTACCAACAATATGGTAGATTTCTCTGTTAGCAATTTTTTTATCTAATTTGTTAACTTCAATTTTGGCTGTTCCAGCATTTACAAATCCGTAGTGTAATCTAAACTCTAGTTTTTCGCCATCTTTAAAAGCTTTATGGTCAACTGTTCTTAGTTTACCGTTGCCATCGGTGTTTATGGTAGGAAGGTCGTTTTGTTGGTACGCTGAAAAAGACAATACCAACGCAACAGAAACTATTCCTAATCCTATTTTTGTGGTTCTTAAATTTTTCATGATATAAAAGTTTTTAGTTCGGTAGTTCTATTACAAAACTTATGCCACTCCACTTTATTGTGTTTATTACGATACTTTTGTAGGAAAGGTTTAGTGAGTTTACTTTATCTATTATAAAGCATACTATTTAGATTTACTTAAATTAACCTAACTTCGCCACATGAATGAACTCCACCTTTTTTTAGAAAAACTTGCTACAAGTTATACCGACAAATCTTTTGTAAAAATTACTTTAAGTAAACCGGCTTACAAAAGTGATGGATTATTGAATGTTTATATTCGCTTAGTAAGCATTAAAAACGAGCTTGTTTTTTCTTTTACCTACCATTACCAAACTAACGATCAGGTTAAGAATTACAGTTTAGAAGAAACCAATGCCGAGTTAAAGGAATTGCTCACTAACAAGTTTAAAATTGCTCGTCTGTTTACACTTAAAGAGGATGTAGTACTCCAATTTTCTAAAAAAGGCAAAGGAAGTTTAAAAACCTTGCCACCAAGTTTTGAAAACAAACCGCCTGAAACACATGATGTGCCTAAGAAAAAAAGAGCTGCCTTAGGTAAATATTTAACTATTTTAGGAATTGCAGATGAAAACGGTCAGGTGTTTCCTAAAATGGCAGGCAAGTTCAAGCAAATTAATAAATACCTTGAGATAGTAGAAAATTTACTAAAAGACAATCAATTTAACGAGCCTATCCGCATAGTTGATATGGGTTCCGGTAAAGGATATTTAACTTTTGCGTTGTATGATTTTATGAAAAATCAACTTAAACTTAATGTGGAGATTAAAGGCATAGAAATACGACAAGAATTGGTTGATTTTTGTAATGAAGCAGCAGCGAAATGCGGTTTTGAGCAATTATCTTTTCAGAAAAGTACGATACAAGATTTAAAAGAGTCTAAAATTGATATTTTAATTGCCCTTCATGCTTGTGATACAGCTACTGATGATGCTATTTTTAAAGGCGTTTCTGCTAAAGCTTCATTAATTATTTGTGCTCCTTGTTGTCACAAACAACTCAGACAGGCTTCTAAAGGAAAGGAAATTGCCAATCCTTTGTTAAAACATGGCATTTTTAAAGAAAGACAATATGAAATGATTACCGATGCCATGCGTGCATTAATCATGGAAAAACAGCAGTACAACACTAAAATTTTTGAATTTATTTCTAACGAACATACTCGTAAAAACATCATGTTAGTTGCTTCAAAATCAAATAAAAAACCTATGGTTGATAAGATTGATGAAGAAATTAATACCATTAAAAAAGAGTTTAATATCGAACAACATTATTTAGAAAGTCTTTTGGATTAATGGTTTAAATGATAAGAATAACTCTTCATTGTAGAAATAGATTACGCACATTCCCGTTTTTTTACACAAATTAAAATTGAACTTCACTAATTATCACCAATTTAAAACATCAAAGATGTTTTTGTGTGCATTTTATTTTTCGTTCAAACCAGAAATTGGTGTAATCCGTGATAATTTGTGTTGTGATAGATAGGTCTTTTGTGTGATATCGCAATCCAAAATTTACATCATGTTAAGATTAACTCATCGTTAATTTTTTGTAATTCTAAGTATCATTTCTTGTTTTGTGCTTAATTTCATAGATATTTGCTAAAAATTGAGGAAGCTTATTTCATAAAAATGAAAAAATATTTCGACAGAGAGCTAAGTTGGTTATCATTTAATTACAGAGTACTACAAGAGGCTATTAACCCTTACGAACCTTTAATGGAGCGTTTAAAGTTTTTAGCCATCTATTCTGCTAATTTGGATGAGTTTTATAAGGTAAGGGTAGCTTCGTTAAAAAATATTCTAAAAATTGAGAAAAAGCAAGGGCTAGAACCAAATCCTTACATCAAAAAACTCCTCAAAAAAATAAAAAAAACTGTTTTTGAACAACAGACAGAGTTTAATCACATTTTTAACACTAAAATTTTACCTCAACTAGAAGAAGAGAATATCTTTTTAATAAACCAAAAGCAGGTAAACGAAGAACAGAAAGCTTTTTTAAAAAGCTTTTTCGATAAGGATATTCTGCCGTTATTAAAAATTAAAGAAGTGAGTGAAACCACCTCTGTTTTTGTTAAAAACAAAGGCTTGTATTTGGCAATAGATGTCATTAATAAAAAGACCTTAGAGCATAATTATTTTATTGTTAATGTGCCTATTAGAAGGACTCAACGTTTTATTAAACTGTCTAATGATGCAGACAAAGAAATCATCATTCAGCTTTCTGATGTAATGCGTTTGTTTTTACCTCAACATTTTCCGGATTATAATTGGGTAAAGTGTTATGAAATTAACCTAACCCGTGATGCTGAACTTTATTTAGAAGAAGAAATAGCTGAAACTATTCAAGAAAAAATATCAGCAAGTTTATATAAAAGAAAAGTGGGAGCACCATCTAGGTTTTTGTATGACGAACGTATGCCAAAAGAGCTACAAAAAATTCTCAGAAAAAATATTGGACTACAAAAAGGAGATTCTATTCCCGGTGGGAGGTACCATAATTTTAATGATTTTTTTGCTTTTCCCATGCCCAATAAACCCGATTTATTTTATCCTGTTTTTGATGTGTTGCAACATCCTGAATTAGAGAAAAGTGAATCTTATTTTAATGCGATTTCTAAGAAAGATTTTATTCTTCATTTCCCATATCAAAACTATTGTTACATCACCGATTTTCTGGAAGAAGCAGCAGAGGACGAAAATGTGGAAGAAATTAGCATTACACTTTATCGTGTAGCCAAAAACTCTAAGGTTTGTCAGGCACTTATAAAAGCAGCCGAAAAGGGTAAAAAAGTAATGGTTTTTAGTGAAGTAAAAGCTCGGTTTGATGAAGAATTGAACCTACATTGGGCAGATAAAATGAAGGAAGCAGGTATAGATGTTCATTATAGTTTTGAAGAACTAAAAGTACATTCAAAAATATTTTTAATTACCCGAAAAGAGGGAAACAAAAAGGCTAAATACGCTTATTTCGGTACAGGAAATTTTAATGAAGATACTTCTAGAATTTATTGCGATCATGCTTTGCTTACCAAAAATCCTCAGCTCACTAATGAATTAAGCAAAGTCTTTCATTTTTTGATAAACAGACAAAAAGAAACAATAAGGTTTAAACATTTGTTAGTCGCTCCTTTTAATATGCGAGAGCAATTTAATAAGATGATTGATAATGAAATCAGCAATGCAAAAAAAGGTCTTAAAGCTCAAATGATTCTGAAAATGAACAGCTTGGAAGACCGACACATGATAGATAAATTATACGAAGCTAGCAATGCAGGAGTAAAAATTAATATTATTGTTCGAGGTATTTGTTGTTTAATTCCAGGGGTTAAGGACATGAGTAAAAACATAACGGTAATAAGTATTATCGACCGTTATTTAGAGCATGGAAGAATTTATTGGTTTTATAATGGCGGTAACGAAAAGTTATTTTTAGCCTCAGCCGATTGGATGAAACGTAACCTTACTTACCGAGTAGAGGTTGGTTTCCCTATTTATGATAAACGATTGGCTATGGAGATTAAAAAACTACTTTCACTTCAGCTACAAGACTCCATTAAAGCTCGAAAACTAAATAAAACACAAAGTAATCCGTATAAAAAATCTACTGCCAAAAAAAGAATTAGAGCTCAGTTTGATTATTATGAATACCTGAAAAATAAGGCTGAGAATTAATTTCAAATTTTTTTAAAAAACGTTTTTTGCTATTAAAAATTCCTTTAAAATCAGGTAGCTAGTTTTCTATTCCTATTTAAAAAAACTGCCGTAGCTTTTGCAAATGTGAATAAACACATTGTTCATCTTAACAATTAGTTAATATTTGAGAAGGATATGTAACCACCTGAAAAACAAATGGTATTGGAAGAATTAAGAAATTAAACTTACCATTTATGTTAAGTAAATAGCACTTTTTGTCTTAAAATATTACCAGAAAATAACACTAATGTAACATTCGATTAACGTCTCATTCAAGGTGTTGTAATTCCTTTGCACTATCAAATTATAAGGATAAAAAAATGATAAAATTAGTAAGTACATTAAGTTTAATTTTAACAACAACAATAGCTTTTTCGCAAGGAATGATTAAAGGAAAAGTAGTTAGTTCTGAATCTGCAGAAGAACTTATTGGAGCAACTGTTTTTCTTAAAGGAACTTCTATAGGTGCTGTTGTTGATTTTGAAGGAAATTACCTTATAAAAAATGTTCCTACTGGAAAACAAACGGTTGTTTGTTCTTATATATCTTTTAATTCAGATTCCATAGAAGTTAATGTAGCCGATAAACAAGTAGTAATGCATAATTTCTCTTTGAATAACTCTTCAGTAGCTTTATCTGATTTTGTGGTGGAAGCCAAAGCTGTAAGAAGTTCAGAAAACTATATGCTTAAAGTAAAACAAAAATCGGCAACAGTAATGGAGGGAATTACTGCTCAGGAAATTACTAAAAGAGGTGATAATGATGTGGCAAGTGCTGCAAAAAGAGTTACTGGCGTAACCATTGAAGGCGGTAAATATGTTTATGTAAGAGGCTTGAGCGATAGATACAGTAAAACAACCCTTAACGGAGCTGAAATTCCTGGGTTAGACCCTAACAAAAATGCAGTGGAATTAGATTTATTTCCTACCAACATGATTGAAAACATGACGGTAGTAAAATCATTCTCTCCTGATTTACCAGGAAGTTTTACTGGTGGATTATTAAACATTGAAACCAAAGATTTTCCTGAAAAATTTACCTTACAATTTTCTGCAGGAGTGAGCTACAATACTTTCTCTAGTTTAAACGATAAGTTTTTATCTCACGGAGGTGCTTCATCTGAATTATTTGGTAAAGATGATGGAGGTAGAGATATTCCTGAGCCGATATTAACTGGTGGTGTTCCTCCATTGTTTGTAAATAATGCCCAGTTGGAAACCGTTACTAAATCTTTTAGTAAAGAAATGGAAGGTGTTGAAACTCCTTCATCAATTAACCAACGTTATTCTTTATCTGTAGGAAATCAAAAAACAGTTTTTGGAAATACTTTAGGCTTTGTTGCCGGACTTTCTTACTCAAGAGAGTTTGTACACAAACAACAAAATGCATTTTCGGGAAGATACAGTTTAACAGGTAGTGTTGATGAGGTGGAAGAATTAATTACGCAACAAGAATTAAACGATACTAAATCTCAGGAAGAAGTATTGATGGGAGCGTTGGGAAATCTTTCTTATAAAATAGGAAAAAACAACAAATTGAGTTTAACCTATTCTCGTAACCAAAGTGGTACTAAAGAAACTACTTTCCAAGAAGGTATTTTCCCAAAAGAAGACCAAGGATTACACTACCAAACAAGAAGTTTATCTTACCAAGAAAGACAATTAACAAGCTACCAATTAAAAGGTGACCATTATGTTGAAGGGTTGAAAAAACTTAAAATTGATTGGTTAACAGCTTATTCTACCTCTTCTCAATATACGCCAGATCAACGTTATTTTTCTAATGATTACACTGTTAGTACAGATAATGATACCACTTACAGTATAAATGCTTCAGCTTATCCAGCTCCAGCTCGTTTTTACAGGTATTTAGATCAAGCTACTTTTGATGCAAAAATGAACTTAGAACTTACGGTGTTTGAAAAAGATGGTAAATCATCAAAAATTAAATTTGGTGGAGCTTATTTGTATCAAGATAGAACATTAAGTGAATATAGATACAACTACAGAAAACAAGGAACGAGCTTATTTACAGGAAGTGTTGTGGATTATTTAGCTGATGAAAACATGACCTTACCTTCATCAGGAAATCCTGTTTCTCAATACATTTATATGGAAGATGCTTCTGAAAAAAGAAATAACTATGTAGGGGAGCAAATTATTACTGCAGGATATTTAATGGGAGATGTTTGGGCTACTAAAAAACTAAGAGTTATTGGTGGAGCAAGATTAGAAACCACTTACATTACAAGTGTTAGTGAAGATGAAACACAACAAGCAGGTTTGTTAGAAAGTGTGGACATTTTACCTGCTATTAATACATCTTATGCACTTTCTCCTAAAACAAACTTAAGAGCAGCTTACTCTAGAACATTGGCAAGACCTACTTTTAGAGAAATTTCTGGATTTGCTTCTTACGATTTTGCTGCCAACTGGATTATTATTGGAAATCCGGAATTAGACAGAACATTGGTAGATAACTTTGATTTAAGATTTGAATTATTCCCCAATTTAGGAGAGTTAGTTTCTTTTGGAGTGTTTTATAAAAACTTTACCAATCCTATTGAATTTGTGTTTAACACACAAGCTCAAAATGATGAGTTAACATGGAGAAATGTAGCAAACGGTAAACTTTACGGAGTTGAGGTGGAAGTAAAAAAACAATTGAACTTTATATCAAACGATAAACAACAATTTAGCATTGGCGGTAATTTCTCTTTAATTAGCTCAAAAGTAGATATAGATAAACAACAATTAGAATTAATAAGAGCTCAAGATCCAAGTGCAGCAAGCACAAGAGAAATGTACGGTCAGTCACCTTATATAGTAAATGCTTTTTTAGGATATAATAATGATTCGTTAGGTTTATCTGTAAACCTAAACTACAATGTTGCGGGAGAAAAAATTACTTTAGTAGTTGTTGATGCAACGCCTAATGTAAAAGCTCAACCAGTACATCAATTAAACGTTAACTTAACCAAAACCTTAGGAGATCATTTTAAACTAAGAGTTTCAGCTTCAAACTTGTTAAACCCTATTGTTAAACAAACACAAGTTTATAAAGATGTGGAATATACTTTCAACTCTTATCAGTTAGGCAGAACCTATGGCGTAAGCTTAAGCTACATGTTTTAAAAGAATAGATTTTACATTTACTTTTTTAATTTATCCCAACAGGTTAAAGAGCTTGTTGGGATTTTTTGTTATAAAAAGTAGTTTTTAATAGGTATTTTGTTGTAAATGAATTTTTAAAAATTAAAAAACTGTTAATAAACTCAAACAAACAATAGCTTTTTAACGTAGAACTTTACTTTTGTTAAAACCCCTATCTCTAGAATAAGAAATTATATAAAGTAGCTTATGTTAAAAATAAAATATCTTATTTTCTTTTTTATTGTTTTGTTTCAGGTAAACATACAAGCAAAAGTTTCTTCCCAGCAAGAATATATAGATTCATTGATTACCGTATCAGTAAACTTACCTAACGATAGTGCTAAAGTAGTGTTGTTGGAAAGGATAGGCTATTTCTATATTTCACTCAACCCAACAGAAGGCAAAAAATATACTACAAAAGCAATGGTATTAGCTCAAGAACTGGGCTTAAAAAGCAAAGAAGCTTCTTCATTAGCATTATTGGCTGCTAATTATGCAGCAAATTCAGAGTTAGACAAGGCGTTGGAATATAACCAGCAAGCGATAGAAATTTTTAAATCCATCAACAACCCAAAAGGAGTAGCTGGTGTAAAAACAAATTTAAGTCAGGTTTACACCAAACTTGGTAATTACCCAAAGGCACTTGAGTTTAACTTTAAAGCACTTAAAATTTATGAAGAAACAGAAGAATATAGAAACAAAGGCATTGTTTATGAAAATATTGCCAACATTTACTATGAATTAAGGGAATTTGATAAAAGTAAAACCTATTACTTAAAAGCATTAAATCTTTATAAAAACCACACTACTGATGCAGATGAAGCTAGAGCTTTAGGAAATATTGCTCGTGTTTACATGGAAGTTGCACATTATGATACAGCAATGATTTATTTAAACAAAGCATTTAACATTAATAATAAAAATGGAAATAAAACAGGAGCATTAATCAATCTTTCTAATAAAGGGAATGTACACTCTAGAAAACAAGAATATGCCGAAGCTTTAGAATTTCATTATAAAGCATTAGAAATTGCCACTGATTTAGGCTTGAAACATCATATAGCTACTGGAAAAGGCAATGTAGGAAGCATCTATTTAAATCTATACAAAAAAAGTAACCCACCTAGTCAAAATTTATTAGATAATGCTCAAAAATACTTAACTGATGCCGTTGCCTTGTGTGACGAAATTAATTTTAAAGCACCTAAAGTTGGTTTTCTTGAAAGTTTAATAGAGGTGTATGCACTTCAAAAAAACTATAAAAAAGCTTACGAACTTACAAATGAAAAAACAGCGATAAATGATTCTCTGTTTTCAATATCTTCAAAAGAACAACTCTCTAAATTAGAAATTCAACGAGAAATGGATTTAAAAGATAAAGACTTACTTATTAAGAATAAAGAGCTTGAAATCATTTCTTTAAACAATCAGAAAAAATCGTTGTTTTATTCTTTTGCCATTATTATTTTAATAATTGCATTGTTTGTGGCATTTACTTATTATAGAAAAAAAGAACAAAAGCATCATGAAGTTATTTCAGAAATAAAACAAATACAATCGCACGAAATTAGAGGTCCAATTGCAACCATTTTAGGCTTAATAAAGTTATTAAAAGATAAAGATAGAACTGATACATCTAAAGAAGAAATAATTGAAGGAATTGAAGAAACAACCAATAAGCTTAACAATGTGGTAAACCAGATAATTAACAACACTAAGAAATAATTATACCCTATTATGAAACTAAATTCCATATTGGTAATAGATGATTCTAAGTATGATTTATTTATAGCCACAGAAATGTTATCCGATTATTGTGATGTAAAAGAAGTTGTTTGTGTAGATTCAGCTCAAAAAGGTATTGAATATTTGCAATCAAAAGAAAATATGCCAGAGGAATTGCCAGAATATATATTTTTAGATATTAAAATGCCTTTGATGGATGGATTTGATTTTTTAAATCTGTATAATCAGCTTTCGGATACAATAAAAAAGCATTGTAAAATTTACATGTTAAGTTCTTCTTTAGATCCTACTGATATTGCAAAAGCTAAAAACAACAATAATGTAATAGATTTTATTGAAAAACCACTTTCAGAGGAACATATCGGGAAACTTTTTAATTAACATCATAATATACTAACCAAATAGGGACATAGAAAAATCTGATATAACAAGATTTTTAAAGTACCTCAAAGTGTTTCCATTTTATGGAAACAAACTAGATACAACTATTGTCGTTTTCTTTTTGGTATAAAAATTAGGTAACTATGTGGTTAAATCAGGCAAGAAATATAAAGCTGATTATTTTTTACTGAACTTTTTTCGCCACGCTGTAATTTTCTTCTTCCATTTATGTATAAAAGGCTCTTTGTTCTCTTCTTCTTCATCTTGAGTTCCTATTAATAGGGCAATTGGTTTTAGTGTGTCAAACTCTTGGCAAACTACTTTAAGCATAGCCGCAAATGGTAAAAACAACACCATGCCTGCAACTCCCCAAATGGTAGCACCAATAATTAAACTTAAAATAGTAGTTAGAGCATTAACTTTTAAGCTTCCGCCAACAATTTTAGGACTTAAAAAATTATCGGTAACCAACTGAACTGCCCAAAAAAGTATGGCAACTTGTGCTCCCATAAAAAAAGAACTATACGCCATCATGGCATATAAAATAGGAATTATGGCTCCAAATGCAGTTCCTATGTAGGGAATAACAGAAAGTGTTGCAGCAAAAAATCCAAACAAAAACGGATGGTCAACACCAATTATCATCAATCCAAAACTGTTGGCTAATCCAATAATTAAAATAAGCAAAATCATTCCAAATAAATATTGCTGACCAACTTGCTGAACAGATTTTAACATCTTAAATACACGGTTGTGGTTTTCTTTTGCTGCAAAAGTTACAAAGCCTTTAGTTAAGCCTTTTCGGTAAATTAAAATTAAAAATGTAAAAATGATAGTAGCAAAAAAGCCGGTTAAGAAATTAGCAGTGCTGTTAAACGTTTGTTGAGCAAGTGTTCCCGCAGTTTTTTGCAGCCACCCCCTGTTTTCTGCCAACAATTGGTCTTTATCTAAATCCTCTACAAAATTGATGTTATTATTAATGTAAACGGTTGCGTTAGCAATTACATCTAACACTTTTTCTTGAAAATCTGCTAACTCTTTAGATAAACCTATAAGTTGTGCCGAAAAAAGATAAACACCACCGCCCAACACCAAAAAAACAATGAAGATAGCCAAAAAAGCAGCAATTAAATCGTTTATTCCCCAGCGTTCAAAACGTTTGGCAAGTGGAAACAAAATAAACGATAAAAACAAAGCAAAAGCCAAGGGGATAAGAATAGCTTTTGCAAAAATTAGCACTACAAACAACAAAAAAATAGTTGCAAGGGCAAAAAATAATTTTTGGAAGGAGATGTTCATATATTCAAAAATTGCTTGTTTTTACCAAAAATAAGAAAAGTTTTCTGGCTTATTCATTTTATATTTTATTTTGCTATTTTTGTAACCATTGTATAAGGTTTAACAACTTGGTTATGAAAGAATATTTATCATTAGCAGAAACATCAAAACTTATAGGTAAAAGTAAAGAAACCTTAAGAAGGTGGGATAGAGAAGGGATTTTAACAGCTGTGAGAGAGCCTGTTTCTAACTATAGAGTATATAAAAAAGAAGATGTCCAAACGCTTTTAGGCTCTCTATTTGAAAACGTTATTGAAGATGAAGTGTCTAACTTAGTTGAACCACACCATGATTATACAGTTTTAGAACTTTTTGCTGGAGCTGGAGGCTTAGCTATTGGAATGGAAAAAGCGGGGTTAAAATGTGTTGCTCTCAATGAAATTGACAAATGGGCCTGTCAAACATTAAGAAAAAACAGACCTAATTGGAATGTTTTAGAAGGTGATATTAAAGATTTTAATTTTTCTATCTACAACGAAAAAATTGATATTGTAACAGGTGGTTTTCCTTGTCAGGCATTTAGTTATGCAGGAAAAAAACTTGGATTAAATGATGCTCGTGGAACATTGTTTTATGAATTTGCCAGAGCAGTTAAAGAAGTTAATCCAAAAATATGTATTGGAGAAAATGTAAGAGGTTTATTAAGCCACGAGAAAGGCAAAACCTTGCAAGGAATGATTTCTATTCTTGATGAAATTGGCTACAATGTAGTTCCAGTTCAGGTTTTAAAAGCAATAAACTATAAAGTTCCGCAAAAAAGAGAACGTTTAATTTTGGTTGGGATAAGAAAAGATATAAATATTGAATATGAATATCCTAAACCACACAAAAAAGTTTATAATTTAAAAGATGCCTTAAAAAAAGGAGCTTTATTTAATAGCGATGTTCCTAAATCGGCAGGAGCAAAATATCCTGAATATAAAAAGAAAATTCTTGATTTAGTTCCACCTAAAGGTTATTGGAGAGATCTGCCTTTAGATATTCAAAAAGAATATATGGGAGGTAGTTTTTATCTTGGAGGAGGAAAAACAGGAATGGCAAGAAGAATTGGTTGGGATGAGCCTTCTTTAACATTAACCTGTAGTCCGGCTCAAAAACAAACAGAAAGATGTCACCCTGATGAAACCAGACCGTTTACCGTAAGAGAATACGCAAGAATACAAACTTTTCCAGATGAATGGGAATTTGCAGGTTCTGTGGCTCAACAATATAAACAAATAGGAAATGCTGTACCTGTTAATTTAGGAAAAGAAGTTGGTTATTCAATTGTTAGTTTTCTGAATAAATATTACCAAGTTAAAAGTCAAAAAGTGGCGAATTTCTAATTTCTTCCGTTAACATATTACAACCTTCATTTATAAAGTCTTTTGTATCAAGATTATTAATGCATTTGTGTAAAGAACCTACTAAACCATCATAAAAATCAGGGAAGCCAGTTAATCGATGCCAAAATTCTTTACCAATTATTACGGGATGAGATTTATCAATAATTTTATAATGCATACTTAATTCTTCCGATTCTCCATATAAAACACCAACTATAAAATCGGAATTATTAATATTCTTGAAAGCATTATTAGTTCTAGCTAAATTAATAGTTGTGGTAAATTTTCTAATTAAGGGCTTAACATCTTCAGAATTAATAGTGTTGGGGCCAGATTTTAACTGACACCACTTTTTTCTATTATCAACTTTGTCAATAAATTCAATGTCCATTCCTTTTATAAGTGATCCGTTAGCAATTTCTAATTCTACAAACATATTTTGAATACGAGTGCCAAATGAAGTATTAATTGAAGTACCAAGAACCCTCGGATAATACAGAGCTTTTGCAACACCTTCTGGACTATAATTATTCTCTAAAACTTTAGATAAATATTTTACAACTATTGGGTTAATATTGTATGACTTCAGTTTTGAATGTGTTTTCATACATGCTTCTATGTGATTTTTGAAGATATACGTTTCGAAATACTCAACAATTTTATTAGTCAGCTCTTTTTTTGTCATAAGTGTTTTTTTGTGGGCGTAAGTTGTATTAAGTACTACCTTAGAATTTTAACAAAAATAACTTTTTTCTTCAACTAAGCAAACTAGCATAAAAAACCCATTTTCTGCGTATTTTTGCACTCAAAATTTGTAACATGGCTTCACCTCAACTTAAAAAAATCGGTATTTTAATAACAATTTTAGTATTACCATCTTTGTTTTATTTATTGCTTTATACAGGAGAGCACAACTTTACTAAACTACCAGTATATGGTAATAAAACTGCAGTTGAAAATGCTGATGGTAGCTTTGATACTACTTATCATCAAATTCCTTATTTTGAATTTATTAACCAAGATGGTAAAAAAGTTACCCGAGATGACATGCTAGGAAATGTGTATGTAGCTGATTTCTTTTTTGTTACTTGCCCTACCATTTGCCCTAAAATGACAACCAATATGAGGTATGTACAAGATAAGTTTACCGACAGAAAAGGATTGCGGTTTTTGTCTATTACGGTAAATCCAGAGGAAGATTCTGTTTCTGTCCTTAAAGAATATGCAGATAAAGTTCATGCTAACACTAATAATTGGGATTTTGTAACTGGAAATAAAGAGGAGATTTATGATATTGCTTTTAATGGATTTTTTGTAAATGTTGCCAAAGATTCTATTGCCGAAGGAGGTTTTTTACATTCTCAATTACTTATTTTAGTTGATAAACAAGGAAGGGTAAGAGGTTATTTTGATGGAACAGTATTCTCAGAAATGAAAAAAGACCTAACAGATGCCATTGATATTCTTTTTAGAGAAGAAGCTGTTCCACTAAAAGGTAGCAACAAAAATAAAATTGAGCAGAAGAAGTGAGCGAAAATCTAGCATTTATAACTGTAAACCAAATACAATAAATAACTATTTTTGGGATAACTCTATATCATGAATAATAAATAATTAGATTGCACATGAAAACAAAAATTGGCTTACTAACTATATTTTTACCACTGTTTACTGTGCTATTAGCCCAAGTTCCTAGTCCGGCACCTGAGCAAAAAGGGGCAATTTTATTACAAAACGGAATAGCTCATTTAGGCAATGGAGAAATTATAGAAAACTCCGTAATTGGGTTTAAAGACGGAAAATTAACCCTTGTAGCGGATGCGAAAACTGTTAAAATAGACCCTAGTTTTTATGATACCATTATCAATATAGAAGGCAAACACGTTTATCCGGGAATAATTGCTCCCAACTCAACTTTAGGGTTAACTGAAATTGATGCCGTTAGAGCCACTAGAGACTATGCTGAAACAGGAGCATTAAACCCACATGTTCGTTCTGTTATTGCCTACAATACCGAATCGAACATTACTACTACAGTTAGATTTAACGGAGTTTTAATGGGGCAAATAACTCCACGAGGAGGTTTAATTTCCGGTACTTCCTCTATTGTTCAGTTTGATGCTTGGAATTGGGAAGATGCCATTTACAAAGAAGATGACGGCATACACATCAATTGGCCGAACATGTACCACCGTTGGGGAGGAAAAGAAAACAAAGAATACGATAATACTAAAAAAGAATTGCACGATTTTTTTGAGAATGCCAAAACCTACTGTGCCATTGAAAAATACGATGAAAAAAACATTCGGTTTGAAAGTGTACGAGGGTTATTTGATGAAAGTAAGACACTTTTTATTCATACGGATTACATCAAAGAAATAACTGAAGCCATCACTTTTGTAAAGAAATTTGAATTAAAAAATGTGGTACTTGTGGGTGGATATGATGCTTGGATGGTAGCAGAACAGTTGAAAGAAAACAATATCAGCGTTATTTTACAAAGAGTACATTCCTTACCGGAACGACAAGAAGATGATGTTTATTTGCCCTACAAATTGCCTAAAATGTTATGGGATGCCGGTGTGCTATTTTGTTTGGAAAATGCCGGAGACATGGAGGCGATGAACACCAGAAACCTGCCGTTTTATGCAGGAACAGCTGCTGCTTATGGGTTAACCAAAGAACAAGCTTTACAAATCATTACCCTCAATACTGCCAAAATTTTAGGAATAGATGAAACCTGTGGAAGTTTAGAAACAGGTAAAGATGCTACCCTTTTTATTTCTACCGGAGATGCCCTAGATATGAAAACTAATAATGTAGAATTGGCATTTATTCAAGGCAGGAAAATTAATCTAAGTAATCGTCAAAAAAACCTTTACGAAAAGTATAGCAAAAAATACAAGCAACAATAAATGGACATTTGTGAGGCAACTTCATTAGAAAGAGAAAAAATAAACAGACACCCTTGGGAGCTAGCAAGAATTGAGGTAGTAAAAAACTTCTTAACTCCTATAATTGCCGAAAAACCAAATGCTACTATTCTCGATTTAGGTTGTGGAGATGTTTTCGTAGCTCAGCAATTAGCTCATCAATACCCAAAAGCTAATTTTCATTGTGTGGACATTGCTTTTACGCCCGCAATCATTGCCACTATTTCCGAACCCGTAAAAAACTTGCCTATTTCACTTTATTCTTCCACTCAAGAGCTTAACAATTCTATTTCAAATAAAGTAGATGTGGTGTTGTTGTTAGATGTAATTGAACACATTGAAGATGAAATTACTTTTTTAAAAGAACTTCGTCAATCAGGGTTGATTGATGTCAATACAAAAGTCATTATTACCGTACCTGCCTTTCAAAAACTATTTAGCAACCACGATGTTTACTTAAAACATTTCAGAAGGTATAACATTGCTTTATTGAATGACCACCTCCAACAAGCAGGATTTAAAAGCCAACAAACGGGATATTTCTTTATTTCATTGTTATTGGTAAGGGTACTTCAAAAAATGTTTCAAGGAAATAAAACGGTTGATACCGAAAAAGGCATTGGAGCTTACCAATCAAAAGGTTGGGCAGACATTCTTTTTGTAAAAACCTTGTATTTAGATTTTTTAATCGGTAAATTTTTTAGAGCTTTGGGAATTAAACTGCCCGGATTATCTTGTTTTTCAATATGTCAACAACAGCCATTATAATACCCTGCTACAACGAAGGCAAAAGACTGAATCAACAAGCTTTTTTGTCTTTTTTAGATAGCTACTCCAACTACCATTTGTTTTTGGTAGATGATGGCAGTACCGACAACACGTTTAAAGTACTGACCGAACTTCAAACCCAAAATCCAACTCAAATAAGCACTTTAAGAAACAATAAAAACCTTGGAAAAGGCGAAAGCGTTAGAAATGGAATGATAGCAGCTTACAATGCCGAAAAATTTGCTCAAATAGGTTTTTTAGATGCCGATTTGTCAACTCCTTTAACAGAGTTTTTAGTTTTAACCAACTTTCTTACCCAACACAACAAAAAAGCAGTATTTGGCTCTCGATTAAAGCGTGTTGGAGCTAATATTGATCGTTCACCAATAAGGCATTTGGTAGGAAGGTTTTTTGCCACATTAATTGGTTGGACTATCAAAATTCCTTTTTACGATACCCAATGTGGGGCCAAAGTTTTTAGTAGTGATGTTGTTCCAACCATTATTTCAACCCCTTTTGTGTCTCGTTGGTTATTCGATGTTGAAATTATTTTACGCCTAAAACAACTTTTAAGAAAAAACGTAACTTCGTTGCTTTATGAATACCCCATAAATAATTGGAGCGAAGTAGAAGGCTCAAAAATTACTTGGAAAGATAGTTTTAAAATTCCGGTGGAGTTGTTGAGGATAAAGGTTGCTTCTAAAAAAATATACCCATAAAAAGACTGAATTTAATTTTGTAGAGCACTTTCTATTAAATATACTTTATGTTTGTCTAAAAGATTAAGCTTTATCCATCCGAGTTTATTTGAATTCATAAATTTAATGCCTATGTATTTTTCTTGGTTTAATGGGAAAGAAAAGCAGTCATTTTTATTGATAAAAGCACTAAAAAAAGTCGTATCAATATTTTGACCAATAACCTGTCCACTATAACTTTCTGTTGCTTCCAAAATACTACTATTTGAAAAAAATTGATCTCTAGTTTCAATTACATCTCCATTCGATAGGTGAATAATTTTAAATACGTTGTTTACATTATAAAAACTATCTAATGAAGAGTTTCTATAACAGGAGTGAAATGTTCTATAATAGACATTTACAGGAGAGTTTCCAGAGATTAATGTATCTTGATGTATAAAAATAGTATCAGAATTTATATAACCTAAAATTTGTATGTCGGAATGAAGTGATTTTACTGTAGATTGAGGTTTTTGAACAGTACTTGGTCCTTGTAAAATAATGGCTTCAAACTCTATATCATCTTCGCCATCATTATTAAGATCAACTCTATAAACCTTTGGTGTTATTAAAGTCCCAATAAGTGTATCTCCTATAGGTGTGGCTTTAGCATCATTATAATTCCCTACAACTATAGCTGTCTTTTGTTTTTCTTCAATATATTCTTTTTTACATCCTAATGTAGATATTAGAAAAGTAACTAAAACTAAAAACAGTTTATATTTAAACAATTTCATTCCGCTAAGTTACAAAAAAACATGTTATACTAAAAAAAGCTAATTACCAAATCGTCAACATAAACCTCGTTTTGTCCCCTATTCCAGATGTAAGCTTTAATAATATTGTATTTATTTAATAGTTTTCTATCATCTAAATAAAAAAACACCTCTTCTTTATTCCACTTATTTACTTTGTACCTAGTTGAAACAATGTCTTTCCCCTGCCATTTGATTAGTTCTTTTTTTTGATTTTCTACTATAAAGACAACTGCCAAATCAACTGTATCGCTACTTGAGTATATGTTGGCACTTATGTAAGCTGTTTTAAAGTTTTCTGTATTTATTTTGTATATTTTTTCCTGAAATATAACACTATATTGTTGTTGTGGAGAAAGGAGGCAGCTATTTGGTTTGCTTAATGCAGCTTCGTTAGTTATGGTATGATTGTTTTGTAATGAGTAAGAAAATTCATCATCCATATTTACATTATAGGTTGCGTCTAGCTTTGATGGGATAAAATTGAGTAAAATTGATTTTTTACCAAAATAAGGTGCCATCATAAAATAATTCCCATTACTTACAGATGGTTCTAAATAGAATATGGAGTTTGGATAAGCGGATAATGATGGGACTATAATATATTCTTTTTTAGAATGTTTAATCATTTTTTCTCTTTCATTAATTTCTTTTTGGTAAGTAAATAACTTTTCTGAGAATATATCACTAACAGTCAAATAGTAGTTATTATTAGAAGATAAAAAAATTATAAGAATCAATGCGCAAGTGAAAATCGTAATAAAATTATTTACTTTCAATGAAGTTTTTATTTTAATATATTTACTTGCAGCATGAACAAAATATAACCATCCAATTAGAAAAACCCAAAAACTAATATTCAAAGCTCTTGGAAGTAAATCATCACTATACCAAAGAACCAAAAATAAACTACTTGATATTATTAAATATAATACAATTAATATAAAACTAAGCTTAAAAAACTCTCTTTTTTTTAACTGTTTTTCCTTTTGAAAAAGGAAGGTTTGAAAGAAAACTAGCATCAATGAAATTAGTATTACTTCTATTGATGAGACCCAATTAATAAAAAGTCGAAATGCTGTTAGTAAACTTTCCAAAACAGCTTGATATACCTCAAAATAGTTAATTTCATTATAACTACTGTTGCGAACATTATTTCCAGGGGCTATAGCTACAATTAGTACTCCTGATAAAACTATAAAGAAATAACTTGTTAACTCTATAGAATGTTTTTTTAAGGAAATTAAACTAAAGAATGTTAATGTAGTTATGAGTATAAAAACAACCACCATAGAAGTTTCGTTCGACCCACATATTGCTATAATAAGGATAGCGTTAAGTATATAATATTTCCATCTGTTTATGTTCTTATTATCGTTAATAATATTCACAAAAAAATGTAACAATAAAATATTAGCTAATTGATAAGTTATAGCTCCGGGCATCCAATAAATTCCTTGAACTAATATTGGCATATTATTAAGATAAACTCCTGTTAATAAACAAGTAAAAAATAAAACAACATAAGTAGGTTTATTTTTAAATATTAGTTTAACAAACCTATAAACAGCATGAAGTGTCAGTAATATTAGAATTATTGCATATAGTTTATACAATAAGTTTGAATTAAAAACCAAAGGGTGCAAGCTGAGTATGAATGTAGAAAAAAAGCGACCGGTCCAGTGAACATACCAATCATATTGTGCTTGGAAAAACCCCATAGATTTTACTTTGTAAGCAAACACAAAATCATCTGCAGATGGATAATTAAAAAAAGCAACAAACAAAAAAGGCAATATTATCAACCCTGCTATTACTCCAAACCAAACTTTTACAAAGTTTTCTTTCATTTTTTAAATTCTTTATAATATGCTTCATCTGCAAGCTTTAACATAGGTAAATCTCCTTTAGTATCACCATAAGCAATGATGTAATAGTTAGAAAGTTGGTATCTTTCTTTTATTCTAATTACTTTTTCTTCTCCATGGCAGTTATTGCCTTTAATCTTTCCAGAAACTGCTCCATCAACAACTTCTAATTGAGTAGCTATTAGGGCAAATCCATTTTCATTACACCAAGGCTCTAAATAATTTGCAAAAGATGCAGAAACGATGGCTATTTCATAGCCTAATGCTTTATATTCTAAAAGTTTAGTAAAAGCGTCTTCTAATAATATTTTAGGAATTATATATTGAGCAAATTGTTGTGATTTTTCATTAAACTGTTTATCATCCACTCCTTTAAAATAAAATGTAATTAGCTTTTCTTTTGCTTTGCTATTGTTGTAAAAACCTAACATGTAAAGAACTAATATCGGAAAATGTAAAAGTAACCCAAACCAATATATTGGAGTTCCAAGGTAAAATTTTATAAATTCGCCAAAACTATCTTCTGACGTAATGGTTCCATCAAAATCACATAAAACTAATGTTGGTTTTTTCCCCATTTCACTTCATATAAATCACAAAAGCATATAGTAAAACCCATAATGATATAAGTATTCTTATAAAATTGTCTTTAAAGAAAATATCGGTAGGTGAACCTGAATTGTTTTCTACAAAAATTATTTGGTAATACCTTAGTACTCCCATAATTACCAATAGCGATGATGAAAAAATAATATATTCTTTTATTCCTGTATAAGGCGTAGAAAATGTGTACATAATATAACTTACCATTATTAAAGCAGATACAATTATTAAGGAATAATTAATGAACTCTAAATTGTATTTTTTGGATACTTTTCTAACTGCTTCATTATTTGAAACAATTATATAGTCATCTCTTCTTTTTGCAATTACTAAAAATAAAGAAAGCAAGAATGTTAGCAAAAACAACCATTTGGAGATGAGAACACCTACTATTACACCCCCAACAATTACTCTTAATACAAAGCCTAATGATACGATTGTAATATCTAAAATGGCTACATTTTTTCCTCCTAAAGAATAAAATAGATTTAATAAAAAGTAAATGGAAATTACAGTTATTGCTTCTATAGGAAGCGAAAAGGATAAAATACATGCCAAGAATAAAAGTGCAATAAAAACATAAATTGCTTTTCTTACTGTTATTTTGCCAGAAGCCAATGCTCTTTTAGATTTTTCAGGATGACTTTTATCTTGTTCTAAATCTCTAATGTCATTTATAATATAAATAGAGCTTGCAACCAATGAAAACACAAAAAACCCGATCAATAAATCTTGTAAATTGTTGTGTTTAAATAAAACTCCACCAAAAAATGCAGGTAGAAAAACAAAAAGATTTTTTACCCAATGTTTTATTCTTATAAGAGAAAGTAACATTTGTATCATATTATTTTTGGCAAATTAATGTAAAATGCGGATATAACAGCATAGTTCTGTAACTTTTTGTAATTTCTTTAAACCCCATATTAGTCAATTCGTTTTGCAGTTCTAGTGAGTTAGGTTCATTGCCAATTTCTCCTGAAAATATCATATCATGAATTTTATTCCAATAGTGTAATGGATTCTTTCTGTCTATATCTTTAATAATAAGAATGGACTCTTCATTCATGATGTCATAAATATTTTTAAGAAATGAAAATTGATTCTGCTTGGGTATATGGTGTAGCACATCAATCAATACAATGTATTTATATGAATTAATTTCTTGGGGGAGAGTATTGCCATTATATTTTTTAAACTCAGAAGGAACATTTATATTTTTAAATATTTTTTTGGCATTCTCAATCAATTTATCATCAATTTCAATCCCGTAAACTTTTTCAGGATTTTTATAAGTAGCAACCAAAGATAAAAACATGCCTGATCCACAACCAATATCAAAAACACTTTCTTGTTCGGGGATTATGTCTAATAAATCATCAAAAGGACAAACCATTGGTCGATAACTTATTTTGAGTTTATCTATAAATCCAATTTTTTTAGGTTGGTGCTTTTGAAGTGTTTTAATCAGTTCTTTCTTGCTAATTGACATCATCCTTTTTGTTTAAAAATATTTTCTCTTTTTCTACTTTTATGAGGTACTCTATGTCCATTTCTAAGACTTCTTCAAAAGGTAAATCCCAATCTTTGGCTTTTTGTTCAATTAATTCGATGTACGAAGGAGAAGACAAGATATGATTTTTAATTTTTTCTCTTAGTATTAAGTTGTTTTTATTTTCAATATAATTAATAAGGGTGTCATTTTCTTGTATATAACCTAACTCGTCTAGCTCTTTTTTATTAATATAAATCCAATCATTATAATACTTTTTATTCATTAAAAAAGAATCTATTTTTTGTTTGTTCACTCCTCTGTATTCTAATTGATAAATCGATTGCCCTTTGTAAACCATCATTTTATTTATGGTGCTATCGGGTTTGTTATACACAATAACCGAATCGGTATAAGACAAATTAGCCTTACTTGTTCTTACTTGAAATATATGAGGATCCGGATTATACCAATGAGGGTAATTATCAAAAAACCATAACGCTATTTTGTTATGTTCGCTAGACTTCCAATGAATATGTTTGATATCGGAAAAATAATACACACTTAATACTTGAGGGATAAAAAGTATCGTAAACAATACGTATTTTACTTTTATATTTTCAATCTTAGATAGTAAATAGATGGTGTAGAAAATAATAATTGCAGCATTCCAAACAACGTACCTATTAACTACAGACATTCCATGACTCCAATTTCCCATTTGCAAATAAAAATACGCCATTAAAAATACTGATGCAAATACCATATCAATGACTTTAAACTTTCGCTTAATAATTCTATATACAAAAAGAAAGATTGACATAAATAAGACTAAAGGCAGTCCTAAAATCATCCCTTGGTTCCAATCAAACAAAAAACTATGTAATCTATTTAATGAAACATAATCCGTACTAATAAAATTCTTTGCTATAATTAAATTTGGAATAGAGTAATGGTATAAATAAAATAATGATGGTAAAATCACCCAAAACGATGTTATTCCTCCATAAAACAGATTTTTAAAAGTAACCCCATCTTTTCTCAATTTATAAATTAACATGATTAGAACTGGAATAAATAACGGTGGGAAATGTGTTGAAGTTATCGCCATTAAAAATATAGCCCAATAATGCTTTTGGTCATAAAACAATACTAATGAAGAAAACACCATTAATCCTGCAAAAGCCTCCGGATGTGTCCAACCTAAATACCAAAATATTGGAGAAAAAATAATAAATAATGAAAGTACTATTCTATCTCTATAATTAAATGAATCTCTTGTAAATATTAATAATAATGTTAAAAATAAAAACAGGTAGTTTGTGATAACAAATGTGTACGAAATGTTTAAGTTAAACCACCCCAATATTTTCCTTACTGGAGTGTTTAGAAGAGAATAAACCCAGAAATGATAGGAATAGACTTGTTGATTTTTATCTACAAAAAAACCATGTCTATCATCCAATAATTTAACATCTTTAGTATAAAGGTCTTTTATGGATGTTAAAATATCTTTTTTATGAATTTCAATCTGGTTTTTTTCTAAATATTGAATGTAATTATCAATATCACTATATTTAAGCTCAGGTGTAAAGTGATTGTTAAAAGACTCTGTCATTAAAACATATTCTAAACCATCTCCATAAGGATAAATAGCTGTTTTTTTAATTAACTTAATCGATGCAATTAAAAAAACCATTAGGAATAATCCGTTTAAATATAGTTTATAATTATGTTTGTATTTCATAAAACAAAGAAAATAAAAATTTTCAACCTAATTCTAATGCGTAAGCTTTTAATTGCCTCTTTATTATTTCTAAATTTTTCGTGTAGCATATTTGAGGACTCTTTTAATATCTCAGGGTTTAGTCCTATTTCTAATTTTGATTCTCAAAAATCACCTTTAACATTGTCTCTAGATTTCAGCGATGCTTATGAAAATGGCTTTGTTGTTCCCTCTATTAATCAAAGTAATGATGGAAAATTTCATTTTCAATTTGAAATTACTAATAACTCCAAAATGCCTAAAAAATTCTATTATAAAATATATTACCAAAATAGTTCATATAAGTTTGATGAATCTCACCCCTTTTCTCATGAAAATTTTTATGGTAGCTGGGAAGACCCCTCAATTACTTTTAAAGAAACAGAGCTAATACCATCAGATGGCTCTTCGTATTTGATTCAAGATAGCTTCAGAATTGTAGGTAATCCAAGAAATGAGCAACAATTTTATGGTTCTAAAAAAATTGGGCCAGTAAGTGATATAGAAATTGAAAATAAGATAAGTGCCATCAAAAACAATCCTGATTGGCTAAGTGCAGTTACAGAAAAAGCACTTGCAAACAATATTAAATTAGAAACACAAATATACAGAGATGCTGTTTATACAGCAAAACAAGATAGAAACTTTGGTGGAGATATAAATAATAGGTGGAAGAGAAATGTGAGAGTTGGAAATTACGAATTTTTGCTAGTGGTTTTTGCTGATGAAAATGAATTGAATAAAGTTGTTCCAAATTACATTCAAAATATTTCATTAAAAAATAAGGATAGTAAGTATGTTAATCCATTTTCTTTTTTTAGTAACGATATTGATGCAGAATATTCAAGCATATTAAGTAAAAATTCATTGAAACTAAATGCCCAACCTTCATTTAAAAATGGCGTTTTTATTAATAAAGAGTCTTTTTTTAAACCTAACTATGACACTACCCACTATTCAACCAAATGTAACGAAAGTCAATTGTTGTTAAAAAATGCCCATTTTGAACAATTTATAAGCTCATTTAACCCCCATTTTACTTTTAATAATATTCCTGTTACTGCTGATGTTACCGGAAATAAATATACTAGAAAAAATTATTACAATTCTTTAAAAAAAGAACAAAAACAAATTAAAACACCAATTGAAATTAGTCATTGCCCTTGTAAAACCGTAATTCCTGATAGTACAAATAATAAAGTTACTTTATTAAATCCAGCAGTAAAAGATACTAATTATAGAAAAGAAAATGTAGGAATTATTACTCGTCATGGATTAACTTACGGAAAGTATAGCGTTAAAGCAAAATTGCCGCGGTTATTAAACAAAGATTTATTATGGAATGGCTTAACTAATGCTATTTGGCTAATCTATCAAAATGGGGAGTGGAATCAAAGAAGACCTTGTTCGACTAAAAATGGATTTGTACCAAAAACCTATGATGGAAATGGAGCCATTAACTATCAAAGGGAAACTAATTATTCAGAAATTGATATTGAAATCGTTAAATCAGCTAGATACTGGCCTGTTTCTTCTTATGGTGGCGATGCTTCAAAAAAACCTAAAGAACCGTTGTCTGATTCAAATAAAGTAATGGTAACTTTTACAAATTGGGATTTAGCTTGCGATGATGCCCAAAAGTTAAGTCATGGTGTTTTTAAAGTGCCTTATCAAAATAACTCTTTTGAATTACACCGTTGGGATACTTGGTATCAAGCTGTAACAGGTAAATATGGAGCTTTAAATGAAGAATTATTTGGTAATGATTATTATTGGTTTCAAATAGAATGGAAACCCGAAGAAATTATTTGGAAAATTGGTCCCGAAAAAAACCAATTAACTACAATTGGCTATATAAATTCCGAATATAGCTCTATACCTAACAATCAAATGTTATTAGTTGTAACCCAAGAATGGCACTTAGAAAATTGGTGGCCAGAAGCTCCATTCAATCAAAACTTTATCCCTTTCCCTTCCGAAGATATAAAAGGTGAAGTATTAGAAGTAATTGTTGAATAACTAACTACCCATAACCTTCAAATAAGCCTTTAAACCGTGTAAGCCACCTTCTCTACCAAAGCCGCTTTCTTTAAACCCACCAAATGGCGATGATGGATCAAATTTATTGAAGGTATTTCCCCAAATTACACCTGCTTTTAATTGCGAGGTCATGTTAAATAATTTAGACCCTTTATCTGTCCATACTCCAGCTGAAAGTCCGTAAGGCGTATTATTCGCTTTTTCTATAACCTCTGCTACCGTTCTAAATGTTTGTACAGCCAACACGGGTCCAAAAATTTCTTCCTGAACTATTCTGTTAGATTGCGAAACGCCTGTAAATAAAGTAGGCTTACACCAATACCCTTTTTTGGGTAAGGAACAATCCGTTTGGTACATCTCTGCTCCTTCAGCTTTTCCTATTTTCAAATAATTATTAATGGTGTTAAGTTGTTCTTTAGAATTAATAGCACCAATGTCGGTGTTTTTATCCAACGGATTTCCAACTACCAAAGAAGCCATTCTATCTTTTAATTTTCGCATTACCACATCATAAACAGATTCTTGTACAAACAAACGCGAACCCGCACAACAAACATGTCCTTGATTAAAATAAATTCCGTTAATAATTCCTTCTACAGCTTGATCTAAAGCTGCATCTTCAAAAATAATGTTAGCCGCTTTTCCTCCTAATTCTAACGTAGCTTTTTTGTTGGTTCCGGCAATAGCATTTTGAATAATTTTTCCTACACCTGTAGAGCCTGTAAATGCAATTTTATCTATACCCTCATGATTAACAATTGCTGCTCCCGTAGCTCCTGCTCCAGTAATAATATTTACTACTCCATCAGGCAAACCTGCTTCTTGAATAATTTCAGCTAATTTTAAGGCTGTAAGCGGTGTGGTCTCGGCTGGTTTTAATACAACTGTATTTCCTGTAACCAAAGCTGGAGCTATTTTCCAAGCCACCATCAACAATGGAAAATTCCAAGGTACTATTTGTCCTGCAACACCCAGAGGCATCGGATTTCTATTAGGAAAAGCATAGTCTAATTTATCTGCCCAACCAGCATAATAGAAAAAATGTGCTGCAGCCAAAGGAACATCAATATCTCTCGCTTCTCTAATGGGTTTACCACCATCCAGCGTTTCTATTACAGCAAACTCTCTAGCTCTTTCTTGTATTAATCTGGCAATGCGGTAAATGTATTTTCCTCTTTCGCTTGCAGGCATTTTACTCCACACTTCATTATAAGCTTTTCTGGCTGCTTTTACTGCTTTATCTACATCTTTATCATTAGCCTCCGCAATAGAAGCTAATTTTTCTTCCGTAGCAGGATTTACCGTATCAAAATATTTTCCTGAACTTGGTTTTACCCATTTTCCTCCTATAAACAACTCATATTGTTTCTTTAAGTTAATGTGGTCGGTGCTTTCTAATGAAGGAGCAAACTCCCAAGTCGAATTCAAATTTATTTTAGTCATGGTGTATATTATTGTTTTACCGCAAAGACGCTATGTTTCCGCAAAGGTCGGTAAGGTTTTTTAATGTTTTTTCTACTTTTTATTTTTATCTATTATTACTATTTATTGTACCTAAGAATTATAAGTTTTATAATTTATTTACTACTCGTTTTATCCCATGTTTTAATAAATCAACGTTAAAGTTTATTAGAAGTCCTAATTTAAACTTTCCTAATTTAAGGTATGTTAAGGTTTGGGCAAAATGAACATCATTTAATTCCTCAACACTTTTAAGTTCTAATACCAACTTATTTTCAACCAACAAATCTATCCTATAACCACAATCTAATTTTATATCCTCATAAACCAAAGGCATTACCTTTTCTTTTTCAACTAAAAATCCTTCCTTTCTTAGTTTGTAAAACAAACATTCTTTATAAGCATTTTCTAACAACCCTGGACCTAAAGTTCTATGCACATCAATTGCAATTCCTATAACTATATTTGACAACTCATTTTCGGTCATTATCTTATTCTTTGGGGTTATTTGATTTTTACTTTCTCTTTGTGTGCTTTGCGTAAAACTTAATGTCTTTGCGGTTAACCTTCTTTTTTGTCTTTTAACTTTTTGTTGTCTCTTTGTGTGCTATGCGAAACCTTTACTTCTTTGCGGTTACGGTTTACTATTAATCCTTAGAAAAATAATCTTTAGATTGATAAATGCCTGTTGTTTGTTTCGCTATTTGCATTAATACATCGTTAGCTAAACTGCTTGCTCCAAACCTAAACCACTCATTGGTTAGCCATGCATCACCCAAAGTTTCTTTTACCAGCAGTAAATATTGCAATGCTAATTTAGCATTAGAAATACCTCCTGCAGGTTTCATTCCTACTTGTGTTCCTGTTTTGTAATAGTAATCTTTAATCGCTTCTAACATCACCGAAGTAACTGGCAAAGTAGCAGCAGGACTAATTTTTCCTGTTGAGGTTTTTATAAAATCTGCTCCGGCATAAATGGCGATATCACTAGCTCTTCTTACTTTGTCAAATGTTCCTAGCTCACCTGTTTCTAGAATTACCTTTAAACGTGCTTTGCCACAAGCATCTTTAATAGCAGCTATTTCATCAAAAACAAAATTATAATCTCCTTCGTGAAATTTCCCTCTGCTAATAACCATATCCACCTCGTCAGCACCATTATCAACAGCTAATTTGGTGTCTAATAATTTTACTTCCCTACTTGATTGTCCGGCAGGAAAAGCAGTAGCCACAGATGCTACCTTAATTTTGGTGCCTTTTAAAGCTTTTTTTGCAGTAGCTACAAAATTAGGATAAACACAAACTGCCGCTACGGTAGGTAAATCAGGCATGGCATCGTGTAAGTGCATGGCTTTGTTGCACAATTGAATGACTTTTTTATCTGTATCAGCACCTTCGAGAGTGGTTAAATCTATCATGCTCAATGCCATTTTTAATCCGTGCATTTTAGCATCTTTTTTTAAGCTCCTTGAGGTAATTCTGTTTATTCTGTCCAATACACCTACCTGGTCAATTACAGGTGTTGAATTATAATCTAACATCACTTTTTTATTACTCATAGTTAAAAAATTGAAGTCCAAAGATAAGTAAAAGCCACGAAGTATTTTAATTACAAATTACTAATTAGAGATTTTAAATCGATAGCTTGTAATGTTTTTAGAATACATACTGTGCTTGTCGTTTTTCTTTCAACATAAAAAACTATTTTTGTACTTCATTCATCATCACTATGAAAAACCAAGAAAACATATTCCCTATTTTCGACCAAATTGTTGGGAGAAAAGAAAAAGAACAGCTTCTCAACCAAACGGCAAAAGTAATTTGGATGACTGGACTTTCCGGTTCTGGAAAAAGTACTATTGCTATTGCTTTAGAAAAAGAATTGGTTCAAAAAGGCTTTTTAACACAAGTATTGGATGGTGATAATATTAGAACAGGTATTAATAATAATTTAGGTTTTTCGGATGCTGATAGAACAGAAAACATAAGAAGAATTGCCGAAGTTTCTAAGCTATTTGTAAATTGTGGTGTAATTACCATTAATTGTTTTGTTAGTCCTACCAATGCTATAAGAAATGCTGCAAAAGAAATTATTGGTAAGGAAGATTTTGTAGAAGTTTTTATTGATACACCTATAGAAATTTGCGAACAACGTGATGTAAAAGGGCTTTATAAAAAAGCCCGAGCAGGAGAAATTAAAGATTTTACAGGCATTAATGCTCCATTTGAAGCTCCCGAAAACGCAGCTATTGTTGTAAAAACTGCTCATAAAACGGTGGAAGAATCAGTTAATACTATTCTAGCACAAATTTTACCTTTAATCTCCAAAAAATAATGAAGTATTTTTTTCCTATACTACTCTTTGTTTTGTTTTCAGAGCTAATTCAGGCTTCCACTATTAAAAAAGATTCTTTGGCAAGCCTAAATACAGAAATATTTCATGCAACTGATGTGCAAATGGAAATTCAGGAAAATGGAGAAGTAAAATTTAAAAGAGGTAAAGCCATTATTTTTACCATTTTTACGGGTATTTTGGGTGGACATAGAATTTACATGGGAACACACCAACGAACTCCTATAATTTACTCGGTAACTTTTGGTGGTTTTGGCATTTTACCACTTATAGATTTAGTTCACCTTATCTTTAAAAAAGATATTTCGGTTTATGAAAATAAAACGCAAATAATTATGTGGAGGGATAATTAGAGTATTTTTCATAACTTATTATCCTTTTTTTAATTTTAAACAGTATTACACCAACTTATACATTTTTCCGGGATAGGATTTTACAATGCCATTAAATTCTAAATTGAGTAATAAAGCAGCAGTTTTGCTCATAGGAAATTCCGCTTTTAAAGCAATGCTATCAATAGGTATTTTGTCTGTTACCGAAAGTATATTTGCAATGGTTTTTTCTTCATCACTTAACTCTACAAAAAGCTTTGTTTGATTGGTGTTTTTCTTTTCAGTAGTAGCTTGCCAACCCATAATGTATTCAATGTCTTTAGCCGATTGTATTAAAGCCGCTTTATTGGTTTTTATCAGCCAATTACAACCTTCAGAATATTCATCATTTAGTCTGCCAGGCAAGGCAAAAACATCTCTATTGTATTGATTGGCTAAATCGGCAGTAATCAACGATCCTCCTTTTTTACTAGACTCAACCACTATCGTTAAATCAGCCATGCCAGCAACTATGCGATTTCTTTTAGGGAAATTTTCTCTATCAGGATTGGTTTCGTGTTTATAATCAGAAATAATACCTCCATTTTCTTGCATTTGCTTAGCAATAATTCCATGTTGATTGGGATAAATTCTGTCCAAGCCATGAGCTAAAGCAGCAACTGTTTGGAGATTATGTTGTAATGCGGCTTTGTGTGCACAAATGTCAATCCCGAAAGCTAGTCCGCTAACAATTAATGGTTGATGAGGAGCTAAATCAGCAATCAATTTCTCACAAAATTCTTTACCGTAATCGGTAGCATTTCTTGTTCCTACAATACTAATTACTTTTTGTGTATTCAAATCCATATTGCCTTTGGTGTAAAGTATAATAGGGCTATCTTCACAATGGGTTAGTCTTTTAGGATAAGCTTTGTCTAAATAGAAAATAGGGGTAATCTTATTTTTTTCGATAAACGGTAATTCTTTTTCGGCAATTTTTAATGCTTCTTTTTTATTGCTAAAAATATGCTGAGCATTTATTTTTCCAATTCCCGGAATTTTTTCTAATGCCGCTTTTTTCTCAGAAAACACCTTTTCGGCACTTCCGCAATAGGCAATAAGTTTTTTGGCAGTTATGGCTCCTATATTAGGAAGACAGGTAATAGCTATGTTATGAAGCAATTGCTTATTCATTTTTGACATATTAGGGTTTCAAAAATAATGTTTTTCGCTTATTTAAAATCGCATCAATTAATTAAATTAACTTTGCAGTCCTTATGACAAAAAAACAAAACATACGACATCTTTCTAAAGAAGAAATAATTGAATTCTTTACAACCCATGGCGAACAGGCATTTAGAGCAAAACAAGTTTACGAATGGTTGTGGAAAAAACATGCTGTTTCTTTTGATGAAATGTCTAACCTATCGTTTGCTACCCGACAATTATTGAAAGATAATTTTGTGATTAATGCCATTACTACCAGCGAAGAACAAGTAAGTTCGGATAGAACCATTAAAAATGCATTTAGATTGCATGATGGAAATATTGTTGAAGGTGTTTTAATTCCTACACCAAAAAGAATGACTGCTTGTATTTCTTCTCAAGTAGGCTGCAGTTTAACATGTGCTTTTTGTGCTACAGGTAAACTAGACAGGCTAAGAAACATTGATGCTGATGAAATTTTTGACCAAGTAGCATTAATTAAAAAACAAGCTGAAGAAAAATACAACACTCCACTTACCAACATTGTTTATATGGGTATGGGAGAACCTTTGTTGAACTATAGAAATGTATTAGATTCCATAGAAAAAATTACCAGTAACGAAGGGTTGGGAATGTCTCCAAAACGAATTACTGTTTCTACTGCAGGAATTGCCAAAATGATAAAAAAATTAGGAGATGATGAAGTGAAATTTAACCTTGCTTTATCGCTACATGCTGCTAATGATGAAAAAAGAAGTAAAATAATGCCTATTAATGAGCAGAACTCATTGGCAATTCTGAAAGAAGCATTAATTTATTTTCATGAAAGAACAGGCACAAGAGTAACATTTGAATACATTATTTTTAAAGATTTTAATGATAGTTTAGAAGATGCTAGAGAGTTAGCCGAATTCTGTAAAGTAGTTCCTTGTAAAATTAATATTATTGAATACAATCCTATTGATGATGCTGATTTTCAAAAAGCAGATGCAAAAAAAACAGATGAGTTTGCCCGATTTTTAGAAGACAGATATCACCTAATTGTAAATGTGAGAAGAAGCAGAGGAAAAGATATTGATGCAGCCTGCGGACAATTGGCAAACAAAAACAAAGCAGCATTTAATAAACTAAAATCGTAGGAAGAGTTTTTAATTTCAATTAATTAGTTTCCAACAACTCAAATAGCTCGTCCAATTTAGGAGTAAGAATCACTTCAATTCTTCTATTTTTCTTTCTTCCTTCTGCACTATTAGAAGTATCTAAAGGTAAATACTCACTTCTTCCGGCAGCAGTTAATCTTTTGGGGTTTACATTGCTGTTTGTGGTTATAATTTTAACTACCGATGTAGCTCTTTTCACACTTAAATCCCAGTTATCTTTAATATCTCCAGAGCCTTTTAAAGGAACATTATCTGTATGTCCTTCTACCAAAATATTAATATCTTGGTTTTGTTCTAATACTTTAGCTAATTTTTTCAAAGCATCTACACCTCTTTCGCCAACGGTATAACTACCCGAAGCAAATAATAAACTTTCATCTAAAGAAACATACACTTTTCCATTTTTTTGTTCGATGGTCAGTCCGTTATTTTCAAATCCTAATAATGCATCTTTCACTTTATTTTTAAGAGCATTTACTAATGAATCTTGTCTGCTAATCATTGCTTCTAATTCATTAACACGTTTTTCACGAGCCTCCAAATCTATGGTAAGTTGTTCTAATTTAGCTTGTTTAGCTTGTAAAGTTCCTTCTAATGCTCTTAATGCATCTTCTTGAGCTTGTAATTCTTCTTGTGTTTTTTGTAATTGCTTCATTAACTGCTCTGTGGCAGATTTATTTCCTGCTAACAGTTCTTTGTTTTTATCTAGTAATAACTGGTAAGTTTCGTTAACATTGTCGTAGTTTTTAGTCATTTGATCTAAGGACTTTTCTAACACTTTAATTTCGTGTTCCATCCCTTCTTTTTCCTTACGCATTTTGTCAACAGAAGCTAATAATTCTTTATTTTTTTCTTCTAAATCCTGATTTTGAGCTTTTAAAGCACTGTTTTCCTCTAAACAAGCAGTTTGTTTAGATTTTAATTCTTCGTATTTTCTTGCAGGAACACAAGAGAAAAGTACTCCTGCACATAAAATAGCTATAATTGATTGTTTTTTTAACATCATGGCAATTAGTTTATATCAATTACAATGTTAGGGGTATTTTTACCAGAAAAGCACCCTGTTGTTTAGGAGTTATAAACAGTAGCATTTTGAAATCTTTTGAGCTTGTTAAGTTGATAATTTTTTATTTTTTAAATAAAGGTATTTTTCCAGTTTTTTACTAAAATTCCTTGTTCCGTTTCAAATTCTAATTTCCCATCATAAATTAGCCAGCCATTATTAATATTCGCATAAGAGTTAAATTTATTCATGTTAGTTAAAAAATCTTTATTGAATGTTTGTGCCGATTTTATTTCTATTGGTAATAATTTATTTCCACAATCGATTAAAATGTCTATTTCTATACCTTTATTGTCTCTCCAATAATAAACATCTTCACGAGTTCCTTTATTCTTCATCTGTTTTAAAAGTTCCATCAAAATGAAATTCTCTACTAAAGAACCTTTAAAATGAGACCATGATAATTCATTGGTGTTTTTTATGTTAAGTAAAGAGCAAGCCAATCCCGTATCATAAAAATAAAGCTTGGGTGTTTTTACAACACGTTTATTAAAGCTTTTATAATAAGGCTGAAGTAGTTTAATTACAAAAGAACTTTCTAAAACTGAAAGCCACGAGTTTACTGTTTTTACATCAATTCCACACTCGTTACTAAGAGCTGATATATTAAGTTGCTGCCCTATTCTTCCTGCACATAGTTTTAAAAATTTGGTAAATAAAAGTGTGTTTTCTATATTCTTAATTAATCGAACATCTCGCTCTACATAAGTTCTAATATATGCCGGATACCATAAGGTAGGTTTTCTGTTTTTATCGTAAATTTCGGGATAAGAACCTTTAAGCACTTGTTCATTAAGAGAGAGATTAGTTTTTCCAAATTTTTCTACCTCTTTAACAGTTAGTGGTAATAAGTCTATAATCCCAACTCTACCCGCTAACGATTGACTTATATTACTTTGTAGTAATAAATTATTACTTCCTGTTAAAATAAATAACCCATCATCATTGCTGTTGTCTATAATTTCCTGTAAATAATTAAATAGTAGTGGCACTCGCTGTACCTCATCCAAAATTGCTCCTTTCGGGAAACGGTTTAAAAAAGCTCTCGGATCACTCTCTGCCAAAGTTCGTTCATCTATGTTTTCTAAAGAGACATAGGGTTTGTTTGAAAATACTTTTTTTACCACAGTTGATTTTCCTGTTTGTCGAGGTCCGACCACCAAAAGCGAACGAAATTGTTGACTATATTCCTTAAGTAAAGATTCTATTTCTCTTGTTATCATAACTATTTTTGGTACAAATATAGTAAACAACTCCCTAATTTGTACCAAATTGAATAACAAAAAACAGTAACATTATTTACTAATGACGTTGTAATTATAAAAGCAATAATTTTGAGTTCCATACAAATTAACTGTTATGAGCGATTATATTCCAACTTTATTAAAAGAATTTAAGTTAAATACGAATACTAAAATTGCGTTAGAGCAATCAGCATACTTGCGGAATCAGTTTGAATTTTTTGGTATAAAAACAACAGAAAGAAGGGCTTTACAACAAGTATTTTTAGCCAAAGAAATGCTTCCAGATAAAAAAGAATTAGGAGGAATCATCAGTGCTTTATGGAAAAAACCTCAGCGAGAATGTCATTATTTTGCTCAGGAATTGGCTTTTAAATACCTAAAACAAATAGAAATACAAGACATACAACTGTATGAATATATGGTTGTTAACCAATCTTGGTGGGACACAGTTGACTTTATTGCCACTAAATTAATGGGAGCTTATTTTAAAAAATTCCCTGAACAAAAAGCAATTTATGTAACTAAATGGTTGAAATCTGGCAATATGTGGTTGCAACGTTGTGCTTTATTGTTTCAATTAAAATATAAAGAAGAAATAGATACTACTTTGCTTTGCAATACCATAAATGCTTTATTAGGAAGTAAAGCATTTTTTATAAATAAAGCTATTGGGTGGATATTGCGAGAATATAGCAGAACAAACCCTGAATGGGTAATAGCTTTTACCGAAAAAACAGCTTTAAATTCACTTAGTAAAAGAGAGGCTCTGAGGTTGGTGAGGTAAATAAAATGCATTTATTACTTTTTTTTTATACCTTTGGAATTATTAATTAAAAAAACATATATGAAAAAAATTACTTTATTATCAATTTTATTTTTAACCTCATTAGTTTCTTCGGCTCAGCTGCTAACTTTTGATGGGAACAATGATTATGTAGAAGTTCCTAACGATATAAATACAATAGGAAATGGAGATTTTACTATTGAAGCATGGGTTAAAGGGTTGGAATCTGAACAACAAGCACACCCTGTAATACTTTCAAATAGCCCCTCATTTCCAAATGGTTGTGTCGTTTTTTTCCATGATATTTGGGGAAGCTCAAATTCTAAAATGTTATGTATACAGTTTGGAGGTCAAAATCATTTATTATTAAGTAATGGAACATTTAATGGAAGCATACTAGATGGGGAATGTCATCATATTGCAATTACAAGACTATCAGGGTTGTTATCTTTTTATGTTGATGGTTCTTTAATAGGCACTTATAATAGCACCGTTAACCAATCTTTAAGTTCTTCTCGTAATGTTGCATGGATTGGACATGATTTTGGTTCAAGTGTAAATGATCCTTTCAAAGGAAGTATTTCAGAAGTTCGTATTTGGGATAGAGCACGTACTGCCTCAGAAATCTTAAATGGTATGAATAGTGGTTTTTCAGCATCAACACAAAACTTGCTGGCTTATTGGGAATTAAATGAGGGAAGTGGTCAGTTAGTTGTGGATAAAGTAAGCGGTAATAATGGGAATTTAGGAAGTTCTATTAATTCTGATGTAAATGACCCAACATGGGGAGCTGCAACTTGCGGAAACATTGTTGGTGTTGAAGAAGAAAAACTTAATAATAAAGTAACTGTTTATCCTAACCCATGTTCAGGTTTATTTCAAGTATCGATTGAAAATAATACTAAAGACGCTTTAATTGAAGTATATGATGTTGTGGGAACCATTATTGAAAGAAGAATCATTAATGGAAATCAAACTACTTTAGATATTTCAAATCAAGCCAAAGGAGTATATTTTGTTAAGGTTAAACAAAATGATACCGTTATTGTAGAGAAAATGATTGTGCAATAATTTTAATTAAAATAACATAAAAAAAGCGGTATAATGATAAGAATCATTATACCGCTTTTTTTATGAAATAAATTTTATATAAACATCTCCATAAGAAGTTGCTGTAAAATCAGCTGTTTGTATATAGTCTATCATATCTTTGCCATTTTTCCATGTTGGTAAATTCAACTGCATAGATTCTCCATAAGAAAAATTACATTCTATATTTCCTAATTTGTTAAGATGGGTCAAACAATCTACTAATACTTGAGTGTTTTCCGGAACAATATATTCTAAAGAAAGTGCTTTAAGCGGTTGGGATAAGCCTTTTAATACATCATACTCATAACCTTCCACATCAATTTTACAAAAATCAGGCACCCCAAATTGTTTGATTAAATTGTCTAAAGTAGTCATTTGAATTTCTACTGTTTTGTTCCAGTTAGCTCCTTTAAAACGTTCTTCTTGCATCATATCAACATGGCTTTTAGAGAAAGAAGAAATTAATGTTGAGCCTGAAACATACAATTTTTCGGTACTTTCTTTTTCGCCCAAACCTTTAGTGATAAGATTAATTTTATCTCCAAATTTTTCTTGCAAATGTAAATAACATTCCTGCTGAGGTTCAACAGCAACTACTTTTGCTCCTAACTCTAAAAAAATCTCTGTTCTATTACCTTTATTGGCACCTACATCAAAACACAAACTATCTTTTTTTATAAACTGACCGTAAAATTTTTTACGCTCGGGTTTTTTAATAAGAGTTATTAATTTATTTTCTATATCTATCGCAAAAGTGTATAATCCTAAAGCTCTAAGAATGCTTCTTATTATTTTTTTCATTTATTTTTCAGTATTTCTATCTTCCTGAATTAACAGTATTGGTAATTAAATCAAATCTTTCTTTCATTTCTTCATTTAACCCTGAGTCTGGATATCTATCTCTTGCAAGCATTACCAATTGACCAAGAATGTATTTGGTAAATCCTTCATCACGCTCAACAAATTTTCTATGTTTTCCTTTTAACGACATATAATAATTTAAGTCATCTTCATAAATATCAAGCAGGATTTTTACAATTTCGTTTGCTTTATCATAAGCTTCTAATCTATAATAATGTTCAGCAATGGAAACCATAAATTGGTTATAAGGAACATTTTTATGAGGAATCACTTCTAAGCATTTATCTAATACTTCTAATGCTTTTTCTTTTTTCCCTTGTCTGATAAAATCGCCTGCTAAACGAGCAAAATTATTACGGAAATTCATACACATTCTTCTGTTATTTTCATCCATATAAATTTCTGACTTGTTCATTCCTCCCCATTCAAATTCAGTCATCAAATTTTCATACATTGCTTCTGTGTTTACCTCTCCTGTTTGTCCGTCAAAACTTTGTGCTTTATAAGGTACTAATCTATAAGCTAAACCTTCAATTTGAAAATAATCAGTTAATCCTAGATAAGCATCATCACCGGTAGTAATAGCAAAATAGATAGGTCTTTTCCAGTCGTTAGCAGCTAATATATCTAAAATAATAAGGTCTTTTTTATAGATTCCGTTAGCTTCTATGCTCCATTCTACATTATCCAGAATTCTATCAGCCTTATCTTTAGAAACAGTGCCGTTAGCTAAAACAAGTTCCTTATCAACAGAAATTTTAAATTTCTTAGTTGGTAAATAATCAATTTGTTTATTGTTATTTCCTGTTATTTTAGATTTAGGACTGTCATCTGTAACAAACTTAATAATTTCATCTACATCAGTATGTCCTTCAATCCCCCTGTCATATACATAAACATAATCATTAGTATTTTGTCTTATTTTATGGTCAGGAAGCATTTGCGGTATTCCATCAGAATCCCAAGCCTTTCTTCGCATTTGTTCTATGTACCAATCTGTATTTAGTAAACTTAAATTAACCACTCTTACATCTGTTCTAAAGCCTTCTACATCTTGAACATACCAAAGCGGGAAAGTATCATTATCTCCATTGGTAAACAAAATAGCATTTGGGGCACATGAGTTTAAATAGTTTTTTGCAAAATCTCTTGCAGTATATCTTTTTGAACGATCGTGATCATCCCAATTTTGGTTAGCCATTAAAACAGGAACAGCTAATAAACAAATAGTAGTTACTAAACCTGCACTTGCTAAGCGTTGAATTTTCTTTCCTAGAATTTCATACAAGGCATAAACTCCTAGAGCTATCCATATAGCAAAAACATAAAACGAACCCACATAAGCATAATCTCTTTCTCTTGGTTGTGGAGAAGGAGGGTTGGTATAAAAATTAATAGCTAATCCCGTAAAGAAAAATAGTAAGGCAAGAATTAACCAATCTTTTGGGTCTTTAATAAATTGATAAATCAACCCAATAATTCCTAATATAAGTGGTAAAAGGAAATAACGATTATGCCCTCTATTTTCAGTTACATTTTTAGAAAGTTTATCTTGATTTCCTAGTCTAGCAGCATCAATGGGTTTAATACCACTAATCCAGTTTCCATTAACTATTTCATTGGGAGTAGAGTTTTGAACATCACTTTGTCTTCCTGCAAAATTCCACATAAAATATCTCCAATAAAGATGTCCCCATTGATAATTGAATAGAAAAGCTAGATTGTCTCCAAAAGTTGGTATTTTAATTGTCTCACCATTTGAAGCCCTAACATTTTTACCTTTAATATCCACCCACATTTTGTAATCCCTTACATGGTTTCCTTGAGAACTCCACATTCTTGGGAAAAATCCCGAAGCTTTTTCATCATAGTTAGGTTTATCTTTTTCGCCTTTATTAGTGGCTTCATACTTACCTGTTTCTTTATTTTGGTAATAAACTGTCTTACCTTCAATAAAAGGCTCTCTACTATCTAATGGTGTATTATAAAATTGTCCAGATAAAAATGGAGCTGAACCATATTGCTCACGATTTAGGTAAGATAATAAGCTAAATACGTTCTCTGGATTATTTTCATCCATTGGAGGGTTGGCAGCAGAACGAATTAAAATAACTGAATAAGTTGAGTATCCAATAATAATAACACTAAAGCAAAGCAAAACAGTATTCCATAACACTTTGCCTTTTTGTTGAGTATAATATAATCCATAGGCAACTAATCCTGCTAAAAGAATAAAGTAGAAAACCAATCCAGAGTGAAAAGGCATTCCCAATGTATTTACCATAAACAATTCAAAGATAGATGCTAACTTATATGTTCCCGGAATAATTCCAAATTGTACAATTCCTAAAATAAGTACTGATACGCCTGAAGCAATAAAAAATCTTTTAGCAGTTAACTCTCTGGTTTTGAAATAATATAAAAACACCATTGCAGGTATTGCCAATAAGTTCAATAAATGGACGCCAATAGAAAGCCCCATTAAATAAGCAATAAAAACCAACCACCTAGTACTATGCGACTCATGAGCAACTGCATCCCATTTAAGAATCCCCCAAAATACAGCAGCAGTAAATAAAGAAGACATGGCATAAACCTCACCCTCTACCGCAGAAAACCAAAATGAATCTGAGAAAGTGTAAGCTAAAGAACCTACAACAGCACTCCCAAATACTGCAATCATAGCAGCTTTATCCATTTCTCCTGTTTTAACAACCATTTTTTTAATTATTGCTGTTATAGACCAAAATAAAAATAAAATAGTAAAAGAACTACTCAATGCCGACATTGCGTTAATGGCAACAGCTGCATTTTCTGGAGTTGTAAACATAGTGAAAAACCTTCCTATAAGCATAAATAATGGTGCTCCCGGTGGGTGACCAACTTCTAAATTATACGCAGCAGCGATAAACTCACCACAATCCCAAAAACTTGTTGTGGGCTCTATGGTTGATAGATATACAAATGAAGCAATTGCCCAAATTATCCATCCTATTATGTTGTTCAGTTTTTTATATTCCATGATATTCAGTATTATTTAAGTTCACGAAAATATGAAATTCTTGTCTAATGAAGAATAATATTTACAGTTAATGATTGTTAAAAGTTAAATTGAAGATAATTGCAACAAAATGAACACATAAATAAGTGTAAAAATTTATGCCTTGAAAAAAATTTGTACAAGTAAAAAAAATTATTACTTTTGCCGTCCAATTGTCCGATGGTGTAACTGGCAACACGTCTGGTTTTGGTCCAGAAGAGTCTAGGTTCGAGCCCTAGTCGGACAACTTTTAAAACCCAATAAATTGAATATCAGTTTGTTGGGTTTTTTAATTTTTACACCTTCTTTCCTAAATGTAAAAAAATAGGATTTCAATACTACTCTTCAATTAATATTGTTTCTTGCTCACTTTTAGGTTAACTTTATAGCTAAATTAATTTTAATCTGCTACTTTATGCGAAAAACAAACTTTTTTAAAACTACTTTCTTCTCCCTACTTTTATTAGGAACAGTAGTTACCATTAATGCTCAACAACATGCTAACTTATGGATTAAAACAAGTAAGATAGCCGTAAATAATAAAATAAATACAACCAACCTCCCAATAAATTTTGATGTTTATCAGTTAGATATTGCTACCTTACAAAATTTATTAAACCAAGCTCCAAAAAGATTTTCTCAAAATACATCAGCCCTTGTTTTAGGCTTTCCTACAGGAAATGGAACAATAGAAAACTTTGAAGTATTTGAAGCGTCTATCTTTCATCCAGATTTAGCAGCTAAATATCCTGAAATTAAATCTTTTTTTGGAAAAAGTACCACTACAGCTTCTACCATCAGGTTTAGTTTTTCTCCACAAAAAGGCTTAAGCAGTATGCTTTTCAGATTAGATAGAAAAAGTGTTTTTATTGAACCATACTCTACCGATTTAACCTCCTATGCTGTGTATTCAAGAAAAACAGACGAAGTAACTCAACATACTTTTGAATGTTTAACAGACGACATTGCTCTAGACATAAAAAAAATTAAGCAATCCAACAATAAGGATGCAAACGACCAAACATTAAGAACTTTTTTAACTGCTGTTTCCGCATCAGGAGAATATACTGTTTGGCACGGAGGAACAAAAGTATTAGCTATGGCAGCTATAAATGCTACTATGACAAGAGTAAATGGTGTTTATGAAACAGATTTTGGTATTACCATGCAGTTAGTTGCCAATAATGATGATGTGGTATTTACTAATCCTTCAACAGATCCTTATACCAACAGTTTAAACAGCCAATTACAATCTACATTAAGTAGTGTAATTCAAGAAGCAAATTATCACGTAGGACATTTATTACATCAAGGTTCTAACAATGGAAATGCAGGTTGTATAGGTTGTGTTTGTGTAAATAATCAAAAAGGAAGTGGTTATAGTTCGCACTCTGTTCCTCAAGGAGATAATTTTGATGTGGACTATGTAGCTCATGAAATTGGACACCAATTTGGGGCTAATCATACTTGGACTCATGGTGGAAGTGAAAGTACAGGAGCTCAAATGGAGCCCGGAAGTGGCTCAACTATTATGGGATATGCAGGAATCACAGGAGCTTCAGATGTTCAACCTCATAGTGATGATTATTTTCACTTTTTCAATATCCAACAAGTTACTACCAATGTAGCTTCAAAAGGTTGTTACTCTTCTACACCAATGGTAAATACTGCTCCTACAGCCAATGCTGGAGCAGACTACACTATTCCAAAAGGAACTGCTTTTATTTTAGAAGGTAGTGGCTCTGATCCTGATGTAGATTCACTTTCGTTTTGTTGGGAACAAGGAGATGTTGGGTTTAACTCTCAAACAAGTGTAAGTGCAACAAGTACCGGAAGTCCAGCTTTTCGCTCAATAGCACCAACCACTTCTCCAAATAGGTATTTGCCTCAACTTTCAAGTGTAATAGCTGGTAATTTAACTACCCAATGGGAAACCGTTTCCAATGTAGGAAGAACCATGAATTTTTCATTAACTGTAAGAGATAACCTTTCAGGAGGCGGACAAAACAAAATTGATAATATGGTGGTTACTGTTGATGGCAATTCAGGCCCGTTTACAGTTACTTCACAAAATATGGCTGTAACTTGGAATGAAGGAAGCACAGAAACGGTTACATGGAATGTTTCCGGAACAAATACTGGAGCAGTAAATACACCAAATGTAGATATTTTCTTATCTCAAGATGGAGGATATACCTACCCAATTACTTTAGCAACAGGAGTTCCTAATAATGGTTCAGCAAATGTTACCGTGCCAACAGGTAGTGCAACTACAAACGCCAGAGTAATGGTAAGAGGTGCAGGAAACATATTTTATGCGTTAAATTCAACTAATTTTACTATTCAGGCATCAGAATTTGTAATGAACTTTGCACCTGGTGCTACTAGCAATGATATTTGTGCTCCAGGAACATCAACCTACATTTTTACATACAATACTTTTTTAGGGTTTAATGATGTAACTACTTTTTCTGCTTCAGGAAATCCTGCGGGAACAACCGTAAGTTTTACTCCTTCAACCGCCCAAACAAATGGTACAAATGTAACTGTTCAAGTTTCAGGAATAACTGCCGCAATGGTTGGCTCACATACTATTACCATAACAGGAACGGCAACTTCTGCAACTCAATCAACCAATATTAACTTAAATGTTTATTCCAACAATTTTACACCTGTTAATTTACTAAGTCCGGCAAATGGAGCTACAAACGTTTCTGGACCCTATACATTTACTTGGCAAGCAAACCCTAATGCTGCAACTTATGATATTGATATAGCTACAGATGCTGCTTTTACAAACATAGTTGATAATGCTACTGGATTAACAACGGCAACTTATACATCATCAACCCTTGCTGCTGATACCGAACATTATTGGAGAGTAAGACCAAATAACCAATGTGGCTCTGGAAACTTTTCTTCAAATAATTCCTTTACAACAAGTAATTGTATTACTGCTATGAGTACAAATGTTCCTGTAACCATTCCTAGTAATAGTGCTGCAATAGTAACTTCAACATTAAATATTACTACATCAGGAACAATAAACGATGTAAATGTTATTGATTTAATAGGCACACACTCTTGGATAGAAGATTTAATAATTACTCTACAAAGTCCGCAAGGCACAGTAGTTACTTTATGGGAAGAAATCTGTAACAGTGAAAATGATTTTGATGTAAACTTTGATGACGCTGCAACACCTGGAGCATTACCTTGTCCTCCAGTTGGTGGTGGAACTTACCAACCTCAAGATGCTTTAGCTGCTTTTAACGGTGAAAACCCACAAGGAACATGGACGCTTACTGTTGAAGATGTTTTTAATTGGGATGGAGGAAGTTTAGATAGTTGGGGATTAGAAATCTGCATGAACTCTACCATAATAGGTGTGGATGAATTAACTAATTTTATTGATGTTGTGCTTTATCCAAATCCAGCTAATAATCAACTAAACATTAAAGGCTTGCCAAATGGAAATACGAATATAGCTATTACAGATGTAACGGGAAAAATTATTTTAACAACTAATGCCAGCTTACAAACAGTTTTAGACATCAGTAATTTCTCATCAGGAATTTATTTTATACAATTAAATAATGATGCTACCACAGAAACATTAAAATTTGTAAAAGAGTAATTTCACTACTTTTGCCGCATGAATAGTAGTCTGAAATTAAAACTGGAAGTAGCCGAAAAGCATAAAAAAGAGAATCAACTTTTGGTTAAAAAGCTTAAAAAAAGCAAACCAAAAAATTTAGATGATAATGCACACGAAGCTCATGATGCTGCTTTTGATAAAATAGACTGTCTGCAATGTGCTAATTGTTGTAAAACCACTAGCCCTATTTTTTATGATAGAGACATTGACAGATTGGCAAAACACCTAAAAATAAAGCCTTCAGCTTTTGTTGCTCAATATTTACATTTAGATGAAGTAGGTGATTATGTGCTTAATACTGCTCCTTGTCCGTTTTTAGATTATGAAAACTACTGCATGGTTTATGAAAGCCGACCGGCAGCTTGTAGAGAATATCCTCATACCAACCGAAAAAGATTTTATCAGATTTTAGATTTATCGCTAAAAAACACAGAAATATGTCCTGCTGTTGCAGATGTTTTTGATGCTCTTAGAGAAAAATATTAATCACTATTTTTGCTACATGGATATAACAAACAAAGTAATATGGGTTACAGGAGCTTCTTCGGGAATAGGAGAGGCGTTAGTTTATGAATTAGCTAAAAGAAACTGTAAATTAATTCTATCGTCACGAAGAGAGGAGGAGCTGCAACGAGTAAAGAAAAACACTAATTTATCGGATGAACAAGTACTGGTTTTACCAATAGATTTAGAACAGTTTAAAGATGCTCAAACTTGGGTAAATAAAGCAATAGAGAAATTTACTACCATAGATATTTTAATAAACAATGGAGGGATTAGTCAGAAAAGTTTGGCTATGGAAACCACCGAAGTTGTTGAACAAAAATTTTGGAACATTAACTATTTTGGAAATGTAGCACTCACAAAAGCTGTTTTACCTATCATGCAACAAAAAAAATATGGAAAAGTGGTAGTAATAACCTCTATTTTAGGAAAATTTGGCTTGCCGCAACTCTCCACTTATGCAGCAACCAAACATGCACTTTATGGTTTTTACGAATCGTTGAGGTTAGAATTGGTAAAAGATAACATTTCTGTATTACTTGCAGCTCCGGGCTTTATAAATACCAATGTTTCTATTAATGCTATAGATGGAAAAGGAAATATTACCAATGAAAATAGTGATGCTCAGCTCAATGGAATGAAACCTGATGCATTTGCTAAAAATTTGGTTAATGCAATAGTTAAAGACAAACAACACGTTTATATTGGAAAAAAAGAGTTGTTGACTATCCCATTTAAAACTTTGTTCCCTAAATTATTTTATAAAATAATGCTAAAGCTAAGTAATAAAAAATAATTTTTGTAGTATTGCTAATTCCATGATTAAAAACTACTTGTCACATATCACACATAATAAATCCTTTTTTTTAGCAAGTTTTGTTATGTTAATGATGGCTTGTAAATCAACTAAAATTGTTGAAAATACAGTAGTAGAAACTCCAAAAGAAGTGGTTGAAGAAGTGGTTGAAGAAGAACCCAAAGAAGAGTTAGGAGACATATTAACAGAGTATCTGTCTTTAAAATATCCAGATAAAAATTTTGAGAAATACCTTTATATTTCTGTTAAACATCAAAAAATGTATTTAATAGAAAATGGGATAACAGTTAAAACATATCCTATTTCCACAGCCAAAAAAGGCATAGGAAGTCATCAAAACAGTAATAAAACACCGCCAGGACTACATACTGTAAAAAGAAAAATTGGCGAAGAAGTTCCTTTAGGTGGGATATTAGAAGCAAGAGAATTTAATGGAAAAGTAGCCGAAATTATTACCGACCAACGTAAAGCAGATGGCGATTATGTTACCACACGTATTTTATGGTTAGATGGCGAAGAAATTGGCTTAAACAAAGGGAGAAACGTAGATTCTTATAACCGATATATTTACATCCATGGCACACCAGAAGAAGGCTATATTGGACAACCAGCTTCTCACGGATGCATCCGCATGAAGAATACAGACGTAATGGAATTGTACGATTTGGTAGAAGAAGGTACTCCCATTTATATTCTTAAAAGATAAGTGCGGGACTGTAAAAAAGTATTTTGGAGTGCAAAAGATTTTTGTAATGCAAAGGGTTTGGTAAGTTTATGCTTGGAGATTGGTATGGTAAATACACCACAAGCGTGGACGCTTGCGGCAGCGGGGGCTTCAAGAGTAGATAATACTCGTGTTGATATGACAAGAGTTAATGCGTTAAGTAGAATCAAGAATGTTTTTAAAACTACTAAAACTACTACTAGAGAAGCTTATAGGTCAGTAAGGTTTTTATAAATATGGATAACCATTAAAATAAATGAGTGAAAGTGGTAAAACAGTACTGTCTATATTAGTGATAATTATATCGCTAATTATACTAGGGTTTGTTCTTAAGTTTTATCTTTCTGACATTGAAAATGAACATTATTTAAAAAATAATGGAAAATTGATAAAAGGTATTGTTGTAGAAAAAAAGCATGGGAGAAAATCAAAAACTTATATAACATGCAAATACGTATATAACAACAGGAATTATTATATAAAAGAAAATGTAAATAAATTTGAATATTTACATGATGTAGAAATAAATGTTGGAGATAGTCTAGGTATTTTTATAGAATCTAAGAATCCAAAAAATAGTGTTATTGATTTAAATAATTTAATTATGAAAGAAAAGAAAGATAATTCTCTAATTAAAAAAATATTACCAATTGTCATGGCGATTATAGGATTTGTATTATATCAAATAATCACGATTCCAATGGGGTTTAAGGGTATAAGTAAAAGTATAGGAGCAGGAGTTACGATGGTAGTATTTTATTATTTAGGAACGTTATTGAACAAGTTTTGGTAGTGTTTACTCTAATAAAAATAAATAAACGTTCTTTAAAAAAAGTAAATTGGAGTTGGTAGGTGGGATTAGATGAAATGTGTAGCTACAAGCATACACATAACGGTGCGGTGCACACCTGATGAAAAGAAGTAACATATTAATGTTAACTATTCTTCCACTTTTATTTTTAATTTCTTGTTCTTTTAAGGGACAAAGTGGTCATATTGTAGTTAGTATAGAAAAAGAAGATAAGAATCAAATTACTTTAGTCTTTAAGAATATTAGCAAAAAAAAATATATTTTACCAATTAATACATTGCTAACAGGTGATATTTTGAAGTTTAAAAATTCACCAGAAGTTAATTTTAATGGTACAATGGTAGATAGAGTATATCCACATCATTTTGATATAGAAGCAATAGATTTTGATGAGTTTACAGAAAATGAATGTTATTTAAATGACACTGTTAATTACAGGGTTATTTTACCAAATCACTCTTTTTCTTTGCAATATAATGTTCTTGATAATTATGAGGGACTAGAGAAAGGTAAAAACTATATGATTGAATATCGATTTAATATTGATAAGGAATATTCTGATTATTGTCCTTTAATTTTGAATGGTATAATAAAATCAAATACTTTTGTTTTTAAGCTACACTAAATGGGTAGTGTTACTATTTATCTGTTTTTTAAAATTAAAAATGTAAATAGTTGATAATTAAGATAGAAATAAAACAAAAAATAAAAAATGCAGCGGTATAAAAGTAAGTTTAGGGCAAAAAAGATGGGTTAAATCCCCCCCGATTTCTATGGATAAAACAAATAAAAGTTAAAATTAATATGACGATTTTTGTTTTTAGCAATATTCATAATTTTTCTCATACATTTTATTATTGTTTACACTTACAGTAACAAGAAAAAAGAGTAAATGAATAAAATAAGAAAATATGAAAAACAATACCACGAGTTACGCTACGCTAAACTCGCGGCAACTGGGGGGTTTCCAATGTTAACTGCTATTCCAAAAGGACCAAGACCTATTCCTCCTCCAAAAGCACCTACAACTAGAACTTTTTAAATTATTATAAAGATATTGTCTTACATAAAAAATACTAACTATGATAACAGAAAATCAACCAAAAAATTTATTAATTTATTTTGTATTATTTATAGGAGTATTTTTATCCTCCTGTTCTTATAATACAAAAAAAGAAGATATATTAAAGGAAATGAATATTAGGTGGGGTGAAAAAAAACACATAAAAAAAACTGGAATAACTAGCAAAGATAGTTTGATAATTAAAGATTTTGAGTTTCAGTATGAGAAAGAAACAAATATAGAAATTTCTTTAGTTTCTAAATATAATACTGATTTTAATAATGATAAGTATGTTTTATATTCATTTTTTCCAAAGAAGGCAAGAGATATATATGTAGTATTATGTACCAAAGACAATCAAATTATTGGATATTTTAATCATTACCCAGAAAGTCCATCAAGTGACTATTATGATATTCATGTTTGGAAATAATAGGGTAGTGTTGGTAGGTTAGTGTTACTATTTATCTGGTTTTAAAAATTAAAAACGTTCTTTAAAAAAATGGCAAATTGGAGTTGGTAGGTGGTAAAGATTAAATGCTTAGCTACAAGCTAAAGCATAACAGTGCGGTGCACACCCGATTTCTATGGATAAAACAAATAAAAGTTAAAATTAATATGACGATTTTTGTTTTTAGCAATATTCATAATTTTTCTCATACATTTTATTATTGTTTACACAAGCAAAAATTCGAAGAATAATTTTATTTCGTATAGCATTTAAGACACTCCCCGCTGCCGCAAGCGTCCAAGCTTGTGGTAAAGAGAGTGCTTTTTAATAGTGAAAAAACTCTTATTCTCCATGTTAAAGTTTGTCCTGCTAAAAAAGTATGGTAAAAATAAAATGATGCTCTCACAGTAAAAAAATTAACGCCCTGTATTCGTATTTTTTATCTTAATTTTATAGCTCTAAATTTTCATTTTACATTCATGGAGTTTTTATACTTAGCAGCAGGGTTAATTTTAGGTTTTGTTATTGGTTTTTTGGTAAAAAAACTACAAAACAACAGTAGTGGTAACGATGCTGAAAGCCAACAAATAATAAAAGAGCTTACCCTAGAAAATGGGAATCTTAAAGGCAGAATTGATTCATCTATTGAAGCATTTAGAAAGATTGAAACTAAAAATAATGAGCTAGAACAAAAAAATAGCGAACTAATCTCTGAAAATGCTCGACTAACCAATGCTTATCAAAACATAGAAACTAAACTTAAAGAGCAAAAAGACGAAATAGCTCAATTGCAAGAAAAATTTACCACAGAGTTTTCATTAATTGCCAATAAATTGCTCAAACAAAATGCTACTGATTTTGCTCAAGCGAATGAAAAAAGGTTGAGTGAGATTTTAACGCCATTAAAAGATAACATCAAGCAGTTTGAGAAAAAAGTAGATGATACTTACGAGAAAGATTTTAAAGATAGAACCAAGCTTATAGAGCAAATACAATCGCTTGAAAAACTTAACCAGCAAATGAGCGAAGAAGCTCAAAACCTTACCAAAGCATTAAAAGGCGACAACAAAACCCAAGGCAACTGGGGAGAATTAATTTTAGAAAAAGTACTGGAAAGCTCTGGTTTAATAAAAGATGTAGAATACTCTACACAATACTCTACTTCTAATGATGATGGTACTAGAATTATGCCCGATGTAATTATTAACTTACCTGATGAGAAACACATTATTGTAGATGCAAAAGTATCCTTGGTGGCTTATCAAAACTATATTAATTGTGATGATGAGGTAGAACAAGAAAGTCATTTAAAAAACCATGTGTTATCCGTTAAAAACCACATAAAAGGCTTAAGCGAAAAGCACTATATTAGTGCTAAAGGCATTAACACACCCGATTTTGTATTGTTATTTATGCCCATAGAATCTTCTTTTGGATTAGCATTAAGAGCAGATAACGAGTTATATCAATATGCTTGGGATAGAAAAGTGGTTATTGTTACGCCATCTACCTTATTGGCTACCCTAAGAACGGTAGCTTCCTTATGGAAACAAGAAAAACAAACGAAAAATGCTATAGAAATTGCTCGTCAGGCAGGAGCACTACACGATAAGTTTGCAGGATTTTTAAAAGACATGGAAAGCATTAAAAAAGGTATCGACAATTCGCAAGAAGCCTATGAAAAAGCATTTAACAAACTTAAATCGGGGAGAGGAAACCTGATAGATGCTACCAAAAAATTAGAAGAGTTGGGAGCTAAAACTAAAAAGCAAATGCCCGAAATTTATTTACCTGAAAATCATGAAGATGAAGAAAATAACTAATATCATATTCATTTTGTTTTTGTTGGGCATGTTCTTTTCTTGCTCCTCTTCACAAAATACTACTAACAGAAATGTTGCAGGAATTTATATGCCAGGAATTAATTTGCTTGACCCAGATATGCTTGCTTTTCATACCAATGATACGCTAACAGCATTTCATTTTAGAATTAACTCTGCCAATATTTTATACACCAAAAAAAGAGAAGATTCTACTTTTAGTGCTAATGTAAAGGTAACTTATGAGTTGTATGAATTAGACTCCAAAACTTTGTTGGATAGTGCCTCGCTTAATTTTGTTGATTATGGAAACAATAAAGAAAAGAAATATTTAGATGGCGTTTTTATGCTAAATACCTTATTTGGAAAAATCTATACCATAAAAGTTACTTTTAATGATTTAAACAGAGATCAATACATTAAAAAAGCTCTAAAATTAGATAAATCAAGCATCTATAATGCTCAGAATTATTTGGTTTTAGATGATAAGCAAAACATTGTATTTAAAAATTATTTAAAAAACAACACCACCTTTTACCTTAAAAAAAATGAATCAATAACCGATACTACTTTTGTTTTAAAATATTATAAATCAGATTTTCCTATAGCAAAGCCACCATTTTCTTCTAATGAAACCCCTGAAGAAAAAATGACATTTTCTCCAGAATTTACAGAAGAACTTACTTTTGACTCTTTACAACAATTAAGTTATGAAGTAACAGAAAACGGTTTATATTTTATTCATCCCGAAGGACAATCAACAGGTCCTACATTATTTAATTTTCAAGATAATTTTCCTGAAGTTAAAACCGCAGAAAATATGATTCCGCCTATGCGTTATATAACTACCTCAAAAGAATTTGAGCAACTACTTTCTGCTGAATACCCTAAAGCAGAAGTTGATAAATTTTGGAAAGATGTTGCTGGAAGTAATGATAGGGCTAGAACATTAATAAGAGAATATTTTAAACGGGTAGAAAGTGCTAATAATTATTTTACTTCGTACATGGAAGGCTGGAAATCTGACAGAGGAATTATATATATTATTTTTGGTGTGCCTAATGTAGTGTATAAACACAAAAACTACGAAAATTGGATATACGGAGAAGAAAACAACATGATGTCGCTTAGTTTTGTTTTTCACAAAGTGGATAATCCAATAACGGATAATGATTTTGTATTGAGTCGTTCGCCAGTGTTTAAAAACAATTGGTTCAGAGCTGTTGACAGCTGGAGAAGTGGAAGAATTTATTGATTCAGTTTCGCTTCAATTTCTTCCATATAATCAATAGAATCATCTAAATAGAAAGCAACTTCAGGAGTAATACGTAATTGTTTGCCTACTTTTCTACCTAGCTCGCCTCTAATAACACTAGCATTTTCGTTAGCAATTTTAATCCCTTCTTTTGGTTCTATGCTTCCGAAGATACTTAGGTAAACTTTAGCAAAGCTTAAATCAGGAGAAACTCTTATAACGGTTACACTAACCATGGTGCTCGGAAATAACTCATTGGTTTTCCCTTGAATAATTAAACTCAACTCTTTTTGTAAAAGTCTAGCAACTTTATTTTGTCTTATTGAACTCATTGATGCAAAAGTATCAATTAATTTTCTATTAATATTTTGCATTTGAATCAACTTGTAGGATTTCAATATAATTGTTTTTTTAACAATGTTAAATTTTCTTTAACAAATTGTTTTTATATCTTTTTCTCCACACTTGGTATTTATATACCTTTTCCTCTTCGTTGATGTAGTAAATGTATTCAATTACAACAATTTCTTTGGGTTTTCTTAAGTTGCCATCTTTATCAACGGGTGGTTTTTTGCCGTAATACTCTTCTTTGGTTTTGTAAATAAACACTTCGTCATTGTCGTAAATTTTAACTTCGTTGGCAACTCCTTTTGCAAGAATTAACTCTTCCCGGCTTTTTCCTACATACGGACTATCAAAAGTTTGTGGCCCCTTTGGTGTACAGCTATAAATAATGGTTGTTAAAATGAAAAGTACAGCTAATCTCATGGCTCGTAAAGGTAAAAAAAATCTAACCTCTACCAAATTCAACTACGTCAAATTTTAAAACTGTTTGTTAAATAACTGATAATGATGTTATTTTTTTAGCATTTTCTATGGAAAACGCTCCTATTTTGGTTCGAGTTAATGCAGCTAAATGTCCTCCTGAGTTTAATTTTAAGCCTAAATCTCTAGCAATAGAACGAATGTAAGTTCCTTTGCTGCAAACAACACGAAAATGCACGTGAATTCCATTGTCGTAAGGCTTTTCTTGGTTAATTTTAGGCTCATCATCAGCAATAAGTTTTTCTATCGGTAAAACAAGCTTGCTACGTTCTATTTGTGTAATTTCAAACGCATCAATTACAACAGAATTTTTTTTAATAACTACCTCTTCTCCAGCTCTGGCTAATTCATAAGCTCTTTTGCCATCAATTTTTTTGGCAGAATGTAGGGGAGCGGTTTGTTCTTGTGTTCCAATAAAGGTTGTTGCAGCTTCTTTTATCATATCATCAGTAATATGATTGGTTTCAAAAAAAGCATCAAAAGCTTTTTCTAAATCGAAGGATGGAGTTGTTGCTCCAAGGGTAATTATTCCTGTATATTCTTTTTTTTGTGCTTGAATTTCATCAATTTTTTTGGTGAATTTTCCTGTACAAACAATTAATAACCCTGTTGCTAAAGGATCTAAGGTTCCGGCATGACCCACTTTTATTTTTTTAAGTTGTAGTTGATTTTTAAGTTGATAATGGATTTTTCTAACCACATCAAAAGATGTCCAACCTATTGGTTTATCAATAAGTAAAAGCTGTCCGTTAAGAAATTTTTCTTGAGGTGTTTGCATGAAAATTAGTACAAGGTAATTTCTACTCCCGAAAAATGAAGAATTAAAATAAGTAATCCAACAACAATTCTGTAGTAACCAAAAAGTTTAAATCCGTGGTTGGTTAAAAAAGCTATAAATCCTTTAATAGCGATAATAGCAACAATAAAACCTACCACATTTCCTATTAATAATAATTGAATTTCTTCTGTTTCAAAACCATTTCCTTCTTGAAAAAACTTTAACAACTTATATCCAGTTGCTGCAAACATGGTAGGAATTGCTAAGAAAAATGAAAATTCTGCAGCAGCTTGTCTGTTCATTTTTTGTGTTAATCCGCCAATAATAGTGGCTGCTGAGCGAGAAACCCCTGGCACCATTGCCAAGCATTGAAACAAACCAATTTTAAAAGCGGTGGGATAAGTAACTTCTGAAGTGCCTTCCACTTCTGTTTTCTTAAACCATTTGTCAACAAAAATTAAAACGATTCCACCTAAAAATAACATGGTGGCTACTACAATTACATTTTCTAATAAACTATCAATAAAATCATTTAAAAGTAATCCAAAAAAAGCTGCCGGAAGAAAGCCTATAAATAGTTTGAAATAAAAATTTACAGTTTGAAAAAACCTTTTCCAATATAATACCACTACTGAAAGGATGGTTCCAAACTGAATGGCTATGGTAAAAGTTTTGGTAAAACTATCATCAGCAATTCCCATTAATGATGATGTAATAATGAGGTGACCAGTTGAAGAAACAGGTAAAAACTCTGTTAAACCTTCAATAATGGCTAAAATAATAGATTGAATAATGGACATTGAAAGAAGTTAGTTGGTTGATTTTTTCATAATTCCCCAACCAACAACACCTAATCCGGCTAAAATTAAGATAGGTGCAATATAAATTCGGGTAACAGAAAATAATTCATAACTAAATTCATTAGGATTTTCAGAACCTCCTCCAATCATAAGCACATAGCCTAAAACAGTTATTAAAACTCCTGCAATAATTAGGATGTAATTTTTCTTACTAAAGGCAAAATCGTTGTTTATTTTTTGGTTTTCCATAGTTTGTTTTATGATATAAGCAACAAATATAAGGTATTCTTAATTAAGAGAATTGATAAAAAATCATAAAATAGGAGTGGTTTATTTTACTGCATTGTATTTTTTCTTCAACTCATCTACTATTTCGGCTTGTTTTTTAATGTCTGATTTTAAGCTATCGATATCGTTGTCGTTAGATTTTATTTTATCTTTATTATCGTCTATGCTTTTCTTATCTTTTTTAACCTTTTCAGCATTTTTATCATGAGCTTTGTCCAGCTTTTCTTTTTTCTTAGAAAGCTTATCCATTTTACCTTTTCCGCTGTTCATTTCGGTTAAAATTTTCTTTAAATCTTTGTTGGTTTTCTCTAAAGCTTTCTCATTTTTTTTGATATTTCCTTCTAGCTTTCTAGTGTCTTGTTCTAGTTTTTTATTATCATCTTCTAGCTTTTTTTGTTTATCTTCTAACTTATGTAATTCTTTTTCTGCTTTATCTAAGGCTTTAGTTACTACAGGTAATGAAACATTTTTGGCTACTTTTATCATTAAAGCTTCTGCTTTTTCGTATTCAGCAGTTTTGGGTACTAAAATTTCTCCATTTTGTTCAAAAGAAGCGTAAAAATCGGCTTCTTCATTATTATCGTTATCTACAGCAATATATACTGTTAGCGGATTTTCTGAAACTGATTTTATAAGTACATTTTTTAATACCGCTTCTTTTCTTTTTTCTTCAACAGTTCCTCCTTCGGTAGTTGCTTCAGCTAAAAATGTTTTTATAATGTCTTTGTGTTTATCGGTAAAAACATTCACTTTCAACGCATGTTTTTTACCATCGTTAAATTTAAAAGATTCGTTTTCTACTTTTATTTTTTGAGCACTTAAAGAAGTGGTAATGGCAAAAAATAAAGTCAATGCAATAATGTTTAATTTTTTCATAATAGATGATTTATTAGTCGGTATAAAGTTAATCTTTTAATCCTAACATTGCTCTCAATCTTGGATTTTCTTCTTTGGCTTTAATTTTATTTAATATTTCAGTTAAGTGTTGCTGAACATTTTTATCTTTATCGATGTTGGTTCTTAATTTTTGTTCGTTTTCAGAACCAACTTCTGCTTGTTTAATTTCTTGTTCGGCAATATGAATTCGGTTGGCATACATTGCTTCTAAGTCGGATATTCCATTTATGGCCGCCATTCTAATCCACCAAGTTTTTTCGTTTAGAGCCGTTTCGCTTAGAATAGCACTTCCTTTTTTAACAGTTTCGTGGTCTTGATTTTTTAAATAACGAGTGGTTGACATGGCAAAACCGTATTTTTCAAATCCAGATATTTCTTCATTTTTAGTGATGAAATAATCCAATTGTTTTTCTGTTCCATGTTCTTCATAAACAGCGGTAATTGCTGAAACAATGTTGCTATTTTTTTCTTTTTCGAATGCAGCAGCATATTTCATTGCTAACGAACCGTTATTTTTTGAAAGGGCTAATAACGATTCTCCAATTACATAATACGATTGCTCTTCCATTCCGCTAACACAAACATCGGTTACTATTTTATCGTTTTCAAAATAACGAGCTAAAGCAGCAATAGCATCTCCTCTTACTTTAGAGTCGCTATCATTTTTTGCCATTGCTAATAATTTTTCTTTTACCACTGCTGGTTTAGCTTTAGCAGCGTTTTTTAATGCTCCAATAGCTTGTCTTCTTAAATATTCATACTCATCATCTAATGCTTTAATGATGGTTTTGATAGCTAATTCGTCTTTTGATTTTTTTAGCATGGCAATAGCCTCATACCTATCTAAATACTTCATTTTAACATTACCGTAATTTTCGGTTGGCTGGTATAAAAATGCCCACTCTTCGGTAGATGAATGATTGTCTGTTTTTTCGCAAAGTAACATTTTATCGGCATCTACATTTACAAAATCAGGGGCTGAAGTTTCAAACTCAAACGTATTATTTACTTTATCTATAACTACTTTATGTGAGTTAACTTTTCCGTTGGCAAAAACATCAATGGTTATAGGTAATTTGTAAATAGGAGCTGTTTTTAAATCTTGCTTTTGCTCTATATTAACATATTGAATTCCCAACGAATCGTTGTATTCGTAATTAATATCTAACACAGGGTGTCCTTTATCAAAAAACCACTGATTAAAAAACCAGTTTAGGTCTTCTCCGGTAACTTTTTCGCAAGCCAAACGCAATTGGTGCATTTCTACATCAGTAAATTTATTTTCTTCTAAATACACTTTTAAAGAAGTAAAGAAAGCTTCATCGCCCATGTAGTTTCTTAGCATGTGTAAAATTCTGCCTCCTTTTTGGTAACTATGTCCGTCAAACATATCTTCTTTATCATTATAATCAAAACGAACTAAATCTTTTGGTCCAGACTGAGCTAATTGAAGCAAGTAACTTTTTAAATCAGCTTGAAGTCCTTGAGCAGCTTTATCATCTCCATATTTGTATTCATTCCACAAAAATTCTCCATAAGTAGCGAATGATTCGTTTAGTGGTAAATTAGCCCAAGATTCGCAGGTAACTAAATCGCCAAACCAATGGTGAAAAAGTTCGTGAGCAATAACATCTTCGGCATTACTACCATCAATTAGTTCTCTTTTAGTTTGGTAAGTAAAATCGCCAAAAATAACTCCTGTAGTATTTTCCATAGCTCCAGAAACATAGTCTCTAACCACTACCTGATGGTATTTTTGCCAAGGATAAGTTACTCCTAAAACATTAGAATAGAATTCTAGCATTTCAGGAGTTTTACCAAAAATATCTTTAGCGTAAGGCTCATATTCTTCTTCTACATAATAGTCAACATCAATGTTTCTCCATTTGTCTTTTACAATTTTATATTCGCCAATTGCCATCATAAATAGATAGGGAGCATGAGGCATATCCATCTCCCAAAAATCTGTTCGTGTACCGTTGTTATTAAGTTCAGAATGAGTAAGTATCCCATTGGATAAAGTCACGTATTTTTCTTCAACAGTAATAGCGATTTCTTGCGTGGTACGTTGATTAGGGGCATCAATAGTAGGAAACCAAGCAGAGTTAGCTTCAGTTTCTCCTTGTGTCCAAATTTGAGGCATTTTGTTTTTCTCTTCGCCTTTAGGATTAATAAAATATAAGCCTTTATCAGAAGAAATAGCACTGCTTCCACCTTCTTTCAATTCTTCGGGTTTAGAAGTGTAATCTATAAAAATAGTAAGGGTATCGTTTCGGGTATAAATTTTATCTAATGCGATGTTGATGATTAAACTGTCGTAAGTAAACTCCAGAGGTTTTTTGTTGCCATTTTCAATCAATGCTACTTTATGAATATCCATTCCTCTTGCATTTAATTCTAATTGCTGAGTAGCGTAAAAATACGGACGTAAAGTGATGTCGGCTTTACCATAAAGATGAGCTTTTTCCCAGTTAAAACTTACAGCTAATTTGGTATGAATAAGATCAAATTTTTTAGTGTAAGCAGCTTGATAGACAGGTCGCTCGGTTTTAAACGGGTTTTCAATTTCAATTACTTGCTCTGGAAGCGTAATAGTTTCAGTGGTTTTACAACCTAGAATAAAGAGTAAAGCTAAAAGCGATAAAATTAATTTGTTCATGTTTTTTGGGATAAAATTTTTAAGATGACAAAGATGATGAAAAATGATGGAATAGCTTAATTTTTTAACATAGAAGTTGATGAGGGCAACATTAAAATAGTGAAGAGGCAAATATTTAGCTAAGTTTTTGGTAAAAATATGATGTTTTTGAGGAGAAAATAAAACCTTATTCACTCCACCAACTCTCCTCTAAGTGATTGCTGCATGAATGATTTAGTTTCATCAAGCGGTAGGTTTTTACCTAATAAGTACATTAACTTGGTAATTGTTGCTTCAAAAGTTAAGTCTTTGCCGCCTACAATGCCAATTCTTTTAAGAGCAGAGCTTGTTTCGTACTTGCCTTGCTCTACGCTTCCGCTAATGCACTGCGAAATGTTTACTACTAACACATCTTTTTCAATTGCTTTTTGTAAGCACTCAATAAACCAATCAGTAGTAGTAGTGTTTCCTGCTCCAAAAGTTTCTATAACCAAAGCTTTTAAATTTGGGATGGAAACAATGGCTTCTACAATATGTTGATTAATACCAGGAAACATTTTTAGTGTAGCAATATTGGTATCCAGCTCATAATGAAACTGTGTAGGAGCATCAAAATCAGGTTGTAAAAGGTATTGTGAGTTAAATTTTAGGTTTACTCCGGCTTCAGCTAAAAAAGGGTAGTTGGGCGATTGAAAAGCTTCAAATTGCTCGGCACTTACTTTGGTAGATCGGTTTCCTCGGTATAAATTGTATTCAAAATAAATGGCTACTTCAGGCACTAACATTTTTCCGTTAAATTTTGAAGCTGCAATTTCTATGGCCGAAAGTAAATTTTCTTTAGCATCTGTTCTTACCGCTCCAATAGGTAATTGAGAACCCGTAAGAATAATAGGTTTGGTAAGATTTTCTGTCATAAAACTTAGTGCAGAAGCAGTATAAGCCATGGTGTCTGATCCATGTAGCACCACAAAACCATCATAAGAGTTATAATTTTCTTCAATAATCTTACATAGCTTTATCCAGTGTTGTGGATTAATGTCTGATGAATCTATTGGGTGTTCAAAAGAAATGGTATTTATAGTGGCGTTAATTTTTTTTAGCTCAGGAATTTCATGCAATAAAGCATCAAAATTAAAAGAAACCAATGCTCCTGTAATTTTATCCTGAACCATTCCTATGGTTCCGCCTGTATATATTATAAGTATTGAATTCATTCTTTTAGTTTATGAGTTGATAAGGTTATAGTTTAGCCTCTTTTTTTGGGCGTTTACTCACCAAATAAACGCCTGTAAAAATAAACAAAGCTGCACTAATTTTAATCATATCCAAACTGTCTTTTCCTGCCCAAATTGCAATTAATGTTGCTAATAACGGCTGAAGATAGATATACGTAGAAACCACCGAGGGCGAAAGTCTTTTTAGTCCGTAAATATTAAATAAATAGGCTAAAAAAGTAGTAGAAATAACCACAAATAAAAATTCCCACCAAATGGTTGGGGTAAAAGTGGACCATTCAACCTGCTTAAATTCTTCAAAACCAAATGGAAAAACCATAATTAATCCAAAAGCAAAAACCCACGACATTACAGTAATTGGCTTGTATTTTCGCATTAGCGGAACAGCAATAACTAAATAAACTCCATACGACATGGCATTTAAAAAGATGAAAATATCGCCTTTTAAATTTTCCGAACCAAATGAAAAATCTCCTTTAAACAATAAGAGCAACAACGCCCCGATTATTCCTAAAGTAATACCCGAAACTTTGGTTAATGTAATTCTGTTTTTAAGAATAATGGCAGAAGCAATTAACACCATTATTGGATTAGAAACCATAATAATTCCCGCATTTATAGGAGTGGTGTTGTCTAATCCGTATAAAAACATTAGTTGGTTGATAGCAACTCCAAACAATCCGCATAAACCTAACAGCAAGAAGTCTTTTTTAGCTACTTTTTCATACGAAAAAACATAAATAATCCAAAAAAGCACTACAGCTCCTATTACCCGACTTAGTACCAAGCCAAAAGGTTGTATAAAATTGGGCATCAAATCTTTGGCTATAGAATAGTTAGCTCCATAGATAAGATTAGCACCAAAAAGAGCTAGGTGAGGTTTTAGGTTGTTACTCATAAAAGTTGTTTAGCAGCAGCAACAGTTTTTGCCGAATTACCCACAAAAATAGCATCATTAATAATGATAACAGGGCGTTTTAAAAAAGTGTATTCTTCTAAAATTAATTTTTTGATGTCATTTTCTGTTAATTCTTTGTCTTTTAAGCCCATTGTTTTGTACTTAATAGCTCTTCGACTAAACAAACTTTCGTAGGAACCGCTCAATTTTGCCATTTCTTGCAGTTGTACATCAGTTATTTTTGTAGTTTTGACATCTTGAAATTCAAAATCATTACTCAAGTTAAGCTCTTGAATAATTTTTTTACACGTTGAACACGTTGATAGATAGTAGATTTTTTTCATTTTTTGAGTCAGTTTTAAAATGTCAGAAAATAGTAGCAAAGTAACCGAATTATTTACCGCAAAAAAAATTGCGATACCAATAGTTATTGGACTAATGGTTTCTGGTTATTTGTTATGGAAAAATACCGATTGGGATCAATTTCAAAATATAAATTGGAATTTAGAATTTTTCTTTTGGATGTTTGTAGCTCTTTTAATGATGGCTTGCAGAGATTTTGGTTACATGTACAGAATTAGAGTGCTTACCCATAATAAAATTAGTTGGCGACATAGTTTTGATGTAATTATGCTTTGGGAGTTTGTTTCTGCAGTTACTCCATCAGTAGTAGGTGGTACAGGAGCAGCATTATACATTATTAATAAAGAAGGAATTAGTGCCGGAAAGAGTACTGCCATTGTAATGATTACTGCTTTTTTTGATGAACTTTTTTATGTGCTAACAGTACCTTTTGTACTTATATTTATAGGTACTTCAAATTTATTTCCTGTAGAGTTGCAAAAGAAAATTTTTGGAATAACCTTTTCTACTGAAGGCTTGTTTTGGGTGGGGTATGGTTTTATGTTTTTGCTTTTAAGCGTTATTACCTATGGAATTTTGTTGAATCCAAAAGGGTTTAAAGCAATTATTTTAAATGTATTTAAATTAAAATTTTTAAGAAAGTGGAGGTATAGTGCTATACAAGTTGGAGATGATATTATTCTAACTTCTAAACAAATGAAAAAAGAATCCATGTGGTTTTGGATTAAAGCATTTGTGGCAACTTTTTTAGGTTGGACAGCAAGGTTTTGGGTAGTTAATTTTCTTATTTTGGCGTTTGTAGCTGTAGATGACCATTTATTAATTTACGGACGACAATTGGTAATGTGGGTAATTATGTTGATTAGCCCTACGCCTGGTGGAGCAGGTATTGCAGAATTTGCCTTTAATGGATTTTTAAAAGATTTTATTCCAATTGGATTGGCTGGTTTGCTCGCAGTTTTATGGAGACTATTTAGTTACTATCCCTATCTTTTTATAGGCATTTTTGTGTTGCCTCATTGGTTAAAAAGAGTGTATAATAAATAATTTAGAGTTATACATTTAAACACCCATATCCTACCAATAAAATTCCTAACCGATTATGTATATTTGCATTCAAATTTTTAATAGTTGAACCACCCAAGTAAAAATTTGCTAACATTGGTAAATTATTTTGGCAAATTACAACTTAAACGGATTAATAAAATAGATAAATTAACAAATGAAAATTTCTTACAACTGGCTTAAAGACTACATAAATATTGAGCAACTTTCTATTGAGCAACTTTCGGAATTACTAACTAATTGTGGGTTGGAAGTAGAAGGTTATGAAACTACAGAAAGCATTAAAGGCGGATTAAAAGGGTTGGTGATAGGTGAGGTTGTTACCAAAGAAAAACATCCTGATGCGGATAGGCTGAGCGTTACTAAAGTAAAAATTAGTGAAAATGAACCTTTATTGAATATTGTTTGTGGAGCTCCAAATGTTGCTGAGGGTCAAAAAGTAGTTGTTGCCCCAGTTGGTTGTACGATTTATCCGCTGGAAGGAGAACCTTTTAAAATTAATAAATCTAAAATAAGAGGACAGGTTTCTGAAGGGATGATTTGTGCTGAAGATGAAATAGGATTAGGGACATCGCACGATGGAATTATGGTGTTAAATGGAAATGCAACCATTGGTAAACTAGCAAGTGATTTTTTTGGTGTAGAAACAGATGTGATTTTTGAAATAGGACTAACTCCAAACAGAGCAGATGCTACTAGCCATATTGGAGTGGCGAGAGATATTGCAGCAGTTTTAAACCAAACCGCCACAGAAAAATTAGTTGTTAACTTTCCAGTTGTAGATGATGTAAAAACTGCTAATAACGATTTGGTTGTTGATGTAAAAGTAGAAGATAAAGAAAGATGTCCGCGTTATTCGTCTATTTCAATCACTAATGTTGAGGTAAAAGAATCTCCTAATTGGCTGAAAAATAAATTATTGAGCATAGGGTTAAATCCAATTAATAATGTGGTTGATATTACCAATTTTGTATTACATGAAACAGGTCAACCTCTACATGCTTTTGATGCAGCTAAAATTGCGGATAAAAAAATTATCGTAAAAACAGTAACCGACAAAACAAAATTTGTTACGCTAGATGGAATAGAAAGAACACTTTCCGATCAAGATTTAATGATTTGCGATACCGAAAAACCGCTTTGTATTGCAGGAGTTTTTGGTGGAGCAACTGCTGGAGTAACCAATAACACTAAGCAAGTGTTTTTAGAAAGTGCTTATTTCAATCCAGTTACCATCAGAAAAACCTCTAAAAGACATGGGTTAAATACAGATGCTTCTTTTAGATATGAAAGAGGAGCTGATCCAAATATTACCATTTATGCGTTAAAAAGAGCAGCTCAACTTATTCAGCAAATAGCAGGTGGAACAATAGCTTCAGAAGTGAGTGATGCTTATCCTACAAAAATTAATGATGTTGAAGTTGTTTTTAACTACAACAATTGCGATAGATTAATTGGAAAACAACTAGACAGAGCTCTTATTAAAAACATTATTACTTCTTTGGGAATAACTATCGTAAAAGAAAATGATAAAGAGTTGGGGCTTAATGTGCCTCCATTTAAAGTTGATGTTACCAGAGAAGTAGATGTGATAGAAGAAATTTTACGTGTTTATGGATATAACAATGTAGAAATTCCATCAAAAATGACTACATCTATCACTCAAAAACCTGTGCCAGATAAAGAAAAAATTGTTAATACGTTATCTGATTTATTGGTAAGTAAAGGGTTTAATGAGTTGTTTTCTAATTCATTAACAAAAAAATCTTACTACTATAACCAAACAGAAGACTTGGTAGAATTGCTTAATCCGTTGAGTAATGAGTTAGGTGTAATGCGAAAAACATTACTGTATAACGGATTAGAAGCAATAGTATTTAATCAAAACAGAAAAAGTCCGGATTTAAGTTTGTTTGAAATAGGTAAAGTTTATTCAACAGCGGATGGAAAGTTTAATGAAACCAATTGTTTGAGCTTGTTTGTTACCGGAAAACAACAACTTGAAAATTGGAATACTAGCAAAGATAATAGTAATTTTTATCACTTAAAAGGAGTTGTTACTGCTTTATTAGAAAGGTTTGGAATTGAAGAGGATAAAAGTGTAAGCAAACTATCAATCTCCAATAATTTTGCTTACGGATTAACTTTTTCTATCAACAATAAAGCATTGGTTCAATTGGGCGAAGTTAGTTCAGAACTTCAAAAACAATTTGAAATTAATCAGCCTGTCTATTTTGCACAACTAAATTTAGATGAGTTTATTAACATCATTAAAAAGCACAAAGTAATTTACCGTCCAATAAGTAAGTTTCCTCCTGTAAGAAGGGATTTGTCTTTATTGTTAGATACTCCAACAACATACGAAACATTAAAAATTGCTGCATTTAAACAAGAAAAAAGATTACTTAAAAAGGTAAATTTGTTTGATGTTTATGAAGGAAAAAACCTTGAAAAAGGAAAAAAATCGTATGCTATGAGTTTTGTTTTTCAAGATGAAAACAAAACTTTAACTGATAATGAAGTGGATAAGGTAATGCAAAAACTTATTTTTACTTACACCAACGAGTTTAATGCTGTTGTAAGATAACAACAAAAATTAGATCAATTCTTGGGTTCTTAATGGGTAGATTCATAAGAGTTTAGTTTAAAATTATTGATTAATTTTTAAATATTTGTTATATTTGTTCTCTAAACATTTAATCTAATTATTAACTAAAACTTTAATGCTATGAAAAAACTTTCACTATTTTTAGCAATGACCCTAACAGGAGCTTTTGCTTTTGCACAAGTCATTTTTCAAGTGCAATCTCCGGCTCCATTAATGGGGAATTATCCGCTAACATGGGCAGACCCAGGGGGTAACGATTGGGCAACGCCAGATTTAAATATTCCAGCAAATGCTGTTACAGGTACATTGCAATTTGTTGATGCTCCAGGAGGAGATACAATAGCTTGTTCACCACCATTAGCAGCCAATTTAACTAATAAAATTGCTGTTCTTTATAGAGGTAGCTGCGAATTTGGAGCTAAGGCTTTAGCTGCCCAAAACGCTGGAGCTATGGCTGTAATTATAATTAACAATATACCAGGAGCACCTATTGCTATGGGCGGAGGTGTTAGCGGTACTTCTGTAACCATACCTGTAATCATGATTACAGATGTTGATGGTGCTTTATTAAGAAACGACATTATAGCAGGCACTGTAACAGGGTTTATTGGAAGTAAAGTTGGCTTATTTGCTGACGATCTTGGTTCTACTAAAGCTGATGTGTTAATGGCAAGAAGATTTTCTAATTTATTACCATTATCTTTAAATGCAACTGAGTTTAGTGTTCCTACTGGTGCTTGGGTAAGAAATTTTGGTAATCAAACACAAAATAATGCAGAATTAAAGGTAGAAATATCTTTTGGAGGAAATACTATTTTTGCTGATAGTGCAGCTATTAATGGATTAGTATCTGGAGATTCTATATACGTAACTTTAGGAACATTTTCTCAAGCTACTTATGCTGCAGGATATTATACTATGAACTATACTATTTCAACAGCAAATCCTGATGGAGACCCAAATGATAATACTCTTTCTGCTGACTTTATGTTAGATAATGCAATTTACTCTTATGGAAGAAGAGATGAAAATAGCGGAGAGATGCTAAATCCTGCAGGTTCAAGACCTGCAACTTTTACCACTAATTATGAAAACTGTTTAGCTTTTAGTGATCCAAATGCAAGTAGATTACAAGCGAATGGAATGACTTTTTCAGTTTCAGCAAATTCTGGTGACGATATATCTAATGAATTTGTAGAAGTTGTAGCTTATGAATGGAATGACGCTTTTACAGATATTAATGATGCTAACTTAGCTTTTGCTAATTTAAATGAAGTTGACAATGTGTTCCACATATTTTCTTCTAATAATGAGCAAGATTCTAATATTTACATTCCTTTTTCTGCTCCTGTTACATTATTGGATAATCAACGATATTTATTTTGCTTTAGAACTGCAAGTACAATATTGTTTTTAGGGTTTGATAATCAATTAGATTATACAACTACTCAAAACACTTATTTACAGCCTAGTATGCCATTGTTTGTGGATGGTTCTAATGCTTACTTGAATGGTTTTGGATTAGAGAATGTACCAGCTCTTTCTGTTACTTTTGCTCCAGCAGGAACTGTTGGTGTGGAAGAAGTAGAAAATAGCAATGACATTACTCCTTATCCAAACCCAGCTGCTAATATTATTAATATACCTGTTGGTAAATTTAATGGATTAGCTCAAGTGGATATTTATGATGTTGCTGGAAAATTAGTTGCTACAGAAAATGTTAACTTAAGCTCAACTAATGTAATTTCTGTTGATGTTGCAAACATTGAAAACGGAACTTATATTTTCAAAATGACTTTTGCTGATGAATCTACAAAAGCATTTAATGTTTTAATTAGCAGATAATTTACTGAAATAATAACACTTAAAAAAACCTCCAAGAAATAATTTCTTGGAGGTTTTTTTATTTTTAACGTTCTGGTTTCTTTTGTCTGAAATCTTTTTTAGGGGGAGCTTTTTTCTCTTTATCTTCATGGAAAAAATACCTTAAATCTATGGTTAAATAATTGCCAGATAATTCAAATCTAGCTTCCTCATTTCTATTATAGGCTTCGTAAGTAACAAAAGATTGCATAAGAGAACTAAAAGGCCTGTGGAAAGAAAATCCAGCATACCAGTAACCACTTTTTCTTGTTCTGTATTCCCAACCTACATTGGCAATTAAACTTAACTGAACCCAGCTTTTTCTGTTTACGGCATTAGCAAAAACTTCATATTCATTTACAAACAATGGTGTAGGATAAATATCTACCGACATCCCTCCAGAAACGTTCATAAACATCTCTCTACCTAATTGTACATAAACTAACCCAGAAACCGGAATTTCGTAGGTTACCAGTCTAAATTTAGAATTACTTGTAAATGCTGAGTCTTTGTCGTTTATACTAAGGCTAAAATTTCTACGTAAGTAATTGATACCTGTTTCTAAGGAAATATTTTTTGTTAAGCCTTTTCTTATTACCATTCCGAAACTTAAGCCAACTTTAGGGTCAATCTCGAAAGAGATATTATTTTGTTCTTTAGCTTGTTTGCCACCATCAATATAGTTTAAAGGAACAATAGGTTTAAATTGAATACCAAAAGTGGTAATGTTTTCCTGTGCTTTCATATCTAATGAAACCAACAGAGTTAATCCTATTAAAAAATAAAGTGGCGTTTTTAATCTCATAAATTACACAATGCTTACTTGCAAAACTAAACAATTCAACGAATAAGTTTAAGTGCTAACATTTAAATGGATGGTTTTAGTATATAAACGGTAGGGTTTTTCTACTAAACGGTATTTTTATGCAATTTTTTAAGCGTTAAAAGTAAAAATGCTGTGGTAATAAAACTTATTAGGATAAGTGAAATGGATAATAAAGTGTTTTCTGAAGATGAAAATGGTTCACTTTCGCTAATAGTGTCAGGATTAATATAAGCAGCTATTACAACAGAGCCATTGTTTAATAAATGAGCTAAAATTGGTAGCCAAAGTGATTTACTCCAAAAAAATAAATAGCCAAACATTACTCCTAAAATTAATCGTGGCAAAAAGCCATAAAATTGCATGTGTAGTGCACTGAATAATATTGCTGTAATCCAAATGCCTAAATGGTATTTTTTGGTCCATTTAATCAACAGTTTTTGTAAGACTCCTCTAAACAATAATTCTTCACCTACAGCTGGCAAAATTGCTACTAATAAAAAGATGAAAAGGAAATCAAAAAAATTGTCCATTTTAAGAAAGGATGAAGTTAATTGCATGGCTTGTTCTTCACTTTGCTTCATCCACTCTTCAATAGCAGACATAAATTCGGGTAATATTAACTTTGAATTTATATCTATTGTAAAGGATAAAAATGGCATTACCACCAACATAATAAGCACTGTTAATATAATGCTTTTAAAATTAGTTTTTGCTTTAATACCAAGTTCAATATATGGAGATTCACTAAGCAATTTGGCATAAATTAGAGGCGGAACAATAAACAACCCTATGGAACTAAAAAGTTGAATGATTTTTAGTGCATTTAGTTCATCATAGGCTAATTGATGATAAGAAAATGGGGGGCTAATATTAACATCGAAAAGTAAGTTGGCAACAACAACACCAATAACAAAGAAAAGCAAATAACTTAACAAACAAAGTATAAAAATTATTATTAATTGTTTTAGGTAGTCGGGTTTTTCGGTAAGACTATTCATTTTTGTTTATTTAATAAGTTGGTTTTTTTCTTTTTTAGGAGTAAAAAGTGGTGAAGTAAGATAGTCTTCTACTAATTGCTCATAAAATGATTTTTTATTTAATATTTTGGCAACACTAATTGCAATAAGAGCTGCTAACATCATAGAAAAAACACTAGTATGTCTATTGGTCATTTCTAAAACCAAAATGAATGATGTGAATGGAGCATGCGTAACTCCAGTCATAAAAGCAATCATAGAAGTAATAATAATTAAATTTTTGAATTCAGGGATGTTAAACAGATTTACGATGCCATCGCCCAAAGTAGCTCCAATAGAAAGTGATGGAGCAAAAATTCCTCCGGCTCCCCCGCTAACATAAGTAATAATAGAAGCAAAAAACCTTGATGGGAAAGTATGCCATTGGGTTGTGGCATTTTCATTAAAAAGCAAGTTTACCATAACTGTATTTCCAGAACCTGTGGAATCGTTGCCAGTGAAAAAAACTAATGTTGCAAATAACAAACCCATTAAAATTGCCCAAGCAGCTTTTTGTTTGGTGTATTTTAATATTTTTTTCCAACGAATTATTTTTACTAAGATGCTAGAAAATAGGTAACCAAAAAAGCTACTAAAAATGGCCGTTAAAATTACATGAATAATAGCTAGCCCTTTCATTTCTGGAACATCAGGAGTGCCAATATATAAATAAGAGCCCAAAAAAAGTTGAGAGGTTAATCCGGCAATAATTACTGCGGTAAACAAATGAGTTCGCATGGCATTTAAGTGCGTTTTACCAAGCTCTTCTATAGCAAACACAATTCCACCCAAAGGGGTGTTAAAGGCTGCTGCTAATCCAGCAGCACCACCAGAAATAAGCATTAGACGTTGATTAATTTTAGGCCAAAAATCGGGCACAAAACGATAAATAGTATTGAAAATTGCTCCTGAAATTTGTATAGTAGGACCCTCTCTACCAATTGCTCCACCACCAAGTAATAAGGTTATACTACTAATAATTTTTACAATAATCACTTTTACGTTTAGTAGTTTTAAAATATTTGAAGAACCATTTTTTTGTCCAGAAAATTGAATACTAGCAATAAGTTGTGGAATTCCGCTACCCGAAGCAGTAGGACTAAACTTGTGAACCAACCACCAAGCAATAAAAAAACTTAAAGGAGCTACAATAAAAATCCACCAAGCTCTTTCAAAATCAATTGTCTCATGAAGTTGTTCAACCCAATGGAATAGCTTTGAATAGAAAACAGCAAGAAGCCCAGCAACAATAGATGATACCCAAAAAGGAAAAGACTGTAAAGTAAATTTTTTCAATTCGTCATTTTGCATTTTGGTTTTAACCAGTTGCAAAAGAGAATTAATATAAGCCTTTATTTTTTTAAACATCTGTTTTAATCTTGAAAGGACAAATTTAAGTAGAACAAAATAAAAAGAGGCTACTTATTTAAATAAGTAGCCTCTGTAAAACTAAAAACTAATTTGAAAAAAATGGTGTTATTGTATTACTAATTTTTGTGTAATTACATTGTTATCAGCTCTAAATTGAACGAAATAAACCCCTGAAGAAAGTTGATTGTTTTCATCAATTGAAAGTGTGTATTTGCCAGTAGTAAAACTTTGTCCGTTTATAATGCTGGTAACGTCTTTTCCTAATAAATCTTTAACAACTACAGAAAGATTATCTACATTTTTTGTTAGGTTAAAACTGATAATAGCATTACTTTTTGCTGGGTTAGGATAAATCACAAAATTGCTAATGTTATCATATTGTTCACCTATTGAAGAAAGACCATCAATATTGATATCATCCAAATATAAGTTATTTCCTCCTCCAGATTCAAAAGCGAATTTAAAACGTACATTCGTTTCGTTGCTAATAGTGCTTAAATCTATAGATTTTTCTACCCATTCGCTACTTGTTGGAATCCAAAAAGAAGTTTTCAAGCCTGTGGTAAATAAGGAGTTACCACCTAAAGGTAGTTTTAAAGTCCATGTTTCTCCACAATCTAACGACCACCATACAAACAGCCTATCGGTATTTGTACTTGCTCTTCTTGCAAAGGCAACTTTAAATTTAAACGCTGGGTTGGTTACATTAGATAAATCATAAGAAGGAGTGATTAATTCATCTTTTAATCCAGGTGTAGAAGTTAAGAAGTTTCTCAACTCTACAGCAGCACTTCCAGTAGCAGCAGCACTAGTCGTTCTTTGGAATTTTTGTCCGCCAGTTGGATCTAGCACTATAAAGTCATTACCAAAGGTAGTGGCGTTTTCAAAACTTTCTACTAAAGTTCCAGAGTAATCTGCAGTTAAAGAGCTAACTGTAATGATACTATTTTTAGTAATGGTACCAGTACCAGCACTATTTCCTGGTTGGTGAGTAGTATTGTAAACTCCAGGAGTATTATAAGTTATTGTTGGATTGGCTGCAGTTGAATTTGCAGGAGTTCCTCCATTAAAAGTCCAATTATATGAGGTAACAACTCCGTTATAAGAATTGTCTGTATATGTAACGCTCGAACCTACACATACCATAGGATTGTCATAAGTAAAATCTGCTATTGGAGCACAAGTAACTGGTCCGTATGGGTCAGCAGTTCCTGTAAATGCTAAGTTTGAAGCTACGGATAATTGTCTTAATCCAGTGCTTGTACTGGTGTTGTTTAGAACAGCATCCATTCTAGCTTTTTGACCAGCTGAAAACATATTTTGACAACTATTATAACTCATATAGTTTTCTATTTGATCAAGTACGTTAGAACCGTAAAAATCTCCTGAAGGAACATTATTACAAGTGTTTTGTGTAGTTGGACAACCAAAAGTAGAATTAGCAGAAGGTGGAGTATCAGCAACACCATCTCCACCAGCAGTAGCACTATTATTACATCCACCTTGGAAAGTATGATATAAACCAAAGCAATGCCCTATTTCGTGGGTTAACGTTCTATCATTTCGATTTACAAATCGATGATCTATAACAACTCCAAAAGTATTATTAATACCCCATTGAGGAAATTGAGCATACCCAGCAATTATTCCTCCGCCACCACCACCATCGATGTTTACTACAGACCAAATATTAAAATATTTTTTAGTGTTCCAACGACTAACATTTTTAACCGCATCATCTGCATCAACACTAAGTGGAGACTCTACTCTTACAATTCCTTCTGTACAATTGCCATTAGGGTCTAAATGAGCCAGCCTGAATTCTACTTTTGCATCAACAGCTACAGGAGCAAAAGGTGCGTTAGTTGTATTTCTTGTCTGCGATGCATCGTTATTAAGTCTTCTAAAATCTTCATTAATAGTCAACATAGCGTTATCAATATCTTGTTTGGAAACATATCCTTGACCATTAAAAGTAACTATATGGAAAACTACAGGAATAATGAAATTTGGAGTTTTATCATTTTGACCACCTTTTTTCTCTATTCCATTGGGATTATTTTTTATAAACTCTCTAACTTGAGCTTCAAATTGTTCTTTTTGTTGAATTAAAGAAGGTTTCTGTTGGATTAGTTTTTCAGAGTGTTGATCTGCACCACACCATTCTCCTGTTCTTTCAACCTGAGCGTAAGCTTTTGGTGATGCTGAAAATAATAATGCAGCAAGTAATAAAGATGCTGTAATTTTAAAATATTTCATGTGTAAGTTTTTAGTTTATTCACAAACTTAACCTTTTCTTTTGTTTTATTTAAGGCTTTTTAACATGCTATTATTAGAATGCTATAGTTGTGATTTAACTAATATCTCTAACTGAACAAATGGTATTTTCTTGTAAGGTTTTGTCTGAAATAAATTTAGCAATAAGATTTGCAGTACTTGCTGGGGCTGCTAAATCTCCATTGTTTTTATAAGCTATAAATCTTTCAATATTTGAAAAATTAGATTCATCAGCTCTTCTAATTTCATCTTGCATACCTGTATCAATAATTCCAGGAGCTAAACTTAAGATATTAATATTTAGATTTTTGTTGTTAATTTCTTCTTTAAAAACCAAGCTAAGCATGTCTAGTCCTGCTTTGGTTGCACAATATACACTCCAACCATCAATTGCACTTCTACCTGCACCAGAACTAATGTTTATAACTAACTTGCTAAGCTTATTGTTGTATGTTTTTGTAAACTGATTAATGAGTAAGGTTGGCGTAATAAGATTGAGGTTGTAAGTGCTAATTATTTTGTCACAATCGAGGTTTCCTAAGTAGTTAATGTCGCCAACAATTCCAGCATTATTTATTAAAGTAATAGCTGTTGCGTCTTTTAATTCGGGGAAGTGAAATTGTTTAACAGCATCTAAGTCTGTTAAATCTATTTGTATATGTTTAAATTGTTGATGATTGATATCATTTGTTCTGGAAATTCCATAGACAACGTTTTCTTCATCATTTAATAATAACTCTGTTAGGGCTTTGCCTAATCCTTTACTCGAACCTGTTATAAAATAATAATTCATAATTTTTAGTTTAATGCGTTGGCTAAATCTGCTAATAAATCTTCGGCATCTTCAATACCAACACTTAGTCTTATTAGTGAATCTACTATTCCTGTTTTTTCTCTGTCTGCTTTTGGGATAGCTGCATGAGTCATTGTTGCTGGGTGTCCAATTAATGATTCTACACCACCTAAAGATTCTGCCAACGCGAATAACTTGACTTTTTTAACTATGTTTAAAGCATCTTCTAATTTATTTCCTTTAAGAGAGAAAGAAACCATGCCGCCAAAATCTCTCATTTGAGCTTTCGCTATATCATGGTTGGGGTGTGAAGGCAACCCTGGCCAATATACTTTTTCCACTTTTGGATGTGTAGTTAAAAATTCTGCTATTTTTTTTCCGTTTTCGCAATGTCTTTGCATTCTTAAGTGTAATGTTTTAATTCCTCTAAGCACTAAAAAAGCATCTTGTGGTCCACAAACGGCACCACTACTATTTTGAATTCTATAAATTTCTTTTGCAATTTTTTCATCATTAACCACCAAAGCTCCCATCACTACATCAGAGTGTCCTCCCAAATATTTGGTAGCAGAGTGCATTACTATATCAGCACCTAAATCTAAGGGATTTTGTAAGTAAGGAGTTGCAAAAGTATTGTCAACAGCTAATAAAACATTTTTCTTTTTCGCAATAGCAGCAACAGTTTTAATATCAATAATGTTCATCATTGGGTTGGTTGGTGTTTCTACCCAAATAAGCTTGGTATTGGCATTAATTTTTTCTTCAATGGCTGTAGTATTGTGCATTGGCACAAAGTGAAATGTGATACCGTATTTTTTAAAAATAGTAGTGAAAATTCTGTAAGAACCACCATATAAATCGTTTGTTGAAATAACTTCATCACCGGGATTTAACATTTTAATTACGCAATCTATTGCTGCTAAACCAGAACCAAAACAAGCACCAAAATTTCCATTTTCAATGGCAGCTAAGTTTTTTTCTAAGGCATGCCTTGTGGGATTAAGTGTTCTCGAATATTCATAGCCTTTGTGGTTTCCAACACCATCTTGAACATAAGTGGAAGTTTGGTAAATAGGAGTCATAATTGCTCCGGTTGCTGGGTCTGGTTCAAGACCTGCATGAATGACTTTGGTTCCGAATTTCATAACTTATGTATAATAGATTTGCACTTTAATTGATTTAATACAAAAATAAGTAAAGAAAGTGTGACTTAATAATTTGTTGAAACGACCTAGTTTTTTTGAAAAAGCAGCTACTCATAAAAACTATATTCATACTGAATAATAGTAAGGAATTCGTTAGCAATAACTTTGGTTAGTTGGGCAGTCATTAGCATATTTTTATCGTAAAGAAACTGTGTGGAGCTTTTATACTCATCATTTTCATAGGTTTTAATTTCCATTAAATTACCTATTTCATCGTATATAAATTCCTCTTTTTTTATAAGGTTGGTATTAAAATCGGCATGAGTAGTTCGTTCTGCCAACCTACCCGTTTCGTTGAATTTGTAGGTAATTTTTGATTTTTTATTACCAATTAAATACTTGGTATATACTTCTGATAAATAGCCCAACTCATCGTAATAGTAAAATGTTTCTTTGTAGCTTTTACCGTAGCTATTGTAATAGGTAATTTTTTCTTGATTTTTAGATAATTGCTCATAATGGAAGCTATCTGTTTTAATAATGTATTGTTTTTTTAAACTAAAATCATTTTTAGTGTTGCCAGCATTTTCTTCTCGAGCATAGGTTTCTTTTAATAAGTTGCCTTGAGCATCATAATCGTAAGTGAGTGAAAAAAAACCGTTATTATCTGTTTTTCGTTTAACAATAATCTTATTTTCTTTGTTGTAGGTATAAGCAATTACGCTTGTGTCTTTTTTAATGTTTTGAGATAAAAAAGTAGAGTATTGTTGTTTCAACATTCCGTTTTCATCAAATTCGTAATAGAAGTCAACATTTTTTTTTCGGATAATATCTTTTACTTTTTTAGATGACCAACTGCCTTTAATAGATTTTATGTTATTGATTTTAATGAATTTTTCATTGAAAAAAGGATCTTCATCAAAAAGTTGTTTATTGGCATCCAACAATTGTGCTTTGGCGTTTAAGGAAAGCAAAATGAATACAATTACGCTTAAAAGATATTTTACTATAGGCATAAAATAATCAATTTTAGAAAGTATCTTTTACTTCTTCATAAACTGTTTTAATTCCGTCTTCTAAAGAGATGTTGTGTTTCCAACCCAATTGATTAATTCTGGATACATCCATTAATTTTCGTGGAGTTCCATCAGGTTTGGAGGTATTGAAAACCAATTCGCCTTTGTAACCAACGGTTTTTTTAACCAATAAGGCTAAGTCTTTAATAGAAATATCTGTTCCAGAACCTACATTTACAAATAACTCTTCGTTGTAGTTTTCCATTAAAAACATACAGGCTGCTGCTAAGTCATCAACATGCAAAAATTCTCTAAGAGGAGTTCCTGTTCCCCAAATTTCTACTTGCGGTTGGTTTTCTACTTTTGCAGTGTGGAATTTTCTAATTAAAGCAGGTAATACATGAGAATTGTTTAAATCGTAATTATCATTAGGGCCATAAAGGTTAGTTGGCATTGCTGAAATGAAATTACAACCGTATTGTCTTCTATACGATTCGCAAAGTTTAATGCCGGCTATTTTGGCAATAGCATAAGGCTCGTTGGTAGCCTCTAAAAAACCGGTTAAAAGATATTCTTCTTTTAATGGTTGAGGAGCCATTTTTGGATAAATACAAGAGGAGCCTAAAAACAATAATTTAGTTACGTTATTTAGATAAGCAGCATGAATTACATTGGCTTCTATCATTAAATTTTGATACAGAAAATCGGCTCTATACACATTGTTGGCGTGAATTCCACCTACTTTTGCTGCAGCTAAAAAAACATAATCGGGTTTTTCTGTTTCAAAAAAACTATTCACCGCTTGTTGGTTAGTTAAGTCCAACTCTTTAGAGGTTCTAACTAATAAGTTGTTGAATCCGTTGCTTTTAAGCTGTCTTACTATAGCCGAACCAACCATGCCGTTATGTCCGGCAACATAAATTTTATCAGATTTATTCATTATAATTCAATACATCATGTCCGCCTTCTAGCAAATATTTATCTCTTTTAAATAAGTTCATATCAGATTGAACCATGTCTTTAACCAAGTCTTGTAAATTATGTTTTGGTTTCCAACCTAAGTTGTTAAATGCTTTAGAAGCATCTCCAATTAATAAATCTACTTCTGTAGGTCTAAAATAATTTGGGTCAATTTCTATAAGGATGTCTCCTGTTTCAGCATTAATTCCTTTTTCATCAACACCTGTTCCTTCCCATTTCATTTTAATACCAACTTCATTAAAAGCCATGGTAATAAAATCTCTTACTGAGGTGGTTTCTCCAGTTGCTAATACATAATCTTCAGGGGTTTCTTGTTGTAACATTAACCACATGCCTTCTACGTAATCTTTTGCATGTCCCCAATCTCTTTTAGCATCAATATTTCCTAAGTAAATTTTCTTTTGCATACCTAATTTAATTCTGGCAACACCTCTTGTAATTTTTCTGGTAACAAAAGTTTCTCCTCTTATAGGACTTTCATGGTTAAATAAAATTCCATTACAAGCATACATTCCGTAAGCTTCACGGTAGTTTTTAGTAATCCAAAAAGCATATAGTTTAGCTACAGCATAAGGACTTCTCGGATAAAATGGCGTATTTTCTGTTTGAGGAACCTCTTGTACTTTTCCGTACAATTCTGATGTAGATGCTTGATAAAATTTTGTTTTCTTTTCTAATTTTAAAATTCTTATGGCTTCTAAAATTCTTAAAGCTCCAACAGCATCAGAGTTGGCAGTATATTCAGGTGTTTCAAAAGAAACTTTTACATGTGATTGGGCAGCTAAGTTATAAATTTCATCAGGCTGCACATCTTGAATAATTTTTATGATGTTGGTAGAGTCGGTCATATCTCCATAATGTAAAATAAATCTCACATTATCTTCATGTAAATCCGTGTATAGATGGTCAATTCTGTTGGTATTAAAAAGAGAACTTCTTCTTTTTATACCATGAACTTCATATCCTTTACTTAATAATAATTCAGCTAAATACGCACCATCTTGTCCGGTAACTCCTGTTATTAATGCAACTTTTTTCGACATTGATTTAATTTTTTTACAATAATACTAATTCTCGTAAAAAAAAACATCCTATTTAACCAAATAGGATGTTTTTAAATTTATTTATGAGCTTTCTATTTATTCTTCTACTTTTTCGAAATAAACAGCAGTCATGTCTCTATATTCCATTGCATTTGCAGGGAAATTTTTAACATAAACTTGTAATAATCTTGTGTTTTCATCGTAGAAAATAGGCATTGTAGCTGCATCATCAATAGCAATTTGGTCTGCCTGACGGTATAATTCCATACGTTTTTTGTCGTCAATTTCTCTAAGTGCAGCGTTGAAAACAGAATCAAAAGCTTCACTTTGGTAACGAGTAGAGTTAATGTAAGATTTGCTGTTAATGTCACCAGGAACATGATCTCCGTAAAGTAAGTTTAAGAAGTTTTCAGGGTCTGGGTAATCTGCAATCCATCCTGCTCTCCAGAATAAAGCTTTACCTGTTTCTAGGTTTTCTAAGTGTTGAGCAAATTGCATTTGTTCAATTTTTACAGAAATACCTAAGTTTTCAGATAACATTTTTTGAACTACTTCAGCCACCTGAACGTTTCTGTCTCCACCACCTGGGTTAATTTGTAAAGTAATTTCAGGGAAGCCTTTACCATTTGGATATCCTGCTTTTGCCATGTGTTCTTTAGCTTTTTCAGGAGCATATTCGTAACCTTTTACATTTTCATAATCATAACCTTTAAATGGAGGAACGATACCGTTTAGTCCAGCTCTTCCTTCTCCTTGTAAAGTATAAGTTACAATAGATTCTCTATCAATAGCATAGTTAAAAGCTTTTCTTACATCAATATTGTTAAAAGGAGGAAGTTGGTGTTGTAATCCTAAATAAAATACACTCATAGCAGGAACAACTTGCATTACGTAAGGTTTGTTTCCGCCTTTTTTAGCTTCTTCTAATTCTCCAACTACTTCTTTAATCATTTCTAATGGCAATCTAAATACCATATCTAAGTTACCTTTTCTGAATTCTAATAATTCAGCTTTTTTCTCTTTAATGAAAGAAAATTTAATTCCATCTAAGTAAGGTAATTGATTTCCGTAGCTATCAACACCCCAATATTCAGGGTTTCTTTCTAAAATTACTGTTTCAGACTCTTTGATTTTTTTAACTCTAAAAGGACCTGTACCTACACAGTTAATTCTCATGTCTAAGCCATACATATCAAAAGCTTCTTTAGGGAAAACTGAACAAGAAATATGACTTAAGATGTTTAAGAACCCAGCAAAAGAGTAGTTTAAGTTAATTTCTAAGGTGTAATCGTCAATTACTTTAATACCAGCAACTCCCTCTGGAAGTGGAGATTTGTTTACGGTAGATTCATAATATTCGTTAGCTCCCACTACTTTGTCTTTAAATAACCAATACATTTGGTTAGAAGGATCTGTTTCACAAAGTTTATCTAAAGAATATTTAAAATCTTTAGCAGTTACTTCTCTGCCTTTTCCACCTTCAAAACATTTGTCGTCATGAAATTTTACTCCTTTTCTTAGTGTAAAAGTAAACTTGGTAGCATCTTCATTTACTTCCCATTTTTCTGCTAATCCGGGTAATACAGATAAGTCTTCTTGGTCTAATTTAACCAAACCTTCATAAACCTGATTGGCAATTCTATGAGAAACAACTTCGGTAACGTTTAATGGGTACAAACTTCTGAAATCTTCTGTTTCATTAACTTTGAACACACCTCCGTAATGAACATTTCCTTTTGCTGTTTGAGTATTTGTTTGGTTATTATTGTTGTTTTCTCCACAACTGTATAATAACACTGCTGAAATTACTAAATAGACTATTTTTTTCATGTGTATATGTTTATTTTTAGAATGTCATATGTAATACACCATGTTATTTTTATAACATTTTTCTTGGCTTTTACACATGGCTATTTCATAATATAGTTTTGTTTTAAAGGACAAATATAAATATAAGATACAATATCCTAAAATTTAATTTACTTTTCGTCAAAAATTTTCGCTAAAGAGCTTTTTAATTGATACTAAATGCTAAATAAAATAGTTCATAAGCATAATTTATTTAATTCTGTATTATTTGAAGTTGTTTAAAGCTCCATCATAAGTTAAAAAATGATTCTTTTTTCGTACTACTTCTTTATTTTTTCCAACTATAGCTCAGGCTATACTTGTTAAAAATGCCTCGTATTACAAAAAAATTATTCATTTTCACGGTTATATTTGAACTTTAAACAACTTCAATTGCTTTTTTTGTAAGTTTACTCCTGACAAACTTTTATTGTTTGAAAAACATAAAGTATATCATATTAATTTTTATTTCCGTTTTGGCGTTCAAAACAGGATGGTCTCAGGATGTTTCTAATTATAGAGAGAAAGAAATGGTATTAGATAAAGATACTATTCAGCTCGATTCATTGAGTTTGGTGCCACAATCTGAGATGATTTCTATTAATGGCACATTGCTACAGAGTAATTTTTATAAGATAGATTATTCAAAAGCAGTTTTTATTTTAACAGAAGAAGGAGCTCATCTAAAAAATAAAAAAATTAAAATGGGTTATAGGGTTTTTCCTTTATCCTTTTCAGAACCTTATTTCCATAAAGAGAAACAACTGGTAGAAGAAGGAGGAGAAATAGCTAAAAATCCTTTTTTATATGAATATACGGTGGCTACAGAAGATATTTTTTATTTAAATGGATTGGATAAAAGTGGAAGTATTTCTCGTGGAGTAGCTTTTGGTAATAGTCAGGATTTATCGGTAAACTCTAATATGAATTTACAGTTATCAGGAAAAATTACCGATGAGATTAGCATTTTGGCTTCTATTTCTGATGATAATATTCCTATTCAGGCAGAGGGGAATACGCAGCAATTACAAGATTTCGACCAAGTATATATTCAATTGTTTAGCGATGAATGGAAGTTAACTGCCGGAGATTTTTATCTTAAGAGACCTGATACTTATTTTATGAATTTTAATAAAAAAGTGCAAGGAGGTAGTTTTAATATTACTGTACCTACATCTAAAAAAGAAAATGCTTCAACAATTACTCCTACTGTTAGTGCAGCTGTTTCCAGAGGTAAATTTGCTCGAAATAGAATTTTAGGTATTGAAGGAAATCAAGGTCCATATAGATTAAGAGGTGCAGATAACGAAACTTTTATTATTATCCTCTCGGGAACGGAGCAGGTTTTTATTGATGGAATGCTTATGAAAAGAGGGAATGAGTTCGATTATGTAATAGACTACAATACAGGGGAGTTAACTTTTACTTCTAACCGATTAATAACCAAAGATTCCAGAATTGTGGTAGAATTTCAATATTCGGATAGGAATTATGCTCGTTCGCTTATTCATTTCGGTAATGAGTTTAAAAGTGAAAAACTTAAGCTTAATTTTAATTTTTATACCGAACAAGATTCAAAAGACCAACCCTTATTGCAAGATTTAACGGATGAAAACAAGAGGTTTTTATCAGAAATTGGAGATAGCATACAAGATGCCGTTATCCCCAACATTAATTTGGTAGAGTTTGATGAAAATAAGGTGTTGTATAAAATGATAGATTCGTTGGGTTATGATTCGGTTTTTGTTTACTCTACCAATCCAGATAGTGCTATTTATCAGTTAGGTTTTTCTTATGTGGGAGAGAATAACGGGAATTACAAACAAATTCAAAGTTCGGCAAATGGAAAAGTATATGAATGGCAACTACCTGTTGGTGGAGTCCCTCAGGGAAATTACGAGCCAGTTATTTTATTGGTTACTCCCAAGCAAAATCAAATGGCAACTTTGGGTGGAGAATATGTTTTTAGTAAAAATGCGAAAATATCTTGGGAAGGAGCAATGTCCAAAAATGATATAAATACTTTTTCTGATAAAGATAGTGGCGATGATATTGGTTATGCTTTTAAATTTAATTCTGAAAATATTGTTGATTTAAACAAAGAAAAAGAAGAAAGTTGGAAACTGAATATTGGAAGCAATTACGAATATGTACAAGAATATTTTACACCAATAGAAAGGTTTAGATTGGTAGAATTTGAAAGAGATTGGAATATTAGCAATGCTATTGTAAATACCGACCAGCATATTGTTGGTGGAAAAGTTGGTTTAAACAAAACCGACAAAGGAAATGTTGTTTATACCTTTAATTATATGAATACATTAGAGTTAATTGAAGGAGCTAAAAATGCATTAGCGATCAATTATAAAACGAACGGGTTTCAGTTGGTTAGTAATGCTAGTTTTTTACAAACTAAAGGCGTAAATAATTCTGAATTTTTGCGACATAAAGCCATTCTTACAAAACAATTAGGTTGGGTAGTGCTTGGTGTAGGCGAAGAAACTGAGCAAAATAAACTCTTTCTTAATAAAAGCGATTCATTAACTGCCTCTAGTTTTGAATTTGTTATTTTACAAGCCTTTATTCATAATGCGGATACCACCAAAAATAAATTTATGTTGAGCTACAAACAACGTGATGATAATGTGCCTGTTGCTAACGATTTTTTAAAAGCTACTAGAGCTGAAGATATTGAGCTTTCTATAAGTTTGCTGAAAATGAAAAACCATAAATTACGAAGTACTTATACATACAGAAAATTACATATTGTATCCAACACACTAACCAGCTTAAAGCCTGAGGAAACTGTTTTAGCTAGAGTGGAATACAATGGCAACTTTCTAAAGAATTTAATTTCTACCAATACCTATTATGAAATTGGTTCAGGGTTAGAAGTAAAAAAAGAGTTTTTATTTGTAGAAGTACAGCCCGGACAAGGAACACATACTTTTATTGGCGATTTAAATAATAATGGAGTGAAAGATTTAAATGAATTTGAAATAGCTGTTTTTAGAGATCAAGCCAATTATATTAAAATTTTTACTCCTACTAATGAGTTTGTAAAAATTTACACCAACCAGTTTAACCAAAGCTTGTTTTTGCAGCCAGAAGCTTTATGGGGAGGAGAGAAAGGATTAAAGAAATTAGTTTCTCGTTTTTCCAATAGAGCAAATTTCCGTACTAGCCGAAAAGTAAGTAATAAAGATGATTATTTTAATCCATTTATTGCCGATATTGACGATAGCTCCTTAGTTACTATTAATATGGGTGTTCTAAATACTTTCTATTTTAACAGAACCAACACTAAGTTTGGAGCAGATTATATTTATCAAGATAATAGAGATAAATCCCTTTTGACAAATGGAGTGGAATCTAGAAATCAGTTTTCGAATACGATAAAAACACGATGGAACATAACACGAGTTTATACCTTGGTAGTGTTGGCTTCGCAAGCTAAAAAGAGCAATTTCTCAGAGTTTTTTACCAATAGAAATTATAACTTATTTATTCAAGAGATTGAACCAACCTTTGCCATTCAGCCAAATGTTAAAGTGAGGGTCAGCTTTTTGTTTAATTTCAAGGAAAAAACCAATCAGCCTATTTATGGAGGAGAAAAGTCTATTTCTAAAAAAGGAGGAGTAGAGTTGAGGTTTAATATGGCAGCTAAAGGAAGCGTAAGAGCTAATTTTAATTATATTGAAAACACATTTTCGGCTACTGACAATGTTTCTCTGGCATTCGAAATGCTGGAAGGACTTCAAAATGGAGTTAACAGTACGTGGGAATTATCATATCAACAAAACTTATCGAAATACATGCAGCTGAGTTTGAATTATAATGGTAGAAAATCTGAAAACACCAACTTTATCCATACCGGAGGTGTTCAAGTTAGGGCATTTTTTTAGTGATGGGTGTTTTACTTATTGTTCTGTTTTCAAGGGTTGAGAAAAAAATAAAGTGATATTAATCAACTATTTTTGGTTTTGTATGATGACAAAAGAAAACACACCTCTGATGTTGTAATCTCGCTGCTATCGCAGTTTCGAACAATAGCTGCTCCTCTCAAGAGGAGAAAAGGACTTCGTAAAATGGACTTGTGCGTTGGGAACTCCTCCCCCTCGGGGAGGTTGGGAGGGGCTTTTTTCTATCCTAACCATTTCCTAACATTATCTTTCCAAATGTTTTTTACTTCTTCTTCAGTTAAAATGTTTAGTGCTAAAGCATCATCTAACACTTTTCCGGGGTAAGAATTTTTCACAGATTCCATTTCTCCTAAAGGGTAAGGATCATCTAACCCACAAACAATTTGATTGCTTCCTACTCTGTGTTTAAGCAATTGCAAAGTGTAAGGGTCGTGTACCAAGGTATCAAAAAATAAATTTGGATGTCCGAGCGTAGTTTTAGGATGTTCCACATCTTGAAATAAATCCGGCCTGCCTTCAAAACCTTGTACTCTTCTGCCAAAATTTGCTTGACCTAACATGCAACCATGTGCAAAGCAAGTTCTAATGTTTGGAAAACGATTAGGAATATTTTTTAGAGTAAACATGTGCAAAGCATCTGCCGACTGAGCCATCATCCATACCAAATGAAAACGCCAATATTCATCTTTTAACGCTACCATTTTTTCACCATCATAAGGATGAATTTCTACTGCTAAATTATATTTACTAGCCAACTCGTAAATAGGAAAAACCACTTCATCTGCAATAGAAACCCACTGGTTTTGAGCATTTAAAAAATGTGTGGGCAAACACAATAATTTCATTTTATGTTGTTTAACACAACGCTCAATTTCTTTTAAAGCATGTTCTATGTATAATGGCTGCACCACAAAACCACAAGTAAATTTATCGGGATGTTGATGCTGCACAGAGGCATTAAAATCGTTTTGCCAACGGATAGCATCTACCGCATCTTGTTTGTCCCAACCATTGCAATAAATTTGAGAAAGATTAAGCATAACAGCATGGTCGATGTTGTTTTTTTCCATCCATAATATTTTTTCATCTAAGAAAAAACTTTTGTCGGTAATGGGTCTCGACCAAGTTCCTTGGTGCATAAATTGTTTTTTATCGTCTATCCAAAACAATTTTTTATCTTTCATAAATTGAGGCACCTCATGAGGCTCGGGCAATAAATGTCCGTGAGCATTAATTCTTTCTATCTTTTTGGGGCTTTCTTTATCTGTCATTGCTTTAATTCTTTTCTATTTCTTTTCATATTTTTTCCAAGTGGCAACACATCTAAAACCAACATATTCTGATGGATATTCTTGATGTTGTGGAATATCAAAATGAGTGTTGGTAGTATCTCTCCAATTGCCACCTATTATTTTATTTTCTGCTGCTAACCATTCGCTTACATTTCCATGAAAATAAAAACCTAAAGTAGTGTTTTTATCGCAACGAGTAGTTTTTAACGGTTCCACTAGCAAGGAATCACCATCGCAAGGAACAACATTATAATTAGAGTGATTAGGAATATCCTCTTTTCTTATATGAAAATCACAATACTTCTTATTACACGTTTTTCCATTTTTTAGATTGTATGCTTCAAAAAATTCTTTACCCAACAACCATTCTTCTTTTGTAGGTAAACGATATTCAGGATAAATATTGTACCTCAAATCAGGTGGCGTATTGTTGTATTTTCCACTGTAATAATTTTCTACAGAAAAATAATTCTCAGCATGTTGATTTGGTTGATGCTCTAATATTTTTTCCCTAATTAAATAAAGCTCAAAAATTCTGTCAGACCTCCACTTACAATAATTTAATACTTGTTCTTGAGAAATTCCAACCACAGGATAATTCCTATATTTAGGGTGTCTTAAATAATATTCAGAATAAAAGAGTCCTAAACATGAGTCTTTAAACCACCCCAACGTATCTAATTGAGTTAATCGGTATTCTTCAGAATCTTCTCCAAATACTCTCATTAACCAATAAACGTATTCAAGATACGCCAAGTTTGACACTTCAGTTTTATCTATAAAAAGATTTTCTGCAATTTTTGTTGTTCCAGGGGGCATTTCTTTTGAAAAATCTTTTACCTTATCTTTTTTAATAAAGCTGCTAAGCACAACAACTATTGCCGTTACAAATAAAATATAATGGGTAAATTTATGTGGTCGCATCTTTAAAATAAAGCTCATTAAGGTTATTGTTTTTAAACACAAATTAACACGTATCACACAAATTTTTTCTGCTTTACCCATAAAATTCCCACAAAAACATCGAAGATGTTTTATAATTTGTGACCATTAGTGAAATTTACATTATTTAATTTGTGTATCCCTAGCAAATAAACAATGTTTTGTGTGATAACTCTCATTAATTAGGTTCAAAGGTAAGAAAAAAGTGCTGTTTTCTAAATCCCTCCAAAAGGATGAATTTTTTATCTGTTCATCGTTTGAAAATAGCATTTATTATGAGTAGCTTCGCACTTCAATTATCAATATTCTTTATCATATAAAATACGGTTTATCATGACACAAAAATCTAAAATTATTTACACCAAAACTGATGAAGCACCAGCGTTGGCTACTAACTCACTTTTACCTATTGTAAAATCTTTTGCTTCGGCTGCCAATGTGGAAATTGAAACGAAAGACATTTCTTTAGCGGCAAGAATTTTAGCACTTTTTCCTGATTTTTTATCTGATAACCAAAAAATTACTGACGACTTAGCATATTTGGGCGATTTAGCTACCAAACCGGAAGCAAATATTATTAAGCTTCCAAATATTAGTGCTTCTATTCCTCAATTAAAAGATGCTATAAAAGAATTGCAAGGTAAAGGGTATGCTATTCCTGATTATCCGGACACACCTAAAAATGCTACAGAAGAAGACATTAGAAGCAGATACGACAAAGTAAAAGGTAGTGCCGTAAACCCTGTTTTACGCGAAGGAAATTCTGACAGAAGAGCTCCTAAAGCGGTAAAAAATTATGCTAAAAAACATCCACACAGTATGGGAGCTTGGTCGGCAGATTCTAAATCGCACGTAGCACACATGAACGGTGGAGATTTTTATAGCTCAGAAAAATCGGTAGTAATGAACGACAACGGATTTTTCAGCATTCAACTGACAGATAATGATGGAAATACTACTGTTTTAAAAGATAAAACTGCTGTAAAAAAAGACGAGATCATTGATTCGGCTGTAATGAAAGCAGACCAGCTTAGAACTTTTATTGCCGAGCAAATTGAAGATGCAAAACAAAAAGATGTGTTGTTTTCGGTTCATCTGAAAGCTACCATGATGAAGGTTTCTGATCCAGTTATTTTTGGTCATTTTGTGGAAGTATTTTTTAAAGAGGTATTTGAAAAACATGCCAGCACATTCAGTAAATTAGGATTTAATCCTAACAATGGGTTAACAGATTTATATACTAAATTAAACAGTTTAGATGGTGCTGATAAAACAGCTATTTTAGCTGATATTGATGCTTGTTACGCTAACCGACCAAAATTAGCTATGGTAGATTCTAACAAAGGAATTACCAATTTACACATGCCTAATGATGTAATTATTGATGCATCTATGCCGGCTTACATCAGAAACTCAGGCAAAATGTGGGGACCTGATGGTAATGCTAAAGACACTAAATTTATTATTCCTGATACGAGTTATGCTGGTTTGTACCAAGTAGTAATTGATGACTGCAAGAAAAACGGAGCTTACAATCCATCAACTATGGGAAGTGTTCCTAATGTGGGATTAATGGCTCAAAAAGCAGAAGAATATGGTTCGCACGATAAAACATTTATTATTGAAAAAGCGGGTGTTGTTAAAGTAATTGATGATAATAAAAATGTGTTGATGGAACAAGCTGTTAATGCAGGCGATATTTTTAGAATGTGCCAAACCAAAGATGCTCCCATACAAGATTGGGTAAAATTGGCGGTAAACAGAGCAAGAGCTTCTCAAACACCTGCAGTTTTCTGGTTAGATGAAAACAGAGCTCACGATAGCAATTTAATTGCTAAAGTAACCACCTACTTAAAAGATTATGACACCGATGGCTTAGAAATTCATATTATGTCACCAAAAGAGGCAATGAATTTTACCTTAGCAAGAATTAGAGCTGGAAAAGACACCATTTCTGTAACCGGAAATGTGTTGAGAGATTACTTAACCGATTTATTCCCTATTTTGGAAGTAGGAACAAGTGCAAAAATGCTTTCTATTGTTCCATTAATGAATGGTGGAGGTTTATTTGAAACAGGAGCTGGAGGTTCTGCTCCTAAACACGTAGAGCAGTTTGTAAATGAAAACCATTTAAGATGGGATTCCTTAGGAGAATTTTTAGCGTTAGCCGTTTCGTTAGAACATTTAAGTGAAGTAAACGACAATCCGAAAGCTAAAATATTGGCAGAAACGTTAGATGAAGCTACAGGCAAATTCTTGGAAAACGACAAATCTCCATCAAGAAAAGCAGGAGAATTGGATAACAGAGGTAGTCACTTTTACTTAGCCATGTACTGGGCAGAAGCATTGGCAAAACAATCGAAAGATGTTGCTTTAAAAACCAAATTTACTGCTATTGCACAAGATTTAACTGCCAGTGAAAAAACCATAGTAAATGAACTTAACAGCATTCAAGGTTCTCCGGTAAATATCGATGGTTATTACTATCCAAATGCTGAAAAAGTTGCTACTGTAATGCGTCCAAGTGGAACGTTAAATGAGATTTTAGCTCAGATATAAATTTTCAAATGATGCTGCGTATATTTTTCTCGTCATTTTTTTATAAAAACTAAGAACTCTCCCCCTAACCCCCTCTCTTTAAAGAGAGGGGGAAAAGTTATCGCAAGATAACTAGGGGGTGAGTCAGAAAAAACAAATTTAAGCTCCAACGGAGCGATATTTAATAGAGATGACTGAAGGTCATCGCAAAGATGCAAAGAGTAAAACCTTCAAGGTCTAATACAGTAATTAATTAGAACTTGAAGGTTTATTTTAAAAAACATATCACCATGAAAACCACCATAGAAATAAGCAACTATCCGTTAAATGCAGATTACATTCCCCCCATACAAGATTTTATTGATAGGATAAATGCACACGCTAATATTACTGTAAAAGTAAATGCAACCAGCACTCATATTGTTGGAGAAATAGATGAAGTAATGCCTATTTTGCAGCAAGAAATAAAAACATCATTTGAAAAATACGGTAAAATGATATTTGTAATGAAAGTCCTGAATGGTGCTTTGGATATCTAATCATATAGAACTATTATTGGAGATTGTTGCTGTAATTTTTGGTGTACTTTACACAGTTTTAATGGCAAAAAACAAAATTTCATGTTGGATTTTTGGGATACTAGGCTCATTGTTAAGCATTTATTTGTTTATAGAGTATGCTAAATTATATGCAGAAGCTTTGTTGTCCGTTTTTTATGTTTTTGCGGGTATTTATGGTTGGATAATGTGGAAAAAGCAAGAAGTAATAACAAAAGTGTATCAAGATACTTTACAAAAAAACATGTTGCTCATACTTATAGGCACTGTACTTTCTTTCGGAATGTATTTTATATTGTCTTCTTTTTTTAAAGAAGCACAAAAACCTTTAATAGATTCATTTACTACCATTTTTAGTTTTATTGCTACTTACATGATGGCAAAAAAGCGGATAGAAAATTGGTTTTATTGGATAGCAATCGATGGGGTATCCGTTTATTTATACTATACCAGAGGGTTGGAAATTTACGCCTTGTTGATGTTTGCTTATACCATAATAGTAATTTATGGTTATTTTCAATGGAAAAAATTGACGGTAGTAAGAGTTTAAAGATGCCACTAATGCACGAATGAGATGCAGTGGTATTATAGTTCCATAACGATATTTATAAACTATGATTATTTGCAACGAATAAAGCTGAAGATTTTTTCACAATTAATACTTTAAAATCTGAATTTGATAAATGTTTTAAAATTCAGATTTCTTATTTTACTAGAGTTTATGTAAGTTAATTTTTTCTTCATAAAAGATAATCATCAATGTAACATACCGACTTCTGTAATAATCTGTAATTTTGCAGAAAAATACTCCCACAAATTGTCTATAGTTAGCGATATAAAACACCCTATAAAACACGAACTTGAAGAGTTTGAACCAAGATTTAGGGCGTTTATGAAAAGTCGTGTTTCCTTGCTGGACAGAATCATGCATTACATTATTCAGCGAAAAGGCAAGCAAATGCGCCCGATGTTTGTTTTTCTTTCTGCAAAAGCATTTGGCGAAACAACAGAATCTACCTACAGAGCAGCTTCTATGATAGAATTACTACACACCGCAACCTTAGTGCACGATGATGTGGTAGATGATGCCAACAAAAGAAGAGGTTTTTTTTCCATCAATGCTCTTTGGAAAAACAAAATTGCTGTCTTGGTGGGCGATTATTTACTTTCTAAAGGGTTGTTATTAGCAGTAGAATATGATGAGTTTGAATTGTTGCGTATCATGTCCAACTCTGTGAGAGAGATGAGTGAAGGCGAATTGCTGCAAATAGAAAAAGCCCGAAAGCTAGACATTACCGAAGCCGTTTATTACGACATTATTCGACAAAAAACAGCTACATTAATTGCCTCTTGTTGTGCTTCAGGAGCTAATTCTGTTGGTGCCGATAAAGCAACCATTGAAAAAATGCGTCAGTTTGGCGAATATACCGGTATTGCTTTTCAGATTAAAGATGATTTGTTTGACTATGGTGGAAGTTCCGAAGAAATAGGTAAACCAACGGGAATAGACATTAAAGAAAAGAAAATGACACTTCCGCTTATTTATACCTTGGGAGTGGCTTCAGAAAAAGATAAAAAGTTTATTATTTCTACGGTTAAACACAACAACACCAACCGTAAAAAAGTAAAAGAAGTAATTGACTTGGTAATACAATATGGAGGCATAACCTACACTCAAAAAGCCATGCACGATTACAAAAACAAAGCCTTAGCCATTTTAAATGAGCTAGAACAAAACGAAGCGGTGGATGGCTTAAGACAATTGGTTACTTACGTTACCGAACGTAAAAAATGACGCAATTTTTCAGCATGTTTTTTGGCAGAATTCTCTAATCCGGTTTTTGATTCTCCCGGCACATAAACCTCTCCAAAAGAGACAATTTCGGCTAAATAATCCATTTTACAATAATCTGCCAACCCTTGAAGCGGGAAGAATATTTTTTCTAATTTCTCTGCCGGATAAATGTCTTCCTTGCTCCCAATAGTACAAGAAACCACTATTTTTTTGCCTTCTAATTGGTAGTTTCCTTTGCCAAAAGCAAAACCATAGGTAAACACTTCATCTATCCACAATTTAAGAATTGGCGGAACATTATACCAATACAGCGGGTATTGAAAAACAATAATGTCAGCCTCTACCATTTTTTGTTGCTCTTCAGCTACATTGATATTATAATCAGGATAAAGCCCTGTTAAATCACGTATTTCAATATTATTTTCGGTAGCCATTTCTTCCGCAATCAGTTTATTTCTAATGGATTTTTGTAAGTGCGGATGTGCTAGTATGAGTAAGGTTTTTGTCATTTTTTTATGTTCTTGCAAATCCCGAAATATGTTTTTATTTGAAAAACTAATATTTCGAGTATGCTCGAAAAAAACAAAGAATTGAAAATTCTTGTTTTTTCGGCAGATGCAAAGGTATTAATTTCTAATTTACCATATAGGTACATTGGTTGGAGTAATTAGTTAGGTAATTGAGAAATTATTCTATATCAATTAACTCCTTTAATTCAATATCTAACGCTATTGCTATTCTTCTTAAAACTAAAATAGTTGGGTTTTGTTCTGATTTTATGATTCGTCTTATTGTTCTAGTGTCAACTTCACACGCAACAGCAAAATCGCTTTGGTTTTTATACTTTTTAATATAAAGTTCTTCTATTCTCTTTCCTAGATTATGTAAAAATTTATCATTAGACAACATGACATAAATGTCCGATGCAATTTAAATAATGTTTAGGCATATATGTCCGAATTGTATTTTTTTATTATGTTTGCAATAAATTACTGATTATAAGACTAAGAACAGGTTTTGATAATTAATAACTTAAGTTAAAAAAATTACTATATTTGAAAATTAATTACGTGAATAAAATTTGTAATTATTATATTATTTATTTAATATTCATTTAAATTGACTACTATGAAACATTTATTTTCATTGACTTTAATGATGTTTTTATCAAGCTTAATCCTAATTTCATTAAGTTGTAATTCTGAATCCAAACATAACAATGTTAGTCCTGTGTCATACCAAAATACTAAAATGAGTTTAGAGGAAAAAGAAAAGAGAAATCCAACAACTTTTCTAACTATTAAAGCTACTTATAAAAAAAACCTACTAGGCGAATGGATAATAGAAGGAACTATTTCGAACACAGCAAAAATTGCAACTTTTAAAGATGTAATACTCGAAATTAGTTTTTATAGTAAAACAGAGACACATTTAGGGACAAAAAAAGAAGCGATTTATGAATATTTTCCAGCTGGAAAGACAAAAAGTTTTAAAATAAAAAACTATGGTTACAAAGGAACAAGTTCAATAGGGTTAGCAATTATTGATGCTGTTACCGCAAATTAATAACTATGAGAATATATAGTTTAATAATATTAATTGTAATTAGTTCTTGTTCAACAAACAAAATAGCGTTAAAAACAGGAGTTGAAGAGATTAATTTTGGAAATGGGGGTGGATTTACGGGAGAAGTAAAGACCTATAAACTGACCGCTAACTGTACACTTTTTGAAAAAGAAACAGAACTTAAAAAAGTGAAATCAAAAAAGACTTTGGAATTATTTAACCATGCCATGGAATTAAAAGACTTGAACTTTAATGAGCCTGAAAATATGTATTCATTTATTGAAATTAAAACAAAGGAAAAAACTAACAGAATTGTTTGGGCTTTTGGCTCAACAACAGTTGACAAAAAAGTAATTGAACTTTATAATAAACTATTAACAACCATTAAATAAATTGAAAATGGGAAATATATATTTTAAATCAATAGTAATAGTTGTAGTATTTTTTATGGCTTCACTTTCATTCGGACAGAAAATGAAACAGCCTATTCCAAACTTTGTAAATCCATTTCAAAGTAAAACAAATCAGAGTTCAACAAATCTAATTACGCCTAAAAGTAGTAATACTGTTGCAGATGTTCAACAGCCAAAAACAAAGATTGAAATTGTTAACGGTTCGTTCTCAGCTAATCTTGAAAAAGAAAGATTGACCAAGGAAACTATAGTGCAAAATTTTAATTCTTGGTTTAATTTAGATGAAAATCATTCATTTCAACAGATAACGGAGAGAAATGATGAACTGGGTTTTACACACACAAATTATCAGCAATTTTATAAAAATTTTCCAATTGAAGGTCAATTAATAATGCTTCATTCAAAGAATGGTATTTTAACCAGCATAAACGGACAAATTGCAGAATTTAATGAAGTTGAAACAAAAACATATATATCAGCCGAAAGAGCTAAAGTAATTGCAAAAGAATACTTAAAAGTAACCAAGTTGATATATGATTATCCTATAGAAAAAGTAATTACAAGAATACCAAACGAGAGTGGTACAATAACTAAACTTGCACAGAAAGTAAGAATTGACTCTTATTCTCCTTTTATTATGTGTTATGTTTATATAGATGCTCAAACAGGAGGAGTATTAAATAAAATCAACTTAATTGCGCACGCTGATGTTGCTGGCACTGGTCAAACAATGTATAGCGGGAGTCAATCTATTACTTGCGACAACTATACAGCAGGAAGCTATCGTTTAAGAGAAAATGGAAGAAAAATTGAAACGTACAATGCTACCAACGCAACAAATTTAACAACGAGTGGTTTTACTGGTTCAACAGATTTTACAAGTAATTCAACAACATTTACGGGAGTATCAATACTCAAATCTTTTACAATTTCAGCTGTAGCTCAGAATTGGTGGTATGCGACTTTTGTCGACCAATTACCTGACCTTTACATAAAAGTAAAAGATGGTTCTAATCAAACTGTTTATACTTCAAATTACTACAATAATCAAAACCCAACTTTAACATACAATAATCTAAATATCTATTTGAATAATCCACCATACACAGTTGAGGTTTGGGATTATGACGCAGGAAGTGGTGATGATTTTGGAGGAAGTTATTCTATTTCAACAAGTGTAGGTATTCAAAACTGGTCAGGAAGTGGGAACAGCGGAAATTATATAATTACTAATTCAGGACATCCAGCAGCTGATGTTCATTGGGGGATGGAAAAAACTTATGATTTTTATTTGAATGCATTAAGTAGAAATAGTTTTGATGGAAATGGAAGCACAATAAAGCAATATTTAAACTCTCCATTAACACAACCAAATCAAAATGGTGACCCCAATAATGCTTTTGCAATGAATGCCCCATACAATATAATGGTTTACGGTATGGGAGATGGTCAATTAATGAATCCTGTAGTTGGGCTTGATGTAGAGGGGCATGAATTTACTCATATGGTTATAAATAACAATGGAAATGGGGGACTAACTTATCAAGGCGAATCGGGGGCATTGAATGAATCTTTTGCAGACATTTTTGGAACTTGTGTAGAGTTTTATTCAAATGTAAATCCAGATTGGAATATTGGAGAGGATGTTACAGTATCTGCTTCAAATCTTCGTTCAATGTCAAATCCAAATAATCCAAGTGGACTATCACAACAACCCGATACTTACAATGGGCAATATTGGGCGAACCCCAATAATTTACAAGTTGACCACGGTGGTGTTCATATCAATAGTGGTGTTCAAAATTTTTGGTTTTACTTATTGTGTCAAGGTGGTAGCGGAACTAACGATTTGAATAATTCATATTCTGTATCAGGTATTGGAATAAATCAAGCAAGACAAATTGCATATAGAAATCTTGTAACTTATCTTGGTCCAAACGCTACTTATATTGACGCTTATAATGGCTCATTGCAAGCAGCTCAAGACTTGTACGGAAATCCTTCAACTCAATACACAGCAGTAAGACAAGCATGGTATGCTGTAGGTATTGGTAATGACCCAAATAATTATTGTAGTGGAACGACAAATTTAACTGCACCAAGCGGAACAATTACTGACGGTAGTGGCTCTGCAAACTATAATAATAATGCAAATTGCAAATGGGTTATAGCACCTCCTGGGGCAACACAAATATCTATTAACTTTACTTATTTTGATACAGAAAACAACTATGATACTGTGTTTGTTTATGATGGTCCAGATGATACTTACCCAGTTTTAGCAAACTGGTGGGGAAATACATTGCCACCAACAATAACTACTTCAAGCGGTATTGGTGCTATGACGATTAAATTTACATCAGATGTTTCTGTTACTGCTGGTGGTTGGTCAGCAAATTATCAAGCATATGGTACTAATCCGAGTTGTGATGGGGGTACAATTTTATCTAATCCAACAGGCACTTTTAGTGATGGTTCATTAAGTAATAATTATGGAAACAACCAATTATGCTATTGGTTTATTGAACCACCATGTGCTACCTCTGTTACTCTATCATTTTCTCAATTTAATACTGAAGTAAACTATGATGGAGTTCTTGTTTATGACGACTGGTATGGTACTAATCAATTAGCTGTTTATTCAGGAAACACTTTACCAAGTTCAATTACATCCAATACAGGAAGGATGTTAGTGATTTTTGTTTCTGATTATTCATACTCGCTACAGGGTTTTACTGCTAACTATACATCTACAGGGTCATCACATTGTTCAACAACCACGAACTTTAATACATCTGATAATGGAGCATTTTCAGACGGTAGTGGTACTAATAATTATTGTAATAATTTAGATTGTAGATGGTTGATACAACCACCACAAGCAACATCAGTAACATTAAACTTTATTTCATTTGATATTGAAGAAGCTTCTTCTGATGGTTTAACTATTTATGATGCCGTTGAAATATATGATGGTAGCACAACTTCAGCAAATTTGCTTGGTCGATTTACAGGAAACAATTTGCCACCATCAATTACTTCTTCAGGCGGAAATATGTTAGTCCGATTAATATCAGATTTAGATATTACAAAACAAGGTTTTTCTGCTTATTATACTTCTACTCAAAATCAATATTGCTCAGGGACAGTTACTGCTTTAACAGCACAAAGTGGATCTTTTTCAGATGGTAGTGGCTATAATAATTATGCTAACAATACAAATTGCTCTTGGTTAATTCAACCTCCAAATGCAAATGCAATTACTTTATCATTTCCAACATTCAGCACAGAATTAAACTATGACGGAGTAATTGTATATGATGGAGCAAATAATACAGCACCTGTTTTAGGGCAGTTCTCAGGAACTTCAATTCCTAATCCTGTAACCTCTTCAGGTGGTAGTATGTATGTCGAGTTTTTATGCGACCCTGCTGTTAGAGGTCAAGGATGGACAGCTAACTACACTTCAACTATTACCAACATAAATGAAGCTCTATTTAAAGCTAACTTTAATCTTTATCCAAATCCAACGGATGGTGCTTTCACTATAAATTCAGGGTTTGAAAGTTCTGCAACACTTGAAATTATGGATATAATTGGAAATCAAACATTAATGACATTCAAAATTAATTATGGAGCTAACCACATTGATGTTTCTAAATTAAGCAAAGGAGTCTATTTGGTTAAATTCAAAATTGGAAACGATTATCACATAGAAAGATTAATTATCAACTAAAGATATTTAGATTCTTCACTTCATTTTACACGAAAACAAGTTTTCTGTAAAATATTGTTCAGAATGACAATGGTAAATAGATTTGTAACTCCTAAGTATTTCTAAGTACTCCTTTACTTTCTAGTTCATCTACACGTTTTTCAATGGCATCATCTTTTTCTAAAACTGGTGCATGATGTGGTTTTATTCGAGCATCAATAATTAACGGACCTTCGCAGCCCCAATGTTTGTTGTTGATAAATTCGTTTACTCCGTAAATATCATTTGCCGGATTGCTTCGGGTAAAAGTAACCCATAAAAAGTTGTTGAGGTTTTCCGCAACAAAATCAGCATCATCTACTAACAAAATTAGCATAATACCTTCGGTGTTCAATGTTTGAAGTCCCGAAAAATGTTTTTCTTTGAAAAACTCATTTTTCGAGGATGCTCGAAAAAATAAAGAATTTTCAATTCTTGTTTTTTCGGCATTTAAAGTTTCGAGTTCTTTTTTAGCATTTTCATAAGTTGTAAAAGCATCTCCATTTATGGCAATTACACCGGGTATTACTAATTTTCCATTATCAATAGGACAATTATCAATTAGTTTACGTTTTGCTTCACCAACTGCTGCCATTACTACTTTTGAGCCACTGTTAATAGCGTTTCCACTGTAATCGAGCGTGTCTATAGTGGTGTTGGTCTGAAAATGTACGTCTCTTTTCCAATCTACCCTTTCCAAAAAGTGGATGAAATAACTTTCGATATCATTACAAGAAAGTGTGGGATTGTCTTCTTTATTGGTAATGAATACATATTTTGCTAAAGAAAGTTGCCCGAAACCTAAAATATGGTTGGCAATGGTTAAAAGTTCTTGTGGTTGTTTTAATGTGGTGTAAGGCGTATATCGTTCGCTGCCAACAGCCAACAGTAAGGGATGAACTCCTGCTGCATCAACAGCATTTACTTCGTGCAAACCCGGAATTTCTTCAGGAATAGCACTTCCGCTTAGCTCATGAATTAACGCTCCAAATTGAGAATCCTCTTGTGGCGGACGACCAACAACGGTAAAAGGCCAAATCGCATTTTTTTTATGATACACTTTATGGACTTTCATTACAGGAAAATCATGGGTCAGACTGTAGTAGCCTAAATGGTCGCCAAAAGGACCTTCGGGCTTGGTTTCGTTTGGATAAATTTCTCCGGTAATTACAAAATCGGCATCCGTACTTAAGCAATAACCTTCTTGGTAAGTGTATCTAAATCTTCTTCCCGACAAAGCTCCGGCAAAGGTTAATTCAGATAATCCTTCGGGTAAAGGCATTACTGCTGCCAACGTATGAGCTGGATTTCCTCCAATAAAAATACTGACTTTTAAGGGTTTACCTAATCGGTTGGCTTTTGCCTGATGTACTCCAATTCCTCTGTGAATTTGATAATGTAAGCCTATTTCTTTGTTTAACTCATAATCATTGCCATTTAGTTGCACACGGTACATTCCCAAATTACTGTTCATTACTCCGGGCTTTTCTATGTCTTCAGAATAAACTTGCGGCAACGTAATAAAAGCACCTCCATCTTTTTTCCAACATTTAATCAAAGGCAATTTATCTATGGTAGTTTCTAAAAAGTCATGGCTGCTTACTTTTTTGGGCAAAGAATTTAACACAAACCATCCCAAAGACAAATGTTTAAATGGAGATTTTATAGCTTTTATGGGATTGTTTTTCAATTCGATAAGCTGTTGGACTTTATCAAATGTAGAACGGAAGATAAACTTGCTGCGTTCCATCGTTCCAAACAAGTTAGATACTGCCTGAAATTCACACCCTTTAATGTTTTCAAATAAAATTGCCGGGCCGCCTTTTTCAAACACACGTAGATGGATGGCTGCCATTTCTAACTCACCACTTACTTCTTCCTTAATGCGAATTAAGTGTCCGTGCTGCTCTAAGTCTTTTATTAAATCGGATGTGCTTTTGTAAATCATAACTTCCCAAAATTAAGATTAAAGGGAATATGTTTGGAATAAACAATTTTATTATAATAATTATTCTTGCATTCTTTCAAATTTATTTCTCAAAGTACATCTATAAGCAAAAGGAGGCTGATTTTTCTTTATAATCTTTCTAATTTCTTCCCATCTATCAATTAATAACTTTGTCATCTCCCAAAAAGATAGTCCATTTTTTGAAGGCGGTTTGATATAAAACATTCCTATTCCATGCTGAACACAAAGGTCTCTTTGGTGGCGGGTAGTTTGTATTCTATAATCTTGAGTAATTACATATGCTTTTTCTTTTCCAGCTTTCGGAATCCATTCTTCATCCTTCGCTCCTTTGCCAAAAACTTCTGGAATAGATAATATTTCAATACCTGTATCCTCTTTTGCATTAAGTACTTCTTGAAGGATATTTAAAGCGTGAGCTAACTGTCTAGGCATATTTTCATCAATATAAACCTTCATTAAGCAGCTTTTTTACAAAATTTAATAGCATCTGTAACTTGTTTCTCACTGATGTTATAAATTAAGGCAATAAACTTATTATTTTCTCCTGCTAATGACATATTGAAAATAGTGTCAGGGACAATATTTGTTCCATCAATAACAGGTTGACCAAAGTGATGTTGAGGATCAACTACTATAGAACTTTTTCTTCCCATTGGCCATAGGCGAGTTGCAAGTTCGTCACTTCCAAAATCAATATTTTTAAAAAAATCCCTAATAAAACCTAAGTTGAATTGAAGTTTACCATCTAATGTTAGTTCCTCTCCATTATAACTGAAGAAAATTTGCTTTCCATCAGTACTCATGGCTTTTATTATTGAATTAGTAGCAAATGGAAATTTAGTTTTATTGATTAATGACAATTTTTGATGAGCCATTAATATATCTTTTGTTTTAACTCCAGCATCACTCAATTGCATAAAAACAAAAAGTTCTATTAGTGTATGAAAACTAATTGCCCTAGCTTTACCATCAGTCCAAGAATATTGGCTTTCAAAATCATTAGCTAACCTAACATCCCAATATTCTTTTACCCACTTACTCACTTTATAATATGGGATATTAAAAATTTGAGCAATATCTGGTAATGTATAAATACCCCCTCCTATTTTTCCTTTATTTTCGAATTCAATTACCATTTTTCAGTTTGTTGTCGCCTACAAATAAACTCATTTTCAAGTTAAAAAGTTTCTAAATATATAATTTTTAACAAAAAAAATTTAGATATAATGCATGTGATGATGCTTTGAAAAGAGATAAAATCATTTTCACAACGTAGTATGTATGCCAATTTGAAGTTGATTTTTACCCACCACATCGGTGAGCTGACGCATCATTCCGGCTTGAAATTTTAATTTTTCGGTAAGCTGATAACCCAACGCCATGTAAAATCGGTTTCTATCAAACAATTCAACCTTTCTATCATCTCCTATAGAACGTTCTCCATTGATAAACAACTCATTATACATTGACAGATAAAAAGCAGAAGGCATTAATTCATTTTGATTAAGAGGAATGTTTACAGCAAAAAAATGTCTCCAACGTGTTCTAAAATCCTGCTGTTGTACAAACCGCTGTTCGTAACGGAATCGCTGTGTTACATAAATTCTTGAAAACAATTTATTGGAAAAAACCAGTTGCTGATAAACTCTACTTTCGTACGATTTGGAATTATCATCCTTACCAAAAGCCCCTGAAGTTATATGAGCATAACCTAAAGTCAATTTGGTTTTAGTTTCCGAAAATTGGTAAGACAATCCTCCACGCAACATTAATTGCTCTAAATCTGCACCTGCATCATAATTTCGGTGTTGAATGTCGCTTTCAAAACCAAAATTGCTGTTGTCAGAAAATTTCCAATCTAAAAACAGCATGTACCATGCACCTAATTGGTTCTTATCTACTTGAGCTTTAACAGAAACTGAGAAAAATAGGATTAAAAACAATAACGAAAACCTGTTCATTTTAATAGTGTTTTGGTCTGTTTTCAAAATTATTAAAATGAAATGTTTTGCCCTAATCAGAGCATCTAAGATTAACAATTATTAACCTTTAAAATCTTTGCAAGAAAACGCCAAATACTTCGTTACACTCAATTTTAATTACAGTCATTTACAAGAGTAAACTCCTGACAATTAAAATTTCGCAAGCTTTGTCTTTGACATTTTCTTATCAAAGACTCAAAAAAATGAGTTTTCTCGCATACACTAACCACTATTTTCTAGTCAGCTTTTTTCTGATAATATTTTCCACTTCTGAAATAGCTACACGCTCTTGCTGCATGGTATCTCTATCTCTAATCGTTACTTTGTTATCTTCAAGAGATTCGTGGTCAACAGTAATACAAAACGGTGTTCCAATAGCATCTTGTCTTCTATAACGTTTGCCTACAGAGTCTTTTTCATCGTATTGGCAATTGTAATCGTGTTTTAATAAATCCATTATTTCACGAGCTTTTTCTGGCAAACCATCTTTCTTTACCAATGGTAAAACCGCTGCTTTATAAGGAGCTAAAAATGCAGGAAGTTTTAAAACTGTTCTTTCTGAACCATCATCTAATTTTTCTTCTTTATAAGACGAAGATAAAATTGCCAAAAATGTTCTATCTAAACCAATAGAAGTCTCTACCACATAAGGCACGTAATTTTGATTAATTTCCGGATCGAAATATTGCAATTTTTTACCCGAATGTTTTTCGTGTTGCTTCAAATCGAAATCTGTACGAGAATGAATTCCTTCTAATTCTTTAAACCCCATAGGGAAATTAAATTCAATATCGCAAGCAGCATTAGCGTAATGAGCTAATTTAACATGATCGTGAAAACGATAATTTTTTTCGTCAATTCCTAAGGAAAGGTGCCAGTTAATACGCTCATTTTTCCAGTATTCGTACCATTTCATTTCTTCGCCAGGACGAACAAAAAATTGCATCTCCATTTGTTCAAATTCGCGCATACGGAAAATAAACTGACGAGCAACTATTTCATTTCTAAAGGCTTTGCCAATTTGAGCAATTCCGAATGGGATTTTTAAACGACTCGTTTTCTGCACATTTAAAAAATTCACAAAAATACCTTGAGCGGTTTCGGGGCGTAAATAAATTTTATTAGCCGCTTCAGCAACAGAACCTATTTCAGTTGAAAACATGAGGTTGAATTGCTTTACATCTGTCCAGTTTTTAGAACCACTTATCGGACAAGCAATTTCCAACTCTTCAATTAATGTTTTAATGTCAGCTAAGTTATCATTTTCCATAGCAGCTTTAAACCTGCCAGTAACTTCGTCTATTTTAGCTTGATTTCTTAAAATATTTGGATTGGTAGCTCTAAATTGCGTTTCATCAAAATTATCTGCAAAACGTTTTTTGCCTTTTTCTACTTCTTTTTCGTTTTTTAAACGGATTTTTTCGATGTATTCTTCAATTAACACATCAGCACGGTATCTTTTTTTAGAATCTTTATTGTCAATCAATGGGTCGTTAAATGCATCAACGTGTCCGGAAGCTTTCCAAGTCTCGGGGTGCATAAAAATAGCGGCATCAATACCTACAATATTTTCGTGCATTTGCACCATAGATTTCCACCAAAAATCTTTAATATTTTTTTTTAATTCAGCACCTAACTGTCCGTAATCATATACAGCACTAAGTCCGTCATAAATTTCACTTGATGGAAATACAAAACCATACTCTTTGGCATGGGAAATTATTTTTTTTAAATTATCTTCATTTGTTGTCATGCCGCAAAATTATACTAATTGTTCAGGTATAGAAAGAAATACAAAAAAAATAAAATATCTTAAAAAATTGGAGATTATACCCTAATTTTGTAGCCTAATGAAACGTCTTTTAAAAAACATATCACTTTTACTTTTTTTCTTACTCTCATCAGAAATAATTAAAGCACAATGTGCCATGTGTAAAGCTGTTGTTGAATCTGAATCTGAAAGTGGAGGAGCTATAGCAAAAAGTGTAAATAACGGAATTTTATATTTGATGTTTTTTCCTTATTTATTGGTTGGAGTTGTAGGCTACTTTATCTACAAAAACTATATTAAGAAAAGCACTAACACGAATTAACACTCACCTAAAAGATGAAACAATTTTTTTGTTTAATAAGTTGTGTGTTATTTTCAAGTTTATTAGTTGCCCAACCAGAAAAAGTTGAAAAAGATTTTTTAGAAAGTTTTTCTCAAAAACCAAAGTTTGAATTCAAGTTTGATTCTCGATTTTCATTTTTAAGAAATACCGAAGTTAAAACTACAGGTATAAAAATCGGATTAAGTTATAACAGAAAGTTTAATGTGGGATTAGGAATAAATCAATTGTTAATTAAGTCTGAATCTGAAATTATAGAACAAAACGATACCATTCCTGTTAACCTTAGCTATGCTTATTTTTCGCCTTATTTTGAATATGTTTATTTTACTTCTAAAAAATGGGAATTTAACCTTTCTACTCAATTTGGTTTTGGAGAGGCAAGTTTTGAGTTTACTAACTCCGAAGGAAAAAAATCTAAAAAAGATAAAACTACTTTAATATCTTATGAACCAGCCATGTTGATTGATTATAAAATTGTAAAATGGTTTGGGATAGGTACTGGAATAGGCTATCGATTAATTTTATTCAAAAACGGAAATATAACAGAAAATTTTTCATCACCCGTATATGTTGTAAAGTTAAAAGTTTATTTAGGAGCCATAGTTAGGTCATTTACAGGAAAAGAAATTCCTGCTGAATGATTTTTTGAATTAAATTAGCTCCTAATTTTGGAATATACTTACCTTTGAAACCTATGAACGAAAATTTAGACGCCAATAAAGCTAACTTGTCTCCTACAGAAAAGGAGATTGAAAAAGTATTGCGTCCGCTTAGTTTTGATGATTTTACAGGTCAGAAAAATGTAGTGGAAAATCTAAAAATTTTTGTTTTAGCAGCAAACCAACGCGGAGAATCTTTAGATCACGTTTTGCTTCATGGACCACCAGGATTAGGAAAAACAACATTGGCAAATATTATTGCTAATGAGCTACAAGTTGGGTTTAAAGTTACCTCAGGACCTGTATTAGAAAAACCCGGAGATTTGGCAGGTTTGTTAACCAACTTAGAAGAAGGTGATGTATTGTTTATAGATGAAATCCATCGGTTATCTCCTATTGTTGAAGAATATTTATATTCAGCAATGGAAGATTACAAGATAGATATAATGATAGATACAGGGCCTAATGCCCGAAGTGTACAAATTGAATTAAATCCTTTTACCCTTGTTGGAGCAACTACCAGAACGGGCTTGTTAACAGCTCCACTTAGAGCTAGATTTGGTATAACTTCTAGGTTAGAATATTATGATGCAGATTTATTGACTAAAATTATACAACGATCAGCAGATATTATAAATGTTGGTATAGAACAATCTGCCGCAGAAGAAATTTCGAGAAGAAGTAGAGGAACCCCCAGAATTTCTAATGCTTTATTAAGAAGAGTTAGAGATTTTGCTCAAGTTAAAGGCGATGGAAGAATTACCAAAGCAATAGCTTTAATGGGATTAGATGCACTTAATGTTGACAAAAATGGATTAGACGAAATGGATAATCGTATTTTAAGTGCTATAATTGATAAGTTTAAAGGAGGTCCTGTTGGATTAACCACTATAGCTACAGCTGTTAGCGAAGAAGCAGGAACTATTGAAGAAGTTTACGAACCTTTTTTAATTAAAGAAGGTTTTCTAATGCGAACCCCCAGAGGTAGAGAAGCTACCGAAAAAGCATTCAAACATTTAGGAAAAGTATTTTCTAAAACCGACCAAGGAAAATTATTTTAGTAGTCAGGCATCCAAACTAAGTATTTATACGTCTCGTGCATGTTGTTTTTACTTAATTTGCACTAGAACAAGCTATGAGATATTTAAAATTAATTATATTATTAATGTTATTTCCATTAATAACTAAAGCTCAATCTCCTTGTAACTTAACTAACTATAATTCTGCATATAACATTCCTGCTACTAGCTATCCTTATTATAGTGCTGGATCTGGAATTACAGTAAGTGCTAGTGCTCCGGGGGTTACTACATTAAGTGATGTTTCCTATACATGTAACGGACAATCCTTTCCAACCTCAACCCCTGCATGGTGGTTAAATAGTGCTGCTCAATCTATTACATTGACTTTTAGTGCTCCTGTTTCTTCTATATCAGTTGCTTTTAATGGAGTGGGTAGTTGTGAAGAATTTTATTTTGCCTCTAATTGTGGCACTGTTTCTTTATCCAATTTCTGTACCTCTGGTTATTCATTAATAAATGGAGGAACGGGGTTATTGTATAACAATACTGCTTCCTCTGGAAACATGGTTACCATTTCAGTTCCTGGAGGAGCAACAGTTTTTACATTAACTCACAACGGATGTGCAGCAGGTTCAAGAATCGCTTTGATGGATTGTATTGTTCCAGCAACAGGTGGAGGAAGTACCACTATTAACCAGCCTGCTAATATAACCGTTTGTAATGGTGCTAATGTGCCTACTTCTAATTTTACATCAACCCCTACGGGAGCTACTTTTACTTGGACGAACTCTAATACAACTATTGGTTTAGCGGCTTCTGGAACTGGTAATACGCCTGCTTTTACCGCTACTAATACTACTGCTGCTCCTATTACGGCTACTGTTGCTGTTACTCCTACACTTAATGGGTGCGTGGGTGTTCCTGTAACTTATACTATAACTGTTAATCCTACTCCTATAGTTAATCCTATTGCTAACATCACCATTTGCAATGGTGCTAATGTGCCTGCTTCTGCTTTTTCTTCTACTCCTACTGGTGCTACTTTTACTTGGACGAACTCTAATACAACTATTGGTTTAGCGGCTTCTGGAA
>CALCHN010000041.1 GCA_937901255.1 uncultured Flavobacteriales bacterium | reverse complement strand
GTGTCTTAAATTCATAAATAATAAACTGCACAATTGATTTTTTATTTTAAATGGTTTTTACATCAAACAATTTACATAACCAGCTTAAATGCCCTGCGTGAGCACATTCGTGACGAACAGCATGTTTAATGATTGCTCTTACGCTATCTTCACCACCAAAATCAATTCCATTGGTTGTTGGTTTGCTTAAGTCTTCATCTGTTAGTTTGCTAATATGATTTATAGCGGTTTGATGTACTTCTTTAAAGTATTTTAAAATTTCTTCAAAAGAAGGAGCGTCTTCTTTTTTGGGAGGAATAGAGCCTAAACCGTATTGTCTTGCCCATGGAATTTTAACACGTTCTCCTCCGGTGCAAACCAATAGTAACCAATTTTCTGAAATCGTAATATGAGCAATTAACCAACTAATACTATTAAATTGTTTGCCATCAATTTCAAAAACCTTGTGTTCGTCTTTGCCTTTTAATTTAGAGAGGTAAAATTTGGTTAAATCTCTCGACAATTCAAGCATTTCAACTAGTGTTTGTGTTTCTGATTTTGGCATAGTGTAGCTATTTTTATTTGTTACTTTTCAAAAACTAATGATTGAGGAAGCATAAGTAAAAAGGGTACTGATTTTTCATAATCTAATGTTTCATAAAGCAAACCCAACCTTGCTAAGTTTTTGTAATAATTGTTTACGTTTTTGTAATAGTATTTTTCTGATGGAATATACCATGCTCTTTCGCCTAATTTTTCTACTAAAAACCATTTTTCAAGCAAGCGAGCAATTCTTCCGTTACCATCTCCAAAAGGATGAATATTTACAAAAGCCAAATGAATAAACGAGGCATAATAAAAAACTTCTTCAATTGTAAGTTTTTGTTTTAACAGGTTTTCAATTTTATCCCACAATGCAGAATAACTTTCTTTTACAATACTTAATGGGGCTGCTTCATATTGTATTCTGCCTGTTTTATGTTCCATAACCAGCATTTCCGTTTTTCGAATAACACCTCTTTGGTTTTTCGGCAACAGGTGTGCAGCAATTAGCTGGTGTGCTTGCGAAAAATTGCTTTGATTAAGTTTGTTTTCTTTTGCAAATAGATAAGCATTGTATAAATCGTTTGGTTTTTCAGTTAATTCCGACAAATATTCTACATTCAGCATTTTGTGCTTTACATAACTGTCAATTTCCATTTGTTCGCCTTCTATTTTTGATGACGACATTACCGAAACAGAGGTGTAAAAGGTAAAGCTATGTGGTTCTAATTTTATTTTTTCAATAACGGAAAATTCCTTTTGAATATCTATGTCTAACATAGATTTCCATATTTTGAAATATGCTGGTTGTATTAATTTTTCCATTTGCTGAATCTTTAAGCATAAAAAAATTAACTTACAAAACCTCTATTTTCAAAATTTTATCACCTTGTCTAATATCGTCAACAATGTCAACACCTTCTACCACTTTACCAAAACAAGTATGGTTTCTGTCTAAATGAGCAGTATTGTTTCTGCTGTGGCAAATAAAAAATTGAGAGCCACCTGTGTTTCTTCCGGCATGAGCCATAGATAAAACACCTCTATCGTGATATTGGTTTTCTCCATCCAATTCACAATCGATAGAGTAGCCTGGTCCACCAGCACCAGTTCCATCAGGGCATCCACCTTGAATTACAAAATCAGGAATTACTCTGTGGAATGTTAATCCATCATAAAATCCTTTTTTTGCTAATGTTGTAAAGTTTTCTACTGTTTTAGGAGCATCTTTTTCGTAAAATTCTACGGTCATGTCTCCTTTTTCTGTTTTGATAATTGCTTTCATGCTTAAGTTAGTTTATGAGTTTAAAAGTTTATAAGTTTAGTTTGAAGTTAATGGTTAATAGTTATTGGTTTTTCAGTTCACGGTTGACAGATTAATCTCTAATTTCCAATTTCTAATCCACAATCAATCCACCCTTCCTGCCAACAAATACAGCACAGCCATTCTTATCGCCACACCGTTTTCTACCTGATTTAAAATAATGGATTGATTGCTGTCTGCTACATCTGAAGTAATTTCAACACCTCTGTTAATTGGTCCCGGGTGCATAATGGTTATTTTCTTTGAAAGTGAATCTAACAATTCTTTATTTAAACCATATTGTTGCGTGTATTCTCTTATTGATGGGAAGAATTTGGTGTCTTGTCTTTCTAGTTGTATTCTAAGCATCATGGCAATGTCGCACCATTCTAAAGCTTCTTTTAAGTTAGAAATGACCTCTACGCCAAGTGAGTTAATGTATTTTGGAATTAGAGTAAGTGGTCCGCAAACTTTTACATTTGCTCCCATTTTTTGTAAGCAAAAGATGTTAGATAATGCCACTCTAGAGTGAGTAATGTCTCCCACTATTATAATGTTTTTACCTGTTAAATCTTTGTATTTCTCTCTCATGGAATATCCATCAAGCAGTGCTTGTGTAGGATGTTCGTGAGCACCATCACCTGCATTTATAATTTTTGCATCTACATGTTGAGATAGAAAATAAGCGGCTCCTGGATTGGGATGTCTCATTACTACCATGTCCACTTTCATAGAAAGGATGTTGTTTACGGTATCTATTAAGGTTTCTCCTTTGGTAACAGATGAGCTGGATGATGCAAAGTTGATAACATCTGCGGAAAGTCTTTTTTCAGCTAGTTCAAAAGAAAGTTTGGTTCTGGTAGAATTCTCGAAAAATAAATTGGCAATGGTAATATCTCGTAAAGAAGGAACTTTTTTTATCGGACGATTAATTACTTGTTTAAAATGATCGGCAGTTTCAAAAATCAGGTTAATATCTTCTTTCTGAAGGTACTTTATTCCTAATAAATGTTTGGTGCTTAGCTTACTCATTTTATTTTAATAGTTAGTTGTTATTAGCCCCCTCAATCCCCCGAAGGGGGACTTCTCCAACGCACAAAGCCATCGTTAATTGTTATTAATCTTTAATCTCAAATTTCTTCTTTTTTCAGTCCTCTAAGTAGCCCCTCCTTCGGAGGGGTTGGGGAGGCTTTTTATTTTATTCCGGTGTATATAAAATTACTTTATCTTCTTTATCAATATTTTTCCAGTTTACTTTAACTCTTTCTGAAACAATTGAATGTACATTTTTCCCGATATAATCTGCTTGTATAGGCAAATCTCTTTTATATCTTCGGTTGATTAAAACCAGTAACTCAACAGTTTTTGGTCGACCGAATGCTAGCATAGCATCCAATCCAGAGCGTATAGTTCTGCCGGTAAAAAGTACATCATCTATCAGGATAACTTTTTTGTCTTCAATTATAAAATTAATTTCGGTTTTGTTTGGAATAATAGGAGTGTCTTGTCTTCTAAAATCATCTCTATAGAAAGTAACATCGAGCGAACCGAGTTTAATATCGAGTTTAGCATCAATTTTCATTAATTCTTGATGAATTCTTTCTGCTAAGAAATAACCTCTGGGTTGAAGCCCTATAATAACAGTATCTTTAAAGTCACCATAATTTTCAATAAGTTGGTGAGATAATCTTTTGATTGTTAGTTCAAATTGTTTAGGGTCTAATATGATTCTATCCGAACTTTGCATGTATTTGCAAATATAGATACTAAGTTGTTTGTAGTTGCAATTTATGTTGTATTTTTTTGATTTTCTCACAAAAAAAGCTGTTTTAACTTCTCTGAGAATAACCGCAAAGACGTTAAGTTTAACGCAAAGGTTGGAAGAACAAGGCAAATGAAAGACTAAAAACTGTTTAATTTTCTCAATAGTGAACGAACGCATTATAAATGTGCTCGAGGGAGGGTTTTTTGTTAAAAACAACATTGATATAGCTTACTCGGCACAGCCGAGCGAGTGGGGGAGTTATTAATCTTCTTCATATTTTTGATTAGAATAAGTCGCAGGGTATTCTAAAGATAATAGTTTTTCCAAATCAATTTTATTTTTTAGAACTACCAAATCTTCTCTTTTTATCTTTCGGTAGTTGGTTGTGAAAAAAACAATTATAGCCTCGTAAACCATGTTTATATAGTTTATGATTACTCTTTTTGAGTTTAATATTTCTTTGACGGGTGTAATGATTGTATAAGACTTAATCTTATCTTTCGTAAATGAGTTGGGAGGCAGTACAATAGGTTTATTATTAGATGTTTCATAAACAAGGGAGATTGCAAAAACGATGTCCCAATTACTGTTAATTATGATATTATATGGAATAAGAATTTCATTAGTTATGAATTTCTCAAAATATCGAAGAACTTCATGAGAAACTTCAACTCTATCTTTTTCTTCATCAACTATTTGAATTATTTTAAATTTCATAATATATTAGAAACCTTATATTGATTAAAGTTTAGTATTTTATTTCACTCTATTTCTTTTTTGTAAATATACAATTTATTACAAACCAATCAAATAGGCTTTTAAAATATTTAATTAATAAATTAACGGTTTTATTGGACTTTGTGCGTTGGAAACTCCTCTCCTTTGGGGAGGTTGGGAGGGGCTTCAAAAAAAAACTGCCTTGACATTCATCAAGGCAGTTTTTGCTATTGTTTTAAAAAAGAAAAATTATTTTTTCTCTTCTTTTTCTAAGTCAGCTTTTAAGTTAGAAAGCGCATCTAAATCACCTAAAGTGGTTTTTTCGATGTTATCATTTACTTTTTTCACTGCACTGTTAGAAGAAGATTTTGCTTTTCCTTTAGCTTTTGGTTTAACTTCATCCTCAGTTTCTTTAAAAGTTTGAGTATGAGATAAAACAATTTTCTTAGCTCCTTTGTTGAATTCAACAATTACAAATGATGCTTTTTCATCAGCTGCTAAGAATGAACCGTCTTCTTTTTCGGCATTTTTCTTAGTAACGATTCCTTCAACACCATACTGTAAAGAAACAATGTATAAGCCTTTAGGAGTAATTTCTGTAACAGTTCCTTCGTGAGTTGAACCTTCAGTAAATACAGTTTCGAATACATCCCATGGATTTTCTTCTAATTGTTTGTGTCCTAAGCT
>CALCHN010000040.1 GCA_937901255.1 uncultured Flavobacteriales bacterium | reverse complement strand
CCGACCCACACTCCAATGTAGTAGCTTATTGGTATGCCATAGGCACCACAGCAGGTGATTCCAATGTAGTATCATGGACCAACAATGGAATGAATACCGCTATCACCCATACAGGATTATCCGTACCTTTTAACCAAGATTATTACTTTTCTGTAAGAGCAGAAAACGGAGCAGGCTTAATGACCCAAGTACCAACAGACGGACAATGGGTAGTGATGCAGACTAGCATCAATGAACTCGCCACAGCAAGTTTTGTGGCTTATCCAAATCCGTTTCAAAATCAATTAGAAATAAACTTTAAACAAGCACAAGCAAGAGAAATAAGCCTTTATGATAACAATGGCAAACTGATATTTACCAAAAAAGTAAACCAGCAAAACCTACAATTAGACTTAAGCAAATACCACCTTAATGCAGGAAATTATAACTTAGTGATAACAGTTAACAACAAAACAGAAGTGCTAAAATTGTTGAAGCAGTGAGTGTTATGAATAGAAAAGCGTAGCAAATGCTACGCTTAGGTGGGCTTAGGGCAATAATAAAATTGACAACATTAAACTAATTTAACCATGAGAAGTATCTTAGTAATAATATTATTATCACTTAGTTTGCCTATAATTAGCCAATCTAATTTTCAAAAGACCTATGTTGGATCTAATAGTATAATTAGTAACTCTATGACTATAGATGATAACGATGTTTTAATTTTAGGCAAAGATCAAAGTTCCCCCCCGTACGCTCTAAGCTGTAAAAGTACGAGCTAAGTTTTGCGAGGGGAATCCATTTTCTAATGAATATATTGATTCTCTCAATAATATTTATTCTATTAAGATTAGACGGTAAGGGGTAGCAAATACTACTAAATAATTAATTACAATGATAGATTTTTTCTTAGGATTATGTGTTTTTTGTTTAGGTGTTATTTGGTTTATATATACCATTAAAAATTTACACAAATGGAATATGTGGGATAATCCGGTAAAATGGATATATAATTATAAGGGTATTTTATTTAGTATAATATTTATTTTGATAGGATTAGCTTTTATCTTTGGTTTTGTCAATATATCTACGTTTTGGTAGTAACAAGCTATAACAAAACAGAAGTGCCCCGTACGCTCTAAGCTGTAAAAGTACGAGCTAAGTTTTGCGAGGGAAAGTGGGTGGTTACTTAGGTTGTGAAAAATATTACATTTGTGTTAATTATAATTTTATCACTAAGCCCTTTGCTAAAACATCTACCCCCGTACGCTCTAAGCTGTAAAAGTACGAGCTAAGTTTTGCGAGGGAAAGTGGGTGGTTACTTAGGTCGGTATTCAACTAATTATAGTTACAGCAACAAGAAGGTAAAAACAAAAAAATGGCACATGGTAAAGTTGGATTTGGTAAAGATGAAATAGCTACAAGCTAAAGCATAACTGTGAGAAACATTACAATCACTAATAAACCATTAATATTTCCATTACAATGGAAATATTTGTACTAATATTTCTACTATAATGGAAAATATAGTACTTTTGTAGCATGGATTTAATTACTAGAATAACTGAAAAGCAACTATCTCAATGGCTTTTTAAGGGCAAAGCATTAATTTTAACTGGTGCTCGGCAAGTTGGAAAAACTACTTTATTACAAAAATTACTTATTGACAATAAAGAAATGCTTTGGTTAAATGCAGATGAAACCATGATAAGAGAAAGATTGGAGAATTTAAATTTAGAAGACTTAAAAGGAGTAATAGGAAATTATAAAGTAGTAGTTATTGATGAAATACAACGTATTCCTAATGCAGGTTTATTGCTAAAATTGTTGGTCGATAACTTTAAATCCACACAAATTATTGCAACAGGTTCATCTGCACTAGATATTTCTGAACGCATTTTCGAACCGCTTACCGGCAGACATCTGTTGTTTCACTTGTACCCATTTTCGTTAGCAGAAATGTATCAAGGAAAATCTGCCTTTGAAATAGAACAAAAATTACCTTTTCATCTAGTTTACGGATGTTATCCGGATATTTTCAACAACCAACCTGATGCCGAAACACTCCTAAAAAATTTAGCCAATCAATATTTATATAAAGATGTGTTGGTTTGGAAAGACATTCGTAAACCGGAATTGTTAGATAAATTATTAAAATTATTAGCTCTCCAAATTTGTTCGGAAGTATCTATTAACGAATTATCTAATCAATTAAAAGTAAAATCGGAAACTGTTGAAAGTTACATCGACTTGCTTGAAAAATCGTTTGTTATATACCGATTAAATGCCTACAGCACTAATGCACGTAAAGAAGTAACCAAAATGAGTAAAATTTACTTTTGGGATAACGGTATTAGAAATGCAATCATTGGAAATTTTGATGACTTAACTATCCGTCAAGATCAAGGGTTGCTTTGGGAAAATTTTATCATTTCCGACAGAATGAAAATGAATGCCTGGGGCAATACCGACATTCAATCGTTTTTTTGGAGAAACTATAACCAAAGTGAAGTAGATTACATAGAAACCAACAAAGGGAAACTTTTTGCTTACGAAATGAAATGGAACATTAAAAAAAATTTAAAAATCACTAAAGCATTTACCAACAGCTACCCTAATGCTACAACCGAAATAATAACTCCTCGCAATTTTTTCGATTTCTGTAAATTAAACGAGTAATACATATTCTACCCACAGCTTGCCAAATAAGAACTAAAAAGCAGCTTGTCATTTTAGAATTTAGTGTAAGTGTAAAATGCTTAATGGCACAGTGTTTAAAGAAAATGAATTAAAACGCTATGCCATTAAATTGTTCTATTTTTGTTACACAAAAAGAACAATTAAAATGTCAAGCTTCTAGGGTTCTTCTCTCAGCCAAAGTTACAATATCTCTAAATAATAATCAAAATCATTTCGAATCACTTTTTTCCATAGCCAATTTTACAAAAGATTGTTTGGTTATTTTGCTATCCAACCATAAGATAAAATCAAAATAGTCTAATGCTATTTTTTCATAAGGATCTTCAAAAACTTTCATTAGATTTTCTTTAAAGGTAATGAATTGTTCTTGTTGTTTTTCCTCATTTTTCGCTTTTACTAATTTTCTCATTTCGTTTAAGAAAACCGTTTCCAGTTTAAAATCTCTTTTGTTAACGGTAAGAAAACGCTTGGTGGATTTTATGTTATATTCCAGTAAATCAATATTGTTCAGTTCAAAGTGAATAATGAGGTTTACTAATCTGGCAAAAGTATATACGTCATCTCTTAGCCCGGGTTTGTTTTCATTCAATACCAAATTAATGTATTTTAAGGCACTTTTTAAATCGTCTGTAAAGAAGTAAACCCTAGAAATATTGTAATAAAACAACATTTCTTCTTCTTTGTTTATTTTACCATCAAAATGTTGTAAGCCTTCAATAATTTTAGGGATAGTCTGTTTAATAGCTTTCATGTAGTTGCCCATTTTAATATGCACATTTAGCTCTGCATTAAATGGGATGGAAAACAGTTTTAATTGGATGTCCATACTTTCAAAACCTTGTTTAGATAAAAGTCCTTTCATTTTATTGATGATTTTAAAGGTTTCATCCCATTCGCCTTTGCTAAGGTGAGCGTACATAACACTGTTTAAGGCTCTAATGTATCTTTTAGGTAGCTCTTGCATTATGGGCGGATTGTCTTCCATAATTTTTACTACATAACTAAAATTACTAAAAGCATCTTCTAAATTTTGGTCGGTAACAGCACAAAGTCCTTTAATAGATAAACAAGCAGTTGCTGCTTTTATAGAGTGAGCTGTGCCTTTGTTCACAATAAGTGGGTGGTTGGCAATTTTTTTAATTTCTTCACGACCTTCAATATTTCGTGTAAAACCACTTTTTCTGATGATATAGTTTATTTTTGAATACAGTTTTTGGTATTCCGCAATATTTCTAAGTTTTTCTAAACAGTCGGCCTCTTCTTCAATAAGATTTTCCATGTTTACCTTGAACTTATTATCTAAAAAAGCTTCTTCAATAAGTTTCTTTTCCCAATCTATTAAATCTAATAAAAAGTAGAATTTTTCATAAGTATAGGCAATTCCTTTAGCACGTTGTATGTTCTTGAAACATTCGGTATAAAGTGCTTTGTTGAATAAAAGTTCAATGTTTCTAAGGTTTTCTTGTAAAACAGAAGCAGCAGAATTGTCGGAATAAAAACTTCTTAAACTTTTTAATATAAGTTTATAAAGGTGATTTTTCTCGGAAGGTAAATGTTTAATGAATTTTTCATTTTTAAGTTTTTCTTTAACTGCTTCTTCATCGTAATCTTCTAATTCATCAATACATTCAAAAAGTTTCATGTAATTTTTATCGCCAGTTTGCAAAGACGACATTAATTTAAAATATCTTTTTTCGGACTTGGTAAGTGATTTTATTAAATAAAATAACTCTTTAGAAGGTTTCATAATAATAAGTAGTTTTTGTGAAAGTTTTAAAGCTTAATTTACATAAAATCAATATTATATTAAAATTGGGTTTTTATAAATTTGTATGATAGCATTACAAGATTACTATAAATTTGTTAGATGTTAAAATTAAGCAAAAAAATATATTGTTTGGTTAATTTTTTTTTTCGAATAAAGTTTAGTAGGGCAATATTCTGACTGTTTTTGTATTTTTACAAGGAATAATTTCTGAATCACCTGCTCATGAAAAAAATATTACTTTTTATAGCTATTACTATATTTGCTATAGCCACAACGTATGCTCAATTAAAACCGAATCAGTTTAATAACAAAGCTTTAAATAGCAGAAGTGATACCATTGATATTCTGAATTTTCAAATAAATTTAGACATAACTGATTTTACCAATAAAATTATTGCAGGAAACTGTAAAGTTACTTTTACAACTAAACTTAATGGTATTAATTTACTCGATTTAGATTTATTGGAGCTTAATGTAGATTCTGTTAAAGATGCGGCTAATAATTTACTCACTTTTAGTTATAACGATACTTTACTAGCAGTTAATTTACCTACTTTAATGAATGTTGGAGATACTGCTGAAGTAATTGTTTTTTATAATGGAACACCACAAACAGACAATAGTGGTTTTGGAGGTTTTTATTTTAACAATTCCTACGCATATAATTTAGGAGTAGGTTTTAATGCAGATCCACATAATTACGGAAGAGTTTGGTTTCCCTGTTTCGATAACTTTGTAGAACATGCTACTTATGAATTTAATATTATTACTTCTGGAGGTAAAAAAGCACATTGCAATGGAGTGTTGGTTAGTGATTCTGTAATTACAGGAGATACTATTGTTAGAAAGTGGGTAATGAACGAACCAATCCCAACCTATTTGGTTTGTGTTGCTGTTTCAGATTATGCAACTGTTCATCAAACTTTTTTAGGTACTAACGGAAGTATTCCTGTCGAATTAGTTGCTAGAGCTCCTGATACTACTAATTTTAAAAATTCATTTGTAAACCTAAATCAAGCTTTGGCTATTTACGAAAACCAGTATGGACCGTACTTATGGAGTAAAATTGGTTTTATATTAGTGCCTTTTAATGGTGGAGCTATGGAACATGCAACTTGCGTGGCGTATCCGAGAGTTGCCGCAAATGGTAGTTTAGCTTATGAAACATTAATGGCTCACGAGTTTGCTCACCATTGGTGGGGTGATTTAGTAACTTGCGAAACTGCTGGAGATATGTGGATTAATGAAGGGTTTGCTACTTATTCAGAACATATTTTTACAGAATTTTTATACGGTAGAGATGCTTATATGGCTGATGTAAAAGCTAATCATAAACAAGTATTGCAGTTTGCTCATATAGATGATGATGGGTTTAGATCCTTAAGCAATATGGATCATGCTTACACGTATGGAACACATTCTTACTTAAAAGGAGCATCTGTTGCTCATAATATGAGAGCTTATTTAGGCGATTCCTTGTTTTTTTATGGGGTACAACAGTTAATGGATAGTTTTAAGTTTAAGAACATTAATCCAACGGAGTTTAAAGATTTTTTAACCACTTCAACAGGGGTTAATATGACGGATTTTTTTAATGATTGGGTGTTGAGTCCGGGTTTTTCTAATTTTAAAGTTGATTCTTTTGAGGTGGCATTAAATTCACCTAATTATGACGTAACACTTTATGTACAGCAAAAGTTAAGAGGAGCTACAAATTTCCATACTGGAACTCCGCTTGAAGTAACTTTTTATGACAATAATTGGAATAAATTTACAACCGATATTGTAGCTTCTGGTCAATATTCTACTGCCTTGGTAAGCGTACCTTTTCAGCCAACAGTAGTAATTTTAAATGAAGCCAATTTGTTAAACCAAGCTCGAACAGATAATCAACTTAAGATAAAAAACACTTTTAACTTACAGAGTCAAAATCTTACGTTAGTAAGAGTTGGCGTAGATGCTGTTAGCGATTCTGCTTTGTTGCATATTGAACATCATTGGGTTGCTCCCGATTCAGTAAAAAATAATGTAAATAATTACAGATTATCAACCAGTAGATACTGGCGATTTACAGGTATTTTACCAACTGGCTTTTCGGCTTCTGCCAGAATAGACTTTGATGGAAGAGCAAGCAATGGATTTTTAGATACAGATTTGCTTTCGGTAAACCATGATAGTTTGGTTTTGCTTTACAGAGAAGATGCACATGATGATTGGCAAGAATTTCCTTACTATGGTAAGACTGTTATACCAGGCGTTCCTTATGGATTTGTAATTATAGATAGTTTGTTGTTAGGAGAATACACTTTTGCTAATAGTCCGAGTGCTGTAAGTATTGATGAAATTGAGGATAAGGAGACTGCTGTAATAGAAATGTTTCCAAACCCTACCAATGAGGTGTTTTGGTTAAAAACGCTTGTTCCATTTAATCAATTACAAGTTATGGTTTACGATGTATTGGGCAATGTTGCTCATGAAGAGATTTTCAACAATCAGTTAAAAATAGATGTTTCAGATTGGAATTCAGGAAATTATGTTATTACTGTTTTTGATGAGAATAAATTAATTCACACAGGAAAATTGATAGTTCAATAAATATCAAACTGATCTTTCGGTCTGTCAATTTCATTCCAGTTGAAACCTTTTAAAATTAAGTCTTTTGGTGAAGGCTCATTAATAGGATGAAAAATACCATCAGGGTCTTTAATAAAAGTGAGCGATTTTAAGGTGTTATCTTCCAAGAAAATAAGCATGTCATTCCCCGTAGCTTTATTTACGCCTATGTATTTATTATCATCATCTTTAGCAAAATAAATGGTTTCTGCTTGGTTGTGTACTTCAATTTTATAAAGCTTTTTTTCTTTAAAATAACCCACCATATCAATACCTTTAATTTGGTTAAAGTGTTTGTGTACCGAATCTGCTATGGAAATTATAAAAGCATTTTTCTCCATAAAAATGGCATCAATGGCTTTGTTTTTCATTTGTAAATAGATGAAATCAGCTGTTAATTGGTTTTCGTTAGACCAAATAATGGGGTCTCTATAAAAATTCACGGTGGAATCGGCAAAATTATACACTACAGAATCTGCTTTGCCTTGCATATCGCTTTTAAAAAATTTTACTTTATGGTAAGCCAACAAATTTCTTAGCGTATCTACACTCAATGTATCATGGTTAAGAGAATCTAAATCGTATTTATAACTGGCATAAACTTTAAAAGTATCGGCATGTAAATAAAGCGTGTCATTATCCATAAACTGCATTAGTAAAGCTTCTTTGGTAATTACAGCACTGTCTTTTTGTTCAAAAAATCGAACATCATCGCCTAAAATTTGTAAATCATCAGCAGTATCTTTTATTAACGCATTGCAAGTAATTTTTCCATAACCTAAATCTCTGTTATAGAAAATAGTATCGCCATAAATAAATTTATTTTCCGAGTAAATGTAAGAGTCAGTATAAAATTCCGAAGTGTTATTTTTAGTGTTATACCAGCCATCATTGGTATAGATAAAATTTTCATCACTTAAAATAGTAGTTTTTCCAAGAAAATAAACTGTTTCGGTAGAGGAGTGAAATTTTAATGTATCAGCAAATATTTTATATTGAGGATTGGTAAGCACCACATTTTCTTTAAAATAAAAAGATTGATGGTTGGCATGGTAATATCCTTTTTCTGAAGTAAGTGTATCTTGCTGTTGATTACTAATCATTTCTCCACCATTATAATAATAGGCAATGTTAGAAGTTCTGTCGTAGTCTAAAAATTTAGTGGTTAGCGTAACATCTTTATTAATCAACTGAATATTACCTCTAAGAATAGCTTTTTTAGTATTGCCATAATAAATCAACGAGTCGCCAGTAAGTTGCAACGAATCGCCTTGAAGAATTTTTACTCGACTATATGCGTGCATACTATTACTTTCTGAAAAAACATAAGCACTATCGCAAAACATCAATGCATCATCATGTTTTAGCTGCACATCTCCAATTAATTTTTTAGCTTTTTTACCTGTTGATTCATCATATTCTAAAGAATTAGCATTAAGAATTTCTATTTGAGCTGGTTTTTGAGCTAAACATAAAGTAGTAACGCCTAATAAAAATAGGAGGAGTAAGCTTTTTACAAAGAAATTATGCTGTAACATCATTAATTAAATAGGCAAAAGACAATATTAATAAAATATTTCCATTGTAATTGTTGAACCAATGGTTGGAATAAACTCACTAAATCTACAATAGTAAATGAATGTATTTGAGATTTATACCAAATAAAAGTTTTTAAAATTTTAACATTTCAATACATAATTTCATTCAAAAATGTATATCTTTACTCCTCAATATTCAACTAAACACAAATACTATGAAAAAATTATTTTTAGCAGTTGCATTAATCAGCTTTGTTGGTTTAAGCAATGTAGAAGCTGCTCCATGTGGCGGTGAAAAATGCACTAAAGAATGTACTTCTAAAAAAGACAAAAAAGCTTGTGCTGATAAAAAAACTGCTGACAAAAAAGCGTGTGCATCAAAAGATGGAAAAAAATCTTGTTGTGCAAGTAAAGCAAAAGCATCTACTAGCGATGATAAAGTAGAAAAAACTGAAAAGAAATCAGCTGAATAATTGATTGATTTTTAAAGTTATAAAAAAGACTGAGCATAATTTGTTCGGTCTTTTTTATTTTAGATGGGTGCTATACAACATTTCGTTTTTAAAGCTTTAGCTTTCTCCAATTGCCTTTTTTCAAGTACCATAAGGAAAAAAGCCCCAACAACCCAAAATAGATAAATTCTGAACACCAAACCACTGGTAAGGAAGCTTCAAACTCTATAGCAATAAAGTAGGCAGCAACTAAATAAATAGAGATAGTTGTTGCTTCTATTAAAAGTGATACTTTGGTGTTTCCTGTTCCTGAAACTGCATTGAACAAGATAAAAGCAATACAAAAGAAAAACATGGTTAAATTAATTACCCTTAAGGTAGGGATAGCATTGTTTATTAAGTTGATATCTGGAGTATAAAAGCCTATAATTTCTTTTCCGAAAAATATACTGAAAAAGCCTATAAGCATAGTTGAGCCTAAACTTAATACCAATACTCTTTTAATAAGCGTCATTACTTTATATTCTCTTTTTTGTCCGATAAGGTTACTTACTAAAGTGTTGGTAGCAGAGCTAAACCCAAAAAGTGGAATCATAAGCACCATGTAAATACTGCGGATAATATGAGAAATGGCTAATTCTTTTTCTCCCAATTTTTCAATAATCATAAAAAAGATAAACCACGAGCTAATGGCTAAAAAGTTCTGAAGCATAATAGGGCTACCTACTTTTGTGGTTTTATTTATAATTTCCCAATTAATTTTTTTGAATTTAAACAGTTGGAATTGTTTTACAAAAGCATTTTTATGGGTATAAATTACTAAGTAGCAAAAAGCCACTAACTCTGCTAAAACGGAAGCTATGGCAGCACCTTTAACTTCCATTCTTGGGAAACCGAAATTTCCAAATATTAGGGCGTAATCAAAAAATACATTTACCAGCATCATGGCAATGGTGGTATGAATAAGGACTTTGGTGTTGGTTGTTCCTACATAAAAAGCTATAAAAACAAAATTTATAAAATGAAAAAGTACTCCGAAAGAACGGTAATATAAAAACTCAACAGTAGCAGTATAAATAGCAGGGGAGGAGGTGATGTTTTCTAATAAAACGGGAGCAATAAATTGAAGAAGTATAAAAACTAATAGTGAAATAAAAGAAAGTAAGTAAATGGTTTGATCGAAAATAGCTCCAATTTGAGCAAAGTTTTTTTCGCCATTTCTTCTGCCTATAATAATTTGAGCTCCTGTACTTAACCCAACTCCAGTAAGAATTAATACAAAATAAAAAATTCCGGCATTTCCTGCTGCTCCAAGTGCAACGTGGTTTACCTGACCTAAAAAAATGGTGTCGGTAACGGTTATTACATTAAGTGCTACATTGCTTAATATAATTGGAAGAGCAATTTTCCAAATACTTTTATAGTTAATATGAGCTTTCAAAAGTTACAAGTTTTGGAAAAAACTAAAATTAACATTGCCATATTTTCTGTGCTGAAAAAAATTAGGATGCTTACTAAATTCCACAAATTTATCGTGTTCTACAACCAACCAACCATTGTCTTTTAACCAATTGTTTTTAAAGATTAAATCAGGTATTTCGGTTAATTCTTTTAGTTGATAGGGAGGGTCGGCAAAAATAAAATCGAATTGATGTATAGATTTTTGTAGGAACCTAAATACATCTTGTTTTATCACTTGAATTTGTTTTAACTCAAGCTTGGTACTCGTTTCTTTTACAAAACGCACACAGTGGTTGTTGGCATCAACACTGGTAATGTTTTTCGCACCTCTTGAAGCAAATTCTAGGGAAATATTTCCTGTGCCACAAAATAAATCCAATACAGACAAGTCATCAATATCAAAATTATTTTCAATGATATTAAATAAGCCTTCTTTAGCAAAGTCGGTAGTTGGTCTAACCGGTAGTTGCTTAGGGGCTGAAATGGTTTTTCCTTTATATTTTCCGCTAATTATTCGCACAAGTATTGTTGAAAAATGGAGTAATAATATGTTGGTGAAATTTCATCGAAAATATAACTCAATTTTAAGGATGAGTTGGCAAGCAAATCGTTTTTTTCTAAGAATGAAACTTCATTAATATATGTGTTTAAAAGTGTGTAAATAGTAGAATTTTTTTCTACTTCGCCTAATAAACGAATGTGTACTTTTTTATTGTCAATTTTTTGTTGCTCTAACACAAAAAGTAAGTAGTAAATAAAGTCTTCGCTGGTTTGATAATCGAATGAGTTGTAAAGTGCTAGTTGTTGATTTTTTATAATTATAATTTGGAAAGAGTTGGGTAATACGTGTACATCAATTAATGATAGTGCATTGGTGTTTTTTGCATGCAATAAAGCTGCAGTTATTAATGGTGTTGAGAAATGAAAAAAATGTTTGTTTTTTACAGTATCAAAACAAGAAATAATAAAGTCGGGAACGGCATAAATATTATTTGCCGAAAGGTTTAAAAATTTATCGAAACAATAATTGTCCGTTTCGTTGGGTGTAAAATTATATTGATGGTAAGTGGCTAATTCATCTTTATTAAAAAGAGCATTAGGCATTATGGTAGCTCTATTATTTACAAAAATAAGGTGTGTTGATGAGAAGTTGTTGTTTATCCAGCTATCTTCTTTAACAAAAAGCTGAATTTTTTCTGCTAAAGCATGATCGGTATAAACATCATTTAATACATAAACTTTTAGAGCAATAAAGGTGGATGTGGAGACATCTAAAACCAACAGTTTAATATCGGCTTTACTTATTTGGACATATAGTTTATAGCCAGCTACTTTAGCATCAGCAAAAGATTTGTCAACTAAATTTATGTTCGCTACAAGCTTCAATTTATATGAATGTATTAAAATAAAAAATGAGCTTGACTAAAACCAAACTCATTTTTATAATTATTTAGAAAGGAAAAAAGTTATTTCCAGTTTCCGTTTGTTGTTGGTTCTTCCATAGATCCTACTGCAATATAAGCATCTAAATCTACTCCTTCGTTTTTAAGGTCTAAGCCGTTGTAAACATTTTTGTAAGGTGTTTTCACTTCAAAAACTTTTACCATTACTTTACCTTTTTCAATTTCTCCAGCAGCTATTTCAAATTCTACACCATCAGAAAAAGGTACAATGTTCATGTCTTTAACAACTTTATCAAAATTTTCTTTAAACAATTCTTCTCTAACAGGTACTTTGGTAGTGTCTCTAACTATAATGCCTAATTCCAAAGCTCTTGCTTCTTGTCCAATTAAACTGTCAGGCACTTCACCTTCAGAATAAACAAGTACAATAGAATCATTATTTAAAAAGTCTAGTAATTTGTTAAAGTCTCCAGCATATTCGCCTTTAATTTTTTTGTATTCTATTTGGGCATCTCTAATATTTTCTAAACGCTCTTGAACAACTTGATTTCTTTTTTTAATTTCTTTTTCTAACTCAATTTTACTCTGAATAGAATCGTAATTCATATATGCTGCAACAGCAATTAATGCTACAAAAACTATTTTTATTACATTGAGTAACATAGGAGATAATCCTATTAATACATATTTTGACAAAAAGTATAAAGCAACACCTGCTAAGATAATAATTATAAGTAATCCCATAGTTAATTATTTAAACGAATTTTGAAAACAAAACTACTATTTTTTTTATTGAATAAGTAACTGCGAATTTAAAATTAATATTGTAGTAATATTGTTTTTTTACTAAGAAGTTGTTTAAAGTTTAAATATGCACAATCAGTTTTATCAATTATTGCTTCAACATTTTGGGTTTAAACCAACTCAAAAACAGCAGAAAGTATTGGGTGCATTAACCGATTTTGTTTTCCACCAGCAAAAAAGAAGTCTGTTTGTACTTAAAGGATATGCAGGAACAGGAAAGACTTCTATTATTGGTGCGTTAGTAAAAACCTTACCTCAATTTAATTTAGAATCGGTATTATTAGCTCCAACAGGAAGAGCTGCCAAAGTATTGGCTAATTATTCCCAAAAGCCTGCTTTTACCATTCATAAAATGATATACCAATTGAAAAGTGGAGGAGATGGCTACACTCGTTTTAGTATAAAACAAAATAAGTTTCAGAACACTATTTTTTTGGTTGATGAAGCTTCTATGATTAGTGATGTAGGAAGTTTACTAAATAGTAATTGGGGAAACCAAAAAGGCTTGTTAGATGATTTGTTGGAATATGTTTATAGTGGCATCAATTGTAAATTAATTTTTATTGGAGATACTGCTCAATTGCCACCGGTGGGTGTGGAAGAAAGTCCTGCTTTAGATGAGGATTTACTGCATAAAAACTATTATTTATATCCCGAATTTTATGAGTTGGATGAAGTAGTGAGACAAGCTCAGGATAGTGAAATTTTATCTTTAGCTACTTTTATAAGAGCAAAAGTTAATACTAAAAAAGTAGAACTGCCCATGTTTCCTGAATTAGGCGTCACTACCGATGTGAAGTGTATTACAGGGTTGGAGTTAGAAGATGAGTTAAATGATGCTTACGGTAAGTTTGGAGATGAAAATGTAATGGTAGTTTGTCGAAGTAATAAAAGAGCCAATTTGTTTAATTTGCAAATTAGAGCAAGAATAAAATGGTTGGAAGAAGAAATTGCCACAGGCGATTATATGATGGTGGTTAAGAATAATTATTTTTGGTTAGATGACGCCTCAAAAGCTGGTTTTATAGCCAATGGCGATATTATTGAGATTTTAAAAATTAGAGGCTTTGAAGAAAAACATGGTTTTAGATTTGCTAATATTACCATACGAATGGTGGATTATCCTAACGAACCAGATTTAGAAATAAAAATTCTGATGGACAGTATTCTTTCCGATGCTCCATCATTACCTTCAGGAAAATTTAGGGAGTTGTATGATGCCATTTCGGAAGAATACGGATACGAGCCCAACAGAAAAAAACGCAATGAATTAATTCGTAAAGACCCATATTACCAAGCATTACAAGTTAAGTTTGCTTATGCCATTACTTGTCATAAATCTCAAGGCGGACAATGGGATGCTGTTTTTGTAGAGCAAGGTTATCTTACCGAAGAAATGATTAACGTAGAATACTTAAGATGGCTTTATACAGCCATTACTAGGGCTAAAAAACAGTTGTTTTTAGTCAATTTTAATCCTGCTTTTTTTGAAGGAATAGAAGATTAATCTTATTTCAATTTCTTAGTCTTTAATCGTATCTTGAAGGTTGTTTTCGGTTCATTTGTAGCAAATAAAAAATTAATATCTTTGTTATTATGGGTAGATTAATATATAAATATGATTAGAGTTAAGCTACTGATATTGTTTATTACACTTTCAGCACATAAGTGTGATAACTTAATATGCGATAATCTAAATGAGGCATTAGAATATCCATTAAAAGTAAAGGTTTTAAAACTTAATACTTGTAATGGATTTAATAGTGTAAATGACTTATCACATATTAGTCAGTTAAAGAAATTAGTAGAATTAGAAATATCAGAATGCCCAAAAGTAATTTCATTACCTGCTGAAATTTCTGAATTACAAGACTTAAAAATTTTAAGATTTTATTGGAATGGCGGAGGAAAAGAAATGGATTGGAAAAAACAACTAAAAACAATCTCTAAATTAAAAAAATTGGAAATACTACAACTTGGTCCATACAATATTATTAAAGAATTACCATCTGAAATAGGCAATCTGACTAATTTAAAGGTTTTAAATATTTCTAAAACTACAACTTATAGTTTACCTAAGAAAATAGGTAATTTAAAAAAATTAGAAGAATTAGATATTAGTATGAATAAGATTTCTTCATTGCCTACTGAAATTTATTCATTATCTAATCTTAAAAAGTTGAATTTAGCTGAGACTAGTATTGCAAAAGATAGTGTTTATATAAATGAAATTAAAAGTAAACTCCCGAATTGTGAAATAATCTTGTATTAACCTGCATAGATAATACCTAATTAATGATTGGGCAAAGTAAATTTTTTTATAAAATTTGGTGAAATTTCAAAAAGTTATTTCAATTTTTTTGTCTTTAATCGTATAGAATTACCCACAACAATCACATCTGAGAAAGCCATTGCTAATGCAGCAACCATAGGATTTAAAAAACAAAGTGCGGCAATTGGAATAGTTATACGTTTTAGAGAAAGACCCGTTTTTGATGTTTTGTTAGTTTATGATGCGGTATTAAAATAAATTTTAAAGGTTGTATTTTTATTAAATTTTCACTACTTTTGGACAGATTTAAAGTTGAACTTAAAAAATGTCTAAACTAAAAAACGATTTTCTAAAAAGGCAGCTACAAGTCGAATTAGAGCGACTTATAGATTTATATAGTGTTATAGTAGTTACCGGACCGAGGCAATCCGGCAAAACGACTTTGTGTAAAAAGCAATTTTCAACATACCATTATGTTAACTTAGAAAATATAAGTACAAGAGAGCAAATACAAACTGCACCAAAAGCTTTTTTGGAACAATATTCGGAAGGATTGATTATTGATGAAGCTCAACATTTAGTTGAATTGTTTTCATATATTCAAGTTGTTGTTGATGAGGATAGTAGTGCAAAGTTTGTGCTTACAGGGAGTAGTGATTTTTCGCTTATGCAAGGAATTACTCAGTCATTAGCTGGGAGAGCTGCAGTGCTTACTTTACTTCCATTATCATTACAAGAGCTAGGTAAAAAATTGAAAAAAGAAGATACAAATACGTTAATGTTAAATGGAGGTTACCCTGCGGTTTGGGCAAAAGGAATTCCTGTACAAGACATTAGCAGAAACTATTATAACACTTACATAGAAAGAGATGTTCGACAATTACTAAATGTAAAAGACATCACAAGGTTTCAAACTTTTATGAAATTATGTGCTGGAAGAATAGGAACAGAATTTAACGCTTCAACTTTATCTAATGAAGTGGGAGTGTCTGTACCTACTATACAAGAGTGGGTTAGCGTATTAGAAGCATCATATATTTTGTTTCGATTACCTCCTTTTTTTAGGAATATAGGAAAACGATTGGTAAAATCACCTAAAATTTATTTTTACGATACCGGATTAGTTTGTTTCCTATTAGGAATAGAGAACGAGCTGCAACTTTCTACCCACCCACTAAGAGGAACAATTTTTGAAAATTTGGTGGTATTGGAATTTTTTAAAAACCGTTACAATAAAAGTAAATTACCTAATCTTTATTTTTATCGTGATAAGTCACAACATGAAGTTGATTTAATAGAAGAAAAAGGAGCGAAATTGTTTGCTTATGAAATTAAATCTGCAAAAGCATTTACTAAAGGCTTTATTGTAGGTTTAGATTATTTAAGAAAAGTGGTTGGGAAAGATGTGATTTCTACTCAGGTTGTATATGACGGAGAAAATGATATTTATAGCCCTGAAAATGGAATGGTCAATTTTAGGAACATTAAGTTTAACGAATAAATTAAAACCACTAAAAATAAAATAACCTCTCTGCGTTAAAAATTTAAACCGTAAATACAATTATGTGAGTTGAGTATGTTTACTTCAATTTCTTAGTCTTTAATCGTATAGAATTTCCAACAACAATTACATCTGAGAAAGCCATTGCTAATGCAGCAACCATAGGATTTAAAAAACCAAATGCAGCAACAGGTATTGCTAGTACATTATAGAAAAAAGCCCAGAATAAATTTTGCTTAATGGTGATTAAGGTGTGTTTACTTATTAGATAAGCTTCATATACCTGCGATAAATCCTTATCATTTAGTAAAACAATTTGTGCAGAATGCACCGCTACCTGAGTGGCTTTACTCATAGAAATGCCTACAGAAGCTTTTGTAAGTGCAGGAGCATCATTTATTCCATCGCCTACCATTACCGTTGGCGATTGTTTTTCTAACTCATCAATTTTTGCTAATTTCTGTTCTGGAAGTTGTTCGCCATAAACAGTTTTAATATTCACTTTTGTAGCTAACTCCTCGCATTTTTGTTGAACATCTCCACTTAATAAAATTGTATTTAATCCTTGTTCATTCAGTAATGAAATGGTTTCAGGAACATGTTGTTTCAATTCATCTTCAATATCAACTCCGGCAATAAGCTCCTTGTTTTTAAAAATAAAAATAGCGTGTTGTTTGTCTTTGGTTTGTTTTTCATCAATTCTAAAAGAACCTACTTGATAATGATTATTTTCTTTGTCAAAAGCTTCTAAACCTACTCCTTTTATTTCATTTATAGTAGGAAAATCAATAAGTGTAGCATCGGGTTTTAAATAAGTTACAATAGATTGTGCAATAGGGTGAGAAGAATGTTGTTCTATGCTAAAAAGGATGTTTTTAAGTTCTTGCTCTTCAACAGAAGCGTACAGTTTGGTTCTTTTTATAGCAAATTTTCCTGTGGTAAGCGTTCCTGTTTTGTCGAACACCATATTTTTAGCATTGGCAAATAACTCTAATGTGCTTCCGCCTTTAATTAAAATTCCTTTTTTAGCTGCTCTTCCTATGCCTACCATTACTGCTGTTGGCGTTGCTAAACCCATGGCACAAGGACAAGAAATTACCAATACCGCTATGCTTTGCATTAAGGCTTGTTGCATGCTTATATCAAAACCAAAATGAGCAATTAAAAAAGTTAGTAAAGCAATAACTAACACAATAGGAACGAATATAGCACTGATTTTATCTCCCAATCGTTGAATGTTTGGTTGGTTTTGTTGGGCATTTTTTACCATTTCAATAATTTTTGAAAGGACCGTTTCGCTACCCACTTTTTCAGCTTTAAACTGCATGCTTCCATCCATCATTACTGTTCCTCCAATTACTTTTGAACCGATTTCTTTCTCTACAGGAGTACTTTCTCCGGAAATCATAGCTTCATCAATAGTAGCAGCACCTTTAATAATTTCTCCATCAACAGCTATTTTATCTCCACTGTTTACCTGAATAATGTCTCCTACATTAATTTCATCATAACTAACAATGGTGGTAGAGCCATCAGGCATTATTTTTTTGGCTTCACTTTGTTGTATCTGACTTAATTCTTTAATGGCAGTAGTAGTTTGATTTACCGAACGATGTTCCAACACATTTCCCAATAATACTAAGGTAATGATAGTTGCAGCAGTTTCAAAAAATAAATAATTGTGTGCTTCGTGTGTGCCGTAATAAAGATATATCCCAAAAATACTATAAATAAAAGCTGCTGTAGAACCTATGGTAATTAGCACATCCATATTTGGAACGCCTGTTTTTAGAGAGCCCCAAGCACTTTTTCCAAAGTGAAATAATCCAATTAAAAAAACAGGAATACACAATGCCAATTGCACCCAACCATTATTTAAAATATTATCGTGTGGCAAAAACATGTGTAAAAACAGAGGAATGGTAAAAATTAACGAAATGTAGAACTTTTTCTCTATGGATGATAATCCTTTTTGTTCTTTAGGAGCATCAATTACCTTATAACCTAATTGGTTGATGCTGTCAATAATTTCTTGCGTATTGAGTTTGGTATTGCCATCATAAGTTACTTCACCTGTGGAGAAACTTACATTTACGTTTTCCAATCCCTTTTTAACCAACTGTTTTTTAATGCCTAATGCACAATTTGCACAGGTCATTCCTTCCACATTTAGGGTAATATTTTTTTTATCGCTCATCAATTACAAAGTTAAGAAAAAGCGGTGGTGCTATATTTTTTTAGCTTGAAAATAAAAAATAGTGGTGGAATTATTTTGTATAAAAAAAAAAGTATATTTGCCCTCTCAAAATGGTGGATGTAGCTCAGCTGGTTAGAGCATCGGTTTGTGGTACCGAGGGTCGTGGGTTCGAGCCCCATCTTCCACCCATTTTAAAGCTGCTTTCGAGCAGCTTTTTTTGTTTTATGAGTTATTATGTTTAATCACTTGGTAAAATTAATTCATTAGAAGAATCTTCTTTTTCTGGTACAATTTCATATATTCTAGGGTTGTTCAATTCATTCTTTGAATAATCATAAAGAAATAGTCTTTCATGATAATAAAAATTTAAACTCTCATAATTTTCTTGCTGAAGAATTTCATTATTTGGATACCATTTAAGTATTAAATATTGTTTATAATCTTCTAATGCTAATGCTACTTCACGAATAGTATAATGTAGATTTAAAGATGAACCTTTAATAAAACTAATTTCAAAAAAACCTGTAGAAATTTCTCTTGGACTATTCTTTGTATCCATTATTTCTTTTTTTATTGATAATTCAATGTTATTTGCTTTGTTACCTAGAAAATTAAATGATTTTGACCTTATTTCATCAAGTTGAATAAATTCATCATCGAAAAGAACTTGACCTTTTTGGTTAATTAATATAGACACATATCCTAAGCAGGGAAGGTTAGGAACGCCTTCTTTTTCCCATAATGAATCTCTATAATGAAAATACTTTATAATTGCCTCGTTAAAGTGAGCAGTATCCGGATTGTTCATAAGAAAATGAAGATAGTCAACATAATTAATTGACTTTTTTGTGTTTTCCCAAGTAACAATTTTAGTGAAAATTTTCTGTTGGTTGTCAAGTGTGATTGATGTATCTTCATAGTCATTACAACTTAAAGCTGTAATAAAAGATAATATGAAAAACACTTTTTTCATCTATACTTCATCAACAAATTGGGGTAATCTGAAATAATGCCATCAACACCTCTTTCTATAAGTTTTTGAATGGTGGCTTCGTTGTTTACTGTCCAAACGTGTAGTTCTTTACCAAAATCATGTACTTTTTCTATAATGGCTTTGGTAGCGTAATCGTGTTTTACAATTACTTCATCTACAAAAGCGTATTTTTTTAGTGGCCTAATATTTAATCCTTTATCAAAAGAGAGTGGGAGGTGAGCATGTTTTCCAACGAATAATTTGCCTAACCTAATACTGTTGTCTAATTTGTTAATTCTGAAAAGAGCCCTATCATTAAAAGAAATTACTTTACACCAATCTTTAGCATTTTTATTTTTAATGATGTTGATAATGTGTCTTTCAATATTAGGATAATACATGTAACTGTATTTGGTTTCAATAAGTAACTCTACTTTTCCATCTATTAAATCAATTACTTGTTCTAAAGTTGGTACTTTTTCGTTGATATAAAATTTATTGAACTTGTATCCGGCACTAAATTGAAGAATTTCATCGTAGGTAAGGTTTTTTACAAAACCATGACCTGTTGTGGTTCTTCTAAGCGTTCTATCGTGCAGTACAATAATTTTATTGTCTTTAGTTTGTTGAACATCAATTTCTATTCTATCAACACCCAATTCTATTGCTAATTGAATAGAAGCCAATGTGTTTTCAGGAGCTAATCCTGCTGCACCTCTATGGCCGGTAATAATGATTTTTTTATTTTCCAAAATATATGGCTTAAGCTAAAATAGGTTCTGAATAATCATTCAGTTCGTTATATACGCTATCTCTTTCAATAGGTTTTCTGCCAACTTCTTTAATAAGATGAATCATTTGTTCGGAAGTCATGGTAGGTTTTTGCTCTTCGGCACCAGCCATGGTATATATTTTTGTAGAATCATCTACAGTTCCATCAATATCATTTACTCCAAAAGAAAGTAATAGTTGGGTAGTTTTTCTTCCTATCATTGGCCAATAAGCTTTTAAATGATTGAAATTATCAAGGAAAATTCTGCCCATAGCATAAACTTTTAAATCTTCTATAATACTTACTTCATCAATGTCAGACATTTGATTGTTTTTGTTTCTGAATTTTAATGGAATAAAAGCATTGAAACCACCTGTTTTATCTTGAAGATTTCTTAATCTGTTCATGTGGTCGATAAGGTGTTCGTATTTTTCTAAATGACCGTAAAGCATTGTGGCATTAGAAGGCATCCCAACGTTATGAGCAGCTTCGTGCATTTGCAACCATTGTTCGGAAGTACATTTGTCTTTACAAATTTGAGCTCTAATTTCTTCATCAAAAATTTCTGCTCCACCACCTGGCAAAGAGCCTTGTCCAGCTTCTTTTAATATTTTTAATCCTTCTTCATAACTCACTTTTGCCTTTTTACACATATAGTCTAACTCAACAGCGGTAAAAGCTTTAACATGTATATCGGGGCGAATTTGTTTAATATTTTCAATTAAGTTTTTAAAATAAGCTAACCCCATTTTTGGATGAACACCTCCAACAATATGCACTTCGGTAATGTCTTTACCATCATAATTTCTAATGGCGTTATAAATATCTTCTTCGGAAAGCTCCCAAGCATCATATTCATCTTTTTCTCTTAAAAAACGAGAGTAAGAGCAGAACTTACAATCGAAAACACAAATATTAGTAGGTTCTATATGGAAATTTTTATTGAAGTAGGTTTTATTTCCGTGCCTTTTTTCTCTAATGTAGTTAGCAAGCGTTCCCAAATGACTAAGTTCAGCATTGTAGAATAAGTAGGTTCCTTCTTCTGGGGTAATTCTTTCTTCGTTTAATACTTTATTGTAAATGTTGTTAAGCGAATTGTCTTTAACGGTTATGTTAAACAATGTTTTAATGGTAGAGTTGTCCATATATGGTTAAATTTTTTAACAAAGGTAAGCATAAGATAAAAAAAGAGCCTCAAAAAAAATGAGGCTCTCTAAAAAAATTAATAATAATTAACGCACTACTTAGCAATCAATACTTTTTTGGTAGTGATGTTATTTTCAGTTTTAATATTTACAAAATAAATACCATTTGGTTGATCTTCAATATTTATAGTAAATAATTGAGTGTTTAATGGGTTGCCACTAGTATAAACTAATTTTCCTACAAGATTGTAAATTTCAATGGTAGTCTCTTTCTTTTCTGTAAGAGCAATATTTAATGTTCCGTTTGAAGGATTTGGGAAAACTAAAATGTCATTAATAGTACCCAAAATTTCTTTTTCGCCTGTTGTTGTATTACAAATTACAGGAATAACAGCACCACTGTGGTTAAAATTGTAAGAACTTAAGGCTTTCCAACCTGTAGTTTCTTTAGCCCATGTAGAAGGAGTTGTTGTTGGAGCAGACATTAGTGCAACAGTATCACCGTTTGTTAAGGTTGTATGGTCATGTCCTACAAAGAAATTTCCATTTAACGATGGTGGGTTAGAAATAGACCAAACTGTTGGAGTTCCTCCTGTACCCAATTGAGAAATTTGAACGGTTTGTTGAGCTAATACAGCACCTGGAGCACCTGCATTTACTCCCCAAACTTTTAGGTTAACATTACCAGTTCCTGAAGTGCTAAAATAGTAAATTACATCTGTTAAGAAAGTTCCAGAACCAGTGTAAGGCACTTTGTCGGCCCAGCCGTTATCTCCATAGGTATTTTGCCCCAAAATATATCCATTTCCACCTCCCCATAAATAAGGACCTGTTTGGCTACCATGTTGTGCTAGACTCCAGTTGGCAGCAGTAGAATCACAAACCGAGCTACCTGAAGCTAATACAGTAATATAGGCATTTTTAGTTTCAGTATCAGTGCTACTTCCATCTCCTACAGTTAATGAAACGGTATAAGTTCCTGCATTGTTATAGGTAATAGAAGGAGGAGTAGCAGCAGTAGAAGTTGATGGAGTTACACCACCTTGAGAAGTTACATCAAAATTCCAAGAGTTTGATGTAATTGGATTTGGCCCTGAAGATGTATTAGTAAACGTTACTGTTTGTCCAGCAGTAATAGTAGTGTTGTTAGCTGTAAAATTGGCAGTTAATCCAGTAGCCTGACAACCGTTAGAGGTTAATAAGCCAGGTCTGTCGTTATTAATTGCAGCAATCATTCTAGCTTTTTGTCCTGGAGTAAACGCGTACATACAAGCATCATTTACATAATCCATGTAATTCATAAACATTTCTCCATTAGTATTTCCTGAACATACACCAACATCGTGAGGATGAGATGGACAATTATAGTTAGCACTTTGAGCAGGTGGAGTGTCGTTTACAAAATCATTTCCACAATTATTATTTCCCCAAATATGTTGAAGGTTTAACCAATGTCCAATTTCATGAGTAGCAGTCCTTCCCATTCCAAATTGACCACCAGTATTTCCAAAAGCACTTGAGGTAACATGTACAGCTTGATTAGGAGATTGTGAAGAAAGGTAGGTAAAACCTAAAGTTCCACCTCCAATGTTATAAACATAAATGTTTAGATATTTTGTAGGATCCCACATTTCTGTACCTCCAGATTGAGGAGGACTACCGCCAGAAGTTCTTCTGACTATCCCAGATGTAGGATTTCCTGAAGGGTCTCGGGTTGCTAAGCAAAATTCAATTTCAGTATCAGCCGTTGGGAACACACTTGGTGTATTTGTTCTATCTGGATTTGCCCCTCTGAAATCTAAATTTAAACGGTTTAATTGTTCGTAAACTTTACTATTTGGAACGGTAGTAGTAGATGCCCAAATTTGAACAACAACAGGTATGGTAATTACTGCCTTTTTTGAAGATTTAAAATTTTGATATTCATTTTTTATCCAATTTTGATATTGTTGCTCTTTTTGAGCTTCTCTTGTGTCAAAAGCAATAGGGTCTTTGTCACGTAAGGCATTCATTACTTCTGTTGTAGAACACTTTTCAGACGATAGATTTATCCTTTCGTAGTTATTGTTACTAGTAGTTGGAGTAAAGCTTTTGTTTTGAGCAAAAAAACCTCCAATAGATAAAGAGATTGCTGTAATAAATAATGTAAATTTTTTCATAAAAGTTTTAGGTTAATTAATGCCTACCAAATTTACAGATATAATATTATTTAGAAAACAATAGTTTATTCAACTCTTATAATCCTATGGTTAAAAAAAAGTAAAGCAACCTTTTATAAATCTTTTACGTCTTTTGAAGTATTAAGGAGATAAATTTTTAAAAGTTAATTAGATAGGTAGTTAAATCATAAAAAATCTCCTCCCTTTGAATTAAAGTCCCTTGAAAACTCAAGGGACTTTTTTTTATGGAAAAATTTTGTCTGGATTAAGTATGTTATTAGGATCGAAGATAGATTTTATTTGTTTTTGTAATGATAAGGTTTTTTCGTCAAAAGGAATGTTCATATATGATTTCTGAACATAGCCAATACCATGTTCTCCAGAAATAGTACCTTTTAATTGTACACAAAGCTCAAAAATTTCTGTTATTCCTTTAGGTAGTTCATTGTTCCATGCTTCATCACTCATATTTTCTTTAATGATGTTTACATGTAAATTTCCATCTCCTGCATGTCCGTAACAAACAGATTTAAAACCATATTTGTTTCCTATTTCCTTTACGCCTTTTAGTAGCTTGGGTAATTCTGCTCTAGGTACTACGGTGTCTTCTTCTTTATAAATGGACTGACTTTTTACTGCTTCACCTACCACTCTTCTAATTTTCCAAAGTTTCTCCTTTTGAGTGGCATCATCAGCAAAAAGTATTTCTCCAGTTTTAAAATTTTCTAATACCTGATAAATGAGTTCACAGTCTTTATACAAAACATCCATATCATTTCCATCTACTTCAATAAGTAAATGAGCTTCAATGTTATCTTCAATAGCTATGGCAGTATCGTTTATGAACTTTTTTCCCCATAAAATGGCATCTTTTTCCATTAATTCCATTGCCGAAGGAGTTATACCTGCATTAAAAATTGCAGCTACAGCACTACAAGCTTCTTCAGCTGAAATAAAAGGGACAAGCATTAATAAGTCTTGCTTTGGGTGTGGAATAAGCTTAAAAACCGCTTTAGTAATAATGCCTAATGTACCTTCGCTGCCTATTAATAATTGTGTGAGGTTATAACCTGTAGAGTTTTTAAGTACATTGGCTCCCGTCCATATTATCTCACCTGTGGGAAGCACCACCTCTAAATTTAACACATAATCTTTGGTAACACCATATTTTACAGCTTTTGGTCCACCGGAATTTTCTGCCAAATTGCCTCCTATAAAACAACTTCCTTTACTAGCAGGGTCTGGAGGATAAAAAAGTCCTTTAGCTTTTACTGCTTCTTGAAACTCTTGAGTGATTACTCCTGGCTCAATGGTAGCTTGTAAATTTCTTTCGTCTATTTCAATAATGCTATTAAAACGCTCCATGGAAAGTAAAATACCTTTATTTACAGGTAAAGCCCCACCACTTAAACCAGTTCCAGCTCCTCTAGGAGTTAGTGGAATTAAATGCTCATTACATAATTTCACGATGGAACTTATTTCTGTTGCTGTTCTTGGTTTAACAATTACTTCAGGGAAAAATTTCAAATCTTCTGTTTCATCATGACTGTATATACTTAAATTTTCATCATCCCATAAAACAAATTTATCACCAATTAATGCTTGTAATTGTTGAATAATAGGAGTTGTTACTTTTCCATAAACAGACATATTGAACTATTTTTTGATGTGATTTTATAAATTCTAAAAATAATAAAATTAGAGAAAATACAGCCATTTTTTCTATATTTGCAGTCAATTAGGCCTCGTGGCGCAACTGAATAGCGCATCTGATTACGGCTCAGAAGGTTACAGGTTTGAATCCTGTCGAGGTCACGAATAAAACCACAAAAAGGTGAAACGAAGCGAGTTTTCAATAATGAAAGCTCGCTTTTGTTTTTGAAAAAGAGCGGATATTTCTTTTGTGGTTTTTCAAAGCGGAGCTTTACAGGATCACCGAAGGTAATCCTGTTGAGGTTGCTAAAAGCTCAGAAATTTTCAATTCTTTTTTATTTCAATATCAAATCCACATTTAAAATGTCCTTCTGGACATTCAACTTTTCCATGTAAACCACAAGGTCGGCAAGTAAGTTTTTCTTTTACCTCAACAATTTTTGCATTTTTGGCTAAAGGACCAAATCCAAAAGCAGGAATAGTAGAACAGAAAAAAGCCGTAGTAGGAGCATTCATCGCTGAAGCAATGTGTAAGGGTGCAGAATCATTTACATAATTCATTTGGGCAGTTTGCATCAAGGCTGCAGATGCTAGCAAAGTAAGTTTGCCTGCTAAATTTACTACTTTATTGTTGTTAGATAGTGTTTTTATTTCTTCGCAAGCTGCAGCATCGGCAGGACTTCCTAATAAATAAATTTGATAATTATCTGGAATGCTATTGATTAATTCAGCCCATTTTTCTTTTGGCATTTGTTTCGTAAACCAAACGGAAGTTGGTGCCATACAAACGTACTTTTCTTTTTTATAAGCCTCTACCGCCAAATAATCGTTGTTACAAGGGTAAAGCTTAGGCATAGCTGGAGTATTATCTGTAAAAGCTTTTATCAATTGATGATTCCGTTCAATTTCGTGGGTGCCATCACCAATTTTATGTGGAAACTTTTGATTAAAAGAAAAAGACAAGGGGTTTTTAGCAAATCCAATTTTAAGTTTTGCTCCCGAAAAAGCAGTAATTAATCCGCTAGAAGCAAATCGTTGTAAATTAATAACCACATCGTATTTATGCTGATGCACCTGTTTAGTGATTCTTTTCAGGCTATCGTATTTTTTATCGTGTTTGTTCCAAATAATTACTTCGTTAATGATAGGGTGATTGCTTAATAAACTTTCATTGCCTTTACGCAATAAAAAATCTATTTGACTATCAGGCAAAGCTTGGTGTAATTTTTCTACTATGGAAGTAGCTAGAATAACATCTCCAATATAGGCGGTTTGTATGATTAAAAATTTTTTCAACTTAATTAAACAATGTTTTTTTGCGTTTACAACGTTCTACCGAATCTAAAAATTTATCCATAGTAGCATTATCCATACAAGCTCTTGCGGCATCTTTAAAATGAGAGATGGCATTATCATATTCTTCTATTGCTTCAAACATAATTCCGTATTCGTTGTAGATAGTAGATTTGTTAATTCCGGGAACTTTCAGGGCTTTTTCAAGCAATTGATTTAACTCGTCCCATCGTTGTTGGGTAGAAAGCAAAATAGCATAGTTGTAATACACTGCAGTATAATCAGGAGAAAGCTCTAATGCTTTTTTGTAATGTTCTTCTGCTTTTGCATAATCCTGAAATTTGGTCTCATTCATCCAACCTAAATGGTTATGAGCCTTTCCGAAAGTAGGATTTTCTTTCAGAATGTTGTTTAATGTTTCGTAGGCTTTTTCAATAAATCCGTCTTTTATATCTAAATCGGCTAATTGAAATTGATCTTCAGATTTAATATTTTTATTCATATGTAGATATTTATTGATTTTTATTTGTCATATGGAATACGCCATGTTATCTTCATTCGTGTTGGTTTACTTTTTGCAAGTGGCTATTTCATAATACTATATTTTAATGTGTTAAACTGCTACATCGTATTCTCTCAACGCATTATTTAGAGAGGTCTTTAAATCGGTACTTGCTTTTCGTTGCCCTATAATTAAGGCACAAGGTACATTAAATTTTCCTGCAGGAAATTCTTTGGTATAAGATCCCGGAATTACCACAGCTCTTTCTGGCACTTCGCCCTTATATTCAATAGGAGTATCTCCGCTTACATCAATAATTTTTGTTGATTTTGTAAGTACTACGTTTGCTCCTAAAACTGCTTCTTTTCGTACTCTAACACCTTCTACCACTATACATCTGGAACCTATAAAACAACCATCTTCTATTACTACTGGAGCAGCTTGCAAAGGTTCCAACACACCACCAATACCAACTCCACCACTTAAATGTACATCTTTACCAATTTGAGCACAAGAGCCAACAGTAGCCCATGTATCCACCATTGTTCCGCTATCTACAAAAGCACCAATATTTACATAAGAAGGCATCATAATTACGCCTTTAGCTAAAAAAACTCCATAACGAGCTACAGCATGAGGAACTACACGAACGCCCAACGCTTCATAGTTCTTTTTCAACTCCATTTTATCATGAAATTCAAATGGTCCAACCTCAATAGTTTTCATTTGTTGGATAGGAAAATAAAGCACTACCGCTTTTTTTACCCATTCGTTTACTTGCCAATCATTACCTTTTGGTTCGGCAACTCTCAATGTTCCTTTATCTAAATGTTCAATTACTTGTCGGATAGCATTTTTTGTTGCTTCATCTTTTAGTAAATCTCTATTTTCCCAAGCCGCTTCTATTTGTTGTTGTAATTCTTTCATTGTTTTTTAGTATTTATAATCAATTCATTCAGTTTTTGTGTTGTACCTTCCCAAGTATAGTTCTTTTTCACAAAATCATATCCTGATGTTGCAATGTTATTATATAAAGTTTTATTTTCCAACAAAGATATAATATGTTCGTAATATTCTTCGGGTTGATTACCAATTAATATGGAGTTTTGATGTTCAGCTCCTAAAGCATTATTCGCTAGTTGAGAAGTTACACAAGGCAGTTTCATAGCCATAGCTTCTAATAATTTATTTTGCAATCCTGTGCCAATTTGCATTGGAGCTATAAATATTTTAGCCGCTGCATAATAAGTGGCAATATCTTTTACCCAACCTGTTACTTCAACATTTTTGGAAGCTAATTGTAGCACTTTTTTATCCGGTTCAGCACCGGCAATTACTAATTTTACATTAGGATATTTTTTCCAAACTAAAGGCATAACTTCATTTACCAAATATATCACACTATCAATATTGGGTGGGTAAGCCATGTTTCCTGTAAATATGAGGTCGTATTTTTTTTCGGAATTTTCTTGAAATTTGAACATCTCATAATCTACACCATTAGGGATTATTTGTATCGCATCGTTTTTTATGTGGACGATTAAGTTTTTATCTTGCTCAGAAATTATCGTAAGATGATCAAAAGTGTCAAAAATTTGGTGTTCGTAACGTTTTAATCGAGTAGTTTCGGTAGTTAAAAACCACTTGATGTAAAAAGGCGATTGTGCTATTCTTCTTTCCATTCCACGAGCCAAGGCATCCATATAATCTAATGTTTTTGGAATGGGAATATTTTTAATGTATTCGGCAACTCGAATTAACTGACCATAAATATGGTCGGGTTGATATTCTGCTATAATTCGGTTAATCTTTTTTTGAGCCGATTTATTATAAAAATAAACTACTTGCAGCGACTTATCGGTAAATAACAATTGCCAAAATAAATTCCAATAGATTTTCCACTTAGGAAGTCTAATAATGTGAATGGCTTTACAATATTCTTGAAGTTTATCGATAGAACTTTGTGCTACTTTTTGGTCGGACAAAGCACATAAAACTATTTCGTGCTGTTTAGATAATTCTTTTATCTGATGAAATGCACGTAACTTATCTCCCTTTTCTAGAGGATACGGAAAGCGAGAAAGTAGTACAAGTAGTTTCATTATTTTATTTTTTTACCCTGTTAAGGTTTTACTTCTTTGCGATGAACTACAGTCATCAGTGTTAAATTTCGCTCCGTTGGAGCTTAAATTAGTTTTTTATTTATTCAACTCACCCCCAAGTTATCTTGCGATAACTTTTCCCCCTCTCTTCAAAGAGAG
>CALCHN010000039.1 GCA_937901255.1 uncultured Flavobacteriales bacterium | reverse complement strand
ATGTGAGTTTAAGAGGAAGCGGAAATGTACGAATTTTAATAAATGGCAAACCTTCCGGAATGACAGGGATGAGTACTTCTCAGGCATTAAAGCAATTGCAAGGAAACCAGATTGAAAAAATTGAAGTAATTACCAATCCATCCTCAAGGTACGATGCTGAGGGGGAAGTAGGGATTATCAATATTATTCTTAAAAAAGATAAAAGAGAAGGTATAAATGGAGTGGTAAATGTTGATATAGGTTATCCGAGCAATTATGGTGGAGGCTTTAACTTAAACATCAAAAAAGAAAAGATGAATTATTTTTTCGGTTACGGTGTAAATTATAGAGAATCGCCAGGGACAAGTATTTCTACGCAACGATTTTTCTATCCAGACACCTCTTTTAGTTACGAAAGTGTTTCAAAATCAGAAAGAAATACCATTAATCATAATTTTAGAGCAGGAACAAGTATAGACATTAACAAACATAATTCTGTAACGTTTTCAGGGAGTTTTAATGCTGGAGATGCTGATAATAGTGTAAAACTTCAATATTCCGATTTTAATAGTTTAGACCTTCCCACACAAGTGGTAAACAGAGATGAGGTGGAAGATAAAGACCTTTCTTCTTACGATGTTTCATTTAATTATAGAAAAACTTTTGAGCAAAAAAACAGATTGTTTACCATAGATGCTCAAAAATCGGGAGCTATGGATTTTGAAAATTCTTTTATTTACCAAAATTCTACCGATGCTTCTCAAAACTCTGTTCAAAGTGTATTTAATAATGAAAAATCTGACGATTGGTTGTTTCAGGCAGATTATGTTCATCCATATAAAGAAGGAAAGTTTGAAACGGGAGTGAAATCTACTTTAAGAACTATTACGAATCCTTATGCCGTAGGAAATTTTAATGATGTTTCTCAGCAATTTGAGGCTCTGCCCGGTTTTTATAACGATATGCAATATGATGAAAACATTTATGCTGCTTATATGATGTTTGGTAATAAAATTAAAAAGAAATTTTCTTATCAATTGGGTGTAAGAGCTGAATATTCGGATGTAACTACGTTGTTAAAATTAACGGATGAAGAAAATAACAGACAATATTTTAACTTGTTTCCGAGTGTACATTTTTCGTATGAATTAAAAAATGAAAATTCTGTACAGTTGAGTTATAGTAAAAGAATTCAACGTCCGAGACATTGGTATTTATTACCCTTTTTTAGTTTTAGCGATGCCAGAAATGTTTTCTCAGGAAATCCCAATTTAGATCCAGAACTTTCAGATTCTTATGAAGCAGGATATTTAAAAATGTGGAAAAAAGGTTCTTTACTTTCTAGCGTTTATTACCGCTATACTACAGATGTGATTACCAGAATTATTGTTCCTGATAATGAGGGAAATACCATAAGATTACCTTATAACTTAGGAACAAGAGATGCTTATGGTGTTGAGTTTTCAGGTTCTTACGAGCCGTTTAAAGTGTGGAATGTAAGAGGTAGTTTTAATTTTTTTAGAGAAATTCAGGAAGGCGAATTAAATAACCAACGTTATGATGCAGACACCTATACTTGGTCAACAAGGTTAAATTCAAAATGGACGATAAAAAAGAAAGTGAACTTACAAGCATCAGCTTTTTACAGAGCACCTCGTCAGGAAGTGCAAGGCGACAACAAAGCCATGTATTCATTAGATGCTGGTTTTTCGTTTGATTTGCTAAAAGGCAAGGGAACCATTACCTTTAATGTGAACGATATTTTTAATACGCGTAAATGGAGAGGAACTTCAGAAGGAGATAATTTCATTTCTGTAAATGAAAGACAATGGAGAACACGTTGGGCTCGTTTGAGTTTCTCCTATAGAATTAATCAGCAAAAGAAAAGACAAGAAAACTACCAAAGAGATTTTAATGGTGATTTTGAAGGAGGGTAAAGCCCTAAATTCCTAGATGAAGGACTTTTCTACCGCACCAAGCCAATCATCGCTGTCATATCGATTGAAATTTGACAAGCTGAGAAACGAAGCTTAGTAAAATGACCCCGATAGCTATCGGGGGAGATATCTTATTAATCAGGAAGTAAAAATCCGCTAATAGAAAATTACTTAATAATTCACGAATTATGCTTTACTAAAGCTGTGTGAGTGGAGGGGATTTTTTTATTTTACAGTATTTAAGTCATTTTCCTCCGACAGATAGAGTAGAGTTCGACCAGTTTCCATCTTATCACTATTAGCCCAGACTGAGAAGACCAAATAGAATATTTCTCCATTTAGGTTGGTATAAGTTAGCCATCCTTCATTGGAAGGTTTAACTCTGTCGAGGTTAAATAGTTTCATGATTCGATCAACTTTGACAGTATCAAAAGGGAGCTTCCTATGTTCGTCTGATTGTAGGAATTCATTATATTCTTCTTTGGGTTTTCCAATAAATGAAATTGTATCAAGATAAATACCCAGTTCTTTCATTATCAGAATATTTGAATTCTTAAACTTCTTAAAACCTAGTTCATAACCCTCTTTTTCCATTAAATATTTATGAGATTCTTCGTTCTCATAAATTGTTTTTATAAATCCAAATGTTTTTGCTTGCGATGTATCAATGGTAAAATTTTTATCAAAGGGATTGAAATTAAATACATTTTTATTTTCATTTTCATCTTGTTGATTATAGACATCTCCTTTGTATGAGCAACTGAGAATTGATAAAATGAGTAGGACTATTGAATACTTCATTATTAACATATTATATCTTTATCCCAAATGTAGTAATTATTTCTATTACTTATGTTTTAGTAGTGTTTTAATCCACCAACTGTTTCTGCTTATTTATGGCATCATAAATTAATTGCTAAGTATAATTTATATATTTTTATTGATGTTTCAAAACAATAACTCAAATCAGTAACCAATTATTTAAACATGTCAATTCACTAAAAATAGTAATATTTAGTGATTGTATTCACTAAATATTACTATTTTTGTATAAAATAACTAATAAAATGATAACAAGAACTTTAACGAAAATTATTGATAATAAACTTTTTAAGGACAAAGCAATAGTCTTGATTGGACCAAGACAAGTAGGGAAAACAACTTTAATTAAAGCGTTGTTAAAGCATAAAGATTACCTTTTTTTAAATGGAGATGAACCAATAGTTAGAAGCAATTTAACTAATCCATCCATTGAGAAACTTAAAAGTATATTAGGTAATGCAAAAATTGTGTTTATTGATGAGGCTCAACGAATTGAAAATATTGGAATAACCTTAAAAATTATTCATGACCAATTTAAAGATATTCAATTATTGGTTAGTGGCTCATCGGCATTTGAATTAAAAAATGAGATGAACGAACCACTTACTGGTAGAAAATGGGAATACAACTTGTATCCAATTTCATACGAAGAATACGAAAAACAATTTGGATATATTGCTGCTCAAAGTGATTTGGAAACTAGATTAATATATGGGTTTTATCCTGATATTATTAACAATAGAGGTAGCGAAGTTGAACTACTAAATCAACTAACAGAGAGTTATTTGTATAAGGATATTTTATCTTATGCCAACATTAAAAAACCAGAAGTACTTGAAAAAATACTTCAAGCACTAGCTTTTCAGGTGGGAAATGAAGTGAGTTTTAATGAGATTGCACAATTGGTTGGAGTTGATAAAAATACGGTAGGCAATTATATTCGCTTATTAGAGTTAGGCTATGTGGTTTACGCTCTTCCTTCGTTTAGTAGAAATTTAAGAAATGAAATAAAAACCAATAAAAAATATTATTTCTATGACAATGGGATTAGAAACGCATTAATTCAAAATTTTAACCCAATTGAATTTAGAAATGATATTGGTGCTTTATGGGAGAACTTTCTAATTGGAGAACGATTGAAAAGAAATCATTATCATTTAAAATATGCCAATAGTTTTTTCTGGAGAACTATACAACAACAAGAGGTAGATTATGTGGAAGAGAAAGGGGGTAAAATAAATGGTTTTGAGTTTAAATGGAATCCAAAAGCGAAAGTAAAGTTACCTAAATCCTTTATCGCAGCTTATGATGCTTCGTTTACAGTGATTAATAAAGATAATTTTCATGATTTTATTTGTTCTGATTAAATTTGATGTGAGTGCGTAATTCTGGTGCTTTAGTAGTTAATCCACCAACTGTTTCTGCTTATTAATCGCGTCATAAATTACTTGTTGAATATTGGTACTTAAATATTCAAAAGTGTCAACGAATTGATACTTTTAAATATAATTTGTATATTTGCATTGATATTTTTATAATGTATGGAGAAATTAAGACAAAAATTTTATGAAAAATATGCTTTAACTCAAACAGAAACGGTTAGAGATTTTATAAATACCATTGATTGGCAAAATAGATTTGTTGGTATAAAAGGGAGTAGAGGTGTAGGAAAAACAACCATAATGTTACAATACATAAAGCAACATTACCAACCAAACAACGATGTTTTGTATGTGAGTTTGGATGATTTATATTTTTCAGAAAACAACCTTTACAACCTTGCCGATATTTTCTATAAAAAAGGAGGTAAGCTGTTAGCTATAGACGAGGTTCATCGTTATCCAAATTGGGCTAACGAACTAAAAAACATATACGATGATTTTCTTTCGTTGAAAGTTATTTTTACAGGTTCATCATTGTTACACTTGCAACACGCAAAAGCCGATTTAAGCAGAAGAACAGTGATGTATCAATTACCCGGATTATCGTTTCGAGAATTTCTCTATTTTGAAACTAAACAATCCTTTCCTATCCTTAGTTTAGAAGATATTCTTACCAACCATGTTACACTTGCTATACAAATCATTAATAAATTTAAACCACTCAGCTATTTTGACGACTATTTAAAGTATGGATACTATCCTTTTTATAACGAAAATAAAAATTCATTTCACCTAAAACTAAGTGAAACAATTTTAACAGTTTTAGAAGTTGACATACCTCAATTTGCTTCTATACAAACGACTAACATTATTTATTTAAAAAAATTATTACAGATAATAAGTGGTTCGGTTCCTTTTAAACCTAATATGAATGCACTAAGCGAACGGACAGGGATTAGCCTTAATACCATGAAGGTATATTTAAAATTATTAAATGATGCACAACTGTTGCAATTGTTGTATGTTCAGAACAAAGGCATAAACAGTTTAAATAAACCCGAAAAAATATATTTGAACAATACCAACTTAATGTTTAATCAGGGTAACGAAAATGTAAACACAGGTAATCTTAGAGAAACTTTTTTTCTCAATCAATTGAGCAATAATTATGTGGTTAATTCATCTAATGAAGCCGATTTTTTGGTAGCAAATAAATTCACTTTTGAAATAGGTGGGAAAACGAAGTCGAAAAAACAAATAAAAAATATAGCCAATGCTTATGTTGTTAAGGATAACATTGAAATTGGTAGCAACAACATTATACCATTATGGCTTTTTGGTTTCTTATATTAAATCTAAAACTACAAAACTAATCCACCAACTGTTTCTGCTTATTTATGGCATCATAAATTACTTGCTGAATATCTGTTCTAATATTCATTTTTAGTAATTTTTTATTCTCCGCATCAGGATGTATTCGGTTCGACATAAATACATAAACCACTTGTTCTACAGGATCAGCCCAAACTAATGTTCCTGTAAAACCTGAGTGACCAAAACTATCAAAAGAAACACAATTGCAAGTTGGTCCGCCACCTTCCATCATTGGTTTGTCGAAACCTGCAGCTCTACGGTTATCGCTTTCATCACAAAACTGACATTTAATGTATTCATTTAGCGTTTCCTCATTAATGTATCTTTTGCCACCATAATAACCTTTGTTCAAATACATTTGCATTAATTTTCCCATGTCGTTGGCATTAGAAAATACACCTGCATGTCCGCCAACTCCACCCAGCATAGCAGAACCTGGGTCATGAACATCTCCATGAATAAGTTGCTTTCTGAAAATTTTGTCGTTTTCCGTTGGCACAATTCTATCTAATGGAAATTTTCTTCGTGGAATATAGCCCGCAGTGGTCATTCCCATCTGTGAATACACACCATCCACATATTGAGATAAAGATTTTCCCGATTGCTTTTCTACAATTTTCATCATAAAATAATAGCCTAAATCGCTATATCGGTATTCTTTAGTCTTTATAGGACCTCTTAATATACGTTCAAAAATAAAATCGGGATATTCCTGATTGATATAAAGGTTTTCGGCAACTCTGTAAGGATAATAAACCGTAGAATCTTTGCTGTAAATTACAGAATCTAACACGCCATTTCGCATGGTTTTAACATAAAATGGAACCCAAGCTTGTAAGCCCGATTGGTGAGCTAAAATTTCTCTTAAATTAAGGTCGCCATATTCAGAACTATCAGGAATTAAATCAGGTAAGTAATCACCTAAGTTTTTGTCTAAACTCAGTTTGCCTTTATCTTGTAATTGCATTAATCCCAACAACGAAGCAGAAATTTTTGTTACCGAAGCCACATCGTAAATAGAATTAATGGTGGTAGGAATTTTATTATCGTAAGTATGGTGTCCAAAAGCTTTGTGATAAATTACTTTGTTGTTTTTAGCTACAAAAACCTGACAACCGGGGTAGGCTTGTTCTAAAATTCCTGATAAAGCAATAGAATCTATACGATACAAATCTTCGGTACGTAAGCCAACATCTTCAGGCTCTCCATAAGCCAATCTGCCGATAGGGTTAATATCAATTCCTGTTCCTGCAACTAAGTTTTCGGAAACACTTACTGGCAATTTTCCGTTGGCACCAATAGCTCCAAAAATAAGCTGAGCCGCTCCACTTTGGGCGTAAGCATTGTTTTGATAAGCCATAATTAAACCATTAGCATTTTCTGCTTCAGGAAAATTGATTAAACTGTAAGGGTTGGCAAAAACAGTTAGGATCACCCTTGTTTTTTCTTGTAGTTTGGCAATAAATGATTTAGTAGCAGCATCAATGTCATATTTTTTCCAAGGGTTTTTATCCGATTTATGTATTCCAACAATTACTAAATTGTGCTGACTAAGGTTTTTTAATAATTTAATGGTATCATCTTTAGAGATATCTTCAGAAGAATAATGGGTAATGTTAGTATATAAATCTAAGGTCTGCTGAAAGTGGTTTTTGTCTTCATTACCAATACTTAAACTAGCAATATTAAGCGTGTCTAAAGTTTTTATGGGTAAAATGTCAGCATCATTTTTTAGTACCGTTAAAGCAGCATGAAAAAGCTTTTTGTTATGCACTTCATAGGTTTTTTTGTTTAAATCTGCATATAGATTTTTTGTTGCTACTTGTTTGTTTTTATGAACGCCTGTCCATTCTTTGGCTTTTAATATTTTTAGGCAACGGGCAGTAATTTCTTCTTCGGAAATCTCTCCATTTTCTATGGCTTTTTTTATTTCAGTGATGGCTGTAGGAACATCTCCTGAAAAAAGCAAGACATCATTTCCTGCTAATAAGGCTTTTACATCCACCACTCCCGGAGGAAATAAATTGCTAACGCCTTTCATATTCAACGCATCTGTAAAAATTAACCCTTTAAAACCTAAGCTATCTTTTAACAAGTGTGTTACCACATTTTTAGATAAAGTAGTGGCAGTTCCTGCTTCTTCTGCGTAAGCAGGAATATCTAAATGAGCCACCATCATGCTTGCTAATTGCTTGTTGATTAATTCTTTAAATGGATAAAGTTCTATACTGTCCATTCTGTTTTTGGAGTGATTAATAACAGGCAGAGCTTTATGAGAATCTTTGTCCGTATCTCCGTGTCCGGGAAAATGTTTGGCATTTGCCATTACTTTTACAGCTTGCATTCCTTGCATGTAGGCAATTCCTTTTAGGGCTACATTTTCTTTTTGTTCGCCAAAGGAACGAGCGTTTATAATAGGATTTTTAGGGTTTACATTAATATCTACCACAGGAGCAAAGTTTACCTGAATCCCCAATCGCTTACATTGCTCGCCAATATCAACACCCATTTTATAAATTAAATCATTGTTCTGAATGGCTCCTAAAGTCATTTGCCACGGATATTTAACAGTACTATCTAAACGCATTGCCAAGCCCCATTCACCATCAATAGAAATCAATAAAGGTACTTTGCTTTTTTGTTGGTATTGGTTGTAAAGTGTTGCCTCACGGACAGGACCGCCTTGCATAAAAATTAATCCACCAATGTGGTTTTCTGTGATTAGTTTTTCAATTTCAGTAACATGTTTATCATCTTTATTAGAATAAGCAGCAACCATTAGCAGCTGACCAATTTTTTCGTCTAACGTTAGTGTTTGGATAAGCGAATCTGCCCAAAGAGTTTCATTGATGATGAATTCTGGCTGAGTATTTTTTGGCTTGGGAACCTCCATAGTAGGCTCAACAAAAGCACTTGAGGCAAGAAATAATAAAAAAGAAAAACTAATGAAACGCTTCATGAAATACAATTAAATTGATAAGCTATAAAATTAAGGCTAAAATTGAGCCAATTCCTTATGAGTATAACGTGTTTTTAACAAAAAATTGTTTGTTGAGTTATGTATTAAAATTAGTTTTCAAAAAACTTGGAAAATGTTATCTTTTAAGATAACTTTGTATAATGAATCGGAAAATAATCTTTTACGAAAATCATTTTATTGAATTTTATCAAAAGCAAGACACAAAAGTAAAAGGAAAAATACAATATGTTTTTGAACTGATTAAACAAGTTGACAGAGTACCCGAGAAGTTTTTAAAACATTTAACTGGAACAGACGGACTATATGAAATCCGTGTTGAATATCAATCAAATATTTATAGGATTTTCTGCTGTTTTGATGAAGGACAAATTGTTATACTTTTTAATGGGTTTCAAAAAAAGACTCAAAAAACGCCACAAAAGGAAATTGATAAAGCAATACGATTAATGAAAGATTATTTTAACACCAAATAATAAATTGAAATAAGATGAAAAAATATAAAGATATAAAGACATTCGATGAACTAATTGAATTAGAACACGGCAAAATTGGTACTGAAAGTAGAAATAAATATGAAGAAGGTGCTCAAATGTTTATTGTGAGTGAAATGCTAAAATTCGCACGAAAAGAGGCAAATATGACTCAAGAACAGCTAGCTGAAAAAACGGGAACAAAGAAAAGCTATATTTCTAAACTAGAAAATGCTAAAGGAAATATCCAACTTTCAACATTAATACGAATTTTTGAACAAGGATTGAATAAAAGAATTGGATTGACTTTTTTATAATTAGAAATTATCACCATCTGCAAAAACAACTTTATCCAACTAAATAACCTACTTTTGCAGTATGCTTAAATCACTTAGCTTTTCGGGTAATTTGAGTAAACTATTTTTCGTTGGTATCAAGGCAAAATTTTCAAGCATAGTGGTAGCTACGGTTTAAAATTTTAACGCAGATAACGGCAAAAAGAGTCAGTCAAAAATTTGGAAAGCTAAGCGATTTAAGCATATATGACATTTAAAGAACTAGAAGTAATAGAGCCTATTCTAAAGGCATTACAAGAAAAAGGATACACGCATCCAACACCAATTCAAGAACAAGCCATTCCTATTTTATTAAAAGGTAAAGATTTATTAGGCTGTGCTCAAACAGGAACAGGAAAAACAGCTGCTTTCGCTATTCCTATTTTACAACAGTTGTATTTAGATAAAACCCGAAACAGAAATCAACGTCAGATAAAAGCACTTATAGTAACCCCAACAAGAGAATTAGCCATACAAATAGCTGATAATTTTACCGAATATGGCGAGCATACAGATATTCGCAATACGGTAATTTTTGGAGGCATAAAACAAGGTTCGCAAACCAATGCATTAAGAAGAGGCGTTGATGTGTTAATAGCTACACCAGGTCGTTTATTAGATTTAATGAACCAAGGATTTATTTCGCTTAAAAATGTAGAATATTTTGTATTAGATGAAGCCGACCAAATGCTAGACATGGGATTTGTTCACGATATTAAAAAACTAATTACCAAGCTTCCAGTAAAACGTCAGTCGTTGTTTTTTTCGGCAACGATGCCTAAAACTATAGTGGAGCTTTCGAGTAAGATTTTAGGAAACTATGAAACTGTTACTGTAAAACCAGAGCAAGCAACTGCCGAAAGAGTTGGACAAGCCGTTTATTTTGTAAGTAAAGCAGACAAAACAAAACTATTGGTACATGTGTTAAAAGAAGAAAATGCGGTTTCTACATTGGTATTTGCAAGAACCAAACACGGAGCAGATAAAGTAGTTAAGGTATTATCAAAAGCTAAAATTACAGCCGAAGCCATACATGGAAATAAATCTCAAAATGCAAGACAACGAGCATTAAGTAATTTTAAAGAAGGAAAAACTAAAGTACTAGTAGCAACAGATATTGCTGCTCGAGGTATAGATATTTCGGAACTGGCATTGGTAATTAATTATGATTTGCCCAACATACCAGAAACGTATGTACACCGAATTGGTAGAACAGGAAGAGCAAGTGCTAGTGGTATTTCTATCTCATTTTGTAATATAGAAGAAAGACCTTACTTAAAAGACATTGAAAAATTAATTAAGCAACAAATTCCAGTAGTTTCCAATCATCCTTATGCGGATGCAAGTAAAGAGGAGCAAATTCCAGATAAAAAGCCACAAGGCAATAACAGGCAACAACAGCAAGCCAAACCGAAAAACAACGGCAATAGAAATAATTGGAGAGGGAATAAATCTAAAAGTAGTTCTTAGTTTTTTGATACCTAAGTTATATAATGTTATTAAGTAAATCAGGGTAAGCTATATCAATAATTAACATTAAACTATTATGAATAAAGTGTATTGCAATACCCAACCATAAGGTGTTGTATTTTAATCTCAAAAAGCCAAGTATTATTCCAAAAGGAAGTATCCATATTAATGAAAGTACCGATAAATGCATTAAGGCGAAAAGAAATGAAGAAACAATTATCGTATTTTTAGGAGTTAAAATTTGAATTAATTGATTAAATAAATAACCTCTAAATGCTAGTTCTTCAAAGATAGCAGGTACAAATGCGGTAAACAAAAAAGCCCAAATATAAGGAGTGCTAAAATGTGCGTAGCCACTAAATAAATTTTCGTTTTCAAATCCTAAACTTTGGTTGAGCCAACCAATAGAAATAAAGACAATAATAGTGCTAAATATCGGAAAAAGAAAAGTTAAAACATATACTATTATGGGGATTTGTTTTAGTGAGAACAGAGGAATTATTTTTTTTAAATCCAAAAAACAAAAAAACAAAACGAATACAATAAAAACACTATTAAGTATTATTTCACTAGTTAAGGTATTATATTCTGGTTGAAAAAAATAATAAAAAACAAGAAAACCAATAAAACTTAAGTAAAAAACAATTGATTTTGTAATAAACTTTTTATGAGACTCATCTGTTTGTTTTAATGCATTACCACATTTATCACAAAAATTCATTGTGTTGTCAACTGTAAAACTACAGCTAGGACATAGGAATGAATTATTGATTTCCATTGTCTTGCATTTGTTTCTGGTATGCGTTTGCAGAATAAACACCTTTACCTAAATAAGATATAATTAAAACTTTCCAAAGAATACCTTGATAAAGTGTTGTAGGATCTAAAATACCATTTAAAATAATTAAAGTAATGTATAAGAGTAAGGCAGATAAAAGAGCAGCTAACGGCTTTTTCTTCGACCATACACCTAAAACTAAAAAAGAAACGGAAAGGATAAGTCCGACTATAAAAATGGAAAGGTCTTCATGCTGGTAAGTTGTTTGAATAAAGTTTAAAACAAATGTGGCAGCAGCTAAAATGTATAGTGTATTTCTGGCAGATTTCACTTTTTTATCGGCATCAAAATGCTCATTTTTATTCATTATATTGTTGGCAATAAATTTAGATTTCTCTAGATCTGTTCCTTTTTCAGGGTAACCACACGAAGGACAAAAAACAGCTTCTGCCTTCATTTCTACTTTGCAGTGTGTGCAATTAGCTGATGGAGTAATTAGTGCTTCAGCTTGAAAAGTATCTGTCATAATATTCTTAATTATTAATTGAGTTAATTTGACTTGATAAAAAGTCTTTTATGTAAGCTTTTAAGGATTTCGTAAAGTAAATATATAAATAATCGTTTATTAATGAAATTATTTTACAAAAAAAAGCAGCCAATCAGCTGCTTTTCTTACTTATGTATGTGTTTTGTATTAATAATTTTTCAGAGCATCTCTGTATTCAAACAATTCTTGTCTGTTGTTTGGGTTGTGTCTGTCAAGTAATAAAGAAAGCATGTAAACTAAACTTTCTGCTCTTTCTTCATCCGTTTCAATAGAGTTTTCAATTAATTCCGGTTCATCATCTTCATTATCAGCCACTAATTCATCAGCAGGAATAGGAATATTAAAAGTTCCGTGTTCTTGTATGTGTTCGTAAGCCAAACGCAAAACTTTTGTAGCCGTTGGGTCTTGTTCTTCAAGAGCGTATGTTCTAAGTTGTGTTAAGCCTTCAACTGTTTTTTTGGCATCAATTCCTGATTTATTAATGTCTTTTTGTAGTTTCTCTATTAATTTATTTGCTTCTATATTTTCCATGGTGAATTTATTTTTTTACGAAATTAGAAATCTTTATTTATTTCTGAGCTATCAAGATTGATTTTTTATTAACGCATTACAATTTAGTATGAATTTCTAAGAGTTTTTAACCACATAGTTACATAGTTTTTAACATCACATAAATTTAGTTTAACAAGAGTTTCATAGAGCTTGTTTCCATAAAATGGAAACACTTTGTGTGGCTATATTATTCTTTTCCTGTTATAGAAGTCTATGTTTCTATGTGGTTTAATGTCGGTTTAAAATGTGTTGTAGAATACATTTATATGAGTTTAATCACATAGTTGCTTAGTTGTAAATTTATGTTTCTATGTGGTTTTTTGTCGGCTATAAAAACTCTTTTGGTGTGTTGTTTTATTATGACAAAACTTTAATTAATTTAGCAATTCGTTATTTAACAAAATAATACACATCAAATAATTCAATTTATTATGAAATAGCCACATGCAAAAGAACACAAACACGAATGAAGATAATGTGGCGTATTACATATGACAAATAAAAAACAATAAATATATACATATGAAAAAAGTACTGAAAATTACAGGAATAACCTTATTAGTTTTATTGGTTTTAATTATATCGTTGCCTTTTATGTTTAAAGGTAAAATAATAGATATAGTAAAAGAGCAAGCCAATGCCAACCTGAATGCAAAAGTAGATTTTGGTGAGTTTGATTTGGGCTTAATTAGTACTTTTCCCAATTTTAATTTTTCTATTGATAACGTTACTGTTGATGGAGTAGATAAATTTGAAGGAACGCAGTTGGCAAATATTAAAAATCTATCCTTAAAAGTAGATTTAATGAGTGTAATTAGTGGCGATGAAATTAAAATTAAATCCATTTACATAGAAGAGCCTACTGTTAACGCAGTAGTTTTAGCAGATACTTCGGCTAACTGGGATATTGCTAAAGCAACGGAAGAAATTGAAGAAGAAGTTGTGGAGGAAGAAACATCTCCATTTAAGTTGAATTTACAAGATTTAACCATTAAAAATGCAAAAATAAATTACGAAGATGCTACCATGAATTTAACCACATCCATTATTGGATTAAACTTCAACCTTTCGGGAGATATGACGGAAGATATTACCGATTTAGTTACTAAAACAGTAATAGATGAACTAAACCTTACCATGGATAACATTGCTTACTTCAAAAAAGCAAACGTAGAAGCTGATGCCATCATTAAAGCAGATTTGGCAAACTATAAATTTACATTTACGGATAATCAATTCCGATTAAACGAATTGTTTTTAGGTTTTGATGGTTGGGTAGCCATTTTTGAAGATAATGATGACATTGATATGGACATTACTTTCAATGCTCAGAAAACCGATTTCAAAAACATATTATCATTAGTTCCTGCAGTATTTATGACCGATTTTGCATCCGTAAAAACAGAAGGTAAATTAGCACTAAATGGTTTTGCTAAAGGAAAAATGACAGAAACTGCTTTGCCTGCTTTCGGATTAGATTTATTGGTAGAAAAAGCCATGTTTAAATATCCGGATTTACCTAAAGCAGTGAATAATATTCATGTTGACTTGGCTATTTCAAACCCTGGTGGAAGTGAAGATAATACACTTATTAACCTAAAACGTTTTTACATGGAAATGGCAGGAAATCCTGTAGAAATGAAGATGAAATTAAGTACACCAATTTCGGATCCTAATATTGATGCTAATTTAATGGCTAAGTTAGATTTGGCTTCTATTAAAGATGTAATGCCAATGGAAGCAGGTGACGAAATGAACGGTAAAATTAATGCCGATGTAACCTTAAAAGGAAAAATGTCTTCTATAGATAATGAAAGATACGAAGAGTTTGAAGCTAAAGGTAGTTTTGGAATTTCTGAAATGTTGTACAAAAGCGATTCCCTTCCTTATGATGTGATGTTGCAAAGAATGACGTTAAATTTCTCTCCACAATTTGTTGAGTTAGCTAACTTTGATGCACAAATAGGAAAATCGGATATGCATGCCAGTGGTAAAATTGAGAATTTTATTGCTTATGTGTTAGATGATAGTACCAATGTGTTAACAGGGAATTTTTTGTTTAATTCTACTGTAATGGATTTAAACGAATTTATGACAGAAGAAGAAGTAGCAGCAACCGAAGGTACAGAAGCTGCTGAAGAACCTCTTACTGTTATTGAAGTTCCCAAAAATATCGATTTTAGTTTAACATCTACCTTAAGTAAAGTAATTTACGATAACATGGAAATTACCGATATGAAAGGATTGATAACCGTAAAAGACCAAAAAGTAAGCATGAAAGATGTTGCCATGAACTTGTTGGGCGGAAAAATGATGATGAACGGATTTTATGAAACTACCAACCCTGCTGCACCGGGAATTAATTTTGATATGGCAATACAAGATTTTGATGTAGCTACCGTTGTAAGCACTTTTAATACCATTGAAGAAATGGCTCCTTATGCTAAAAATGCCAAAGGTAGGTTTAATACCAGCTTAAAATTAGAAGGAATTTTAGACAAAGAAATGATGCCGGATATGAATTCTTTAACAGGAAATGGTGATATGCTAACCAAAAACATAAAAGTAGAAGATGTAAAAGCAATGAACCAGTTAGCAGATGCACTTAAAAATGATAATTTAAGAGTGTTAGAAGTAAACGATGCTAACATTAAATATGCTTTTAAAGACGGTAGAGTAAACATTGAACCATTTGATGTGAAATTAGGAAAAACCACAGGAACCATGTCAGGTTCTAATGGTTTCGACCAAACCATAGATTACAAAATGACCTTGAAAACACCAACTAAAGAATTAGGAGCAGGTGATGCTTTAAACAAACTACAATCTCAAGCATCTGGTTTGGGAATGAGTTTAAAATCTGCCGAAACAGTTAGCGTGGATGTATTATTGAAAGGAACATTTGATGACCCTAAGGTAAGTGTAAGTTTGAAAGATGCTGTAGGCAGTGTAACAGATGAAATAAAAGAACAAGTAAAAGAAAAAATTACCGAAGAAGTAGATAAAGCTAAAGAAGAAGCGAAGAAAAAAGCAAGAGAGCAAGCTGATAAATTAATTGCTGAAGCAGAAAAAAATGCTCAAAAAATTAGAGATGAAGCTAAAGCTGCTGCGGATAAAGTAAGAGCTGAAGCCGATAAACAAGCGAATGATTTAATAGCTAAAGCCGGAAGTAATCCGCTTAAGAAAATTGCTGCTGAAAAAGCTGCTCAGAAACTAAAAGATGAAGCAGAGAAAAAAGCCCAAGGAATAGAAAACGAAGGCAATAAAAAAGCAGACGCACTCGTTGCTAAAGCCAAGCAAGAAGCAGACGATATGATGCAAAAAGTTGAAGAGAAGTAGAATAAATATCATCCTGACAGGTTTTAAAAACCTGTCAGGTATTTTTTATCATTTATTTGATTATGGTATTTTAATTGTTGGTCGCAAACCTAATTTATACGGTTATTTAATAAGAAAAAGGTGAACAAATATATAGTTTTAACAATTTCCATTTTGTTTTTTTCGGTAGGGTATGCTCAGGAAGAAAATTGTCCTGAACCTAAGAAAAAAGCAGTAAAATATTTTGAAAATGCCAGAACAGCTTCATTTAAAGAGAAAAAAACCTTGTTAATAGAAGCCATCAAAATAGACCCTAATTATTTAGAAGCTTATGATGAATTGGCCAACCTTGCCGAAAAAAGTGTAGAAAATGCTTACAATACTGGAAGTGCAAGTGGAGTGCAACAATACACTAAAATTAAATTAGACTATTGGAAAAAGATAGTTGAAATCTGTCCGGCTTACCGAAATTTCTACCATACACTAGAATTAGGAAATCATTATTTTGGTCAACGAAAATATGCCGAAGCCAAACCTTATTTCCAAAAAATAATGGCATCACCTAATGCCTATAAAAAAGACGAACGTTATGCCAACGAAAGATTAGAGGACATCGCAACCTACTTCAAACTTATAAAAGATACTGTTCCTTTTAGTCCGATTAAATTAGAAGGACCATCTAGTAAACATAACGAATATTTACCAATGTTATCTCCTGATAACAGATATTTGTATTACACCCGAAACATGCCCGATGAAGATAAAAATGCATTTGATGCAGGTTATAAAGAAGTGTTTGTGCAAAGTAGAAAAATGGGCAAAAATAAATTTACAAGCGGAATGCCCATGCCTTCTCCGTTTAATTTAGGTCAATATCAAGGAGGAGTTAGTGTTTCTGTAGATAATAAATTAATGTTTATTACTTTGGTAGAAGTAATTCCATATAGAGGAGAAAACAGAGCGGGTTTAGGACAAATGTTTGATAATGCAGACATATACTTTACTGAGTTTATTGATGGAGAATGGACAAAATTACAATCCATTGGTAGTAATATTAATACTCCAACAACTTGGGAAGCCCAACCATCCATTTCATCCGATAATAAAACATTGTATTTTACAAGAGTGGTAGATCCTTTTGGAGGAGATATGGATATTTACAAATGTGAACGTCAACCGAATGGCTCTTGGGGAGATCCTATTAATTTGGGTTATCCTATCAATACACCAGGGGATGAAAAATCTCCGTTCATGCACTCCGATAGTTATACCTTGTATTTTTCTTCTAATGAGCATATTGGTATTGGAGGCTATGATATTTTTTATTCAAAAATGAACCCTACAACAGGGCAATTTAACAAACCTAAAAATATCGGTTATCCTATTAATACAGATAAAGACGAACATGGATTTGTAGTGAGTAAAGATGGAGATTATGCCTATTACAGTTCAAAAGGAGATAATAATCAATTGGATATTTACTCTTTTGAGTTGTACGAAGAAGCTCGACCGGAAGAAGTACTTTTTGTAAATGGTGAAATTTTTGATAATAACGGCAATGTGCCGGATGGAGCTAAAGTAATGCTTAAAAACACAAAAACCAACCAAGAAGTAGAAGCAGTAATTGATAAGCAAACCGGTTCTTATGTAGGTGTTGTTAGAGTTGATAAAGATGAAGACATTATGCTTACTGCTAAAAAAGAAGGATATGCTTTTTCATCGCAATTGATTTCCTCCAACGAAATTGTGGTGGGCAAACCAATTCAAACAAAAAAAATGGAAGTGAAACCTATAGAAGTTGGCTCTGCTCATACCATTAACGATATTAATTTTGCCACCAACTCTTATGAAATAACCCCCAAAATTATGTTGGTGTTGAATGAGTTTGTAGATTTTCTAAAAACCAACCCAACTGTTAAAATTGCTATTCACGGGCATACCGATAATGTAGGTAATCCACAAGATAACTTGGAACTATCAGAAAGAAGAGCTAAGGCAGTCTATGATTATTTATTGTTAGAAGACATTGATGCTTCAAGATTAACATCAAAAGGATTTGGCTCTAGCCAACCAATTGCATCTAACGATACAGAACAAGGAAGAGCTAAAAACAGACGTACTGAATTTGTGATTGTAGAGAAATAATAAATGAGTAAATTTTTAGATGTGTAAATGTGTGAAGTATCTATTTTTAATAAAGAGTATTTTGTCTATAAACTTATACACTTTTAACCTCATAAACTAACTTCTAACTTTTAATGAAACAATACGGACTAATAGGAAAAACGCTTTCACATTCATTTTCTAAAAAATATTTTGAGGAAAAGTTCAAAAGAGAAAACATCAATGCAGTATATGAAAATTTTGAACTGAATGATATTAGTCAAGTAGAAGGACTTTTTTCAATACACTCGAATCTTTGTGGACTAAATGTAACCATACCTTATAAAGAACAAATTATACCTTATTTAGATGGGGTGGATGAAAAAGCCCAAAAAATTGGAGCAGTTAATACCATATATATAGATAAAGCAACAGGAAATAAAAAAGGGTATAATACCGATTATTATGGTTTTAAGCAATCGCTAAAACCATTCTTAGAAAACCAACATCAACGAGCATTAATTTTAGGAACAGGCGGTGCTTCAAAAGCAGTTGCTTATGTGCTAAATGAATTAGGAATAATTACCGCTTTTGTGTCTAGAACTCCACAAGCAGAAAATCAGTTGAGTTATGATGAGCTGAACGAAAACATATTAGCTTCTTTTTTATTAATAGTAAACACTACGCCATTAGGTACTTTTCCAAATGTTGATGAAAAACCTACAATTAATTACGATGCCATAACCCCCAATCATTTATTGTACGATTTGGTTTATAATCCAGCAGAAACTGCTTTTTTAAAAGAAGGAAAAGAAAGAGGAGCACTAACCATTAATGGAGAACAAATGCTTCAACTACAAGCTGAAAAAGCGTGGGAGATATGGGGTGGTAGAAACCGTTAATTTTATAAATGGTTATAGATAACATTTTACTTTAAAGTACGTTCAAGTATAGGAAAGCACTTACAAAAATTATGGTTAATCAAGTACAACAATTTTGCGATTACATTCAGCATCAAAAACGATATTCCCACCATACTGTTACTGCCTATAAAAACGATTTAGAACAATTTATACAATACGCCCTACATGCTTTTGCTGTAAACGAATGGTCAGAAATCAACACATCAATTATTCGCTCATGGATAGTTGCTTTAATAGAAGAAGGAAACACATCAACAACTATTAACAGAAAAATTTCATCATTAAAATCATTATATAAATACATGATGAAAAATGCATTGGTTGCAACTAATCCCTTATTAAAAGTAGTAGTTCCCAAAACATCCAAACGACTACCAGTATTTGTTAACGAAAATGAAATCAGCCAACTATTTTCTGCTATAGAATTTAAAGATACATTTGAAGGACAAAGAGATAAATTAATAATGGAGTTATTTTATCTAACAGGTATTCGTTTAAGTGAATTAATGAACTTAAAAGTAAGTGATGTTAATACCTATAATTTATCTATAAAAGTGTTGGGAAAAAGAAATAAAGAAAGAGTTATTCCTATAACCAATGGATTTATAAAATTATTCCAAAATTACCTTATATATAGATCCGAAATCTCTACCGATTCTAATTATGTATTTTTAACAGAAAGAGGTGAGAAAATTTATGAAAAACTTGTGTATAGAATAGTAAATAACTACCTTAGCCTTGTTACTACAGTCGGCAAAAAAAGTCCACATGTAATAAGGCATACATTTGCCACACACATGTTAAACAGAGGAGCGGAGCTAAATACAATTAAAGAAATTTTGGGTCATGCGAGTTTATCTGCCACACAAGTTTACACACATAATACGATAGAAAAATTAAAAACAATATACAAACAAGCTCATCCGAGAGCATAATTAAAAAAGGAGGAATATATGAAAGTAAATGTTAAAATTACATCAGTACATTTTGATGCAGACAAAAAATTAATTGCCTTTATACAAGAAAGAGTAAACAAATTAAGTGTGTTTTATGACAAGATAATCGACAGTGAGGTGATATTAAAGCTAGAAAATACCCCCGAAGCGGAAAACAAAGTGGCAGAAATTAAGCTTTTAATACCCGGAAGTGATGCTTTTGCTAAGAAACAATGCAAGTCATTTGAAGAGGCTACTGATGCTGCTGTTGAGGCACTTAGGAGGCAACTAAAGAGACATAAAGAGAAGCTAAAAAAAGTATGATAAAAAAAAATTAAATTATTGTTTGTTTAAAATAAAATCTTTTATACATTTGCAGACCTTTTTACGGAGAGGTCTGTTTTTTTTAAGTAAACAGTAAAAAGCCAGTATAGCTCAGTTGGTAGAGCAGCTGATTTGTAATCAGCCGGTCGGAGGTTCGAGTCCCTCTACTGGCTCAGTTCTTTAAAAACGATGAAAAAAACGTTGGGGAAATACTCAAGCGGTCAACGAGGACAGACTGTAAATCTGTTGGCTACGCCTTCGTAGGTTCGAATCCTGCTTTCCCCACGAATAAAAAATTAGCGGGAGTAGCTCAGCTGGCTAGAGCATCAGCCTTCCAAGCTGAGGGTCGCGGGTTCGAATCCCGTTTCCCGCTCTTTTTTTTATTTTTTTCTATATCGGTATTTTATTAGCCGATGTAGCTCAGTGGTAGAGCACTTCCTTGGTAAGGAAGAGGTCACGGGTTCAAATCCCGTCATTGGCTCTTAACGTAGTGTCGTAAAAAGAGTGTGAGAAAAGTAAATAATTAAATAAGTATAAATAATAATTTAAAAACAATAAAATAAACCTAAAATCATGGCTAAAGAGAATTATGATCGTTCCAAACCACACTTAAACATCGGAACAATTGGTCACGTTGACCACGGAAAAACTACTTTAACTGCAGCTATAACTACAGTATTAGCAAAAGCAGGTCTGTCTGAATTGAGAGATTTTGCTTCTATTGATAACGCTCCGGAAGAAAAAGAAAGAGGTATTACAATTAATACTTCTCACGTTGAATATTCAACTGCTAACAGACACTACGCTCACGTTGACTGTCCAGGTCACGCGGATTACGTAAAAAACATGGTAACTGGTGCTGCTCAAATGGATGGTGCTATCTTGGTTGTTGCTGCAACTGATGGTCCTATGCCACAAACTAGAGAGCATATCCTATTAGGTCGTCAGGTTGGTATTCCTAGAATGGTTGTTTTCATGAACAAAGTTGACTTAGTTGATGATGCTGAATTATTAGAATTAGTTGAAATGGAAATCAGAGAATTATTATCTTTCTATGAGTATGATGGAGATAATGTTCCTGTAATTGCAGGTTCTGCTTTAGGAGCTTTAGAAGGTGACGAAAAATGGTCAGCTAAAGTAATGGAATTAATGGATGCAGTAGATTCTTACATTGAATTACCTCCAAGAGATATTGATAAGCCATTCTTAATGCCTGTTGAAGATGTATTCTCTATTACTGGTAGAGGAACTGTTGCAACTGGTAGAATTGAAACTGGTGTTATTAACTCTGGTGAATCAGTAGATATCTTAGGTATGGGTGATGAAAAATTATCATCAACTGTAACAGGTGTTGAAATGTTCAGAAAAATATTAGATAGAGGTGAAGCTGGTGATAACGTAGGTCTTTTATTAAGAGGTATCGAGAAATCTGATATCAGAAGAGGTATGGTAATCGCTAAACCAGGTTCAATCACTCCTCATACAGAGTTTAAAGCTGAGGTTTATGTATTGAAAAAAGAAGAAGGTGGACGTCATACTCCATTCCAAAACAAATATAGACCACAATTCTATTTAAGAACTACAGATGTTACTGGAGAGATTTACTTAGAAGAAGGTAGAGAAATGGTAATGCCTGGAGATAACGTAACTGTAACAGTTAAATTAATTGTGCCAGTTGCTTTAAATAAAGGATTAAGATTTGCAATCAGAGAAGGTGGTAGAACTGTTGGAGCTGGTCAAATCACTGAAATTCTTAAGTAATTAATTACACTAGAATTTAGTAAAAGTAATATAAAGGTATCCACTATTTAGTGGGTACCTTTCTTGACTTTATTTTATTAGTACGCTTTATCTGTATTTTATTTAAGAATGATAAAGCTTTTACGGGTGTAGCTCAATTGGTAGAGTAGTGGTCTCCAAAACCATTGGCTGGGAGTTCGAGTCTCTCCACCCGTGCAGAGAATAAAAAATATTATGGCTAAAATTGGAAATTATATAAAAGAATCAACTGACGAATTGTTAAACAAAGTTTCATGGCCAACATGGAACGAGTTACAAAGTAGTTCAGTTATTGTATTAATTGCATCTGTAATATTTGCATTAATCATATTTGTGATGGATAGTACTTTTAGCAGATTGATGAAAGAAATTTATAAGTTATTTTGATTACTATGGCAGAGAATACAAAAAAATGGTATGTCGTTAGAGCGATAAGTGGTAAAGAAAATAAAATCAAAAAATACATTGAAGATGAAATTCTTAGAAATGGTTTAAGCAATAACTTATCACAAATTTTAATACCAACAGAAAAAATCTTTCAAATTAGAAATGGAAAAAAGATTAGTAAAGAAAGAAACTTTTTTCCAGGTTATATTTTAATTGAAGCAGACTTAAGTGGAGAAATGCCTCACGTTATTAGAAACGTGAATGGTGTTATCGGATTCTTAGGAGCAGAAAAAGGAGGAGATCCACTACCTGTTAGAGTTTCTGAAGTTAATAGAATATTAGGTAAAGTTGATGAGCTAGCAGATAGCGAAGAAGAAATGACTATACCATTTGTTGTTGGAGAAAGTATAAAAGTAATAGATGGACCTTTTAATGGTTTTACAGGATCTATTGAAAAAATAAATGAAGAAAAGAGAAAATTAGAAGTGATGGTTAAAATTTTCGGAAGAAAACAACCATTAGAACTAAGTTTCTTACAGGTAGAAAAAGAAAGTTAATAACAAACAAACGAGTAATTAATCGTACAGACTCAATATATATAATGCTTCCAATTGAGCGAGTACAAATCTAAATAGTAAATAAAATGGCTAAAGAAGTAAGTGGATTAATTAAATTACAAATCAGAGGAGGAGCTGCAAACCCATCACCACCAGTAGGACCTGCATTAGGTGCTAAAGGTGTTAATATAATGGAGTTTTGTAAGCAATTTAACGGAAGAACTCAAGATAAACCAGGAAAAGTATTGCCTGTTGTTATTACAGTTTATTCCGATAAATCTTTTGATTTCGTAATTAAAACTCCTCCAGCTGCAGTTCAATTAATGGAAGCTGCTAAATTGAAAAAAGGTTCTCCGGAATCTAACAGACAAAAAGTAGGTACCGTTAGTTGGGATCAAATTAAAACAATCGCTGAAGACAAAATGCCTGATTTGAATTGTTTTAAAATTGAATCTGCAATGAAAATGATTGCAGGTACAGCAAGAAGTATGGGGATAAAAGTAAGTGGGACTTTTCCTGCATAAAACTAATTTATTAAATTGTATCAGCAATGGCTAGATTAACAAAAAACATGAAAGAGGCTTTATCTAAAGTGGATACTGAAAAGTTATACAACTTAGATGAGGCAACAAAGCTTGTTAAGGACATGACATTTACAAAGTTTGATGCATCGGTTGACATAAGCATTAGATTAGGAGTTGATCCTAGAAAAGCTAATGAAATGGTAAGAGGTACAGTTGCCCTTCCAAATGGTGTTGGTAAAGATGTGAAAATTTTAGTATTATGTACTCCTGACAAAGAAGCTGAGGCTAAAGAGGCTGGTGCTGACTATGTTGGTTTAGACGAATTTATTGATAAAATAAAAGGCGGATGGACTGATATTGATGTTATTATAACCATGCCAAGTGTTATGGGTAAAGTTGGTGCTTTAGGTCGTGTTTTAGGACCAAGAGGATTAATGCCTAACCCAAAATCAGGTACGGTTACAATGGACATAGGTAAAGCTGTTACTGATGTTAAAGCCGGTAAGATAGATTTTAAAGTAGATAAATTTGGTAACATTCATACTACCATAGGTAGAGCATCTTTTGAAGCTGAAAAATTAGCTCAAAATGCTACTGAATTATACCAAACAATTTTAAAATTAAAACCGGCATCTGCAAAAGGAACATATGTGAGAGGTATCACATTATCAAGCACAATGAGCCCGGGTGTTAAAGTTGAACCTAAATCATTTTAAGTTTAACAAAGTATTTAATTTAACCTAAAAGCAAAATGACAAGAGAAGAAAAAAGTCAGTATATCGATGGTTTAACTGAAAAGTTAAACAATGCTAATATTTTTTATTTAGCAGATATAGCTGGTTTAAATGCCGAAACAACTTCTAAGTTAAGAAAAACTTGCTTTAATGGTAATATTCAACTTGAAGTAGTAAAAAATACGCTTTTGCAAAAAGCATTTGAAAAAGCTGATAAAGACTACGAAGGATTGTATAATTCACTTAAAGGGAATACTTCTATAATGTTTTCTGAAGTAGGTAATGCACCTGCCAAAATCATTAAAGAATTCCGTAAAAAAAGTGATAAACCATTATTGAAGGGAGCTTATATTGAAGAAGCAATTTATGTTGGCGATGAGAATTTAGATGCACTAGTAAGCATTAAATCTAAAGAAGAACTTATCGGTGATATTGTTGCATTACTTCAATCTCCAGCTAAGAATGTTGTATCTGCACTTAAATCAAGTGGTGGTAAACTGGCAGGTATAGTAAAAACTTTATCAGAACGTTCTGAATAAATAATTAAAAACAAACAATTAATATTAATTTAAATTTCTAAAATAAAACAAAAATGGCAGATTTAAAAAAACTTGCAGATGAGTTAGTAAACTTAACTGTAAAAGATGTGAACGAATTAGCTAACATACTTAAAGACGAATATGGTATCGAACCTGCTGCTGCAGCTGTAGCTGTTGCAGGTCCTGCTGCTGGTGGTGGAGACGCTGCTGGTGCTGAAGAAAAATCTGAATTTGATGTAATCCTTAAATCAGGTGGTGCTTCTAAATTAGCAGTAGTTAAATTAGTTAAAGAACTAACTGGTTTAGGTCTTAAAGAAGCTAAAGAATTAGTTGATGGAGCACCAAAACCATTAAAAGAAGGTGTTTCTAAAGACGAAGCAACTGCTCTTAAAACTCAATTAGAAGAGGCTGGAGCTGAAGTAGAAGTTAAATAATTTAACGGATACAAACCCAATTTAGGTTTAGGTATTTACCCTTTTTTTTAAGGGTAAATTACCTAAGCCTCTTTTGCTTTATAAACCTCTGTAAATAGAAAACTGAGACGAATAGCAATCTATTTGTTGATTTACAAGGAGTTATAGTGTTTGTCTCAAGGTGAATTGATGTCATTTTGAGAAAATTAGTGAACTTAAAAGTAAGTTTTTCTAATTAAAGAATAAAAGTATTATTTAAACAAACTAAACTCAAAACTACTAATGAACAATACATTAGATAAAAAGGTGGAAAATTCCCGAATTAATTTCGCCTCAACCAAAAATCAATTAGAATATCCAGATTTCTTAGATATTCAAATTAAATCATTCCAATCTTATTTTCAATTAGATACTACTCCTGAAAATAGAGCTTCAGAAGGATTGTTTAAAGTTTTCAGTGAAAACTTTCCAATTACAGATGCTCGTAATCAGTTTGTATTAGAATTCTTGGATTACTTTATAGATCCACCAAGATACGCTATTGAAGAATGTATTGAAAGAGGTTTAACTTACAGTGTGCCTTTAAAAGCAAAACTTAAATTGTATTGTACAGATCCCGAACACGAGGATTTTGAAACTATTGTACAGGATGTATATTTGGGAACTATCCCATATATGACTCCTAAAGGAACTTTTGTGATTAACGGTGCTGAAAGAGTTATCGTATCACAATTACACCGTTCACCAGGTGTTTTCTTTGGTCAAAGCAAACATGCTAATGGTACTAAATTATATTCGGCAAGAATTATCCCTTTTAGAGGTTCTTGGATAGAATTTGCTACCGACATCAATAACGTAATGTATGCTTACATCGACCGTAAGAAAAAATTACCGGTAACAACTCTTTTTAGAGCGATAGGCTTTGAAACAGATAAAGAAATTTTAGAACTTTTTGATTTAGCAGATGAAGTTAAAGTTAGCAAATCTGGATTGAAAAAAGTTATAGGTAGAAAATTAGCCGCTCGTGTGCTTAAAACATGGGTTGAAGATTTTGTGGATGAAGATACAGGCGAGGTGGTTTCTATCGAAAGAAATGAAGTAATTATTGATCGTGAAACTATCATCGAAAAAGAACATATTGATGAAATTATAGAATCAGGGTCTAAAACGATTATTCTACACAAAGAAGATGTAAACTCATCTGACTTTGCAATTATATACAATACCCTACAAAAAGACCCTTCTAACTCAGAAAAAGAAGCGGTAGAACATATTTATCGTCAGCTTAGAAATGCTGAACCGCCAGATGTTGAAACAGCTAGAGGAGTTATTGATAAATTATTCTTCTCTGAAACTAGATATGATTTAGGAGAAGTAGGTAGATTTAGAATTAATAAAAAACTAGGGTTAGATATAGCTGATGATGTAAGAGTATTAACAAGAGAAGATATTATATCTATCATTAAATACCTTATTGAATTAATTAATTCTAAAACATTGGTTGATGATATCGATCACTTAAGTAACAGAAGAGTTAGAACTGTTGGAGAGCAATTACACAATCAGTTTGGAGTTGGTCTTTCTAGAATGGCAAGAACCATTAGAGAGAGAATGAATGTTAGAGATAACGAAGTATTTACTCCTTCAGATTTGATTAATGCTAAAACGCTTTCATCAGTAATTAATTCATTCTTTGGTACTAACCAACTATCTCAATTTATGGATCAAACCAATCCATTATCTGAGATAACTCACAAAAGAAGAATGTCTGCATTAGGACCAGGAGGTCTTTCTAGAGAAAGAGCTGGTTTCGAGGTGCGTGATGTTCACTATACTCACTACGGAAGACTTTGTCCTATTGAAACGCCTGAGGGACCAAATATTGGTTTGATTTCATCTCTTTGTGTTTACGCAAAAGTGAACAAACTAGGGTTTATCGAAACTCCTTACAGACACGTTGAAGAAGGCAAAGTAAACTTTAAAAAAGAAGTAGTTTACTTAAGTGCCGAAGAAGAAGATAAAAAAGTTATCGCTCAAGCAAATGCTCAAGTTGATGATAAAGGTTTATTCTTAACAGACAAAGTAAAATCAAGATTAGATGGTGATTTCCCATTAACAGAGCCAGAAAATATCTCTTTAATGGACGTTGCTCCTAATCAAATTGCATCTATTGCTGCATCATTAATTCCTTTCTTAGAGAATGATGATGCCAACCGTGCATTGATGGGATCTAACATGATGCGTCAAGCAGTTCCTTTATTAAGACCAGAAGCTCCAATTGTAGGAACAGGATTAGAGGCTAGAGTAGCTCAAGATTCTAGAGTTCTTATTAATGCTGAAGCTGATGGTGTTGTAGAATATGTTGATGCTAAAAACATTACTATTAAATATAACCGTTCTGAAGAAGATCAATTAGTAAGTTTTGATGGAGATTCAGTAACTTATGAATTATATACATTTAAGAAAACCAACCAAAATACTTGCTTAAACTTAACTCCAATTGTAAGAAAAGGAGATAAAGTTAAAAAAGGTCAGGTACTTTGCGAAGGTTATGCAACCGAAAAAGGAGAGCTAGCTTTAGGTAGAAATTTAAAAGTAGCTTTCATGCCTTGGAAAGGGTATAACTTTGAGGATGCGATTGTAATCTCTGAAAAAGTTGTAAAAGAAGATTTATTTACTTCTGTACATATTGAAGAGTTTTCTCTTGAAGTAAGAGATACCAAAAGAGGTGAAGAAGAATTAACCGCAGATATCCCTAATGTTAGCGAAGATGCTACTAAAGATTTGGATGAAAACGGTATGATTAGAATTGGTGCCGAAGTAAAAGAAGGCGACATCTTAATTGGTAAGATTACTCCTAAAGGAGAAACAGACCCAACTCCTGAAGAGAAGTTATTAAGAGCTATCTTTGGAGATAAAGCTGGTGATGTTAAAGATGCTTCATTAAAAGTTAAACCATCTGTAAAAGGTGTTGTAATTGATAAAAAACTTTTTGAAAGAGCTATTAAAGACAGAAAAAGTAGAGCAGAAGAGAAAGCAATTTTAGAGCAACTTGATGAAGAGTACAACAGAGAAGTTGCAGCACTTAAAAAAGTATTGATTGACAAACTTTATGCAGTTGTAAATAACAAAACTAGTCAGGGAGTTGTAAATTACTATAATGAAGTAATTATTCCAAAAGGAACTAAATTTACCATTAAAGTATTAGAAAAAGTAGATGATTTTGTATTTGTAGATTCTAAAAACTGGACTACAAGTGATGAGTTAAACGACTTAATCAAACAAATCTTAAACAACTACAACATTAAAGTTAACGAAATCTTAGGTAAATTTAAACGTAAGAAATACGCTATTTCTGTTGGAGATGAATTACCAACTGGTATTTTAAAATTGGCAAAAGTTTACTTAGCTAAGAAAAGAAAACTAAAAGTTGGAGATAAAATGGCCGGACGTCATGGAAACAAAGGTATTGTTGCTAACATTGTTAGAGAAGAAGATATGCCTTTCTTAGAAGACGGAACGCCTGTTGACATTGTTCTTAATCCACTTGGTGTACCATCTAGGATGAACTTAGGTCAGGTATATGAAA
>CALCHN010000038.1 GCA_937901255.1 uncultured Flavobacteriales bacterium | reverse complement strand
GAAGATTGGTTGATGTTTCTCAAGATGTTGTTATTACATCTGAAGATTGTGGAACATTAAGAGGATTAATAGCTACAGCACTAAAAAACAATGATGAAGTTGTTGAAAGTTTATATGATAGAATTTTAGGTAGAACATCTGTTCACGATATTTACCACCCTGAAACAGAAGAATTAATCGTTGCTTCTGGAGATGAAATTACTGAAGATATTGCAGAAGCTATTGAAGCAGCAGATATAGATGAAGTTGAAATCAGATCAGTTTTAACTTGTGAGCAAAGAAAAGGTGTTTGTGCTAAATGTTACGGTAGAAACCTATCAACAGGAAGAATGGTACAAAAAGGAGAGCCTGTTGGTGTTGTTGCTGCTCAATCTATTGGTGAGCCAGGAACTCAGTTAACACTTAGAACTTTCCATATTGGTGGTACAGCTTCTAAAATTACTGGAATTTCTAGCGTTGAAGCTAAATACGAAGGTAGAATAGAAATTGAAGAGTTAAAAACTATTGAAAAAATTAACGAAGCAGGAGAAAAAATAGAATTAGTTATAGGACGTTCTGCTGAAATGAAAATTATCGATCCAAAAACTAACGTTGTTTTAACTACCGGAAACATTCCTTATGGTTCTCAGGTATTTGTTAAAAATAACGATAAAGTTAAAAAAGGAGATAAAATTTGTATTTGGGATCCTTATAATGCTGTAATTCTTTCTGAGGTTGAAGGTAAAGTAGCGTTTGAAAACTTTGAATTAGGAGTTACATATAAAGAAGAGTCTGATGAACAAACAGGATTTACTGAAAAAGTAATTTCTGAGTTTAAAGACAAGAAAAAAATACCTTTATTGAACATTGTTAATTCAAAAAATGAAGTTTTAAAAACCTATAACTTACCTGTGGGAGCTCACATTACAGTTAATGAAGGAGCAAAAGTTAAAGGTGGAGAGATTTTAGTAAAAATACCTCGTTCTGCGGGTGGTACTGCCGATATTACCGGTGGTCTTCCTAGAGTAACAGAGCTATTTGAAGCTAGAAATCCATCTAACCCTGCAGTTGTATCTGAAATTGATGGTATTGTATCTTTCGGAAAAATTAAAAGAGGTAACCGTGAGATTATTGTGGAATCAAGAACAGGAGAAGTTAAAAAGTACTTAGTTAACTTATCTAAACACATTTTGGTTCAAGAAAATGATTTCGTAAAAGCTGGTAACCCACTTTCTGAAGGCTCAATTACTCCATCAGATATCTTGTCTATTAAAGGACCTACAGCTGTTCAAGAATACATTGTTAACGAAGTACAAGAGGTTTACCGTTTACAAGGTGTGAAAATTAATGACAAACACTTTGAGGTAATTGTGAGACAAATGATGCGTAAAGCACTTATTGAAGAACCTGGAGATACAAGATTCCTTGAAAAAGAAATCGTTAACAAACGTGATTTTATGGAAGAAAACGACTGGATTTTCGATAAATATATCGTTACAGATGCAGGAGATTCTGAAGTATTAAAAGCCGGTCAGATTGTTTCTTCTCGTCAGTTAAGAGATGAAAACTCTAAATTGAAGAGAATGGATAAAAAAGTTGTTGAAAGCAGAGAAGCAATTCCAGCTACATCAAGTCCAATTATTCAAGGTATCACAAGAGCATCGCTTCAAACAGACAGCTTTATTTCTGCGGCATCTTTCCAAGAGACTACAAAAGTCTTAAACGAAGCTGCTATTAGAGGTAAAATGGATGATTTAGAAGGATTGAAAGAAAACGTAATCGTTGGTAAATTAATACCAGCAGGAACCGGTATGAAAATGTTCAGAAACTTAATTGTTGGTTCTAAAGAAGAATACGAGCAACTTTCAAAAGCAAAAGCTAGTAGTGATGCAATTATTCAAGAATAAATAAAAACGTTATGAGTCAAGAAAATCAAGACAATAAACTAAATATTGAATTAACTGAAGACGTGGCAGAAGGAACTTATTCCAACTTAGCCATTATCAGTCATTCTAATTCTGAGTTTGTAATAGACTTTATAAGAGTGATGCCCGGAGTGCCTAAGGCAAAAGTGAAATCAAGAGTATTGATGACACCCGAACACGCTAAAAGACTGTTACACGCTTTAGAAGATAACATAGAAAAGTTTGAGTCTAAAATGGGTAAAATAAAAGACCCCGGACCAACAGGAGGAATTCCAATGAATTTTGGAGGCCCAACTGCCGAAGCTTGATAAAATACGAAAGTAACTTAAAAGAGGTTGAAGAAATTCAACCTCTTTTTTTATAGCTAATAAAAAAGCCGAATGATAACAAGTATCATTCGGCTTTTTAGTTTATTTTTTCGTACCTGAGATGGGACTCGAACCCACACGCCTTACGACACACGCACCTCAAGCGTGCCTGTATACCAATTTCAGCACTCAGGTAGTTGCTACAAATTTAAAATTATAAATGATAAGAACACCTATATTAATTAGGAAATGTTTCATGTTTGTTTTCTAATTGAAAACGCTATTTTCATTTTGAAAATACTAAGTTACCCAATAAGTAGTTAAAACATTGTTTATTAGTGTTTTGTGTTTTTTGGATACTTCATTGAATAGATAGACAGTGATAAAATAATTATAAACTAAAAATTATAGCATTATGAAAAAGATGAAATTAATAATACTTGCAATGATAACTGTAAGCATGAGTGCATTCGCACAAGATGACACAAGAGATGAACTTAAAATTGGAGCTAAAGTAGGGATTAATAAAGCTAATATTTATGATGATAATAATGATGAGTTTGTTGCCGACCCTAATTTTGGGATGGCTGTAGGTGGTTTTATAGCTATTCCCATAGGAACTTACTTAGGTTTTCATCCTGAAGTAATGTTTTCTCAAAAAGGATTTATAGGAGAAGGATCTGTTTTTGGTAGTGAATATAAATTGAAAAGAACTACTAATTATTTAGATGTTCCGTTGTTAATTGCTTTTAAACCTACAAAAAATATTACTTTATTGGCAGGACCACAATATTCTTATTTATTATCAAGAAAAGATGAATTTACCGGGTTTGGTGTTGATATTAATAATGAAGAAGAGTTTGAAAATGAAAACTTACGTAAGAATACTTTTGGTGCAGCAATAGGGTTGGATTTAAACTTCAACAACATTGTAATTGGTGGTAGAGCATCATGGGATTTACAAGACAACCACGGAGATGGAACTTCATCTACACCACAATATAAAAACATGTTGTTACAAGCAACAATTGGTATAGCTTTTTAATCCGATAATTAATCTATTGTTAAACATTTAAATAAAACGTCATGGGAAATTTATTATATACAATAGCAATTATACTAATCATATTATGGGCTGTAGGGTTCATAGGATTTAATTTAGGGTATTTAATACACATTTTATTGGTGATTGCAATAATTGCTGTATTGTTAAGAATTATAAGAGGAAATAAACCGATTTAGTTAACTAAAAAAAAAGCTCTGAAGTTTAAAACTTCAGAGCTTTTTTTGTTGTGACCTGGCTGGGGTTTCACTCATACCCATTAAACGTCCTATTTTCGTGTATTCTATTAACATTTTTTATTTTAATGAAGAAATAATGAAATTAATTCAAAAACAAATCTAATAATTTTATAATCATTATTTTGGATTTTAGCATAAATTCTTTTTTAACAGAAAGAATAAAACCTATTTCAAAATATTATCTATAACATTTAAAAAATCACATTTTCTTCTTCTGGCTATTTCAAAACAGTCGTTATTATTCATAATAATTTGATTATTTTTTTTAGCAAACGAATGCACCTTATCTGTATTTATAAGTACGCTTTTGTTTATTTTAAAAAATGGATATGTTTCTAATAAAATTTCAAATTCTGCAATTGGTTTTGTAGATAAAATAACACCATGCCTTTCTGATTTTATCTCAGTATATGACTGTATAGCTTTACAGTAGTATATTTCATTAATAGGAATAAAATCGATTTTAGAAGTGCCTTTAATTGGAATAATGGAAGGTTTTTGAGTAGCCAGGAGTTCACGCATTTGAGATTCAATAAAACATAATTTGTTCATAGATTGAACTAATTTTTTTTCCATTTTTTGGAGATGAACCCTTTTGTTTTTAATATTTTGTATTTGTTCATTCATCAGGGTGCTAATATATAATGTTTTTATTTAAAATAAAATAAGTATAAATACACAAATAAATAAGTAAAAATACTTAGTGTTAGGTTTTGTAATTGTATTAAATGGTTTATACGATATTACCGTTCGTTGGAAAAAATCGACCGTTCGTTGTAAAAAACTGACCGTTAGTAAGGTAGTTTGACCATTCCTTTTTTTTTCAAATCAATTCATTTACGTTTGGATTTTATTTTAAACACTACTTTGTTTATAATTTTTTGATAGTATTTAAAGAAAATAACGAAACAATAGTTCTGCAAAAAAGGTTGGTAGAATTAGAGGAGTTATTAACTCAAGCTAAAAAAAAACTTCGTGTTGAAACTGAATATAACAAGCAGTTGCAAGCTATATTAGAGGAAGAGCATCCAGTTAGAAGGTCAAAAATTATTACCATTAAAAGTGCCACTAAAATAGAGTTTGTAAATGTAGATGACATTATATGTTGTGATGCAGATGAAGTTTATACACATGTTCACTTAAAAGACAAGAGAAAAATTATTACGGTAGCCAAGCCATTAAGCACATTTGAAACCTTATTAGAAGGACACGATTTTTTTAGAATAAGTAAAAGCCATATTATTAATCCGAATTATATTATAACACTCTACAAAGACAGAAATCAAATCCTATTACAAGGAAATATTGTATTAGATATTGCTAGAAGAAGAAGAGTGGAATTTTTGAAAATACTTAACCATTAAAATAAATAGTCATAAAATGAAAAAGATAAAACAAATTTTGCTCCTACACATCCTACTAATTTTTTCAACTTACTCATTTGCTCAAAGTATTATTGGTTCAAACAATGATACTATCGCTTCGATACATATAAATGGTGAAATTGTTAATGGAGTTGGAGATACTATCGGAGAGTTTTTAACTAATGGACAAATAAAAAATAAATTAACAGAAACGATAATAGGGACTATTGAAGGAAGTCAGCTTAAAAATGCTGAAGGTAATTCAATAGGATATTTAGATGAAAATAACAATGTATATGACATGAATGGGCATCAGGTAGGTAAAATACAATCACAAACACTTTTTTTAGATTCTAATAACATGACAATTGGAACAAGCACATCAGTCATAGACCCTGTTAAACTAGCTGCTTATTTTTTGTTCTTTTTTGGTTATTATAATTAAGATAATATTATGAATAGTATGTGTTAAAAAAATATTTATGAATGTAAAAAAGTTGAAAATATCTATTTTCGTTGTTTTAATGTTGTTTTTTCCAACAATTAATAAAGCACAAAACTTTAGTTTAGAAGATTATCTTAAACTTAGTTCAGACACTATAAATTTTTCGGACACCTTAAATAATGAAGATTATTTTGGATCATCAATAGCTAACCTTGGAGATTTGAATGGTGATGGGATTGATGATATTGCCGTTGGTGCTATTAATGATGATGAAGGTGGAACAAATAGAGGTGCAGTATACATATTGTTTTTGGATACGAATGGGTCTGTAAAAAACTATCAAAAGATTGCTCATAATATGGGTGGTTTTGGAGCTTTAGATAACGGAGATGCTTTTGGTTCGTCTATAGCCAATATAGGAGATTTAAATGGAGATGGTATAATTGACATTGCTGTAGGAGCTGGACTTGATGATGACGGAGCGATAGATCTAGGAGCGGTATATGTATTATTTTTGGATACGAATGGAACGCTTAAGAATTACCAAAAAATTAGTGTTACTGTAGGTGGATTTACAGGGTCTATGTGGTTTTCGTCAAATTTTGGTTCTGCTATTGTAGGTCTTGGGGATTTAGACGGAGATGGAGTAAATGATATAGCAGTAGGAGCAATGGCGGATCATGTTGGAGGGTTATTTGGAGTTCAAAGGCAAGGGGCTGCATGGATTCTTTTTTTAGATACCAATGGAACGGTTAAGTCACATACAAAAATTGCTTCTGCTTCAGGAGGGTTTTCGGGAACTCTAACTGCTAATAATAGGTTTGGAGCAGCATTAGGAACTATAGGGGATTTAAATGGAGATGGAGTAATTGATATTGCTGTTGGAGCTAATAGGGATGCAGACGGAGGGATAAATAGAGGAGCAATATGGATATTGTTTATGAAATCAGATGGTACAGTATTGTCGCATCAAAAAATTAGTGCTACTTCGGGCGGATTTACAGGAACAATAGATAGTCTTGATTTATTTGGAAGTTCCATCAGCTCTTTAGGAGATTTTGATGGGGATGGCAATCCTGATTTATTGGTGGGTGCTCCATTAGATGATGATGGGGGAACTGACAGAGGTGCTTTATGGTTGTTATATTTAAATTCAGATGGTACAGTAAAAGATAATGAAAAAATATGTGATACCTTATCTGCCTTTTCTGGAGTTGTCTCAAATGGAGATAGATTTGGACAGTCTGTTGCTACAATAAATAATTTACAACAAAATGGCGAAATAAACATTGCGGTCGGAGCTCCTTTTGATGATGATGGAGGTGTCGATAGAGGTGCTGTTTATGTTATAAAACTTAAAGCACCATTTTTTGTAAATTATGCAACAACTCAAGAAACCCCTGATACGTTAGGAAGCATAGAACTAACTCCGATAAGCGGAACGCCTCCTTATTACTATTTTTGGGATGATGGAGATCAATCTCAAAATAGATATAATTTAGAGTCAGGATTATATAGTGTTACCATTGTTGATACCTTAATGGATTCTGTCAGTTTGGTGATACCTGTTGATGTAGAAGTTCAAATTGCAAATTCACAAGGAGTAACTTTTAATAATCGTTACTTAGAAAAAACAGCAGGAGCTGGCTGGGGTACTGGAAAAATGAGTTTTTCAAATGTAGTAAAAGGAGATGGATCAGTAAGGGTTGAAGTCATAAATGATAATAAAGAATGGGCTTTTGGATACAGATTGTCTGCTAATAATCAAGCGGCTTATTATGATAGTTTAGATTACGGGTTCTATATCAATAGTGGAGATACGTTATATACGTGGAATAAATCAACCAGTACATTAACCTATATAGGTTCAATTACAGCAGGAGATATTTTGAGTATAGAAAGAGAAGGAGGATTGGTAATATTCAAGAAAAACGATAATTTAATTAGTGAAGTAGGCGTTAGTGTTGATAATGAATACAGAGCAGATTTTACAATGTATTCTAACCAAGCTAGAATTAAAATTCTTGTTATTAATTTTTTATTTTGGCCCAGACCAAAACCGACAATAACTCATTTAAATTGTTATGAATCTTCTACTGGAGCAATAGATATATTTCTTTCAGGTAATACAAATGGTATAACTGGATTTCAGTGGACTATTCCAAATAGTATGTTTACTTATGCTACTCAAAACATTTCAGGACTTGTTCCCGGAGCATATAGATTAACTATTTTTTATGGAGCAAGTCTATCACTAAGCCGCACCTATTATGTGGGGTATGAAGTGGAATGGAAAAATGTTTTTGAAGCTACAACAAATGGAAATTCCATAACAAAAACAACTGCCACTAGCTATGGAACGAGTGGAGCTTCTTCCATAAATGTATTAAGAACTAATCAAAGCGGTTGGATAGAATTTAAAGTTCCCCAACATCTGAATAATTTTACGGTAGGTTTTGCTGGTATAGATGCTGATCAAAACCCAAACTCTATTGAATATGGGCTTACTTTTTTTTATATCCCTTTTGGTACGTTTGGTACATTTAATTTATTTGGAGTTATTGAAAATGGAACTATTGTTCCTAATACTATTACATCTTATAATACAAATGAAGCATTTAAAATAGATTATTATCCATCTGCTAATCCCGTACCAGGAAATTATGGAACGATTACCTATTCGAGAGTACATGCTGCTTTTTTGAATTGGTACACGATACCTCCACCAAACAATCACGTCTCTACAATCATCAATCCACCTCCGGGCAAGTTTTTATTAGACATAGCATTATCTGAACAAGGAAAAGGAATAACCGATGTAAACACTTCTTTTGGTTGTCCTCCCCCTGGATATGCTATATTGGATAGAAAATTAAATGCAGGGTTTTATTTAACAGTAAAACAACACCTGTGGTTTCAATATAACGAAGAATATAGTAACACCTCAGTACTTAATGCAGTGGTATATGGTGAAAATCAAACTGTAGTTCATACTATTCCCTCTCAAACTATTACAAAGGTAGGAGCTAATTATTATGATTTAGATTTAACCACGTTATTGCCTGTTTTAAATCCGAATAAATTTTATGTGTTAGAAGTAACCAATAGTAAGAATGAGAAGTTTTTATTACGATTTCTTTATCAATAATTAAAAATACAAATGAAAAAACCAATTATCATTATTAGTTCGTTGGGAATAATGTTACTCTTGATTGCAGGGGTTTCTTTTTCCTTGTACAGTTCATTGTCTCAACCCAAAATAGCATACATACAAACCGATAAGGTGTATAATGAATTTATCTATAAAAAAGAGTTAGAAGTAAAGTATGAAGAAGTATTGAGTTACAGAAAGAGAATTCTGGATAGCTTGGAAATACAAATAAATGCTATCTCTGTAAACATTCAAAATTCAGAGCACAAAAGAGACGAAAACATGCAAACCTATCAATACTTAGTAATGCAATACCAAGAAAAGGAAAAGACTTTTGAAGAGGATAATCAAAAGATGCTGCAAAATTATACCGAACAAATATGGTCTCAACTTAATAAGTACATAGAAGAGTATGGAAACGCTGAAAAAATAGATTTTATCTATGGAGCAAATGGTTCAGGTAGTGTAATGCATGCAAATAAAAGGTTTGACCTTACTGATAAAATGATTTCCTATGTAAACGAACGCTATCAGGGAGGAGCATTAAAATGAGTAAAACAAAATATTATATACTAATTTTTTGGTGTAGCATAATGTTAGTGTCTTGTGCTCAAAAAGAAGTAACAGTAGGTGAATATTTGAATTGGGTTAAAAATCCTGAAAATGGACTTATTGTGAGTAAAGAATTTAAAAATTACAAAATTAGCCTGTTTTATAAACCTGTTGAATTCATTGCTATTAATGAACAAAGAACAACATCTATAGACACTACAGTTTTTTTTAATCGTTTAAAACAATTAGAGGAATTTCAATATTATACCTTAAAAATAGAAAGTTTAACAGGAGAAGATGTATTGAAAACAAACATTTCAACAGAGCAGGAATATTTTGATAGACTTTATTATTTCACGGATGTGCTTGAATATGATTTGATGTTAGAAGAAAATAATGATACGCTGTCTTGTCAATTATGTCATTTTGAACGAAATTATGGTGTTGCCCCTTATAACAATATAGATTTAGGTTTTACGAGTTCGGAAATACAAACAGACAAAACACTTGTTTTTAGCGATCAAGTGTTGGGCTTAGGAAAAATTAAACTTAAAATAGCTAAAAAAGATATTGATAATATACCTAAAATAAAACTTAATTAATATGCTAGTTCAAATAGTAAATAAAAAAAGATTTAAAGCATTAGCCATTTTCATGGCAGTTAATATACTGGCTCAAATAGGATTTCCATCTGTTGCCTTTGCACTTACTAGTGGACCTTCACAGCCCGAAGCAGCTAGTTTTGAACCTATAAATACCAACCAAATGGTAGATTTATTTACAGGAGATTTTACCTACAATATTTCTTTACTGAACGTACCCGGACCTAATGGGGGGTATCCTATAAACTTAGCTTACCACGCAGGAATAGGAATGGAGCAGGAGGCAAGTTGGGTTGGATTGGGATGGAACATTAACCCGGGAGCTATAAACCGTAATTTGCGTGGCATACCCGATGATTTTAGTGGTGATCAAATTGAAAAAACGGTACACATGAAACCACAAAGGAGAATGACTTTTGGTGTTGCAGCACCTGTCAATATTGAACTTTTAGGTTTTGATGCATTAAAAGGAGTTAATTTGAGTTTATCTAGTTCTATTTACTATGATAATTATAAAGGAATAGGTCAAAATACGGGCATTAATTTATCAACATCTGTAGCACTTGGATCAGCTGGTGCCATGCAGGGCTCATTAGGTATTTCTATGGATTCTAAGGAGGGGATAGGTGTCAGTCCTTCCTTAAGTTTCGCAGGAAAAATTAAAGGAGAGGCATTTGGGTTTGAAACGGGATTAAATTACAATTCGAGACAAGGGCTTCAAAACATTACATTTGGAGCTAATATCAAGGGTTTTGGTCTAGTTGCCAGTAGTGATGGATCCTCTATGTCTTATTCTGGTTCATATAAAAAATTCTCTGCAAAAGTTGGAGCTGGTACAAGTTTTTCAGCATCAACTTATATTCCTACTATGGACATGCCAAGAGGGACTTATTCTGTTGATTTTGACATGAAATTAGGAGTAGATCTTTTTAATGTAGAAACTTCTCCGATAAACTTTTTTGTTAAATATTCTGAAAATAAAATCACGCAAAATACTGTTTCTTTTGGCAGTTATGGGTTATTATATGCACAATTTAACAGCAATAAAACTACCTTAGGTGATTTTAACAGAGAAAAAGATATTCCTATAGATAAAAACAATAAAAATTTACCTATTCCCTCTGCTACTTATGATGTATTTTCAATAACAGGACAGGGAACAGGGGGAGCATTTAGAACCTATCGTTCAGACATAGGAGTGTTTACCGACCCTAAAATAGAAACTACCAGTGGTGGTGTTGGATTTGGAGTAGAAAGTAATATATTAACACCACCTCCTCCGGCCCCTTGGTATATTAAAACCGGTTTTAATCCAGGTTTAAGTGTTATTCGAAGTTATTCAGGTAAATGGAAAAACCATAATAATGCAGTAACTAATTATTACAAATTTAAAATTCCCAGTTCTGATGATCTTTATGAACCTGCTTATTTTAGAGCATTGGGAGAAACTGTATTAACGGAACCATTTGCAGGTGGAGACCAAAATAACAATGAATTGCCTTTTCGTTTTGAACTAGGAAAAACGTGGGATAAAATTACGTCTGTACCTAAGGTGAAAAATATTATTGAAACGGCTGCTGGATCAAGAGCACAATTAACCACACCTGCTAGTCTTTCAAAACGACAAACCCGTGTACAAAGTATAGAGTATCTTACTAGAAATGATAAAACAAATGAACTATATACTAGCAATTCACCAAATGATATAACAGATTATAGTCCTGCTACTCCCTATAATCCGAATAAATCCCATCATATAGGTGAAATTTCTGTTGTAAATCCGGATGGCAATCGTTATGTATATGATTTGCCAGCATACAACACTGCTCAAGAAGATGTAACATTTTCTGTAGATAATGTTACAAATTCTACTGATAGAACTAGAAGTTATGTGCCAACTGGTTCATATCCAGACAACTCACCATCTAATAATAAAGGCTTATCCAACCTGTATTCAAAAACGGCAACACCAGCTTATGCACATTCTTATTTATTAACCGAAGTATTGTCTGCCGATTATGTGGACTTAACCAATGATGGACCTACTGATGACGATTTGGGTTACTGGGTAAAGTTTAATTACATTAAACAAGATAATTTATTTAAGTGGCGAGCTCCCTACGAAACGAATAAAGGAAACAATATTGAAGGAAAAATCACCAATGATATGGATGATATGTCCGGGTATTCCTATGGAGAAAAAGAAATGGTTTACTTGGAATCTATAGAAACCAAAACGCATACTGCTAAATTTACGTTGAGTCAACGAGAGGATGGATTAGGGGTAAATAATCCAAATGGAGGAGTAAACACAAGTGATAAGCTGCTTAAATTAGATGTCATTACACTTTATAATAAGTCAACACCTAGCCAACCTATTAAATCTGTTCATTTTAAGTATAACTATAGTTTGTGCCCTGGTACACCAAACTCAATAGCTAGTGGAGGAGGAAAATTAACATTAACCCATGTTTGGTTCAAGTATTATAAAAATACCAAAAAAGGAGAGTTAAGCCCTTATGAATTTACTTACGGAGATGTCAATCATGATGGAAGTCAGATAATTAACCCGCCTTATAATATCAATGAAATTGATCGATGGGGGAATTATCAGGCAGAAGGACCCTTTAAATATTTCTCATCTACGCCCAATACTTATTTGCCCCCAAACTTTAACCAACCTTATTGCAATCAGTTTGATGATTACGCTGACAGAAATGCAGATGCTTCTGCATGGAACCTTACTAAAGTAGTCATGCCTTCAGGAGGAGCGTTAACGATAGATTATGAGTCGGACGATTATGCCTACGTCCAAAATAGAAAAGCCGCCCAAATGTATCGGATAATAGGTACAGGAAAGGCTGATGGTATTCTTGGTAACAAACTTACCCGATACGACCAGCGTATTTATATTGAATTGGATAGGGAGGTCAATTTAACAGAATTAGCTGACTATGTTTCAGGAATAGAACAAATTTACTTTAAGGCGTACATGAAGTTAAAAAAACCTAAAGATTTTCCAAGTAACCCTACAGCTATCGATTATGTAGAAGGTTATGCCAAGTATGGAGATTCTTACGGATTATATCAACCTTCCGGAGGGGTAAGCAGTAAAGTGTGGATAAAAGTAAATAATGTACCTCCACATCAAGTCATACAATCTGCCATTAACCCAATAAAAATGGCTGGATTGAGAGAATTGCGTTATAATAGGGATGATTTGGTTTCGGGACAAAATACAGGCTTGGCAGCTGTAAATTCTATGATGTCTGTAGCGACTGTTGTTCCTAGTCTTATAGGAACAGTATTAAATTCTCTTCAGATGCTTGCAGGATTCTACAACTATGGAATTATGGCGGGATGGTGTGATGAAATAGAAGTGAATAGTAATATCTATCCTTCTTATATCCGTTTAAACAATACTTCAGGAAAAAAATATGGAGGAGGTTGTAGGGTAAAAGAAATTAAGTTGAATGATAATTGGGACGAATTGAATAATAACGCTCTTTTCAAGTCTAGCAGTTATGGTCAAAGTTATGATTATACACTGGAAGATAGAATAACCAGTTCAGGCGTTGCAGAATATGAACCTTTAATAGGTGGTGAAGAGAATCCATTTCGTCAACCTGTTCGGTTTAGCAATGATCGATTAATTATAAAAGACAATGGATTGATGTTGGAAGAACCATTTAATGAGAACTTATTTCCTTCAGCCAATGTGGGTTACAGTAGAGTTACGGTAAGAAACATAGAACAGGAACATGGAGGAACAAAAGTTAAAAAGGCGGTAAGCGGTATTATTGTCAATGAATTTTATACTGCACGAGATTTTCCTGTATATACCAATAAAACAGGAGTAGATTATAAAGGTTACAATTTATCTATTCCTATTCCATTTATAGGTAGTTATGATCATCATAATAATGGATATTCACAAGGGTATTCCATAGAATTAAATAACATGCATGGAAAACCGTATAGCGTACAGACCTATACTTTGCCTCTAGATCCTTTTGATCCGAATAACCCTACTGATCCACATGACCCTATGCCTGGAGATCCCGGAGTAGAACCCGTTGCCGCAACTTTTTATCATTACAAAACCCAACAGCCTTTTGTACGAAACAAGCCTTCAGGAAATAAACTAAGCAATACAGTAGCCGTACTTACTGGCGATGCAAAAGTTATTGATAATGTAGAAATAGGGAAATACATAGAAACCTACATTGATATGCGAGAAAATAAAACAAACATTATATCAGGAGATGTTCAAATAAATAATGCTTTGAATATTTATTGGATTATTGTATTAGGAGTTCCCGTTCCTATTCCTATTCCTATTCCTACGGTAATACCTTCTATTAGTAATTCTCACTCTATGTTCCGGTCAGTAGCTACCAATAAGATAATTACCCGTAATGGTATTTTGGATAGTCAGGTTACCACAAAAGAAGGAGCAAAAACCATTACCGAAAATATCTACTATGATGCTCGTACAGGTTCTCCTTTACTTACCACTACTACCAATGATTTTGATAAACCCATTTATGACTACACCTATGCAGCGCATTGGGAACATGAAGGAATGCGTGGAGCTTACCAAAATGTAGGAGCTACTATTACCAATTATACTACTTCTAATTTAGTTCGTCCGGGTGATGAGTTACTTGATCTTAATACCGGGTTCAGGTATTGGGTAGAAGAAAATGGTACCCTAAAAGATAAAAATGGAATAGCTGCTACACCAACTGTTCCGGGGCTTTTCAAAATTGCTCGTTCGGGTTACCGAAACCAACAATCAGTACCTACAGGAAGTATTATTTCACTATCTAACCCTATAGCAGAAAGAAAATTCCCCTTGTTTGATGAGATAAATAATATCACTAAATCGGCTCCTGTAGCGCCTGATTATACTTTAATCGGAGACTTAGGGTTTAATGATTGTTTAAATAACAAACTCTATAATGGTATTAAAATAACTATTTCGCCAGCCAACCAGATAATTATTGATTCCTATGCTTCTGATAATAAAATTTGTGGAGGGCGTGAAAAAGATGAAGCCTTCATAATTTTTGATCCTTCTGTTGATTTAACAACTTCCGCTAATTTTGATGTTACCACTATGATATTGACTAAACATGGCAATGAAGTAAAAGCAGTAGATGGTAGCGGTAAAACAATATGGGGCGAATTGTTAAATGCCGAATGTTTAAATGAATGTATAGATGGAGTGTTACATGCAGGTGCTACCAAATACAGTTCTTCTTGGAACATTAATTATGCTGATGCTGTTCCTAGTTCATCATTACCTCTTAATACGACAAGATTTGGAGCAGAAAATATCTGGCGTACACATCAAAATTTTGTGTTTGATATTGATAGAAAACAAACCAATCCAGCTCCTGCCCCTTTGTTAATTAGCAATACACAAACAGGTATAGATGGTACCTATGAAAGTTTTGGATTATTTAATTGGCTGTCTTCAGCACCAAATGAAAAATGGATTAAAGCCAATCAGGTAAATCAATACAGCCCTTATGGATTTGAGTTAGAAAACCAAGATGCGTTAAACATTAAATCAGCAGCGATGTATGGGTATAATAATTCAGTAGTAACGGCAGTGGCTTCTAACACCGATTACAGAGAGTTGGCTTTTGATGGATTTGAAGATTACAATGGGCTTTATGGTTCAATTTCACCTTTACCAACAACTCCTAATTATGGACATATCAAATTTGGAGGGACCCACCAATTAGTAATGACTGAAGCACATACAGGAAATATGTCTATGGAAATTACCGTTGGAAATAAAGCAACATTTACGAATCCTGTAGGTACATCTTTACAAAACACTTCTTTTACTCCGAGTGTTAATGAAGAATACTATTTTAGTTCGTGGGTCAAATTAGGTACTAACGCATCAGCCACACTTACATTAACTGATGGAGTTAACCCTATACAAATTTTAACTTCTTCGTCACAACAAAAAATTGAAGGATGGCAACGCTTAGAAGGAAAATTTGCTATAGATGCAGCTGCAACTACTATTACTATCGAAATTGAAGCTTTTGGAGGGACAATTTATTTAGACGATGTGCGTGTGCAACCTTTTGTAAGCAATATGAAAACCTTTGTATATGACCCCGCAACACTTTGGCTAAAAGCAGAATTAGACGATAGAAATTATGCCACCATCTATAGCTATGATGAAGAAGGTAGCTTGGTGCAAATAAAGAAAGAAACCAAAGATGGAATGCGAACCATTGTGTCTAATAGAAAAAATGTACAACGAAATCCGGTTGGAATACAACCATAAAAAAATAAGTATGAAGTATAAATTTTATTACATATCGCTTACCCCCTTAAAGAGAATGGTTCTTTTGCTGTTTTTTCTAGGTGGTTTTGCAGTAGCATTTTCTCAAAATTATAAGGATGACATCATTAAATTAAATGAAAAATACCAGGATGTTTCCTTTAAAATGAATGTTGAGATGAAAATTTCATATAGGAATACCAATGAACCTAGCGTTGTAGAGAAAGGAATTGTAAAAAAACAACAAGATAATTATTATTCAGACTTTGGAGATAAAATTACCTTAAAGAACAAAAAGTACAACGTAATGGCTTTAAAAAATGAAAAGCTACTTGTTTATATGGAAATAGCAACTAATGCTACCAATTTAAACCATGAGCAAATGAATTACCTAACGCTTTTTAAAACAGACACAAATAACTTGGATAACCATATTAAATTGATAGCCTCTTCCAAAGAAAGTAAAACGTATGAAATTCGTTTAGGGCATAATGGAATTGAAAAAATGCATCTTAAAATGTCCGCTAATCATGTAATGCAACAAGTTACTTATTTTTATGAAAAGTCAGACGAAAACCCGATAAAAGAAGTGGTAATAACTTATAGCAATGTGGTACTTAATCCTAAATTTTCGTTGAGTGAATTTAGTGAAAAACAATTTTTTACTATCAAAAATAACAAGGCGATAGGCAATGAGAAATTTAAAGATTATACTATACAAAAGCAAAATTAACATAAATAATAACAATACTATCATGGCAAAACAAGTAAACAAAATAATAGTCTTAGCAGTTGGAATGGTTTTCAGTTTGTTAAGTTATGGCGGCAATGATAAAATAATGACCTACCTTAACGGTCCGTCTATTGATAATGTGGGCTATCTTAGTATTGCCGACCAACAACACACCGGACTTTATGCTCCACCTGTTACGCCTTCTGTTAAATCAGCCACTATTTTTGCTACTTTAAAATACGAAGAATCCTTATTTCCCGAATTTGACATGTCTGGCAACCCCATAGGAACAGAATTTAACTTAACAGTGACTTATGATATTACTTTAGTTACAGCAGCCTATTCAACAGTAACGCTAACCAACCAGGTACTTTCCATAGATTATAACATTGATGGAAGCTCTCCTACGTATAAAGACATTGATGTTCAACGCTATTTAGGCTATATGGAAGCAGAAATTAGTGTAACTGCTATTTCGTTTACAACTAATTTAGGAGCAACTGTTGCCACTTCATTTCTACCTGAAGACGTTTATTTTGAATTGAGTTCAGAAGTAGAACGCTATTATCCTCTATCTCCCGTACCCTTAATAACTACAGTATCACCAAATAGACATATAATAAACGATGAGGATCCTTTAAAAAATGAATTATTACTTACTTGGGAATACCCGCTAGGAGCAGAAAGTTTTGATTTAGAATGGGTGTTTGTGGATATAAGTGATGATTTAAACAGTTTAATGACAACTATTCAAACTTCAACTGCTATTTATGATTGGAAAGAAGCCACAAGAATCAATACAACTAATAACCATTATACTGTTTCTTTAGCCTATCCCAGCGGAATGATTGTATATAGAGTTCGTCCAGTAGGAATAGATTTAGTAAATGGAAATTATAATTTAACCACAACAGGTGATTTTACTATTCCATTTACAGGAACTGTTGCTAATGCATATACTGCGGGCTATGCCTTTCCTTATGAAGGGTTAGATAAAGAAAAAAACTGGACGTATAAAGTAGCTTATGCTGAAGAAGGCAAACGAAAAGAAGGCATTCAGTATTTTGATGGAAGTTCAAGAGTTAGACAAAGTACCACCATTTTAAATACTGATCAAAATGCCATTGTAGCAGAAACCATGTACGATTTTGAAGGACGACCTGCCATTAATACCCTTCCAACACCTGTACCTTCAAAAGGAATAGGTTTTTACGAGAATGGAACCGCTCCCTTTAATGGAGAATACTATAAAGAAAATTATGATGCAGATGTAAATCATGCTACAACCGGAGGAGGACCCGACCCAATGCCGGCTACCACTCCTGGTAGTGTTAGTTTAACCAGTCAATATTATTCTGAAAACAATACCTCATCGTCCTTATACAGAGATTATACAGCCAATGCCAATGAGTTCCCATTTAGCAGAACTACTTATAAAAGAGATGGTACAGACCGTATAACAGAACAAGCTTCTGTAGGCGACCAATTGCAACATGGAACAATAAATACTACCAAATATTACTATGGTACACCTGCCGATATGGAAATAGAGCGTTTGTTTGGAAACGAAGTAGGACCAAGTTCCTTTTATCAAAAAAATATGGTAAAAGACCCTAACGGACAAGTAAACGTTTCTTATTTAGATAAAGAAGGGAGAACCATAGCCACAGCATTAGCAGGAAATACTCCTGATAATTTATTACCCCTGGATTATAAACCGACAGATGTGTTCATTACAAGAGATTTGTTAGCCAACAACAATGTAAACGGAACTACATCTTCCTCTTCTTCAGTACTTACCATATCCACACCTGCTACAAATGTTACTATTAATTATACATTAAGCTCAATGGATTATGTAGAAGCTTGTTTAAATAATTTTACATCAGGTGTTAATCCTTTTGAGTGTACCTATACCCTGGACATTAAAGTGTTAGATGAAAACGGAGTAGATTTAATGACGGTAACAACACCATCACCTTTAACTAATCCATCTCCGGTAGTAATTACCAATCCACTTACACAAGCAGCAATTACTTTTGATTTAGGACCGTTAGATGTAGGTACTTATACCATTAATAAAACCCTAAAAGTACATGCTCCAACTACCGCTTCTTATTTGGCTGAATTTGAAGAACTCATTAGAGACAATATGACTAATTCGTTGCAACAATGTGTTCCTTACGTTGAACCAGATCCTGTTACTTGCAACAACTCTTGTGAAGGAATATGTGCCGAAGCATTCATTGAAATTTATTTTGATGAGGTATCACAACAAAATGTTACCGTTTACTATGATGAAGAGGGAAATAGTGAAGATGCTTTAGGGGATCCTTATACTTATACTGATTACTTAGATTTTGTTGCAGCTTGTGAATTGGAATGCGATGAAGCCTTCATTACCCCTACCAGTCTTTGCGAGCAACGCTATGAATTAATGAAAAGCCATATGAGTCCGGGAGGACAATATTTTGATAACATACATCAAAAATATATGTTATTACCCGATGGTTCATTGGATTTAGATGTCAACGGAAATCCTATCTTAAATGATGGAAATCCTCCTAGTACATTTACCTATGACATTAATGGTTGGTTAGAAAGTGCTGACGGTGTCAACTCAACAACAGCTCCTAATGATATTTTCGATTTTAAAACAGGTTCTACAGAATATACCTGGGATGAGATTAGAGCTAACTGGAATCAAGCTCCATGGGAATCAATATACCCTAATTGGTTAGATACTTTTGTGGCACATTATCACCCCGAATATTGTGCTTATGAATACAATTGTTTAGATAGTCTTGTGGTTTATGATGGAGAATTGAATACTTGTACTATACCGAGAGCGTATATTGCTGATTTTGATAAATACATGATGATGGGGTCAGACATGGCTCTTTCCAAAAAACAAAAACAAGTTATTTCGGGAGGTAACCTCGAATACATGGATTTTTTAAACCCGATGGGACTTTTAACTTCTACCACTACTAATGGACCCACAGATAATATCAATAATGTATTGTATATGGATGCAACTGATACGCCTACATCGGGTACTGATTTTTTAATCGACCCTTTATTTGATCCTTTAAGATGTCAAACCTCAAATTTATCACTTCAGTTTGTAGATGACCAAGGTGCAGGTGTTGTTGCATCTGTATGGATAACCAACAAGCTAAAAAAATTCCTGGAAATAAATGATGGCACAAACCCTGCTTATTTTCATAGCATTTGGTATGTAATGGATGATCCTGCTGATATTGCAGGTACCTCTCCGGCAGGACTTCCTCAGTATGTTATAGATTTTTACAAAACCATCCACGGAGATGGAACTGCCAATTTTCCGGGTATCCTTGATAAAACTGGTGCAGATGTAACCAAACAAAACAAATACCAATTTTTTAGAGGCGTGTACAAATTTTACAGAGATTACATTTTATATAAAGAATTTAAGGATAATTGGAGAGCATGTGGTAATTTTTATGAAGGAAGTGCTCATCATTATGAATACTGGAATCCTGATGTGTTAACGGATAATACGCTTCCAGAAGTCTTAGATTTAACGAGTTATAACATGACCAGAGATCAAGATTATCCCAGCACCACCGGTGTTAATGAGCAAGACTGGTTTACCTTAGTTTGGTATCGTAACCTTGCTTTTGATACCTATAATTCTAATCCGAATACCTCACAGACGCTTCCTGCAGTTAGTGTAGGTATAGCTACGTGCGAAGCCGATTGTGAAAATAGTGCTCAAGATTGGTTAAACCAACTTGCTTCCTGCATTGTAACAGCAAGCTTAACCCAACAACAAATAGACGACCTCGAAACCGATTTAATTGCTATTTGTCAATTAGGATGTACTTTAAATCCTCCTGTTGGCAGCTCCGATGGAGATGGAGGAACAACAAGTATATTAGCATCAGATGATGGTACTACTTCTCTTGAAACCTTCCAAGAGGTAATAACACATTACTTGTCAGGTTGCAATACTACCCTGGTTTATCCACCAACATTTCCTGCTACATCAGCCTCTACTACCGAATGTAACTGCACCCAACTTACCGATTATGCAGCAACATTATCCATTGCACCACCTTTTTCGGCAGGAGACTATAATGATATTGCTGATGCGTTAACTTCACTAATAGGAATAACTTACACTCCAGAAGATGTAGAACGCTGGGATAATTTTTGTCGTGATACCGTAGGCGATATGATAGATTTTCCGCCTTTGTTAGAATGTATTAACTGCAAGTGTGATGCCTTAGCCTTTTTTATTAATACTCGTTTTTATGATCCTGAGGCTGCTATCGATTATGACCCTTATAACCTCGATAGTGACGAAGCTGCAGCGGTAGCTTCTTTAATAAATACAGAATTTGGAACAAGCTATTCAGGAACCGATATAGAAACCCTAATGAACCAATGTGTTGCCGATGATGGTGCTCCATTAAACTATACAGAAAATACCGATTTTGTTGATTTGCCCGACCTTTTCCGTTGCAATGCTAATTTACAAATAACAGACCCCGAAGAGGATTGTGCTGCCGAACTAAATGCCACCAATTTACTCAATTACCTTAACCTGTGGGAACAACAACTTGCTGATACTATAGCAGCTTTTGAAACAAATTACCTTGCTAAATGTATGGAGGATATAGCAGATACTAACACCCGCGAAACCTTTACCGCTAGCTACGAGCTAAACGAATACATGTACACCCTTTACTATTACGACCAAGCAGGGAACTTAATTAAAACCGTACCACCCGAAGGGGTTATACCCGAATCAACAGATTTAGTAAGCAATGGAGCTTTTTATGACGATATTGATGACCATCGTATCAATCCTTATGATGTTGTTTCCAATCCTTTAGGAACAGAACATCAAAATGTGGAGCATACCCTTATTACTCAGTATAAATACGATAGCTATAACAAACTCATTTGGCAATCTACCCCCGATGGAGGAGTAACCAAATTTTGGTATGATGTATTGGGAAGACAACTATTATCTCAAAATGCCAAGCAAGCAGCCGTTCCCTCTTCCTATGTATATAACTACATTGTTTATGATGCATTAGGCAGAACCACCGAAGTAGGCGAAGTAGAAAGTACGACTGAAATTACAGATGATATCTTGTTGTATTATGAAGAAGAATTTTTACCTTGGCTAACAGGAAAAACAGGCTTAATTACATCTACTGTTTATCCGGCAACCGTAAAAAAACAAGTAACCAAAACTTTTTACGATGAACCACTTAATGGCGCTGTGGACGCTTTATTTGCCAATGGTGGACAAAAAGAACTCAGAACTCGGGTAACTTCCGTAACCCGTGAAGAAACGCATGATTTGGATGTGAATGGCGACCCTGTTGATGCTACTTACGATTACGGAACGCACTACAGTTATGATATTCACGGAAATGTAAATGAGCTTATTCAGGAAAACAAACACCTTTCCCTTATAGCTTCCGGTTCGGTAGTTAAAAAATTAACTTACGAGTATGATTTAGTGAGCGGAAATGTAAACAAAGTTACCTATCAGCCCGGGAGGTTCGATCAGTTTATTCATCGTTATTATTATGATGCCGATAACCGAATTACCCATGCAGAAACAAGTAAAGACAACCATATTTGGGATACCGATGCCAAGTATTTCTATTACGAGTTTGGTCCATTGGCACGAACAGAAATTGGTGAAAAACAAGTTGCCGGAACCGATTATGCCTACACCTTGCAAGGATGGCTTAAAGGCGTAAACTCCAATACACTTAAAGCCAACAGAGACATAGGAAAAGATGCAGATTTAACAATGAATGGTTTTAACAGTCATTTTGCTACCGATGCCTTTGGTTATAGCTTAGGTTATTTTGATGGAGATTACAATGCCATTAACAATACCATAGCTGCCGGCAATTACTTTTTGGCAGACATATCTGGCTCTAATCTCGAAACGGCAGCCAAATCACTCTACAATGGCAACATCCGATTAATGACCACTGCATTGCTTGATAACCTTAACAACCTGCTGCCGGTGCATGGTGTGGCTTATCGTTACGATCCAGCCAACCGTATTCGCAGTAGCAATGTATTTACAGATGCCACCGTACCCACAACCAATTCTTTTTTAAGTGCTACCGATAATGGACATTATCAAACCGAGCACCATTACGATTTAAATGGAAACATTACCGAACTGAAACGAAATAACGATATAGGAGTGGGTGTTGGAACGTTTAACATGGACGATATAAAATATAAATATGCCAATAATGCCAATGGATATTTGGAAGCAGGAGCTACCGGATACCTCTATGCTGATGGATCAGTTTCCACGCCACCTGTTTCACCCAATTTTAGTACTAACAAGTTAACACAGATTATTGATAACAACGGAGTGGTGAACACTACTGATATTGGAATTACACAAGCTTCAAACAACTATACCTACGACCCTATAGGACAACTTATAGGCGATGTAAGCGAACAAATAGACCAAATTACATGGGATACCTACCATAAAGTACAAAAAATACATTATTCCGATTTTGGACATCCCGACCTCGAATTCAGGTATGACGCTGCCGGAAACCGTATTGCGAAAATAGTGAAACCCAAGTTGGCAAACAATACGCTAAAACCCCAAAACGAGTGGACAACCTATACCTACCAAAGAGATGCCTCAGGAAACATACTGGCAGTGTATGAAAATAACATTGATTTTATAAGCGGAAACACCTATAAAAGCACCACCGTCTTATCCGAGCGTACCATATACGGCAGTAGCAGATTAGGATTAGACATACAACCCAAAACTCAGGTTACTTATTTTAATGCCGATTTTTCTTCCGGTCCAATTTCGTTGCCTGGAGATGTAATGGCGGCAATAGACCCTTCTCAACCTGTTTTCTTGAACAGCGATGAAACTATAAGCATTAGTGTGGATCCCACAGAACCCAGTATTGATGCCCTTATAGAAGCCCATTTTGCCGACATTTATCTTACTGTACCGGCAACTGCCAATCCTACCGATTATATTGTAAATAATGGGGCAGTAGAAAACCTTGGTAGCGGATTATTACGTATATTTGCTGGAAACTTTGTAGATATTACCGTGCTGAGCAACAACATGACCATAAACACCTCAGGCTATCCCGGCTCATTTACCTCTTCTTCGTTGGTAAACGTGCAAGCACCTGGTCCTATAGTGCTTGCACCTAAGCTTAATTTTATAAATAACTATTCGCACAACATAGGTAATAAAATTTACGAAAAAAGCAATCATTTAGGGAACGTTTTAGTTACACTTTCAGATAGAAAGTTTCCTATGAAACCATCTGAGTTGAATTATCATTGGGATTTTGAAAATACCGATGATAGTGAGGTAAATGGTAGCGGTTTAGACCCTGTAACCAATACTGCCACTTATGTTTCAAGTGTGGGCTATGATGGCTCAGATGTAATAGAAACCAATACAGGAGATTATGTTGAATTTGCTGATGATGCTAGATTAGACTTTGGCACAAGAGATTTTACAGTTGCCGTATGGGCTAAAAAAATATCTCAATTAAGTTGGGGGAATGGAGTTGTGGGTAAATGGAACACAGGAGCTTCTTCTGGAACAAATGAATGGTTAATCAATTTAAATACAGGAGCAACAGGAACTACAAACGGTCCTTCATTTTTAGTTGAGGTAGGTTCCACATTATATATTGCTAGCAAATCCACTCCTGTTACCAATACAGGACAGTGGTATTTTTTAGTAGGTAAAAGAGAGGGAAATACCATAAGCATTTATGTTAATGGGGTGCTTGAAGATACAGAAACGTTACCAACAGGAGCTTCAATTAATAATATTTCAGGTAGAGAAATGAAAATAGGAGCTATTGATGCAGCAGGTGGATATTCTAATATACAAGTAGACAATTTAATGATATTTGATAATGCATTATCAGATGATCAAATAGCAGAAATGTATTCAGGTAACTTATATTCTTATTATGAACCAGATGTAAAAAGTTACTCCGATTATTATCCATTTGGGATGGATATGCCTGGCAGAACATACAACCCTACGGATTATAGGTACGATTTTAACGGAAAGCCTACAGATGAAGAATTAGGGGACTGGCAAGATTATGGTGAAAGAATGTATATGAAACGATTAGCTCGCTTCCCAACTCCTGACCCTATAATAATACACGGGAAGAAGTATGCGGATTTATCTCCTTATCAGTTTGCAAGTAACAGTCCTATACAAGCAATCGATTTAGATGGTTTAGAGGCATTTTACATACATGGAACTTGGGCGAATAAAAAACCAGTGCCAGTACAGTCTATATCGACTGTAAAAGAGATTGTTGGGAATACCACAGCATTTGCATTAAAATGGTCTGGTAATAATGTTGATAGGGCTAGAAGAAGAGCCGCTAAACAGTTTGCTAACTTGATTATAGATAATAGAGACCCTAGCCAACCATTAACTATAGTGGGACATAGTCATGGCGGAAATGTAGGGATTATGGCTGCAAATATATTAAAGAAGAAAGGGTATGATGTAAATTATTTAATCACTATAAATACTCCTGTAAGAGAATATCAGTTAGATGATGATGTTACCGCTAAACACATCCAAATTTACCAAAACGGAGACCCTGTACAAATTTCAGGAGGTGATTTGTATAATTTTTCTGATGGAGTAAGTGTAATACATGGACCTGCTGGTCCAATTGTTATACCAACATTTAATGGTTCTATTCCTGTTGTATCTGGAGAAATGGGGCCAGCAGGCAGAACATTTGAAGGGGCAACAAATATTGATGTTTCAGGAGGCGGGATGCATAATACACATAATACCCCTGAGTTATGGAAAGACCAATTAAATGACGCTATTAACCCTAAGCCATTAAATATGGATGTTATTAAGGAGATGTTTAAATTACCTAATATGGCTCCGACAGACAAAACTAAAGTGGTAAAACAATCATCTCCACAATTTTGAATAAGATAATTATGACGATTTATAAAAAAATAAATATAGTTCTATCAATATTAAACCTATTGCTTTTTGTGATACCCATTTTTATTTTTGAGGGAAATGTTACTGTATCAAAGTTTGCTATAGTTGTGTATTATTTGTTAGCGTATGTTTGGTTTGTAGCTCCTGCGATAATATCATTGATAGTCTATGTTATAGGGAAGTATAAAAACAAGACATTTGATATACTTATGATAATATTAAATATAATAACTATTTTTTGGTTATTTCCTCAATTTAAACTTTATGTATTTAATAATTATTAAAAGATTTAATTTAGCTTAGGTAGTATACTATTCATCAGGTTTTAAAAATAAAATAAGAGCCTCAACGCAAGTTGGGGCTCTATTATTTAAAGATAATGTGATTTAAATTACCCCGTTGTAAAAGTTACCATGTTTTATATCCAGTATAAATGTTACCCATTGTAAATGTT
>CALCHN010000037.1 GCA_937901255.1 uncultured Flavobacteriales bacterium | reverse complement strand
AACAAATAACCATTAACAAATAACCATTAACAAATAACCATTAACAAATAACCATTAACAAATAACCATTAACAAAATCGGCTAAGTGCGTTTGCAACCCCTCCCCTTCGGGGAGGATGGGAGGGGCTTACACAATCAACACTCCCTATTTAATAACTCCTCCATTAGTCATTAATTAGCAACACACTTTTGTGCTAATTTGGCTAACATGAACTATCTAGACATCATTATTGTAATTCCGTTAATCTGGGGAGCCTACAAAGGCTTTCGTAAAGGATTTGTGATAGAAATAGCCTCTTTAGTAGCATTGGTACTGGGCGTTTGGGGAGGCATTAATTTTTCGTCTTATTCAGCGGAGTATTTAAGTAAAGCATTTAATATTTCCCCGGAAATTATGCCCTTATTATCGTTTGTGGTAACGTTTATAGCCATAGTTGTTTTGGTATTTTTCATTGCTAAAATGTTAGAAAGAGTGGTAAAGATGGTTGCCTTAGGCATCGTTAATAGAATTGCAGGAATGTTATTCGGAATGATGAAATTCGGACTAATCATCAGTATCATCTTAAACTTGGTAAATACCATAGATAGTGAAGTGTCATTTATAGAAAGCGAAGTAAAATCTACCTCATTACTTTACCAACCCTTAAGCGAATTTTCAGGAAAACTTTTCCCAAAACTTAATGAGCTTAAAGAACAAACTGCCACTTGGAAAGATAAAGTAGTAGAAGAAGCGATGGGGGGTTAGGCGTTAGTTTATAAGTTTATGAGGTTATGAGGTTATAAGTTTATGAGATTAAAGAGCTCCGAAGGAGCGAAATTTACTAGCGTATGGGTAAAGCCCATCGCAGAACAAGTTTATGAGATTAGAAATTAGATATTGGAGATTAGAAATTGGAGATTAGAGATTAGAAATTAGAAATCCCGAAAAACGTTTTTTTGTAAAAAACTAGTTTTTCGAGGATGCTCGTAAAAAAAGAGAATTGAAAATTCTTGTTTTTACGGCATTAGAGATTATCCTCGCTTATGATAAGGTTTTTTCTGCCACAAAGACACCAAGACACAAAGTTTCACAAAGATGCCTTCGTGCTTCTTTCTGTCGTTGTGACTTTGTGGCAAATAGTTGTAACTTCAAAAGCCCAAACTTGTGATTAACAAATAACCATTAACAAAAACGGCTTGTGCGTTGGAAACTCCTTCCCTTCGGGGCGGACAAAGTCCAGTGGACTTTGGAGCGAGTTAGTGTGGAAGATAGGGGCTTAACCTCTCCATCATGAAAAAAAATTTCATAAAACAACAATTTCCTGCCAAAAAACTCCAATTCATCTAATAAAATGCAAAATTCATCTACAAATCAACTAAGTATTTTCCACATCCTAAAAACATTAAACAATACACAACCAAACAATTAAAAACAAACAAATGCCTTATTGTTGTTTCTATCTAAATTTTATATATTTACTGCCAATTAAAAACTAGAGGTTTTTAAAAAGAAAATAGCTTTTTTGTCTTGCAATAAAATGAACTTAAACAACACTACTAACCATAACTGGTACGCACTACGAACCAATCCCAGAGCCGAAAAAAAAGTAGCGGAACGACTTACCCAAGCCGGTTTTCATGTCTATTTGCCCTTGGTAACTACCCTAAAAATTTGGAGCGACCGCAAAAAAAAGGTACATACCCCACTTATTCCTTCGTATGTATTTGTAAAAACCACCCCTACCGAACTTTTTAACACCCTTAGCATATCGGGCACAGCAAGCGTATTACGTTATTTAGGAAAACCCGCCATAGTGCGAAACGAAGAAATTGAAAACCTTAAAATATTAATGAACGATGCCGAACAGGTGGCTCCGTGCAACGGCATTAACATACAGCAAGGCGAAGAAGTAGAAGTGATTAGAGGTCCTTTTGTTGGACTTACTGCCCATGCAGTGCAAGTGCAAGGCAAATACAGAATTATAGTAAACATTGCTGTCTTGGGTGCAGCTTTTAATGTAAATATTCCCCTTTCTTTTGTGCAACCGCAAAAGCTTAGGGCTACAGCTTAACAATTGTTTTGAATTGTCTTTTGTTTGCTCGTTCTATTCTTGAATAGCAGACAAAGATTTCAAAACATTTTTTTTATTTGCCGGTGCGTTCCTGTAACCCACCATGGCGAAGCCGTGAAAAAATTAGAGATTGAGCAATAGAGATTAGAAATTAGATATTGGAGATTGGAGATTGGAAATGTGGGGGGATTCCCCTCTTGAGAGGGGCAGGGGTGTGTTTTTTTTAGGCGTTAGGGGTTAGTTTATGAGGTTAAAAGTTTGAGGTTTAACTTCGTTGAACTCGCAAGCTCGTTTGAGGTTAAAAAGCTCCGAAGGAGCGAAATTTACTAGCGTATGGGTAAAGCCCATCGCAGAAAAAGTTGAGGAGATTAGAAATTAGAGATTAGAAATTGGAGATGGACACTGCTAACTGAAAACAAAGCACAAACAACTATAGTTGAAAAATTTTAAAGATAAAATATACAACAAAGTAGGTATAAAGAGCGACCGTACTAAAAATATTGCCAAGCATATTGGCTGGTCTTCTTTCTATAAATTAGCTAGTATAATAGCTAATTTTATGCTTGTACCGCTTACTATTGATTATCTTGATGCTGAAAAATATGGTGTTTGGTTAACATTAACATCATTTATCAGTTGGTTTGGTTTTTTTGACATTGGTTTAGGAAACGGGTTAAGAAATAAATTTGCCGAAGCTAAAGCCTCAGGAAATCATAAAGATGCTCAGGCTTATGTTAGTACAGCATACTTTACAATAGGAGCAATAAGTATTGGAATAGTACTATTGTTTTTTTGTATTAATCCTTTTATTAATTGGAGTAATTTTTTTAATACAAGCGATAGATTAGTTAATGATTTAAACTGGTTGTTACCTGTTATTTTTGCATTTTTTGCTATTCAACTTATTGTTAAACTAATTACTAATATTTATCAAGCAGACCAAAACCATTCAATTCAAAATAAAATACAGTTTTTAACACAAACTATTTCATTGTTAGTTATTTGGCTTTTAACAAAGGCTGAAAACAGTTCCTTGTTATTGTTTGGTAGTATTTTTTCTGCCATCCCTGTTTTAGTGTTATTAGTTTTAAATTTTATTGGGTTTAACAGAAGGTTTAAGTTGTTTAAGCCCAAATGGAGTTTATGGCAAAAAAAGTATTTTAATGAAATCACTAACCTTGGGTTTAAGTTTTTTATCATTCAAATTGCTGCAATGGTGCTTTTTTCTACCGATAATTACATCATTACTCGTCTTTTTGGACCAGAAGAGGTTGTTCCTTACAATATTGCTTTTAAATATTTTTCTATTGTAACTATTGCTTATGGAATTCTTATCGCACCATTTTGGTCTTCTTTTACAGAAGCTTATGCAAAAAAAGAATTCGATTGGATAAAAAAATCTGTATCCAATGTTCAAAAAATATGGCTGCTAATTCCTATGGCTTTGATAGTAATGCTGTTCATCTCCAATTGGTTTTATAATTTATGGATTGGCGATAAAATCCAAGTACCTTTCAACCTATCGCTAGCAATGGCATGCTTTGTTGCACTACAAACTTTTAATATGATATATGTTAATTTTATTAATGGTGTTGGAAAAATCAAATTGCAAATATTTACTGGAGTTACTTCAATGATTATTAATATACCATTGAGTATATACTTTGGTAAATACCTTGGTTGGGGAAGCACAGGTGTAATTTTAGCTACTTGTTTTAGCTTATGTTATTCTGTTGTTTTAAGACCAATCCAATATTACAAACTGATTAATAATACAGCTAAAGGTATATGGAATCAATAATAAAAAAATTGGTTTATCTTCTCCCTCATACTACTATCTACTTTGGTTACAAATTTTTATTTAATACTAAATTTAAAAAAAATCAAATTAGAAGAACTGCACAAGTTTCTGCAAATAAAAATTCTTTAATTGGTTTTGAAAAACATAAATGTATATTTATTCATATACCTAAAGCAGCAGGAGTGTCTCTTTCACAAAATTTATTTGGTAATTTAGGAGGTGGTCATTTACCTATTTATGAATATTTTAAAGTTTATAGCCCTGAAGAATTTAAAACTTATTTTAAATTTACTGTTGTTAGAAATCCCTGGGACAGACTTGTTTCTGCTTACCATTTTTTAAAAGAGGGTGGGTTTAACGAAGTGGACAAAAAATGGTTTAACGATAATTTAGCAAAATATGTAGATTTTGAAGATTTTGTTCTAAAATGGGTAAATAAAAAAAACATTAATACATTTACTCATTTTATACCACAGTACTATTACTTATCCCTAAATGGAAAGATTCTGGTTGATAAAATATATAAGTTTGAAAACTTGGAAGAAGCAATTGTTGATATTAATAATAAATTAGATACAAGTATAACTTTAACTCACAAAAACAAAACTATTAATAGAAAAAATGAATATCGGGCATACTATAATGAAGAAACCAAACAAATTGTAGGAAATGTTTATAAAACCGATATTGAATTATTTCATTATCAATTTTAACCTATGAAAATCCTTTGGTTTAGTCCAACACCATCTCTATATCAGCAAGGCAAACACCATTATCATGGTGGTGGTTGGATAGAATCCTTAGAAAAAAACATGCATAATAACCCTAACATTTCGTTAGGTGTAGCTTTTATGCACCCAACCGACCATCAAAAAGTAAATCAAAATAATGTGGTTTACTACCCTATTTTACGCAAACGTAGCCGAAAAAACCCTGTAAAAGCCCTTATTAATAATTGGAGAGGTAAAATTGATGGAGACAATATTGTAGATAAATTTTTAGAAGTAATCAATGATTTTCAGCCAGATATTATTCAGGTTTTTGGTACCGAAAATGCTTTTGCTTTAATTCAACCACTTACAAAAATACCAGTATTGGTTCATTTGCAAGGGCTTATAAATCCTGTTGTTAATGCTTATTTTCCGCCTAATTATTCTAAATGGAACATAATTTTTAGCAAGCATTTTATATTTGAAAATATTAAAGGAGCTTCTCCTTTTTTTAGTCAAAAAAGATTTAAGGCTCAAGCAAAGCGTGAAAAGCAAATATTTTCGCAACTAAAATATGTTTGCGGCAGAACCGCTTGGGACAAACAAATTACTCATCTATTTAATCCTAACATACAGTATTTCCATATAGATGAGGTATTACGCACTGAATTTTACTTACCACACAAACAAAACTCATCTAAAAAAGTTTTTACCATCCTTTCCACACTATCACCTACAACATATAAAGGAATTGATGTTGTTTTAAAAGCAGCACAACAACTTACTAACTTATGTAATGTACAATTTGAATGGAAAATTGTAGGTGTGGACGCATCTACCAAACTCTTAAAACTTTTTGAAAACAAGGAAAAAATTTGCCATAAAAATGTAAACATAACATTGCTTGGTAAATTAAATGCATTGCAATTAATTAATGAAATGAAAGAAGCAGATGTTTTTGTACATCCTTCTTATATAGATAATAGTCCTAACTCTGTTTGCGAGGCACAACTAATGGGCTTGCCTATTATTGCTTGCAATGTAGGTGGGCTTAGTAGTTTAATAACTCATAAAGAAAACGGTATTTTAGTTCCTTCTAATGGAGTGTATGAACTAGTTTACAACTTACAGCAACTCTATCATCAACCAAATTTAGGGAAACAATTAGGAACTAACGCAAAAGCAACTGCACAGGAAAGGCACCAACCACAAAAAATTACTAAAGATCTTATAGCTGTTTATACTAGCATTTTAAATCAATAAAACCTCAAATGCAAAAAATCTTTGTTCTGTTTTTTAAAGGTATAAAAACCATTAAACGCAAGCTACTTACTCCTATAGATTACATGGTTAGCTGGTTTATCTTTTATAGCAATGGCGTACAATTTTCTAGTTTTAAAAATAAAGGTTATCCTAAAATAAATGTAGGCATAGGCGGGTCTTGTATTATTGGCAAAAATTTCAGGATGAACAACAGAGAAATGTCTAATCCTATTGGTCGGTTCAACAGGTGTTCTATTATTGTAGGAAAAAAAGGCAAACTCATTATTGGCGACAATGTAGGCATGAGTTCAACTGCAATAGTTTGTCAGAACAGCATACAAATAGGCAACCATGTTAATCTTGGTGGTAATGTAGTTATTTACGATACCGATTTTCATAGTTTAAACCCCAACGACCGTACAGATAGAACAAAAGACATTGCCAACACCACTACACGCCCGGTAATTATTGGCAACAATGCTTTTATTGGAGCTCACTCCACTATTTTAAAAGGCGTTACCATTGGCAACAATGCCATAGTGGGTGCGTGCTCGGTAGTTACTAAATCCATTCCCGATAATGAAATTTGGGCAGGAAACCCCGCTAAGTTTATTAAGAAAATTGAAAGTAATAATTAACCATTGAAAAGCTTTTTAAAAATTATAATTATTTCTGTTATCATAAGCAGTATTTCTTATGCTTATTTTACAAAAACGCAACTGCAAGTTTTTAGAATTATTAGTGCAGTTTCTTTATTAGCTTTTTACGGAATAGTATTCTATCGATTTATTTTATATATAAAAAAAATTAAAATCTTTCAAAACAAATTTTTAGTTTATTACACAATCTTAGTATTATTACTACTTATTCCTTCTTTTTCTTTTAATAAAGATGATTTAATAACTCTTTTTTTCCATCCTATAGCGTTTTCAGCATATTTTATCTGTGTTATAGTTTTTTTTATTAATGAAAAATCAATAAACATCATTAATAAAATTTCTAGGTTTTTTATCTATCTAATTCCAATTTTAACAGTAATTGAAGTTGTTACACTTAAATCTACACCAACTTTAATTCTTTGTTATACAGCATATTTTTTTGCTTACCTTTTCGCTAATAAAAAAACACGTTTTTTTATTGTGCTAAGTATGTTGGGTGCTTTATACTTGTTTTTAATTTATGATTACAGATCGGGTTTGTTGTTGGTTTTTTGTTTTTTAATATTCCTTTCATTTAGTAAGTTGCTTATCTTTTTAAAAAGTAAAAGAATAAGAAAAATTATACTTTTTTGTACTATAGTAGCAGGTGGTTACCTTTTTTTCAATTTTACAGCATTTTATAATGTATTACCAATAAGTTCAGATATTATTGATACAACAGATACAAGATCTTTTTTATTTTTAGAATTTTTTCAAGAGATTAAAGGGAATGATTTGCTTTTTGGGAGAGGTTATTTAGGAACTTACTACAGCAATTATTTTTATAATTGGAGTGGAGATAATGGCGACCATTATATCAGAAGTGTAGTTGAAGTTGGATTCCTACAATTTATTTTAAAAGGTGGGATATTATTAGCTTTAGCATTTCTAATAGTAAGTTTAAAGAGCATTTATACGAATTTCATTTATTCTAAAATTAACGAATGGAGTTATATAGCTGCTGGTTGGCTTTTAATTGAAATATTACTTTTAACAGTTGAAAATGTTCCTTCTTTCAATGTTCATTATTTATACATTTGGATATTGATTGGTTTGTTGTATCCCAATAAAAGAAAAAAGCTGAATTTAATAAATGAAAGAAAACCATAAACCAACTTACCCATTAATTAGCATCATCACCGTAGTGTACAATGGTGCCAAAACCTTGGAACAAACCATCCAAAGTGTGTTAAATCAATCTTATAAAAACATAGAATACATCATTATAGATGGTGGCTCTACAGATGGCACATTAGACATTATCAAAAAGTATGAAAAGCACATTGCTTATTGGATAAGCGAGAAAGACAAAGGGCTTTATGATGCAATGAACAAAGGAATAAAACACGCAAAAGGTGAAGTAATTGGCATGATAAACAGCGATGATTGGTACGAAACCAATGCCGTAGAGTTAATTGTAAATGCTTATTTAGAAAATCCAACAAAAACTATTTTTCACGCAGACCGGTTCGACATTGATGAAAAAGGCAATAAAAGCATTAGAAAATTTCATCCGTCCGCTTTTAAGTTTAAATATTATGGGATGACTTATAACCATCCATCCATGTTTATTACTAAAACAGAATATAACAAACATATTTACAGTATTGAATTAAGAGCCTTGTCTGATTATCAATTTGTATTAGAAGCCTATTTACGAGATAATAATACTTTTTATTATATTAACCAGCCCATTGTTAATTATCGCTTAGATGGAATAAGTGGACAACTAACATGGCAACAAAAACTAAAAGAAGGGTGGTTTTCTAGAAAAAATGCAAATCTATCTTTACCTGAGAATTTAATGTCGTTTTCAATAAGATTATTAGTGTATATCTTTTATAGACCTAAAAATAGTACGGTTAAAAATAATTAAATGAAATCCTTATTCAATCAATATTTTACACTTTTAAATAAGGCAGAAATTCCTTATGCCATCACTGGCAGAACGGAGAATTATCCTGAAGACATTCACAGTGATATTGACATTGTCATACCAAAAGACAGGGTGAATGATTTTTTGGTTTTTATGCGTGATTTAGCAACAGAAAAGATATACTGGATACAAGTAATTTCTCATGAAGCTACTGCTTATTATTGCATTATTACTCTTTCTGACGGCATCAAACATGCTTTAATAAAGCCAGATGTGTGTACTGATTATTTTAGAAATGGAGCACTTTTTCTCGAAGCCAATTATTTATTAGAAAACAGAGTATTGAATCCAAAAGGATTTTATGTAATGGCACCTGAAAAAGAATTTATTTATTATTTGTTAAAAAAAATAGATAAGGGTACTATCAGTGCAGAGCAGTTTCAGCACCTAGCAGACCAATGGAAAGAAAACCCAACTGCCTGTTTAATGGCTTCTACACCATTCTTTTCCAAACCCAATCAATTACTGCTACAACAAATTTTTGATGCCAACGATGAGCCACTTTTAGTAAAAAGTATTTCAGCATTAAAAAAAGACTTACACAACAACTTAAAATTCAACGGTATTCATTTTTTAGATAGAATAAAAAATAGAATGAGTAGAATTGTAAAACCTACTGGTTTGGTCGTTGCTTTTATGGGACCGGATGGTAGTGGAAAAACAACCATTATAAATGGTGTAAAAGAAAGTTTAACGGAAGCTTTCCGTCAAAATAAACAATACCATTTATTTCCAAAAAAAGGAAAAGAAGTTGCTCCAACTACTGACCCTCATAATCAAATACCAAGAGGTTATTTGGGTTCAATAGCTAAATTGTTTTATTCTTTGGGCTTATATGTTTTTGGGTATTGGACTAAAGTTTACCCTTTAAAAATAAAATCTACCTTGGTTATTTTCGACCGTTATTACCATGACATTTTAGTTGATCCAAAACGATATAGACATGGTGGTGAAAAATTTTGGGTAAAATTAGTAGGTTATTTTGTGCCGAAACCAGATGTATGGTTATTGTTGGATGTGCCTGCAACAGTAATACAACAACGAAAAGCAGAAGTAACACCCGAAGAATGTGAGAGGCAAGTTATTGCTTACCGCAAGTTGTTTGAAAAATTGGACAATGCATTTATTATTAATGCCAACCAAACACCAGAACAAGTAATTTACGATACAGAAGAAGTACTTATTCAGTATTTGAAAAATAGAACCACAAAACGCTACGCTAATTTTTAATGAATTACTATTATTTCAATCCGTTTAACAAACAATATTTATTTCCTCAAGGGTTTAAAAAGATAGGTTTGTTCCAAACTTTTTACCAGCCCTACACCCTTAAAGGCAAATGCTTGTGGAAATTATGGTATCATCTTGATTTTATTAGGTATTGGAGTAAAGTTCCTAACCCATCGGCTATTGTACCCTTATTGCAATTAAAACCCTATATCAGCAGTTCTTCGGTATTGGCATTTAATAGAGGCAGTAATGGTGTAGAACAAAAAATAAGCATTTTAGGAGTTGATAAAGCCAATAACTCAGAATTTTTCATCAAATATGCGGATAGTGAAGTGGCTCGTATCAACGTGAATAATGAAGGAGCCATTCTTCAACAAATTGAGCAGTTAGACTTTGTGCCTAAACTAAAGCAACACGTTAACGAAACTTATTTTACTTTTATAGCAACTAGCATTTTAAAAGGAGTACGAGTAGCCCAACAAAATATTAACGAACAAGTATTGGATGTTTTAAAAACCTTGTCTGAGTTAAACATTATAACCACTAAAAAAACAAGTAGCGAACTAAAAACTTGTTTTGCTCATGGCGATTTTTGCCCTTGGAACATGATGCTACACCATCAAAAGCTACAACTATTTGACTGGGAAATGGCAGGCACTTACCCGCTAGGTTACGATTTATTTACTTTTATCTTTCAAACTTCGTTTTTATTAACGCCACAAAAAAAAATAACCGAAACCAAAACAACGGCAAGTCCATTAATTAACCAATATTTTAAAACACAAGGCATAGACAATTGGAACCCTTATTTACTGGCTTTTGCCAACATTAAATTGGAATTAGAAACGGCAAAAAACAACCAATATTTAATAACCTACTACCAACAATTAAAAACCCATGCCGAAAAAGCTTAACATTCTATTGTCGGCTTATGCTTGTGAACCCAACAAAGGTTCTGAACCTGGTGTGGGTTGGAATTGGGCAATAGAAATAGCCAAAAGAGGGCATCATGTAGTAGTGCTTACCAGAAAAAACAACCAACCGGTTATTGAAAAAGCATCTTACGATAAGCAAAATATTCAATTTGTATATTACGACTTGCCTCAATTTATTCTAAGGTTTAAAAAATATTTAGGTGTTAACCTATATTATTCTCTTTGGCAATTCTTTGTTGCATTTAAAGCAAAAAGAATTGATGATAAAATAAATTTTGATTGTGTTCACCACATAACTTTCGGTGTATTTCGGCAAATTAGCTTTATTCCTTTTTTAATCAAGAAGAAATTTATATTTGGTCCTGTTGGTGGTGGTGAATATACCCCAAGTAAACTTAAAGATGTTTACCAATCGAAATATAAAATTAGAGAGTTTTTAAGGTTTATAGCAAATAAAATTGCGTTGTATTCACCTCTGTACCGTTTATTTATTAAACGGATTACATTTTTTGTAGCAAAAACCCCTGAAACAGCTCAATTTCTACCGTCTAAATATAAAAACAAACTACTTATAAGTCTTGAAATTGGTGTTCAACCAGAAGTATTTAATGACGAAATACTAGCAACACGCCATCCTAAAACTATTCTTTTTGTAGGTAGGTTTATTTATTGGAAAGGAATAAAATTAGTATTAGAAACATTTCTTAGACTTAATAAAGACAATTCTGAATATGAATTGATTTTAATTGGAAAAGGGGAAGAGTTAGGTATGATTAAAACGTTTATGAACAATAATTCTTTATCAAACTATAAAATAATTAATTGGTTACCACAACATGAACTCTCAGCTTATTATGCAAAATCAAGTTTAATGTTGTTTCCAAGTCACCATGATAGTAGCGGAAATGTTGTTTTAGAAGCACTTAGTTTTGGATTGCCTGTAATTAGCTTAGATGTAGGAGGTCCTGCCCAAGTTATTGGAGAGATGAATACCATTGTTAAACACAACAATGATAATACACAAGAATTAGCAGATAGGTTAGCAATTAAAATTAATGAAATCATGTCCAACCCTCAACTCTATAGTGAATTATGTCAAACATCAATTTTAAGGGCAAAAGAACTTACATGGGAAAAATCAGTCAACAAAATATACTCTATCATAGAAAAAAATAACAACAACTTTGCGTGAAAATCCTCCTTATCCATACCAACTATACCCAACACGGAGGTGAAGATGTAGTAGTTCAACAAGAAATGGAATTGTTACAACAACACTACCAAGTAAACTTGTTGTGTTTTCAAAATAAAAGTGGTGCTAAAGGAGCTTTTCAGTTTTTTGCTGCTATTTGGAACCTCGCTGCGGCTCGCAAAGTAAGAGCAGCCATCAAGGAATTTCGCCCGGATGTGGTGCATTTGCACAATTGGCATTTTGCTAGCGGGCCTATTATTATTCGTACAGTAAAAAAAATGAAGCTTCCGTTGGTACATACCGTGCATAATTACCGTTTGCTTTGTCCTTCGGCAATACTGCTGCACAACAACCAATTGTTTACCAAAAGTTTACAACAGTATTTTCCTTGGAGTGCTATAAGCAAAGGCGTTTATAGAAATTCTAGCTTACAAACATTTTGGTTGGCTTTTATGGTTTGGTTTCACAAAAAAATAGGTACATGGCAAAAAATAGATAAATACATTTGCCTTACACCTTTTGCTGTAGAGCTTTTCAACGCTTCTACCTTTTCTGTTTCTCCTGAAAAATTTACCGTAAAACCTAACTTTACCATGCCCTCATCTGCACCTTCCACTACTCATAAAAACAATCATTTTATTTATATTGGTCGTTTGTCAGAAGAAAAAGGCATACAACTTCTGTTAAAAGCCGTTGAAAATACCTATATACCACTAAAAATTGCCGGAGATGGTCCCCTAAAACACCTGGTGGAAAAAGCTACCAAACAACACAGCAACATAGAGTACTTAGGTTCGCTAAACCAAAAAGAAGTTGACCTGCAACTACAACAAGCACAAGCATTGGTTTTTCCTTCCCTTTGTTATGAAACTTTTGGCTTAACAGCAATTGAAGCATTTTCAAACGGCACACCTGTAATTGCATCAAAAATTGGAGCGATGTCTGCCATAGTCAACCATCAACACAATGGCTTCCATTTTAGCGCAGGCAATGTAGCTGCCTTGCAAGAGCGTTTACAACACTACCAAGAGCTTCCTCCTCAAGAAAAAGAAAAGTTGCAAAAAAATGCTTTTAGCACTTACCTTTTGCACTACTCAATGGATAAACAGCTAACTTATTTTAATAACATTTACCAACCCTTGCTAAGCAACGCATAAAAGGCAGTATTGCTAAAACTTATCAACCGTGTATAACAAAATCATATCACTTTTCATTTCAACAGGTGCTTACGCTTCTTTTCTGCAACGGATACTCGAACTGGCTCGTAAAAAGCAATCTTCCTATATCTGTGTAGCCAACGTACACATGACTATTGAAGCACATTGGGATAAAGAATTTGCAAAAGTGGTGAATAATGCCAACCTTGTTACTCCAGATGGAATGCCCCTTGTAAAAGCAATGCACTTACTTTATGGTGTTAAACAAGATAGAGTGGCAGGCATGGATTTTTTACCAGATTTGTTGCAAGAAGCCGAAAAATTAGGGCTTTCAGTATTTTTTTATGGAGGCACTCAACAAATGTTAGATAAAACACAAGAATATGTAAAAAAACATTATCCAACCCTCGAACATCAGCATTATTATAGTCCGCCTTTTAGAGCCTTAACCAAGGTAGAAGAACAAGCCATTGTTAATCGTATCAATGAGAGTGGAGCACACCTCGTTTTTGTTGCCTTGGGTTGTCCGAAACAAGAAAAATGGATGGCGAGTATGAAAGGAAAAATTAACGCCTGTATGTTGGGTATTGGAGGAGCACTTCCGGTAATGATTGGAATGCAAAAACGAGCACCCCAATGGATGCAAAAAATGATGCTGGAATGGTTGTATCGTTTAGCTCAGGAACCCCAACGTTTGTTTAAACGATATTTTATAACCAACACAGTATTTATATATTTATTAACAAAACAATTTATTAGTATAAAAGTTTTAGGAGGTAGGGGTTAGTTTATGAGATTAGAAATTAGAAATCCCGAAAAACGTTTTTTTGTAAAAAACTAGTTTTTCGAGGATGCTCGTAAAAATAAAGAATTGAAAATTCTTGTTTTTACGGCATTAGAGATTATCCTCGCCTATAATAAGGTTATTTCTACCACTAAGACACTAAGATATGAAGTTTCACAAAGATTTCCTTCGTGCTTCTTTCTGCCGTTGTGGCTTTGTGGCAAATATTTGTAATTTTTACGGCAGACACAAAGACGCAATAGAGTTTGAAATTTAGAAAAAACACACTATGACGAAGACCGACCTTTGATTAATTTAGCCAGTTTTTCTTGTGGTTACAATTTAGCGAGGGCTTGCAGTAAGCAATCCTTGAACTACAAAAAAACAACAAAGAGCAGGCAAAGTGCGTTGGAAAAGTCCCCCTTCGGGGGATTTAGGGGGCATTTATCTTCGTGCTTCTTTCTGCCGTTGTGGCTTTGTGGCAAATATTTGTAATTCTGTAGTGTCAACACTTGGGATTAACCATTAACAAATAACCATTAACAATTAACAATTAACAAATAACCATTAACAATTAACCATTAACAAATAACCATTAACCATTAACAAAATCGGCTTCGTGCGTTAGCAACTCCTCCCCAAAGGGGAGGCTGGGAGGGGCTTTTAAGAATGAAAACACAAAGAAAACACTTACTCTACCGTTATTCCCGCTACATTAAATCCATCTTTTTTCTATGGGATTTAGTGCTGTTAAATACGGCTTATGTATTAGCATTTCTATTGCGAAACGGAGATTTAGAACGTATTTCCACGCAAGAAGCTCAAAACATTTGGTTTATCATCAATTTTGCTTGGTTTGCTCTTTACCTAATTGTTGGAGCGTACAAATTCTTGCGGGTAGAACATATAGAAAAAATCGTTTCCAAATCCTTACAATTTGTGTTGCTGCATTTGTTGTTGGTATTTACCCTTATTTCTATTTTAGATTACGATGAGGTATCTCGATTAAAAATGGGCTATTTTTATGGATTGTTGTTTGTGTTCATCTTCATCTTCCGAATTGTTTTTATCAAAATTCTAAAACATTTTAGAAGAAAAGGCTTTAACTTTAGGCGAGTAGTGATAATAGGAGCTACCCAAGCCGGTAAAGAAATTGCCCACGAGTTAGTAAAAGATTTGGCTTATGGCTACCAAGTAGCAGGTTTTTTTGATGATAAAACTACTACTACAGAAGATTTTAAAGTACTGGGAACAATAGATGAAGTACCGGATTATGTGCTGAAAAACAACATTCACGAAATTTACATGGCAGTATCTAAATACAACGAGCATAAAATAAAAGAGCTTATTAAGTTTTGCGAACGCCACCTTATCCGTATAAAATTTGTACCCAACTTCCAAAAAATTACTGATAGCCGTAGGGTGTTTATCGATTTTTACGGACGTATCCCCATTGTTTCCATCCGCAAAGAACCCTTGGAAAATCCGCTTAACCGTATTATTAAACATCTGTTCGATATCGGTTTTTCAATTCTAGTAATTATAGGCATTTTTCCTTGGCTCTTTCCAATTCTAATATTATTAGTAAAATTGAGTTCTAAAGGTCCAGTTTTCTATAAACAAATTCGGTCAGGTGAAAACAATAAAAATTTTGTTTGTTTTAAATTTCGCTCAATGAGAAATAATAATGGAAAGTTTGCTCAAGCAACCAAAGATGACCCTAGAGTTACAAAAATTGGAGCTTTTATGCGAAAAACCAATTTGGATGAATTACCTCAATTCTTTAACGTATTACTAGGTCAAATGTCTGTTGTTGGACCTAGACCGCATCCTGTTGAATTGGATGAGCAATTTAAAATATTAGTTAATGAGTATCGTGTTAGGCATTTTGCCAAACCTGGTGTTACAGGATGGGCTCAAGTCAACGGCTATCGAGGTGAAACAAAAGAACTTATCGATATGAAAACAAGAGTAGATTATGATATATGGTACATCGAAAACTGGTCGTTTTTCCTCGATCTTAAAATTATTTTTATGACAGCTTTTGGTATGTTGAGGAAACAAAAAAATGCGGTGTAGGAGTTAGTTTAGGAGGTTATAAGTTTATGAGATTAGAGATTGGAGGTTTAGAGATTATAAGCTCCGAAGGAGCGAAATTTACTAGCGTATGGGTGAAGCCCATCGCAGAAAGAGTTTAGGAGGTTAAAAGTTTATGAGATTAGAGATCCCGAAAAACGTTTTTTTGTAAAAAACTAGTTTTTCGAGGATGCTCGTAAAAAAAAAGAATTGAAA
>CALCHN010000036.1 GCA_937901255.1 uncultured Flavobacteriales bacterium | reverse complement strand
TACTCACCCAAAATTGGGTGTATAAATGCAACTTTTGTTAAAAATATGGAAAAATCTTATAGGAAGAAGTCGGGTTAAAGTAAAAACTATTTTTCTATTTCTAAACAGTTCGGTTGTAGCACGTTATTTATTTCTCATCGTAGCATCGAGTTTAATAATTTCAATTCTATCTTTATTAAGTGAAGTATTTAATTCATTAAGTGATTTTGTTATTTCCTCTTGTATTTCAGAGTGAATTTTTTTAAGTTCAGAGTTTTCTTTTTTAGTATATTTTCCAATTATACCCCTTAAATGAGAAGAGGCAATCGCTCTAGCCTTGTATATTAATTCTTCTTTTTCCTTATCCTTATCTTCAGATGTTATATCGGGATTCACATTAACACCTAAAATTACATTAAAGTAAACAGTTTCTCTGTCCCTTGATACAGCAGTTAACTCATAGACTTCAAAATAAGTATTATCCTCAGATGTTGATATATTAGTTTTAGAATCAGTTTTTGTTTTGCAACTAGAAATTATTGTTATTAAAATAAAGATGTGTGTAATTCTTTTCATTATTGTTTTTTTGTCATTGGTAATGTGCTACAACTATATATAAACTCTATTAATTGTGTTTACTCACCCAAAATTGGGTGTATAAACGCAACTTTTGTTAAAAATAAGGAAAAATCTTATATGAAGAAGTCGGGTTAAAGATAATTGAGTACCATATTCCCATTCCATACACATTTTGCCCCCACTCCTCTGCCCCTTCCGGCAAAAAGAGTATTGCATTACTTTTTTAAGAAGCTTTTAGAAAGAAAAAAATAAGGAAAGTAGTTTTGGTAAAAAGCTTTTACCAAAGCAAAGTTACATAATGCAATTACATTATAGAACAAATATAATGTTTTGAGTAAAACGGCAAATACCACGTATTTGATATAATTGTAGATATAACAACACGTAGTGTTTTATATCGTAGCCCACCGCATCATCTCGCCGCCAAAACGGATTCAGCCACTGGCTAAATCTTTTTGTCACGTATCACAGCCGTTTTACGACTTGGTTGTTTTTAATTCGTTAGCTATAATTATCTATTATGTAAAATATCCCAGAGGCAGAATTATTTCATTACGATATTAAGTACTTGGGTCATTAAAATTTTGAATATGGAATTCTAAAGTTATTTGTTTCTATAATTTACTCGCTGCACATATATTTGATAAATATGTGCTCGTGAATGCAAAACCCGCCTGAACGAAATCATTCGGGCAGGCATTTGTCATTATGTAAAATTACTCATGTAATTTTTATTGTTTTTAGAGGTATTCGTGAATGCAAATTTAAATTTGCATTTGCCGCGCGCTCCGCAATAGCGGCTACGCGACGGCGCAGTGAAAAAAGAGCACTATAATTTTGGATATTTTACTCCCAAATATTGATACAATCGTCTTACTTTCATACGCCAATTAATACTTGCCATATGCCAAGATTTACTTCCTTCAATATTTAAAATATTATCATGAGAATGACGCATTTTTTGTTTTGTAGCCATTCTTTTGTCAAAAAGCAGAAGTAAATGAGGATTATCAATTGGGTCTGGGTCCTCATCTAAATCAAATATATTTCTATCTGTATCCTTATTAAACTTTTCTTTCTTTGATTTCAACATATTATATAAGTCAGATAAGTTTTCTGATTCTGTGATATATTCTAAATCATAAATATCTTTTTTAGCAGGACGACTGGCACAACTCACTAATTTGAAAAGTCCTATATCTTTTATATCAAAACAACGTACTCCTTTAATGATTTCAAAATCATAAAGTGCTTTCATATTCTGAATAATATCCACTTTTATTGTAATATTCTTTTTAACTACATAAAAGCGTATATCTACAAATTGTTCATTCTCTTTTATAGGGTATACTATATTTAATAATTTATCTCCATAGAATGCTTTTGCTTCTGATTCTATTTGTTCAAATCCTTTAATACCTATGATGTTGGTAGAAAACAAGTCAATGTCTTCGGATATTCTGTGATTAAAGCGCAAGGCTAAATTTGTACCACCTGCCAATGCAAAATCAGACAGACTAGGTAATTCCTGCAATTCTCTAATTGTTTGTAAAAGTAATTTGGAAACCGCTTGCATTATTTATACTGCGTAACGGTAGAAAGGTTTTGTATTATATCGTTTACTTACTAGCATACATACTTGATTACTAATATTCTCTTTAGTATGTTTTAGAGTCTGTAAAATATCTCTTCTAGAATAATATTCTTCTAATACTTTAATATCTTTGGGAAAAGAATCTTTATTAGTAGCATATAAAGCTCTTGGAATAATAATATCTTTATCTCTTTTAATAGATAATTTACTACTATCCATATCCCAAAACACATGTTTAGGGAATACTTTAGATATGTCTACTCTTGTTTTCAAAACTTCTTTATACTAACGTTTAATACTTTTATGTATTATAGTTTACGTAATACAAATATATGAAATAGTATTTAAACTAATTGTTCTATTACTATTATTAATAGAACTTATATATGTTAGACGTTTAATGGAGTAATATATTACATATTTAGTAGTTAAATTATTTATAAAGCCTTTAAGCGAGTAATTAACTCTTTAATAACAATACAATTCAAATAAGCCATTCCCACACACATTATGCTTCCCTCCTACATTGTCGCATAAAAAGTGTGCCATTAACATTGTATAGAAAATTTTAGAAAGAAAAAAATAAGAAAGGTAGTTTTTGGTAAAAGCTTTTTACCAAATCGAGCTTGCGAGATTCGCAAGCACCATAATTTTTAATAACAAAATATCGTGAGCAAAGCAAAGTTACCCTTCGACTTCGCTCAGGGCAGGCATAATGCAAGTACATTATAGAACAAATATAATGTTTTGAGTAAAACGGCGAATACCACGTATTTTACTACTTCAATTCATTATCATTGACCAGTTCTACCCAATACTTTTTCATATGCTTTTCTGGGGCTTCCCCTAAAATAAACTTCACCACATTGAATATAGCCCAATTTGTCAAAAAGTCTCATCATAGCGATGTTATCGAAATTAGTATCTGCTTTAATACTGAATATTTTTTTACTCAGTGCAAGTTCTTCTATAAACTGGAGAATTTTTTTTGCTAAACCCTGCCCCAAAAATAGTTCTGAAATAGCTACTCTATGAAAAACAATAAACTCACCATATGTCAACCACTCACCTTTAATATTAGCATATTCCGGTTCATCATTAATAAATACCGCCGCATATCCGACAATGATGTCGTCGTCTGTCAAAACATATCCAGCACCTTTTTCTATATCTTTTTGTATAATTTCTACATTTGGATATCCGTCTTGCCATTGATTACTTCCATCTGCTTTTCTACGTGCTATGGCCGCTTGTAAAATCTCCCATATTTCGGCAGTTTCTGAAAAAACAGCCTTTCTAAAATTATAATTCATAATTATTTTTAAGATATTTCTATAATAGCCGCTAACGTCTCGGCTATGAGCAGTGCGGGGCAAAAATGCAGTCATTTTCGAATTCGCACTTATTTCGTAAATATACAACTGTCTTTCGGTTTGGCACTTATCCCGCATTGCTTATAGCTTGTGTTGTGGGCTGTGTTTGCTCGCTCCGATTGCGTTCTGCTCCGTTTTTCTTTTTTTATCTTTCAATGGCCATCGCAGAAAATCACTTGGGTTTGACGTTAAAATTCAGATTTCGCAAATAAGCGTTCTTTTCCGCCGCTGCTTGCGTTCTGCTGATAAAAGTCCGACGCAATGATTGGAAATCTTTTCTTTTTATCCGCTACTTTTTTAAGTCCGCTGACTCGGTTTTCAGTTCCGTTAAAAATCTTTCCGATATTTTTTTTTAAATCCGTCCGCAATTTATTCCGTTGGATTATTTCGGATTTTTATTTTAAGAACGTCGATTTTTGAGTTCGGTTCCGTTTTATTGAAATTCTTTCTACATAGCCCACAACTATATATAAACTCTATATAATTGTGTTTATTCACCCAAAATTGGGCGTATAAACGCAACTTTTCTTAAAAATAAGAAGAAGCCGAGTTAAGGCTATAACCATTTTCTATTTTTAAGCAGTTCGGTTTTTAGTGAAGCTTACACATGGTTGGAAGGAATTATTAAAATCTGATGATCGGTCATGAAAAATACTTGTAAAGTGCGTGACGGGAGAACTATGCCCCAAAGGCAAGTATTTTGCCAATAAATGACCGGACAGTACGCCAAACCGAAGAAAAAGTCAGGTTTAGGTCACTAGAAAAATAGTGCCGTTCAAAGACAGGCACAAAACTGCGGCAGGTCTGCCAAAATAAAACTCCACGACAAATACGAAAAAGAAGGCTTTCCCCATAGACAAAGACCGGATCCGTCAACAATATATTCATCCCTGGCCTATCGGCGGGACGAATACTTAGTTATTACCTGCTGGTGTTCTTGTTTTCGTGTTTGTTAACTCGTTCATTTTTTACGCATTTTCTTCATTTCATCTATTGAAAAAGGCGGTTCTTTCTTGTGTATTATTGAATGACAATTTGGGCAAACTGGAATCAAGTCTTTTATGGGGTCAACTTGATAGGTTTTGCCAATTTGAGCTACTGGTGTCAAATGGTGAACGTGAATAAATCCTTTTCCGATTTCTCCGTATGCCTTTTCAAAATCAAAATCACAGACAGCACAGATTGCTTTCCAATGTTTAACACACAATTCCCTTGCTTTTGAGTTCCGTTCGTATGAATTGACAATTACAGTCCTTTTTAAGCCTTCATAAAATTCCGTTTCAATGTCTTGAGGCAGTTCTTCTGCATAAGAAATGTCTCCTGTGAGATTTACATTCTCTAAAGCACTTTTTAATTCTGGTCTTAATTGCCAAACGAATTTTGTTCCTTCATCCCACAGATTAAAAAACAAGTCCCAAAATTTGTATTGTTTTTCACTTCTTTCGGTAAAATTTATGTCATACTTAGTGGCTATTCTTTTTGCATATCTCCCAATTTCGAGATTTAATGGTGGGTGAGTAGTTTCTAAGATTAGGGCAATTTGACTTGCATATGCTTTTTGGTCTTGGAATGAATACAAGGCTTGAAAAATTGACAAGTCAAGTTCGTTTGTAAGTTCATTATCTAAAAGTATGTCTGACCATTCAGGAATATTTAGTTCGGTTGCGTTTGAAGGTTTTATTTTTGGTCTTTCTACAACTTCATTTTTGATTTCAATATCTTCTTTTGGTTTTTCTGTTGGCTTTATTATTTCACTTTCTTTTATGTCAAAGTGAATTTGACCAAGTATCCATAGAAAAGTATGTGCATCTAAAAGGGTTGTGTTTTTGTCTTTTGTTTTTAAAAAATCTCTTGTTTGTTTAATTAAGTCCAAGTATGAAGCGTAATTTTCCCAAGAAGCGTTGGCACTTGTTTTGTAATCGTCCACACCTAAAATCTCAAAAATTGAATCAAATCGGCTTTGTGAAATTGGCATAAACCGCTGATAGTCCTTAATGAAATACAAGTAGGCAATAAATTGATAGGAAAGTCCTTCGTCTATAAAATCTTGAAAACAGTCACTGTCTTTTCGTTTGCTTTTGTAGAAGTCGAAAAGTAAACTTTCAAGAGATTTTTTCTTTGGTAGCTTGTTGAAATCATCTTTCTTTCTCCAATCAACGAGATTGTTATCAACCATTTGGTAGTTATGGTTTACTCTCGTCTGAATGGCAGAACTAACCGCCTTTTGTATTTTTCCTGTTCCAATATCTTCAGGTTTCCACCATTTGTTCCCTAAATTCTCTCTTGCTTCTTTGTAAACGCTGTATTTGTAATTTTCTCGGTTGTCAATGAATTTTGAGTCTGCGAATGTTTTAAACGGTTGTCCATCCTGATTCTTAATGAAGTCAGAAAATGCTAAAAAATTTCTTTCTAATATGTCCGTGTTTATTGTCATTGTTGTGTCGTTCTACACTTGCAGGTAACGTGTTTGTATATGGCTCGTAGCGTTTAAATTAGCGATTATTTTCGGTTTAAGCACAAGCCAGATTTTTAAATTTTACTATTTATCTTTTTTGTTGGAAATCGTCAAATTTAAAAATTTGGCGACTTCGCAAATATACCATAACTTCGTTTGAGCAACTAACTAGCTATGAGTTATATACGGTGTTGCCAGTAGTTTTTATTTTTTTAGCACAATCAGATGCAATTACTAATCCAGCTGCCATCATAATAATGTCTTTTAAAACCAATCTTCCAGCTCCAGATAGAAATGGAAATCCATATTGAGGTGTTGGCATATCGCCTCCTAAATTCGGAACATATACTTCTGGAGTACTTATGAGAAAGGTTAAGGTAACAATGGACATTCCAAATGTAAACAGGCCACCCCAAAGACCTATTTTTGGAAACCAAATTCCCAAAAGTGTTAAAAGTCCTATAATGACAATAACAGTTCCTAATCCATAAGAGAAGGTATATGTATTGTTTGATTTATGCCATTCTATATTTTCCGCTACCATTTTACCTTCTGGGTTTTTGTGTAGCATATATTCTTTAACGGTTTTCCCCTTTTCATTGATGGCTGTTTTGTTAGTGTTTTCATAAAAGAAGCTCATTAAGGGGCTATTTGTTACGAAAGGAACTATTCCATCTGCTTCGTATTGATATGCTTTTAGACCACCAATCCAAACCATCACTATGAAAATGGAAAAACGAATAAAATTGATAAAGTTAGTTTGACTGTTTATTAGTAAATTAAGTAAGTTATTCATAATTATATTTATTTGAGAGCAAAACTAAATATTAAGAATAAGTTAAAGAATGGATTAAAGAGGATGAATAATGGATTATTTTGCCACTATCGATATCCCTACTTTCTCACGGAAATGAGTGGGAGATAATCCAACTTCTTTTTTAAAATATCGACTAAAATAAAATTCGTCATCAAAATTTAACTCTATAGCGACTTCTTTTACGGTTTTAAAAGTTAAGTGTAATAATTTTTTAGCTTCTAAAATTACACGCTCTTGGATGAGTTGCGTTGGTGTTTTTCCAAATTGAGATTTTATTTTCTTGCTAAATGAAGAAAGGGACATTGATAATTTGTTGGCATAGAATGAAGAACTTCGCTCTTTATGAAAATGTAATTCTAACAAATCTTGAAATATAAATAATTCATTTTCATTAGCTTGCTGTATGAGTTTATTTCCAAGTTGTTCATCTTTTTCACTGCTACAAATAGCTAATATGAGCTGTAGATAAGATTTTATTACAGATTCTGAAAACCGTTTATTAGTCCCAACTTCTTTTTCCATTTTATCGATTAGTTGGGATATTTCTTGAAATTTAATTTTATTGAGTGAAATGTAAGGTTGTAAATAGATATTATTAAATAACAATCCATTACAAGCAACTTCTTTTTTATGATACTCAATACAATAAAAATCTCCGTGAAATTGTAGTAATTTAACTTTTGAAGAAGTAGAACCGAGCCATTTTAAATTTTGATAAGGAGAAAGGAATAAAATAGATTTCTCTTTCGTTTTATATTTTACA
>CALCHN010000035.1 GCA_937901255.1 uncultured Flavobacteriales bacterium | reverse complement strand
TTACAGGAGATTTGGTAAACGACATAAGTGAAGAAGCCTTGCCTTTTGTAGATACACTTAAGAAAATACAAGCTCCTTTGGGCGTTTATTCCGTATTGGGAAATCATGATTATGGCGATTATTTTTACCAACCGGAAGATGTTGAGGGTAAACAGCATAACCTGAAATTGATGAAAGAAATTCACGCCAAAATGGGTTGGAAACTGCTAAACAACGAGCATCATATTCTTGAAAAAGACAACGAACGTTTAGCAATTATTGGCGTAGAAAATTGGGGACATGGAATGCGATTTCCTAAATATGGAGACATTGAAAAAGCTAAAAGCGGCTGTTTAAAAGAAGATGTTAAATTACTTTTAAGTCACGACCCATCGCATTGGGAAGCCCAAATATTAAAAGAACACCAAGATATTGCCGTTACCTTTTCTGGACATACCCACGGCATGCAATTTGGCATTGAAATTCCGGGCTTTAAATGGAGTCCTTCGGAATATATTTACCCTCAATGGGCAGGGCTATACCAACATAATAAGCAACAAATTTATGTCAACAGAGGCTTAGGCTTTTTGGGCTACCCCGGAAGAGTGGGTATTTTGCCTGAAATTACTGTTTTTGAGTTGGGGTAATTATAAATACCATCTTAATAAACGATTAACTTTTCAATAAACATTCTTTGTCCAGTTTCTTTATTTATCAAATAACTTAGGAAAAGTCCTTTTCCAATATCATTTTTGTTAATTTCTAATTTACTACTCATAATATTATCATTATAATATACCTCTGCACCTAAAATATTATACAAAACTATTTCATATTCACCATTTAAATTTCTATCAAATACAATATTGGTCGTTTCATTAAAAGGATTAGGATATACTACTGCTTTAATTGAATTATTACCTATATACTCACTTATACTAACTGAAGTATGATGGTAGGCTAAAGATATTTTTGAACAAGAGTTTGGATCTGTTACTTCCACGGTATAAAGACCATCATTCAAAGGTAATAATGTATCATTTACAGCACCTACAATTAAAGTATCATTAATATACCATTGATAAGAAAAATTACCTACTAATATTGTAAACAAATAAGGAAAGTTAAATGATATTGTTGGCATAGGTGCTGAATAACATTCAATAGTATTAACCACCGTATTAGTAACAACAGCAGGGTTTGAATCAAAATATATATAAGCAGTATTAGCAATTTGTTTTAAAGGTTCAATTCCAAATTTAGGAGATATTGAATATTTTACAAATCCTTGACTTCCTAAGAAATTTATTCCACTATCTGGCAACATTATATTATGAAAATTAAAATTAACTTCTCCACTTTGTCTTATAGTTGTATTAACATTATGGCTACTTGATATTAATTTAAAAGTAGTTCTATCTAAATTTAAATCTAAAGTATCTTTAATAACTACTGTAATAGCAGTATCATTGCCTGTATTTTGAAAACGTATTAAATATTCTAATTCTTGATTTTTCTTTATAAATCCTAATGTATCATAACCCACAGGAGTCACTTGTTTATCATTAGGATCATAAGCACATACCAATACTTGAGGTAATGTATCTAGTTTAACATTATTTAAAGAATCTTGTTCATATACTTCCAAATAAGAAACTAAAGTATCTCCCATGCTCATAAATGAAGGCATTTGAACTTGTAAATTAATTGTTTTATTTGAATAATAATACAAGCTATCAAAATTCCAATATATATTTTTTCCAATTATTGAATCAGGTATATAATCAGAATTAACAAAAGTAATCGAATCATTTAATTGTAATTTTACCGTAACATCTGGTATTGTAGTACCTATGTTCTGAAAACTCACCCAATAATTAACCAAAGAGTTACATCTAGGAAAGCCTCCAGTTAATGAACTAATCAAATTAGTAATTAAAGTGTCTGGATAAAATCCAAAATCTAAACTATCAATATAAGATATTGAATTATTTAAAGTACGAGAATATGTAGCAGAATCAGTGGTTAAATTCCATAAGGAATCTACTTGATAAGAAACAACATAATGCCCTGAGTCTGTTGAGTAAAAATAATCACCCTCATTAGAAGTGAAACTTACATTACTATTAGGTTGTATGTGAGGATTTACAATAGGAAGTCCAACATCTGCACTATCAAAAATTGCATTTTGATTCACGTCATAAAATATTTTTCCCTTTAACTTGTAGCTGCTGTTAAAACTATTCTCATACCAAGCTATTTTATCGTCTCCATAAGCTGCTATAATAACATCATCATCACCATCATTATCTATATCTGTTGCTATTACATATCTAGCTTGGTCAACAGTTGCCGAAATAATATGTTGCGTACTAAAACTTCCGTTTCCATAATTCTCATACCAAGCTACCTTATCATCAATTTCTGATGTAGATAAAACATCAATATCTCCATCCCCATCAACATCAATACTATAAATGCAATTAGCTCCATCAACATTATTTGATATAACAATTTCAGTACTAAATATTCCTCCTCCATTATTTTTATGCCAATATAATTTATCATTAGATAATGAAGCAGAAATAACATCTATATTTCCATCATTATTTAAATCTGTTGCACTTACAGAACTTGCCAAATTAATATTGTTAGAAATAGTTTGTCGTGTACTAAAAGTTCCTCCTCCTAAATTTTCATGCCATGCTATTCTACTACTAGATGCTGTCAAAATATCTAAATTACCATCATTATTTATATCTGCTATATAAATTGATCTTGGATTGTTAGCATTTAATAAAATAATTTGCTCTGCACCAAACGTTCCATTACCTAAGTTCTCGTGCCAAACTATCTTATTAGTACCTAAATATGCAGCAGCTACAACATCATCATCTCCATCATTATCTAAGTCTGCTAAAAAAATAGAATAACCTCCATTAATTGTACTTGATATAATATTTTTATTTGGACTTATATTTCCGCCTCCTAAATTTTCATGCCACACCAACAATCCTAAATCAATTGAAAGGGTAACAATATCCATATCACCATCATTATCTATATCTGAAGTAAAAATAGACTGGACTTTCCCCAAAGTATCATTTATTGTTTGAGCAAGTCCGAACACACCATTACCTAAATTTTTAAACCATTTAATATCACCAATCCCACCCTCTCCTGATGCTATAATATCTACATTTCCATCATTATCTAAATCACAACTATGAACGCAGGTTGGTCTATCTATTGAATATGTTATAGACTTCTTAGCACTAAAAACACCCGACCCAAAGTTCTTATACCACGTTACTTCTCCACCCCATGAAACGGAAGCAACATCAATATTCCCATCATTATCAATATCTGCTGCTACCAACGATTCAATTTGTGTTAAAGAATTACCAATAATTTGATAGTTGGTATCTAAAATCCCTCCTCCTAAGTTTTCATACCATAAAATCACTCCACTACCAGACGATATTACATCCAAATCTCCATCATTATTTACATCTGCACCTATTATTATTTTAGGATTATTTATACTTGAAATTATGTTTTGAGTTGTATCCATTGAACCATTCCCTAAATTTTCAAACCAAACTAGTTTATCTTGCAAAGAGGATACTGATAGTACATCTTGATAGCCATCATTATTTATATCTGCTACAGAAAGAGCTAATAAAGAAATAAGGTTTTCAGAAATAACATTTTGAACAGTATCTATTACTCCATTTCCTAAATTTTCAAACCAAACCAATATAGAGTCTGAGGTTAATAATAAATCTTTATCTCCATCATTATCAATGTCAAAAACGTCAATTTCATCTGCCCCATAAACAGATGAAGTAATAACTTGTCCAATACTAAAAGTTCCGTTTCCTAAATTTTCATACCTTATCATTTTATTCTCTTGATAAAATGTTGCAAAAACATCATTGTCCCCATCATTATCAATATCATGAGCAAACACACAATCAGATTTAGTTGTAGAAAAAATTATTGGTTCTCCAAATAAAGCAGAACCTAAATTTTCAAACCACACAACTCCATTAGAACCTGCAGACAATATATCTGGGTCTCCATCATTATCTAAATCCGTTGCAAATATCGACCAAGGGATATGAAAATCAGTTGAAATTATACGTTGGCGATCAAAAACTCCTGCCCCTAAATTTTCATACCATGCAACTTTATTATCATACACTGAAACTGTAAGTAAATCTAAATCCCCATCAATATCAATATCTATTGAAAAAATATCACTCCCCCCATCAGCGACATATGTTATTGTTTTTTCAGAACCAAATTGAGCATGTACAACAACACTATATATTATTAAAAATACAACTATTAATAGCTTTTTTTTCATCTCGATAATTTAAAAAGATATAGAATAACTAAATAACTCATTTGTAAAAGTAATCAATAATTAAATAATCAAACATTTGTATCATTTGAAAATTTCAATTCACGATGAGTTATTATTATTGTTTTACTATTTTTGACATGAAATAATGTTAATGAAACCTAAATTTATTTTAATAGTTGTGTTGTTGAGTACAATAAGTACTTATGCTCAAGAATATATTGACTTAATTAAGTTTCACTACTCTCCTACTCCAAAAAATAGCTTTGTAGATACAACGGGAAATGCTCCGTTATCGGAAATGGGATTAGATTTAACACTTCCTTTAAAAATTAATGATTCGCTAGCTATTATTACCGGTGTTTTTTGGGAAAATATTACTACTCAATTAGCACCTGAAGCAGAAAACACTATTATTTCTACCTTTAACCTTAGGGTAGGAATTAACAAAAAGCATAGCGAAAAATGGTCGGGAACATACTTGCTTTTACCTAAAATTAGCTCCGACCTTAAAGACGTTAATAAAAATCATTTTCAATTAGGTTTTTTAGGTTTGCTTAAACGTAGCTATTCTGCTAAAAAGAGTTATAGCCTCGGGTTGTATTACAACCAAGAATTATTTGGTCCTTTTTTCGTTCCATTGTTGGGCATTTATCGCAAGACAGAAAAATGGGAAATTAACTTTACCTTACCTATATGGGCGGATATTAATTATAGCATCAATAAAAAAATTAGTGCTGGAGCAACTTTTAGTGCTTTTGTAAGAAGTTATTATTTAGGAGAATACAACAGCTATTTGGTAAAGAAAAACAACGAACTTTTTGGGTATCTACAATACAATCTAACTAATAGTGTTTTACTACAAGCCAAAGTAGGTCACTCTATTGGCAGAAGTTTTAGAGCTTATCCTGATGATGAAAAAGTTGATGTTGGCGTTTCTGCTTTCCGATTTGGTGATGACAGAGAGCAGCTCAACCCAGATTTTAAAGACGGTTTAGTTTTTAATTTCAGAATGATTTATCGTTTTGATTTGAGTGGAAATTAAAGAATTTTCTGAAAATCGAAAATCAACTTATTTATTGGAGTTAGGGTAAAAAGCAGGGAAAAATGTTGAAGTAAAATAAATTGATTTAGTTGAGCAACACTTTTTATGTTCCGTAGGAACTATATTTTGGTAATTTATACAAATAGGTAATAAAGTCCCGTAGGGACGACATTTATTCATAGAATTCAAACACATATTTCTCATCATAATCAACATCGAATTTCTTTAACATATCAAGATATTCTTCTCTAAAAGTTATATTCTTATGATGTTCTTCTTGATTCATAATATAATTTATCACATTATTTCTTTGACTTCTGCTGTGAGAAAAAGCTCCAAATCCCTCCTGCCATTGAAACTTTCCTAAAGTAAACTTTTTCTCATTAATCCATTTAGAACTATTTTGTTTAACTTTTTGTAGTAAGTCTGAAACTGCTAATGTGGGTGGTAATCCAATAAGAATATGAACATGATCTTTCCATCCTCCAACTGCTAATGATTTTACATTTTTTTCACTTCGGATTATCCCTGTAATATAACTATGTAACTCATCTCTCCATCCTTTTGTAATTATATTTGCTCTACCTTTCACTGCAAAAACAGCATGGATGGTAATTTGTGTATAAGTATTTGGCATGGTTTATTATTGTAATACTTTAAAATATCGTCCCTACGGGACTTGATTAATTGTGATGGTAATTATTACCATAATTTAGTCCCTACGGGACTTAATAGCCACAAAGAAAAATCATTTTTTCCTATTTCAGTATAAAAGTATTATTTTCTTCTCCCCATTTTTTTTACCTACCCCTTTATTTTGCATCACCTGAAACTACCTATTGTAGTTTCGACCTCTCCGAAAGGGAGGTGAAGCGAAACCTTGGTACAAGCCCCAAGGATTTTTATTGTCTAATCTTTCTTAAATATCCTAAATAAGAAAAAACCTTTCTTCTCTCCTCTTACTTTAGCAGCTTTTTTGGCTGTTTTTTTCATTCTTTTTTTGGTAGCTTTTGTTTGAATATTCATGTGCCTTTTCTTGCCTTCTTCTATAGACTTTTCTTGAGCTTTTTCTTTCTCCACTTTTTGTTTTTCCAGCATTTTCTCACGCTGTTTTACTTGTTTCGAGCCTTTCTGTGCACAAGCATCCACAGCAACAACCATAAATATTGCAAACAGTAGGTATGTCCATTTTTTCAACCTCATCTCTATTCTTTAGTTTTTAATCAACTTCAATACTTGTCGTCCGTTATTATTAATCACATTTAAAAAGTAAATACCTTGTCTTAAATCACTAATATTAATATTTATTTTAGATTGTACTATTTGTTGAGATTTTAATTGCTTTCCCAACATATCTATCAATTGAAAAGAAGCATTATTCAGGTTGTTTTCACCCATTTCTAATGTTACCAAACCATTGGTTGGATTAGGGTAAATTTTTACATCAGTAAGCATATCGTTTTCCTGAATAGTAACTGGCTCAACACCCTGATATACCCATATATTATCTAAAAACAAATTGTTTCCTTGTCGGTTAATGCTTTCAAACTTAACTAATATATCACTTCCTCCATAAGAAGAAATATCTATATAATCAGTTCTCCAGTGAGAAGCATATTGAGGTACAAAATTATTGGTTAAGGTATCTTTTGTTTGTAAGTCTCCCCCTCCTTTTTTGTACACCTGCGTATAAGTTGCTCCGCAATCATCAGAAACATAAACTACCAACGTGTCTGCAATAACAGCAAATCTCATTTGATAAGCCACATCAAACTTAATGAATAACGAATCTTTATTGGGTAATTTAATTTTAGGAGTAGTTATCGCATCTTCCTGATTCTGACGAGGAGCATAGTTAAATAAATTAATATATGCTGAGTAATTACTATTCATTAACCCCATAGTAGCAAGTGTATCCCATGTAATTTTAGCATCTAGATTTTCTACAAACCAATTAGAACTATCTAACTGTGTATTTTCAAAATTTTCATAGAAAGGCAAAATGGATAATGTTTCTCTAATGTTAAACCTCACTGCTC
>CALCHN010000034.1 GCA_937901255.1 uncultured Flavobacteriales bacterium | reverse complement strand
GTACTACCGACCCTAATCCTACTCCAACTATTACTGGAACTACAGGAGGAACTTTTACTATAGACAACAGCGGTGTAATTAATACATCTACTGGTGAAGTCAATATTTCAGGTAGTGGTACAGGTGTTTTCAATGTAACTTATACTACTAATGGCACTTGTCCTGATACCGCTACAGTAACCATCAACATAAACAATTGTACACTTCCTCAGCCTATTGCTAATTTCACAGCTTCTCAAACTAATATTTGCGAAGGCGACTGTATTAACTTCACAGATTTAAGTACATCAGCTACTTCTGCTGGTGTTACAGCATGGAGCTGGACATTTAATGGTGGAATTCCATCTACCTCAAACCAACAAAATCCAACTAATGTTTGTTTTGCAACAGCAGGAACTTACACTATTTCATTAACTGTTACAGATGCCAATGGTAGTGATGATACAACTATGACAGCCTATATTACTGTCAACAATTGTTCAACACCAACAGCATCATTTACAGTTTCTGATGATGAAATATGTGCTGGAGAATGTGTGGATTTTACTGATATGAGTACAGGAGCTACTTCGTGGCAATGGACTTTTAATGGTGGTATTCCATCTACTTCAACAGACCAAAACCCAACCAATATTTGTTTTGGAACTGATAGTACTTATACCATTGAATTAATTGCTTCAAATGCCAATGGTTCGGACACTATAACAAGTACAATAACCGTTCACCCAACTCCGATAGTAAATGCAGGTAGTGACGTAAGTATAAAACTTGGAGAAACAACTCTACTAAATGCAACTGGTACTAACGGAAATTATGCATGGACACCCCCTACTTGGTTAACTTGTCCATTATGTCCTACAACCAATAGCTCGCCAGAAGAAACCATTACTTATACAGTAACTGTGGTTGATTCGAATGGATGTAGTGCCTCAGACCAAGTAACGGTTATAGTTGATTACGACTATGTAATTTGGGTGCCAAATATATTCTCTCCAAATGGTGATGGTAGTAATGACATACTTTATGTTAGAGGTAAAGGTGTTGCTGACTTAAACTTTTTTGTTTACGACAGATGGGGAGAAAAAGTATTTGAAACAACTAGTTTAGATAATGGTTGGGATGGCAAATTCAGAGGGAAAGATATGAATAAAGCAGTTTTTGTGTATTACCTAGAAGCTACTTTTATAGATGGTAGTAAAGTAACCAAAAAAGGAGATGTAACTTTAATAAGATAAATAATTATGAACCATAACGTATTCACAAACATCCTAAAAATGAACTATTCAGTAGGTAAAAAAATAAGCATCTTTATTGCACTATTTTGTCAGGTAGGAATAATTTCAAATTCGGAATTAAAAGCTCAAGATATACATTTTACTATGTATGACGCAATGATTATGACTACAAACCCAGCAGCAGCAGGTGTGTATAATGGAGACTTTAGAGGGGTATTAAATTATCGAAGCCAATGGGGAAGTATTTCCAACCCATACAGAACTTATGCTGTAATGTTTGATGGTGGATTATTAAAAAACAAATGGAAAAATGGCTACCTAGGAGCTGGAATTAGTGCTTTTAAAGATGTTGCTGGTACAACTAATTTTGGAACAACTAAAATTAATCTTGCTCTTTCTAGTGTGTTGTTTTTAGACGATAAAAACTCAGCATCTGTTGGTTTAATGGGGTCATGGGGACAAACAAGCATGAGTCCCGACAACCTAGAATGGGATTCGCAGTTTAATGGACAAAGTTTTGACGCTACGTTAAGTTCTAATGAATTGTTTGCGTTTGAAAACAGCAATTTCTTTGATTTTTCGGCTGGTGCTTTATGGTCTTATGGCAAAGGAGCAAAAACATTAAGTTCTCAAGATGAATTCAATATACAATCTGGAGTTGCTTTTTATCACATTACACGTCCAAATCAGCAATTAGAATTTGGAGAAGTTGATAAACTATATTCTAAATTAGCTTTTCATACCGAAGCTCATTTAGGTATAAGTAACAGTAAATTAGCTTTCAGACCAAAAGTATTAGCTTATTTTCAAGGACCTACAAGACAAATTTTAGGAGGATTAATGGTGAGATATACACTTCAAGAAGAATCTAAATACACTGGAGTATTTAAGGGTGCTGCTATTTCATTAGGAACATACTATAGATTTGGAGATGCTTTTGCTCCTGCAATAGAATTAGAAATTGCTGGCTTCTCCCTTGGATTTGCTTACGATTTAAACATGTCTGGTTTAACTGCTGCTACCAATGGAAATGGTGGTCCTGAAGTTTTTATTCGATTTATTAATCCTAATCCATTTACAGCTGGAAGAGGAACAAAAAGTAGTGCTAGGTTTAGATAAATTATTGATGTAAGAATATCACTAAAAAAGATACCTTATTTCTATCCCTACAAATCACTTTTTTTAGTAGAACATAGTATTAAGCTCAATCTTTAACTACAGTTATTTTAGCATGATGAATCTTTAAATCAGGAGAGTTATTTTTTATTAAGGTTACCACTATCGAATAATTATCATCGTACTGAGCGGTAAACTCTCCTTCTAGTTTTCCTGTAATAGTATTGAGAGTTATATTTTCAATTTCTGTTGTTACATTTAGTGGGTCAACACCTCCACTAAAAAGTAATTTGTTGGCTTGGTAAAATTCAAATGCATAAACAATTTCTGGATTTACATCATACGATAGGTGTAAATCAGAGTAGAACTGTATTCGTTCTCCTTTGTTTAGTTTTAGGTTTATTTGTGCGGGGTTTTTAGTAATCAAATCTACAGTTGCTAGTTCTTGTTTCTCACAAGACATTAAGAACAACCCAACCAAAACTACTATGGTACTTAATTTATTTACCACTTCCTTTTAATACAATTAATACAGTATAAATAAGAATTTTAAAATCTACTAGCAACGACATATTTTCTATATATAAAATATCGAATTTTAGTCGCTCTATCATTTGTTTTACATTTTCGGCATAACCGTATTTTACTTGTCCCCAAGAGGTAATTCCTGGTCTAACTTTAAGCAAATGGTTAAAATGAGGTGCTTGTTCAACAATTTGATCGATAAAAAATTGTCTTTCCGGACGGGGACCAACCAAGCTCATATCGCCAATTAATACATTAAAAAATTGAGGAATTTCATCTAACCTCACTTTCCGCATAAACCTACCAAATTTAGTAATTCTAACGTCATTCTGACTAGATAAGGCTGGTCCATCTTTTTCGGCATCCTGCACCATAGACCTAAACTTATAAATGATAAATGGTTTACCATGAATTCCTACTCTTTCTTGAGCGAAAAATGCTCCTCCTTTTGATGTGCTTACTACAATAATTGCAGTAGTTAAAAAAACTGGAAAAAATACTATTAATACAAGGAGAGAAACAACAACGTCTATCATTCTTTTTACAGAACGTTGCCAAGGAGGCATAATTTCATTCTCAATAACAATAAGTGGTGTTCCAAAAATGGCACTCATTTTTACCGAACCTGATAAAATAGCATACATATCAGGAATAATTTTTATAATTACTGATGTAGCCTCTAATTCATTAATAATAGCTGTTAGTTGCTCATGTTGAGATTTTTCGGGAGCTATAATTACCTCTTCAATTGCATTTTCTTCTATCACTTTTTTAATGTCAACACAATTACCTAAATGGGGCAAGTATTTTTCCATTGCATAAGTAGCTCCTTTTTCAATATGGGTAAAGCCAATAATTTTATTACCAGAAGAGTGTTTTTGGCTATTCATTTCCTGAAAAAGTTCTACAGCTGTATTTCCAGCACCTATAATAATGGTATTGAATCCAATTTTTCTGTTTTTTATTCTATTTCCAGTATAGGTTGATAATGAAAAACGAGCTACAGCTGTTAGTACAAAATGTAGTGAGAATAATGCAAAATATAGTCTGTAGTAATCTTTGTAAGAGATAATTTCATCATCAAGCAATAAAACAAAAAAGAGTACTAAGGTACCGATTAATGAAACTAATAAAGTTTGTCCGAATTCTTTTAAACGAGATTTACGGTAAACATCGTTGTAAGTACCCACAAGATAGTAAAACAGCAACCATCCTAAAGGAACAGCTAATAAACCGTAATAAAAATTGTTATCGAATACAAGAGGAACATCAAATCCATATTTTACTGGTTCGATAAATTCTTTTCTAAAAATAAAGAAGAAAAACCACGCAAGAGCCGCAGCAAAAACATCCAACACCACATACCTAAAAACCTGTAAATTTCTATTCATTAATAATGTAAAATTTTAATATTGTCTAAATAAAATTCTGGATTAGATGTTTGGAAAGGGCTTGAAGCGGAAGATTGTATTCCAAAAAACACATAGAAATTAGTATTTGCTGGTTTCTGGCTAACTGCTGGAGTTAAATTAATATATATTTTTTTCCAAGTTGAAGTTGTATTTAAATTCACTATCCCAATATTATCATCATCGGTTTTTAATCCTACTAAAATAGGTTCGTTGGTTTTAAAATTAAGCTCTAAATAAACTGGACTACCTATAGAAGACACATTTGAAAAAGCTGGCGATTTTGACTCAAAAAAATCCATATACGATTGAAGATAAACTTGACCTGAAGCATTGCCTTCAAAAATATCATTGGTTGTTTTATTTATAATGGTATCGCTACCTGTGGTATATGTAAAGGTTGTTGCTGGCGATTCAAAATCTTCTTTCCACGCTGTTTTTGTAGTACTTATATAAGTTACTTGTGGTTCTATTTTAATTTCTTTTCCTTTTTCAAAAGTAATTTGCTCTTGGTGTGGAGTATAAAATAGATAGCGAGTTCTTAACCCACTTACTCCGTTATCTTTAATTCCTGCATAGAATTTAACATTAAAAGTTCCTTCTTTTAAAACTGGAAACCTTGCTGGTAACTCATAAGTTCCTATCAAATCATCATTAACATAAACCCATACATCTGTTATATTAGATGAGTTTGAACCATATAAAGCATAATCGGAAGTAACTGTAAATTTATCTATAGAAATATACGTTGGAATTTGTGCTTCAAAACTATCTTTAGAGCAACTGTTAATCAACAGTAAAACAGCAATATAAAATACGGCTTTAAACTTATTAACTAAGCTATTTTGTTTGATATCGTGCAAATCTGAAAAAAATTAAATTCTTAACGTTAAATCAACATTAATTATTGTACAAAAATATCAATCTTGAACTAAAGAGAAGTTAATTTTTAGCTTTTCTGAAATTTTTTGGAGAATCTCATGGATTTTAAGCATATCATGCATATCGGTTGATAAGCTTTTTTGGTGTTTAATACTTTCTGAAATTGCTAGCAGCTCAACATTTAACTGACTATTATCCATTACTTTAATTTCTTTTTCGGAAAAATTATTTTGGCTATCTAAAGCATAAACCATTTTTATTTTATTATCTAAAAAATCAACAGTAGTAGTTGCTCCTGCTGTATAAAATATAATGGCTTTTTTATCATCATCGGCAACAGTATTGATAGTTATTGAAGCATTGCAACCATTATCGAACTCTAATAAAGCATTAATTACTTCTGGAAACCTGTTAGAAACATCTACACCTATTGTAGTTACTTTTTTTAAGTTAGCATTAACTGTATTTAATATTACACTTAATTCATCGCACAATAAATCGTTTATTAAGTATGCCGATTTATTTTTATAGTGAATATTAGTAACCGATTCTATTAATGTTGGCTGAGCAAGATGCTCTTTGGATGCTTTATACAAAGGAGATAATGCTGAAATATTACTCACTTGTGTAATTACGCCTGCTTCTTGTGCTAATTCTAATAATTGTTTTGCTTCTATGGTAGTTTTTATATTAGACTTATCTATTAAAAGATGATTAGCAGATTTGATTACCTGAATGGCAATATCCATTCTAACATCATCTGCAAGACTAAATAAGTAAACTAATTGAGTTTGATGTAGTAGTTCATTTAAATCCTGATATTCATATTGATTAATAAGATTTGCAGACATTTTACTGCCACTATTTGCATTTACGTTGTAATAGCCAACCAATTGAAAATTACTTGACTTCACAACAGAATCAACATGCTTTTCTATCAAATACGCTGAACCTACTAAACCTATCTTTAACATCTAAAATAATTTTAAAACAAAAATAGTGCATAGTTACTAGCTTGTGTTTGATAAAATAAATTCTTATTAACACTCAAATTTTAATAATATAGCCTCTTTTTTATGCTGTTATTAAGTTAAAGAATACTTACTTTGTAGCGGTTAATAAAACAGATATGGACAGTCATAAACACAAAGGGTTAAGAAAAAAATTAACAGAAATTTTATCAAAAAAAGGAATTACAGACACTAAAGTGTTAGATGCTATAGGTAAAATTCCTCGTCATTTATTTATTGCGGATACTGCTTTGCATCAATTTGCTTATGAGGACAAACCTTTCCCTATAGGTTCTGGTCAAACTATTTCTCAACCTTATACAGTTGCTTTTCAATCTCAAACTTTAGAAATAAAACCAAGAGAGAAAGTATTAGAAATAGGAACGGGTTCTGGTTATCAAACTGCTGTTTTATTAGAATTGGGAGCTAAGGTATTTTCTATTGAACGACAAAAAGCTTTATTTGATAGAACCAAAGAATTTCTTCCTAAGTTGAGTTATAATGCTAAGCTTTTTTATGGCGATGGATATCTTGGTTTACCAACTTTTGCTCCTTTTAATAAAATTATTGTAACTGCAGGAGCTCCTTATGTTCCAGAAGATTTACTAAAACAACTTGCTGTTGGTGGAATTATGGTTATTCCGGTTGATAATGAAGACCATCAAATAATGAAAAAAATAGTAAAAATTGATGACACTAATTTTAAAACTACCGATTTAGGTGCTTTTAGGTTTGTGCCTCTTCTAAAAGAAAAAGGTAAGGATTTATAAAGTTTTTAATATTTCTAAAGACTTTTCTGTAAGATTTTTTACTGCCAATTTAATATCCCAGTTATCTTTATTTCTCCTTTCTACTTTGTTAGAGATAGCTCTAATTTGCAGACAAGAAATTCCTTCTAACAAACACGCATATAAAAAGGCTGCACCTTCCATAGATTCTACTTGAGGTTGAAATAAGTTTTTTACTTTTTCTATAGAATTTTCATCTCCATGAGTGGTATTTACAGTAATTCCTTTAACTTTTTTCAAGGTTTCTGCACATTTGTTTTCTATTGGAATAGTGTTTATCATTTCTCCATTTTGAAGTTCAAAATCTTCATCTTCCAACAAATCCATATCAATAAGCGAAAGAAATTTTTCACCATCTTCAGCACCTAGTTCAGAAATTCTATCGGAAATAACACTTACCACCTCCCCTATTTCTACAGCATCATCAAAAGTTCCTGCCAATCCCACATTTATAGCTACATCGTACCTAATAGAAGTAAGTGTTTTTCCCAACCAATAAGCTGTAAAAGTCATTCCTACCCCTGGAATTAATACATCTATATGATGGTTTTTAAATTCATAATGTCTTAACTTTTGGTTAGATTGATTTATAAATTTAAAATGGGTTAGTAAGGGCTCTATCTCTAAATAAGTTGCTGATACAAGTAAAATATTCATTTTTTTTAGTTTGAATTTATTTAAATTTAAAGGTCTCCTTTCGGGGGATTTGATGGCATTAATAAAATCGAGGTGTTACTTCTTTTTCTTGAAAATGAACTCCATAATTTTCTAATTCATTTAAAATGGGTTCGTAAATCTCTTTCGATATAGGCACATGAACTCCTGGGGTTTTTATCACTTCATTTAAAATCATTTTAGTAGCAATTGCAACAGGCAAACCTACTGTTTTTGCCATAGCAGTATAGGTTTGATCATCGCCTTTTACCACCATAGATGAATGAATTTCTTTAAAATCTCCATCTTGTTTAAATAAGAACCTGTGCCACATTACTATCATATCTTTATCGTTTGCAGAAAGTGATAGTTTTTGCTCTAAAATATGCTGAAGGATTTGTGCTGGAGTAGCATCTTTCAGTTCTATTTTAGTATTTTCAAAAATACCTAGCCAAACAAATTTATCAAACAAATCTACATCATCCTGACGGATATTTAAGTAGTGTTTAAATTTCAGTTCAACAGAATCTGTTTCGTTATACGCTAAAAATGAATTGATAAATTCTCTGTTGGTCATATTTTCAGAACCTTCCATAATATAAGAATCGTCAGTTGCTCCTAATTGTACAAAAACATCCCAAGCCCTGCAAAAACCAGGTTTTCTGAGTGTTCCTCTATACATGGTAGGAATATCTTTTAATCCATAAATCTCTCTGTATTGAAGTGAATCTCTATTGGCATAACCTTCAAACTTTCCATGTCCATCAATGTCAATAATTTCAGTTCTTCTAAATAATTTATGATAAGGAATGTATTTATATTTATGGTTTTGAATAAATTTTACTGTTCCTTGTCCTGCCAATACTACATTTCTCGGGTTCCAAGTAAATTTATAATTCCAAGGATTATCATCACTTTCTGGAGCTACCAAACCACCTGTAAAGGTTTCAAAAGCTTCTAGCTCACCTCCATTTTCTCTAATTTCGTCTATTAAACGCATAGCCGAAAGGTGGTCTATTCCAGGGTCAACACCAATTTCATTCATAATAATTACACCTGCATCTATAGCTTCTTGTTTTAAGGCTTTCATTTCTTTAGAAACATACGAAGCCGTAACCATGTGTTTTTTTAATCTGATGCAATCTTTAGCAACAGCAATATGCATGTGTGCCGGAAGCATTGAAATTATAATATCATGTTCGTCAATTAAACGATTTCTTTCTTCATCATTATTTACATCAAAAGCAATGGCTTTGGACTTGTCATGGTTGTTGGCAGATTTTATTGCTAATTCTTTAGATTGATCGGCAATGGTTACAAACCAATTTTCGTTTTCAGCATTAAACAATAAGTATTGAATTAAAGAAGACGTTGATCTGCCGGCTCCTATGACAAGAATTTTTCGCATGATAATTATTTATAACAATTTAGCTCGAAATTCGCTAAAATTTTAAAATTTATCTCCATAAAAATGGGGAATTTTACTAACAATAAACATTAACACAAACAATGAAAAAATCTATGCTAATAAAAGGCTCTATCTTAGGTGGATTAGCCGTAATTTTTGGAGCGTTTGGAGCTCACGCTTTAAAAGAAGTATTAACACCCGAACAGCTTATTTCATTTGAAACTGGCGTGCGTTATCAAATGTATCACGCATTGGTTCTAGTACTTTTATTTATTATTAGCTTAAAAATTAATCATGTTTATTTTAATAGAGCTGCACAATTTATATTTTGGGGAGTAATGTTGTTTTCAGGATCTATTTATTTGCTTACACTAAAAAATATGTTGGGTATTGAAACTTTAAAATATGTAGCTCTAATTACTCCAATTGGTGGGGCGTTAATTATTGTAGGGTGGATGTTAATATTGTTGGGAGCATTAAAAATTAAGTTGCCCAACTAATATAATGGGTATTATTTCATTACAAAACGAGCTGTATTTCTACTTTTTTGTTCCACCAAAATATCTTTGTTTGCTGTAACTCTTTTTATAGTAGCTTCATCATAATGGCGAACAGTAACCAACTCTAAGTTTTTATTGTACAACACATGATAATCTTTTTGTAATTCCTCTATAAATTTCATGGTGGTAAACGGATTAAAATCAATGCAAATAGAAAAACTTATCGCTGCATTTTGCATCAAATTTACGGTAATGTTATGTGCCGAAAGTTGGGCAAAAATCTGACTCAAATTATCCTCAACAATAAAAGAATAATCTTTTGCAGCTATTGAAATCAATACTTGTTCTATTTTAAATATAAATGAAGGGGTTAATTTATCACCTGCTGTATGCTCGTCTATTAATGTTCCTTTAAGTGCAGGTTCTAAAAAAGATTTTACATACAAAGGGATTTTTTTATTTTGAAGTGGCTTAATGGTTTTTGGATGAATTACCGTTGCTCCATAATAAGCTAATTCTACCGCTTCATGATAAGATATGTGTTCTAACTGTTGAGTATCATCGAACCATTTTGGGTCGGCATTTAACATTCCGGGAACATCTTTCCAAATCGTTACACTTTCTACTCCTAAGCAATGAGCTAAAATTGCTGCTGAAAAATCTGATCCTTCTCTTCCCAAAGTAGTGGTGAAATTTTCTGAGCTAGCTCCAATAAATCCTTGGGTTATCACATATTTATTATCTGATGTAATTACTTTTGGCATGGTAGATTGAACCAACTCGGTAGTAAGTTTCCAATCTATATTAGCTTTTCGGTAAGTATTATCTGTTTGTATTAAAGCTCTGGCATCTATCCAATGATTGTTAATATTTGCCTCATTAAGGTAAGCACTAACTATTTTTGTAGAAAGTAATTCACCAACAGAAACAATTTGGTCATACACGTAATCATAAGTTCTTTGTGGTTCTTCCTCTATCTCCCACTCTATTTCTACAAAAGTATTATGTATATCTGTAAATATTTGATGGTTTTTATTCTCAAAAAGTTCATTCATTATACCAAAATGAAATTGTTTTACTTTTTCCAACAATACATTTACATCATTTTCTTTAAAATAATAAGCGTTTACCAATTCTTCTAATGCATTGGTAGTCTTACCCATTGCAGATATAACCACCACAAGCGGTTCGTTATACAACTGAATAACTTTTCCTACATTTTTTACTGCTTGAGCATCTTTTACAGAAGCACCACCAAACTTAAATACTTTCAACATTTAATTATTTTAATTTTACAATCTTATTTTTCCGTTTAACCATTCCTCATCCAATTCTGCATTAAATTTTTTATAGAATTCAATAGCAGGCTCATTCCAATCTAACACTTGCCAAGTCATTAGTTTAGCGTTCATTTCTTTAGCAGCATCTAAAGTAGCTTTAAAGAGTAAAAAACCTATTCCTTTTTGCTTATAAGCTTCTTTAACTACCAAATCTTCCAAATACAAACACCTACCTTTCCATGTAGAATAGCGAATATAATAAAAAGACATTCCAACAATTTCATGGGTATTTTCTGCTAAAATTATCCAATATAAAGGATGATTGCCAAAACCATCTTCTTCTAATTGTTTAAGCGTAATGGTAACTTCTTGCGGCTGTTTTTCAAAAAGTGCTAATTCTTTTATTAGGTTTAGTACTTCGGGTAGGTCGTTTTTTGTAGCTTTTCTTATTGTGATTTCCATAAAACAAAAGTAGTAAAACTGAGTTAATTCACGATAATTTCATTTCTTTGTAATGAAGTTTTTAAAAGTCCAATTTAGAAAAAACAGTATGATGACTAATTTTACAACCCTCAACGAATTTATTTTAGAAAGACAAGCTGATTTTCCTTATGCTTCAGGAGAGTTAACTCGATTATTAAACGATATAGGTGTAGCCTCTAAAATTATTAATAAAGAAGTTAGAAGGGCTGGTTTAGGAAATATTTTAGGAAAAGCTGGTAGTGAAAACATTCAAGGGGAAGACCAACAAAAATTGGATGTTTATGCCGACAATCAATTCATCAATGCGTTTAGATATGGAGGTGAAGTTTGTGGAATAGCTTCTGAAGAAAATGATGATTTCATGGCTTTTGATAATGAAATTTCTCAAAAAGGGAAGTATGTTGTTGCTTTTGATCCGTTGGATGGTTCTTCTAATATTGATGTAAATGTTTCTATAGGAACTATTTTTTCTATTTACAGAAGAGTTAGTAAAGATGGTCCAGCTCAATTAGAAGATTTTTTACAAGAAGGCAATAAACAAGTAGCTGCAGGGTATGTTATTTACGGTTCTTCTACCATGTTGGTTTATACCACAGGAAAAGGCGTTAACGGATTTACATTAGATCCATCTATAGGAGAATTTTGTCTTTCACATCCTAATATAAAATCTCCTGATGACGGAAGGTTATATTCTTTTAATGAAGGAAATTACAATACGTTCTCTAAAGGACTTCAAAAATATTGCGATTGGGTAAAAGAAGAAGATGCTTCAACAGGCAGACCATATTCTTGCAGGTATATTGCTTCTATGGTTGCTGATATTCACCGAAACTTAATAAAAGGTGGTGTTTTTTGTTACCCTGCAACAGCGGGTTCTCCAAATGGTAAACTGCGTTTAATTTACGAATGTAACCCTATGGCTTTTATTGTTGAACAAGCTGGCGGAATTGCTTCTACAGGTAAAGAAAGAATTATGGATATTAAACCAACTTCTTTGCACCAACGAGTTCCTGCTTTAATGGGGTCTAAAAATATGGTAAATAAAGTTTTTGAAATGATTGAAAAATATGAACGAGTAGAAAATGCAAATGCATAACTCAATAATTACCATGCTAAAAAAAACATTTTTCATCCTTGCTTTTACTCTAATGTGCTTTTCTATAAAAGCTCAGCAAGTGGTAACAGAAACCATTCAAATTGATACCAATTTTATTACTTACGATGTAATTTACACAGATACCTTAACAAAAGGCATTTTCTCTAAAGTGATAGCTGTTTTTGCTGATGACACTAGTCAAATAGCTATTGAAAAAAACTATAGTTACAATTTCCAAAACGGTTTATACAAAGCGTATTATCCTTCAGGAGGATTAATGGTAAAAGCGATTTATGCTAACAATAAACTTCATGGAGAGTTTACCTATTTCGATAAGGCTGGTGAAGTTGCCATTAAAGGCATATATGATGAAGGAGTGAAACATAAATATTGGGCTTATCGCTATTTAAAATGTTATGGACGATACAAGCATGGAAAAAAATCTGGTAGGTGGAAATGTTTAAATACTGATGGAGGAAAATACATTACTAAATATCCCAATCTTTATTTAACTGGTATGTTCGATTTTGTTAGAATTAGAAGTAATAATCCGTCAACAAACGATAGTATTGTTTCGCAACCAATTAATGATAGTTTAATTAGTGATACCAATAATCAAATACAAGAAATAGATACGTTTTACTTAAGTGCGATTACCTATTTAGCAAGAAATTATTACATCAGAAATAGAATTAAAATTCAGTTTACCAACACCAAAAAAGAGCGTAAATACTACGATAAGTATTTCGATTATAAAAAAGATTTGTTCTTGTTTGCTGTTTCTCCAACCATAACACCACTAGGGTTAGCCCCATTTTTAACTGAACCAGAAAAACTAACAAGTGATACTATAAATGCCCAGCTTACTGCTAATATTGAGCAATATAAAGATGGTTTTTCTTCACATCCTGTTAGAACAGATTTAGCATTATACCAATATTCTACTCAACCAAATTCGGATATGATTTTATATTTTTCTGAAGTTGTTGATAATATGCTAAGAGTTGATATTGTTGAGTTTAGAAATAGAAATAATGAAAGTTTTGAGGATATTTACAAGCATCCTAATGCCAGAAAATATAGTGTGTTAATATACTTTAACCAAATTAAAGACGTTAAGGCTGTTGAATATCAACAACAAAAAGTTGAATGATTTTTAGATGAAAAAAAGTTTAAAAAAAATAGCTCAACCCTTTATTAAGCTTGGAATGAACATTTTATTTCCTAAGGTTAAAGACGACTATTATTACACCTATTATTTTTTAAAAATGGGTATCAACCAAAAACTTTTTGGCTATAACAAAAATGTGCCTTGGCCAGTTCATCCAACATCAATTGTTAAGTGTCCTGAAAAAATACAATATATAAGTAAAGCACCAGGAACAGCTATTGGGTGTTATTTAGATGGTAGAAACGGAATTATTATGGAAGAAAATGTTTGGTTAGGTCCTAGGGTTTCTCTTATTAGTCAGAACCATGATTTAAACGACTATAATCAATATATAGCAGAAAAACCTATAATTATTCGCAAAAACTGTTTACTAACAACCAATTGTGTTGTACTTCCCGGAGTAGAATTGGGTGAACATACGGTTGTTGCTGCAGGTGCAGTTGTTAGAGATTCTTTCCCAGAAGGAAATCAGCTACTTGCAGGAAACCCTGCTAAGGTGGTTAAAAAATTAGACGATTATAAAGGATAATTTTTTATTATTCTCCTAACAATTCTCTTGCTTGATTTACTGGAATTAATTCATCTCCATGTAACGCAATTACAAAAGCACCTTTAATGCCTTTTTCTTCTACAATTTTTGTTTTATGTGCTTGAGCTTCATCATAGGTTTTAAAACTGCCAGTAGTATATCTGGTTAATTCATTTTCAATTTCTGTTTGCTCCACTCCTTTTATAGTCATAAACTTAGTAAGCACTTCTACAGGCAATTGGTTTTTGTAAGAACCTATTTGAACTTTAAAAACAATTTGATTTTTATCTAAGGTTTTAGTTTGTGTTTTAATGCTTTCTTGAGCAGCAGAAAGAACTCCAGCTTCTTTTAAGGTAATTCTTTTTCCACCTTGATAAGCTACCACAAAAGCATCTTTAATACCATTATCTAATGCCAAATTAATTTTTTGTTTGGCAGCTTCTTCAATAGTTGCGTAAGAACCTGGTGCAATATATTTATACAAGCCATCATCCGCTTTTAATTCTATAACTCCTTCTAATTTATTGAATTGCTCTTTATGTTGTTTTTTGGAGAATGCTCCCAATTGAACTCTAAACACTACTTTATCAGTATTATCCATACTTGCAAACTCATCTCCTACTGCCATGTTGTTAGCTTCATCACCAACAGATACAAGCTGGCCATCTTTCGTTTGTTCTACTACAATTGCTGCATCAAAACCATCTCTTGTTAAGCTTGCTTTTCTTTGTACAGCTTCATTTAAACTCATATAATCTCCAACAGTAATTATTGTCTCCCCATCTTTTTCTTGAATATCCACATCCGAAATACTTAAGAATTTATCTACTAAAGCAGCGTCTATTGCTTCAGTAAATCTTCCTAACTGTACTTTATATTTTTTAGGCTGTACTTTAGATTTTTTCCCTGCTGTTATTGATCTATTTTCAATAGTAGCGAATGCTCCTGTAGTATCCATATACCTGTCGTAAGCATCTTTTATCATTTCATCAGTCATTTCAACACCCAAAGGAGTAACAATAGCTTTTGGTCTAGATTCTAACTCATCATCTTTATAATTAGGTACAAAATCTTTATCCATATCTAGCGGACAACCTTTTTCATCAACCTCAACTCCTGCTGGTGTCCAAGCACATTCATCTATAAAATCAATTACACCATCTCCATCTTCATCATCCATATCATAAGCTAAATAATCAATTGGAGCTTCAAATTCTTTAATTTCATAGTCTTTTTTATGTTTTAAGAAGTTATAGCTAATGGAAAAAGAACTCATCAAAAACTTATCTTTCGAACCATTACCTGGCTGATTGCCAATTCTGTCTCCTTCACTTTCTTCAATTACACCATCAACCAAATCGGAAAATGTAAAATGCATAATAAATCCTAAAGTGAAATCAATATTTTCTGTAGCATGCATTATTACTCCACCTCCAAAAGGTATGGCAAAAGTTCTTTCGGGATATTTTTCTAATCCATCAAAATCAGACTCTCTAATGTCTGTTTCAAAAACATAATCTCTTTGTATAACGATTGCTTCTTTAGCATTTGGAGCATCTTGTGATATGTTTCTTATTGAACCGTCTGACCAATAATTGTATCTGTTACCATACTCATCGTATAAGTCAGTTTTAGAATGAAATTCAACAGATTCAATTCCTAAAGATAAAAATGGACTTAATGAACGTTTTTTAGGTAAAAAGTTGCCAAAATCATACATTAAAGCAAATCCTCCAACAGATAATCTTGATTCAAAATTTAAGTTTCTATCTAACGAACGCTCGTTTGCACTTACTTTTCCGAACAACACATAAAATTTAAGTGCCAAATAGTGATTTAATCGTTGCTTAATGTGTAAATCATAAGCGATATTGCTTATAAAAGGTGTTCCTACATTGGCATCTAAAATATCTCCATAGAATTTAAAATTACCAACTCCTAAACCTATTGTAGGAGAAAATGGATGAATAGAAGAAGATAAAGGTTTGGTAGTTTCTGGAAGTTTTGGTGAAGTAATAGTAATAGAATCGCCCTGAGCAAAAATATGCAAAGAGCTAGCTAATAATAAACATACAAAAACTAAACTATACTTATTCATTCTTTTACTTAACGAAATGTAATACGAATATAGGGAAATAAAGATACAATTTAGCTAAAAACAGGAAAATTATTGAACCCATTTTTGATTTGTAATCATTAAAGCCTCTTGCACTGTAATTCTTTCTCCTTGGTTATAAGCAGTAACAAAAGCAGTTTTTACTTTGTTTCTCAAATTGTTACGTTTATCTCTTGCTGATTTATATTCAGAAAAGCTACCTGTAATTAACTTTGTCCAACCTTGGTGATTTTCTAAGTTAATTTGATCGTTTAGTTTAAACTTCTTTTGATATTTTTCTATGGTAATACCTTCTCTAAAAGCTCCTACTTGCACTTTATAGGTTACATTTTTTTCTGGAGAAGGAGTATTTGTTACAGGAGTAGTTCTTTTAGTTTCTTCTTCTGTATTATCAACTACTACCTCATCTTCAGTATCTTCCTCAACTTTATTATCTACTTTATTTTGAAGGCTTGTTTCATCTTCCTCCTCATTTTCAGTATCATTTGAAGCTAAGCTTTCACCAGCAGTAGAAAAGCTAGTTGCTGCTATTTGATGTTTTTGCGTTTCTTCTCCTTTTAAGTAAGATAAAACACCCGAAATTTCTTGCATTCCAGAAGCAGAATTACTTTCTATAAAATAACTTACTTCAAATGTGTTTTCTGATGGAACAGATAACCAAAGTACTTTTACTTCATTATTTTCAACGGAAAAAACACCTCCTGCTGAATTGTTGTTAGATGCAGTAAAACCAGCTGGAATAAGTTCTGATAATTTAGCAAAACCTTCTACGTTTTCTTTATTGATGTTAAGTGTTACTTTAAATTTATTATCACCAACATTATCAATGTTTCTTGAAGCTGATAAAGATGTTTCTGAATTATTTGTAGCAGGAACACGACTTTCTTCATCTTCTGTACCTGTATTAGATGATGATTCTGTTTCTTCAGCAACTAACTCTTCGGTAGAGACAGTAATGTTTGCTGTAGGAATTTCAACATTCATTCTTTCATTATCGGCTATGTAAGAAAATTTACCGGTAATGGTATATTTTCCAGAGGAATGAGCAACATTTTTAAGTTTATACTTGATAGAAAACTCATTGTTTTGAGGCAATGCCATCCAAATAAGCTTTAGCTTTTGTTCTTTAAATGAAAAAGTTGCTCCAGCAGTTTCTAATGGTTCTACAACAAATCCTTCTGGAATTTCTTGTTGAATTTTTGCAAAACCAGTAATATCAGCTTTAGTTATAACCAGCTCCACCTCCACTTCACCATTAGGCTGTATAGAAGCAGGCATGTTTTGTTTAACAGTTACATCTGAAGTGAAAAATAGTTGGTAGAAAAAGATACTTACAAAATTTACTATTAGAAATAACTGTTTAATCATTTTATATCAATTTAAATTATTGCTGGAAATAAAAATCAATCAACTCATTCAAATCTTTTGCAGTAAGGTCATTCTCACCTTCAAAAAATTGGTCGATTGCATTTGTAATTTCTTTTGCTGATAAATACTTATCTTTATCTGTATCTAACGGAACAAATTTAGCAGGCATAGTAGTCTGACCTATTTGACCTCCTTTATTTTGCTCGTACAATGCTTGTATTTCTTTCATTTCCTCATCAGACAAATCTTCTGCTTTAAATGTTTTGTATTCGGTAATTACAGAATCTTTCATAGCATGTTCTTCAGCAATCATAGCATCCGTAAGTGTAACACCATCTTTATTAACTAATGTTCCTGCTGGAGTATTTGGTTCTTTATCTAAATAATCTGGCACCCCATCTTTATCACTATCTAAAGCACAACCAGTCGCATCAACTGTAACGCCTGATTTTGTACCTGGGCATTTATCATTTAAATCCACTACTCCATCTCCATCACTATCTTCTTTATCTAATTTAGAGAAATCGAAATCTTTATACTTATCATTAGAAGAAGAAGTTCCAGCAAAATTATATTGCAAACCAAATGAAGTTTGGAACATTTTATCACTTCCTCCTCCACTTAAATTATCTAAGTATTCTGTTGTAGTTAAGATATAAGCAACTGTTGCTCTGGCATGTAAATGTGGAGAAAGTTTAAATTTCAATCCAAATCTAATAGGAATGGTAAAGGCTGTTTTTGGATAATTGTTAGTAGAATCTTTTAACGTAGTTTCATATTTATAATCTCTTGTTAAAAGCATGGAAGAAGTATCTGAACCAGGCATGTTTTCAGGAATATCCCTTAATGTTCCATCACTCCAATGGTGGTAAAAATTACCATTCTTATCAAATAAATCTCCTTTAGGATCGAACATTAAGTATCCAAAACCCACAGAGATAAATGGTGAAAAAACAGAATTTTCATTTACAATTTTACCATTGTCAAAATCTAACAACAAGTTTAAATCGAAGTTAGTAACTTTAGTTTCAAAATTATGAAACACATTATCATCTAATTGGCTTTTAGAAACAGTTCCAAACATACCATTAGCAGTAATGCCTACAAAACTTCCGATTTTCTTTTCTAAATAAACGCCATAAACTGGTCTCCAATAAGTAAAAACAGAAGAGCCTTCTGATCCTTGCAAGTTACCCATGTAAGAAAGTGTTCCGAAGTTGGCTCCAATAGAAGGAATATATTTTAGTCCATTCCCTCCAGATTCACTCTGAGCAAAGGATTTCTGTGCTATTACACATGAAAATAAAACGGCAAAAATTGTAATTTTTCTTATCATAACATATAATTTATTGCGATTCAGGCAATAAAAATATAACAAAAAATTGATATTCCTAATTTTTTTCTCAAGTTATTAACAAAAAGCAAACTTAAGACAAAACAAACATAGCTTAATCTTTTGATGAAATCTTAAGAAAATTGTAGTTTTTTCAACTTGTAAATGTTAATAAATCTGATTCTTAAAGCAAATACAAAATCAAGTTAGAAGTTGGGGCGAAGTAAATAATCGTTGTAGAAATCAGTGATACATTTAACCGCCTCATCAGCAGTGTCACATATATTAATAAGGTTTAAGTCTTCTGGACTAATATTTTTTTCTTTTTCTAATAAAGTAGATTTAATCCAATCAAACAAACCTTGCCAATAATCTTTACCTATTAAAACTATAGGAAATCTTCCTATTTTTTTTGTTTGTATTAAGGTAATTGCTTCAAAAAGTTCATCTAAGGTTCCAAAACCACCAGGAAGAACCACAAACCCTTGAGAATATTTTACAAACATTACTTTTCTCACAAAAAAGTAGTCGAAAGTCATTAATTTATCAAGATCTATATAATCGTTATGTTTCTGCTCAAAAGGTAGGTCTATGTTTAATCCTACCGATTTTCCTTGAACGCTAAAAGCTCCTTTATTCCCTGCTTCCATAATTCCAGGACCACCACCTGTTATAACTCCATAGCCATTCTCGGCTAATTTAGCACCAATTTCCTCTGCTAAATGGTAATATTTATTATCGGGAGTTGTTCGTGCAGAACCAAATATACTAACGCAAGGGCCTATTTTTGCCAATGTTTCAAAACCATTAACTAATTCCGACATCATTTTAAAAATTGCCCAAGAATCGTTGGCTTTTATTTCGTTCCAATCTTTATCGTGATGTATTTTATTGTGTTCTTCGTTGTAATCTTTATTTCCCATGAATGTTTTTTATTTGATAAGTCGGCAAATTTATGTTTTTTTATCTATTAGTAGTTATTGTGAGCTCTATATCACTTACTTTAACTCTTCTTTTAAAAAGCTAGCCGTATAACTCTTTTTATTCTTCGTCAATTGTTCGGGTGTTCCTTCGGCAACAATCTTTCCTCCTCCTTGTCCGCCTTCCGGACCAACATCTACAATATAATCTGCTACTTTAATAATGTCTAAATTATGTTCTACAACCAACACTGTATTGCCTATTTCAACTAATTTATTTAAAACGTCCAACAATACTTTAATATCTTCAAAATGCAAACCTGTGGAAGGTTCATCTAAAATATATAAGGTTTTACCTGTTTGTCGTTTAGCTAATTCGGCAGCTAATTTTACACGTTGTGCTTCTCCACCCGAAAGTGTTGTTGATGGTTGTCCTAAATTTATATAACCCAAACCAACATCATTAAGTGTTTTTATTTTCTGTAAAATATTAGGATGATTTTCAAAGAAAACTACTGCTTGTTCTATACTCATATTCAACACATCACTAATAGACTTTCCTTTGTACCTTACCTCTAACGTTTCTCTGTTGTATCTTTTACCATTACACTCATCACACATTACATAAACATCGGGTAAAAAGTTCATCTCTATGGTTTTTACTCCTGCTCCTTGACAACTTTCACATCTTCCTCCTTTTACATTAAAAGAAAATCTGCCTGGTTTGTAACCTCTTATTTTAGCTTCTGGCAAGTTGCTAAATAATAAACGTATATCTCCAAAAACATTTGAATACGTTGCAGGGTTTGAACGAGGTGTTCTTCCTATAGGTGTCTGACTGATATCAATAATTTTATCAATATGTTCCAAGCCTTTTATTGTTTTATAAGGCAACGGTTTTTTTACAGCATTATAAATATGTTGATTGATAATTGGATACAAGGTTTCATTAATCAATGTAGATTTTCCACTACCTGAAACTCCTGTAACACAAACAAACATTCCTAACGGAAGTTTAAGATTTACATTTTTTAAATTATTACCCGATGCTCCACTAAGTTCGATAAAATTGCCATTTCCTTTTCTTCGTTTTTTGGGGATATCAATATTTATTTGATGATTTAAAAATGCTGCTGTATTGGTAGAAAGTTTTAGAAATTCTTTTGGTGTAGCTGATGCAACAACATGTCCTCCGTGTTTCCCCGCTTTTGGTCCAATATCTATAATATAATCTGAAGCCAACATAATGTCTTTATCATGTTCCACAACAATAATAGAATTGCCAACATCTCTTAATTCTTTTAGGGAGTTTATCAATCGCTGATTATCTCTTTGATGTAAGCCTATACTCGGTTCATCTAAAATATACAACACATTTACCAATTGAGAACCTATTTGTGTAGCTAACCTAATTCGTTGAGCTTCTCCTCCTGATAAAGTTGCTGCAGGTCTGTTTAGGGTTAAGTAATCTAACCCTACATCCAACAAAAATTGGAGACGTTTATTTATTTCTTTTAAAATTTCTTCTGCTATTTCGTGCTTCTCGCCAAAAAACTGCTTACGGTTTTTATCAATTTTGGCAGTCCATTTGCCTAACTCACTTAAATCTTTAGTGGCAATTTCTCCAATATTTTTATCATCAATTTTAAAATATAAAGCTTCTTTTTTCAATCTGCTACCACCGCAATCCGGACAATTAATTTTATTCATAAAACTACTTGCCCATCTAGTTAATGATGGTGAAGATTTTTCTTCTAACTGTCGCAATACAATATTAATTACCCCTTCAAAATCTAATTGGTAATTTTTAGTCTGACCATCCACCTCATGAGTCATGTTAATAGGTTCTGAAGAACCATAAAGCAAACAATCTAACGCTTCATCTTCAATTTCACTAAGAGGAGTGTTTACGGTAAATCCATAGTGAGCAGCTATTCCCTCAACTTGTTTAAATGCCCAGTTGTTTTTGTAATCTCCTAAAGGTGCAATGCCGCCTTTTTTAATACTCAGTTTGGGGTTAGGTATTACTTTTTTAATGTCAATTTCAGAAATTTGACCTAAACCGCTACATTTCTTACATGCTCCATAAGGCGAGTTAAAAGAAAACAAGTTGGGCTCGGGTTCGTTATACGAAATTCCTGTTGTCGGGCACATTAATTTCTTGCTCAACAACCTGAATTTAGGAGGATTCTTTTTGTCTTCAGTAACTTGAAATTCATAAACCATTAAACTATCATCTCCCAACTTTAGGGTAGTTTCTACGGAAGCAAGTATGCGTTGGTAATCTTCTTTTTTAACTTTAAGTTGATCTACCACTAATTCAATATCATGAATTTTATACCTATCGAGTTGCATTTTAGGATGCATTTCCATTAACTCACCATCAATACGAACTTTTAAAAACCCTTGCTTCATAAACTGAGCAAACAACTCTTTATAATGTCCTTTTCTACCTTTAATAATAGGTGCTAACAACAAAATTTTCTTTCCTTGGTATTGCTCTACAATTAAATCTACAATTTGGTTGGTGGTAAATTTCACCATTAATTCGCCCGTATTGTATGAATAAGCATTGGCTACCCTAGCGTAGAGCAACCTGAAAAAATCATAAATTTCGGTAATGGTTCCTACGGTAGAACGAGGGTTTTTACTGATGGTTTTTTGCTCAATGGCAATAACAGGACTTAGTCCGTTAATTTTATCCACATCCGGACGTTCCATTGTGCCTAAAAACTGACGAGCATAAGCTGAGAAAGTTTCTAAGTACCTACGCTGACCTTCCGCATAAATGGTATCAAAAGCTAAAGAAGATTTTCCGCTCCCACTCACTCCCGTCATTACCACTAATTGGTTTCTGGGAATTTTTATAGAAACATCTTTAAGGTTATGTACCCTTGCTCCAATTACTTCAATTACCTCTTCGTTTTCTATCATTAATAGCTTTTATTTAGCAGCGATAACAGAAATTTCTACATTCACATTTTTAGGCAAACAAGCTACCTCTACGGTTTCTCTTGCCGGAAAATCTGAAGTAAAGTAACTCCCATATACTTCATTAATTTGTGCAAAATTATCCATATTTGAAATGAATATGCTTGTTTTTATCACATTTTCAAAACCCATTTCGGCAGCAGCCAACACTGCTTTTAAATTTTCCATCACCATTTTAGTTTCTTCTTTAATATTACTTAAAACTAATTCATTGGTTTCCGGATTTATAGCAATTTGTCCAGACGTATAAAGCATGTTATTTAATAAAACTGCCTGATTATAAGGACCTATTGGTGCCGGTGCATTTGGTGTGTTGATTATCTTTTTCATATCGTTAAATTTACTTAGTTTATTAAGCTCCAACGGAGCGATATTTAATAGCGGTGAGTGTTAGCTCATCGCATTATTATTTTTGAATAGAGCTACACTCTATTCTGATTAAATTACGCTCCTTCGGAGCTTTTTTGTTAATTATTATCTCGCAAAGACGCTATATTATTTTTAAAAGTCTTCAATCCACAATCCCCAATCTCCAATTTCTAATCTCTAATGCCGTAAAAACAAGAATTTTCAATTCTTTATTTTTACGAGCATCCTCGAAAAATTAGTTTTTCAATGAAAAACATTTTTCGGGATTTCTAATCTCCAATCAATAGAATTACACCGTAAAATTAGGTACAGCAAAACTTATTTTACATTTATTCGGTAATTTTTATAAAAAAATAACTTCATAAACTTTTTTAACCGTTAATTTCGCAACAAAAAGTTATAAAAAATGAAGATTACTTATTTTGATTTAATTGACCAATCTTACTATTTTCCACAAGAGGGATTTAATATTGAGGATGGTAATTTATTTTTTAATGATACATCAATTAAATATTTAATTGATAAGTATCAAACTCCTTTTAAGATTTCTTTTTTACCAAAGATTGGAGATCAAATTAAAAAAGCAAAAAACCTTTTTAGCAAGGCTATTAAACAGAATAATTATAAGGGAACTTATAACTATTGTTATTGTACAAAAAGTAGTCATTTTAACTTTGTAATAGAAGAAACACTAAGGCACGGAATTAATTTAGAAACTTCTTCGAGTTATGATATCGATATTATCCTTAATCTTTACAAAAAAGGATTAATCAATAAAGACAAAAAGATTATTCATAACGGCTACAAAACAGATAGTTACATTCAGAAAATAGCTTTACTGCAAAAAGAAGGTTTTACTAACAGTTTTATTATTTTAGATAGTAAAAAAGAATTAGAAAAGCTTCAAAAAATTATTAAAACGCCTATTCGTATTGGTATTAGAATGGCTATTGATGAGGAATCTCAATCTACCTACTATACTTCTCGTATGGGAATTAGAGCTTCGGAAATTATAGATTACTACAACAATGACATTAAACCTAGAAAAAATGTAACGCTAGAAATGTTGCACTTTTTTGTGGATACCGGCATAAAAGACACCATGTATTATTGGAGTACTTTTATTAATGCAATGAAACTTTACGCTAACCTAAAAAAGAATTGCGACACACTTAATGCTATCAATATTGGTGGCGGTTTGCCCATTAGAAACAACTTAGGTTTTGAGTACGATTATAAATTTATCATTAACCAAATTGTAGCTAATATTAAAGATGTTTGTAGCTCTGAAGGTATTGACGACCCAGATATTTATACCGAATTTGGAAAATATACTGTTGGAGAAAGTGGTGCTTTGGTTTTTGAAGTGCTGGATTACAAACAACAAAATGATGCGGAGCTTTGGTACATCATCAACAATAGTTTAATGACTACCATTCCGGATAGTTGGAGTATGCACGAAAAATTTATTTTACTTCCTATTAATAAATGGAATAAAGAATATACCAAAGTAAATATAGGCGGCATTAGTTGCGACCACTCTGATTACTACAATTCGGAAGATTTAAACCAAGAGATTTATTTACCTAAAATTGATGATAAAGATAAAGAACCGCTTTACATTGGGTTTTTCCATACAGGAGCTTATCAGGATTCTATTAGTGGTTACGGTGGAATTAAGCATTGTCTTATTCCTTCGCCAAAACACATTGTAATTAAACGAAATGAGAACGGTCAGTACGAAGATTATCTTTTTAAAGATGAACAAAATGCTGAAGTAATGTTGGATATTTTAGGGTATAATGATTAATAATTAGAAATTAGAGATTAGAGATTTCTCAACGTTGAACTCTTAAGCTCGTTTAAAGTTTGAACTGTCAACCGAAATACCGTGAACCGAAAACCAACTAATAACCTCATCAACTATAAACTTATAAACTAACAAACATGACTATTACAGAATTTGCAGAAAAACATTACAAACATTTTAATGCTGCTACCTTAGTAGATGCCTCTAAAGCTTACATTAAGCACTTAGAAAGCGGACACAAAATGATGATTACCCTTGCCGGAGCTATGAGTACTGCCGAACTGGGTATTTCTTTGGCTGAAATGATTAGACAAGACAAAGTACAAATTATTACTTGTACGGGAGCTAACTTAGAGGAAGACATTTTTAATTTAGTAGCTCATACTTTTTACAAAAGAGTGCCTCATTACAGAGATTTATCTCCACAAGATGAACAAGATTTACTAGATCAACATTTCAACAGAGTTACCGATACGTGTATTCCCGAAGAGGAAGCCATGCGTAGAATTGAAAAACAATTGATTGAAGTTTGGACAAAAGCGAAAAATGAAGGCAAAAGATACTTTCCACACGAATACATTTACCAATTAATTAGAAATGGTTCTTTAGAGCAATACCATGATATTGATCCTAAAAACTCTTGGTTAATAGCTGCTGCTGAAAAGAACTTACCGATTATTGTTCCGGGTTGGGAAGATTCTACCTCAGGAAACATGTTTGCTGCTCACTGCTTAGAAGGTATGTTTGAACCAAGCATTGTAAAATCCGGTATTGAATACATGATTTACTTAGCCAAATGGTACCAAGAAAATGCTACCGACAAAGGAATTGGTTTTTACCAAATTGGTGGTGGTATTGCCGGAGATTTTCCTATTTGTGTAGTGCCTATGTTGCACCAAGATTTACAATTAGACGGAATTCCTTGTTGGAGTTATTTCTGTCAGATTAGTGATTCTACCACCAGTTATGGTTCTTACTCAGGAGCTGTACCTAACGAAAAAATTACTTGGGGAAAACTAGAAATTGACACACCAAAATTTGTCATAGAATCGGATGCTTCTATTGTAGCTCCGCTGATGTTCCAAATTATTTTAGAAGCCTAATGGCTTAAAGATATAAACAGTAAAGCCCGCAGAAATGTGGGCTTTGTTGGTTTCGGATGTATTAATTTATTTTGTTATTAAAGTCCTTAGTCGCTTTCGCACTAGGCTTTGCTTCAGACAAAGGACAGTTGTGGTTACTCCATACTAATCATAAAAAACATAATCAGTATAATAAATTGATTTTAACTTTTCCTTTTTATCATATTCTTTTGATAATATTTCTAACCCCTTTGAGTTATATTCAATTTTATAAATGGAGTAGATTTCAAACTTTTTCAAACATTTTTCTTTGGATTTAGCTTCACAGCGTGAATTGACAACTTTTATTAATTCAGATTTTTCATTAAATGTATTAGTGTGAGAACTAATGAGCCATTCGTTTCCAAAAAAGTATTGGGTGTAATCTGTTAAATTTTTACATTTTGAATTGTACGTTCTTTTAAAGAAGCTTTTTTCTTTACCAATTAAATCATCTCCTAATTCAATTTCTCCAAATATTATACATTTATTTGAGTCTAATTTAATGCTTTCAGGCTTCGTTGGGAGTGTTTCAATATATTCAATCTCATTACATTTATTATAGCGTATATACATTCTTTTAGACTTACTATTACTCCAAACTTTATAATCGTAAAACCCATCTTCAGTGTAATAATATAGAAGAGTATCATTGTTAGAGTTACTTTTAGTATATAGCCATGACATTGACTTTAATTGATTTGTAGGATAATACCCTAAATAAATTATTTCAGAATAATTATTATCTTTTGTAAGATAACGATGGATTTCTATCAGGTTATCTAAACTATCATAAATAAAAATTTTATTTTCTGATGGGTTTTTTGAATCAGGAAAATTTATCTCACTTATAATATTGCCTTTTAAATTATATATTTCCCTTTTTTCACATTTTCCTTTATTTAATGAATCTACATAGTTAGGATAATAGCTGATAGTCTTTATTTTGTACTTTTTAGCTTTTCTATTCTTTTTGATGTATTTAAAAGCATCATTTTCTATAACATAATTCCCTTGACTAAATACACTTAAAGTCAAAATACTAAAAAACAATATTGTTACAATCAATTTCATCAGACTTATTTCCTCCAAATTTATAAAAATTAGCCTATTAAACAAAAAACTTTCAGCGAATAAATCAGCGTTAATTGGTGAAATCAGTGGCAAAAAATAATGTGCTTAGTTTTTATGCCACAGATTACACTGATTTGCACAGATTGGTTGTACAGATTTTTATTCGTGTATTCGTGGCTTTATCTAAGCTCCAACGGAGCGTAATTTATACAGCATTGAGTGTAGCTCAATGCAAGTTAATCTATATTTAAACTCCAAGCGTGGACGCTTGAAGTAGCGGGGGAAATCAGTGGTAAAGTTTTTTTTATGCCACAGATTACACTAATTTGCACAGATTGGTTGCACAGATTTTTATTCGTGTATTCGTGGCTTTATCTAAGCTCCAACGGAGCGTAATTTATACAGCATTGAGTGTAGCTCAATGCAAGTTAATCTATATTTAAACTCCAAGCGTGGACGCTTGAAGTAGCGGGGGAAATCAGTGGTAAAGTTTTTTTATGCCACAGATTACACTAATTTGCACAGATTGGGTTCACAGACTTTTATTCGTGTATTCGTGGCATTATTAACAGATTTCCGATATTTTTTCCTTTGCACTCCTAAATTTCGGGAATGACGGTTATTAATGGGCTTCGGCATTGGAAAAGTCCCTCGGAGTTTATGCTGAGCTTAGCCGAAGTAGGGGATTAGGGGGCTTTGGTTTTATGCGAGTATTCTCTCCATCTGCTTTATATGTCGCTCGTTGTGGAAAATAACAAAACGAAAAGTATCTCCTAGTTTAATTGTTAGCCATTGGGCAATACTCACCTTCACTTTTACTTTGTTTAAACTTACTGTAGTTGCTTTATCCAGTAATGCCAATAATTGTGTTTGTTGTTCCAAGAAAACGCTTATTACCGAATTATCTAAATTGCTATGCAAAGGATTTTTATCCTTAAAGGTTTTCATTTTGTTTAGCTTTTCTTTAGGAAGCATGCTGTTTGCAAAATAATTGCCCAACCAACCGCTTTTAAAAGTCGCTTCACTTGTTGTATTGGAAGTTGCCATGGCTTTTTCTATCTCTGGAATATAATAATCGCCATATCGATTTAAATGCTCTAAACATTCTAAAACATTCCAGCTTTCGAGTGATTTTCTGTGAGTAAGCACTTCCTGAGATAGGTTTTGTATGGATTTAACATAATTGATGTGTTGCTCAATTTTAGCTGCTAATTCCTGTAGTAATGTTGCTGATTTCATTGTCTTCTGTTTTTTAGACAAAATTGTTCACTTTTCGCTTCATAAAAATTGATTGAAATCAAGATTTTTTCAATCTGGATAAGGTTTCGGGAGTCATTCTTAAATAATTGGCAATGTATTTATTGGGAATTTCTTGAAACAACTGCGGACTTCTCTTCATCACCCTGTTATATCTCTCTTTGGGCGAAGTGGTAAGAATGTCTTTTTCTCTTTCTATTTGCTGAAGTACTAAATCTTCGAGCATGGAAATCCATATTTGTTGGTTCTCGCTACTCTCATTAACAAAATCTATAAACTGCTGTTTGGGAATTACCCTAATCTTCGACTTTTTTATTGCTTGTATATAAAAATCGGAAGCTTGTTCTGTTAGAAAAGAATCTAAGGAAACAATTAAATCATTGTTATACCCAAAGCGAATAATTTGCTCTTCATCTTCGTCCATAACAAAAACGCAGAGACTTCCATTTTCTACAAAATAAATGTTAGTATCTGTAGTTCCGCCAAGTTTTAAAAAATCGTTTTTTAGCAAGGTAATTTGTTTACCGTTTTTTACTGTGGAATGAATAAACTCAGCGAGATTCATTTATTTAGCTAATTTTTTACCCAAATAAGCCATAGGAAAATAAGCTCCTGCTAAATCTAAAATTAAAAACCAAATTGGTGCAGGCAACATGTAAGCATTTATTGCTCCTCCCAAAAAGAAGAAAGCTCCAATGGCTAAAGCAAATTTAATTTTATTGGTGGTTGCAATTTTAGCGGCAACAAATGCTCCTACTAAAGTACCTAAGGCATGTGCTAAAAAAGGAAACAAAAAATGCTCCGGACCAAATAAATGCATGGTAGTTTTTAGACCTTCCATAGAGGTTACATCAGCGTTTTGAGGTGGTGTAATTACATATCCACTGATATTAATAAGCAGCATATTTACAATAGAACCAATGATTAATCCGGCTATTACCGCTAAAACATTTCTAAGTACAGGATGCATAAATTTTGTTTTAAATTAGATACAAATATATTGAAATAAAATATAAATATTTTCCCTGTATGATAGAACGATAAGAGGTTCTTTACTTTGTTGATTGCTAAAATACAAATATGTTAAAGTTAAGCTTTCTGAAGTATTGAATTTTCATAAAATCAATATTTTCATCATTAAGATTTTTAAAAGATGTTTAAGATGATATAATTTTAATTTTATAATTAAATTGAAATCAACTCATTATCTAATTAATGATACTTTTCCAATATATTCATGCCATTTACCAAACACATCTCTCACTTTAACTTTATAAGAATAAACTTCTGTTTTGGCTAAAGTTCCCTTATATGTTCCGTCCCACTTAGAGTCTAATTCATACGCTTCAAAAATAAGTTCTCCCCATCTATCAAACACTAAAGTTTCTATTTGAGTAATTCCATATCCTTTTGCA
>CALCHN010000033.1 GCA_937901255.1 uncultured Flavobacteriales bacterium | reverse complement strand
AAGCCGAGCAAGAAGCTATTGCCAAAGCTGAAAAAGAAGCTGCCGAAAAACGTGAGCAAGAAGAAAAACTAGCCAAAGAAAAAGCCGAAGCAGAAGCGAAATTGAAAGCCGAGCAAGAAGCTATTGCCAAAGCTGAAAAAGAAGCTGCCGAAAAACGTGAACAAGAAGAAAAACTAGCCAAAGAAAAAGCCGAAGCAGAAGCGAAATTGAAAGCTGAACAAGAAGCTATCGCTAAAGCTGAAAAAGAAGCTGCTGAAAAACGTGAGCAAGAAGAAAAACTAGCCAAGGAAAAAGCCGAAGCAGAAGCGAAACAAAAACGCTTAGATGAAGAAGCTAAGAAAAAAGAAATGGAAGAATACCGCAAAAAAATGGAAGAGGAAAATGCTATTGCAGAAGCAGAGGCTGCTAAGAAAGCGGAAGAAGAACGATTGGCTAAAGAAAAAGCAGCAGCTGAGGTTAAAGAAAAACAAGAAGAAATGGAAAATAATGCAACAAATGCTGGCTTTACTATTAAATCAACTTCTAAAAACGAAAAAAGTAAAAACAAAAAACTTTCTAAAGCTGCCAAACAATTTGGAGGTGGTAAAAAAATTAAATTATAACCCTAACTCAATTATCTATTAACATGAAATTTCACAAACAGGGATATCCCTCATTAATCATCGTACTTTTATTTTCAATTATTTTAAATGGTCTTATTTATTTTTTTGCAAATGATATTGCCATTATAAAATGGTTAGGTTATGCTATTTCCGCATTTTTAATTATTGTTATCCTTCAATTTTTTAGAAGTCCGAGTAGGAATTTTATAGCAAGAGATGGAGAAATAATCTCTCCAGCTGATGGAAAAGTAGTGGTAATTGAAGAAGTAATGGAAACGGAATATTTTAATGAGAAACGATTACAAGTTTCTGTGTTTATGTCGCCTATTAATGTACACTTAAACCGCTACCCTATTTCAGGAATTTTAAAATATTTTAAATATCACCCTGGAAAATATTTAGTTGCTTGGCATCCAAAAGCATCTACAGAAAATGAAAGAACGACCATAGTTGTTGAAGACAAACAAGGAAGAGCTGTATTATTCAGACAAATTGCCGGAGCATTAGCCAAACGTATTGTTTTCTTTGGAAAAGAAAATACTGATGTAAAACAAACGGATGAGTGTGGTTTTATAAAATTCGGTTCTAGAGTAGATTTACTTTTGCCTTTAGATGTTGAGTTAACTGTAAAATTGAATGATAAAGTAAAAGGTGGTATTTCTACTTTAGCGAGGTTTAAATAAAGTTGTTTTTATAAGCTAAAACTACTCCAACAATTCTTTTAACCGCTCAAGCGATTGCTGATTGTTTTTGGTATTCATAGCGTTAAGAATTGCATTTTTCTCTCTTGGTGTTAAATGCCAACTTAATGAAACCCTACTCTCTTCATTTTCTAGTTCAAAATCGATAATATGAATTTGTTGTTCTACATCATTACCTAAATATTGCACCATATCATCTAAATTATAATCTTGTATTGCAAACAAATTGCTGTAAAAACTTCCTATTGGTGTTGAAAAAGTCTCTGCAATACTTCTTAAAGGATTGTCGGATACTTTTTTGTTCTTTTCTTTATCTCTTATTTGAATAATAATAACTCCTGAAGTATTTTCATTTATCCACTCCTTAAAGATATGCATATATTTAAAGGTTGTTAACGCTCCATAATTATCTCTCACTCCTGCATCCATCACTTCTATTTGTGGGTTTGTAGGAAGGGTAACACTTGGCATTATATACGGAAAAGTAGCACTCATACGAATAGCACTGGTAAATTTTAAATTCATGGCGTCTTGTTGCTTAAACAATCTGGTAAATTCTACATTTTCAACAATAGGATTATTTAACGTATTGTTATTAGGTAAATTATAACTTAAATACGATATTGGCTGACTAGCAATCAGCAGTCTTCTTCCATCATTAGTAATGGTTGGAGCAAATATCATCATCGGAATATCTGCGGCTTGTTCTGGAGCTACATAATCTCTCATTCTTTTATCTAAAACATTGTTGGTGTTGATTAATAACTGACGTTCAAAAGCATAACCTCTATCTTTTAAATAAGTATATTTTCCATCATTGTAGGTTTTCATTCGTATAAAAAAATCGTTGGTAGCAATACTAAAAGCTATAGGATTTAATAAGTCTCTTCCCATATTATCAACATGTTCATAGCTATTTTTAAGGTTAGTTTTAGCTTGTTTTTCTTGTAAATACAACTCACGATAATAGGCTGCACCTATCATTCCCCCAGATGAACCAGAAATAAGATGAACATTTTTAAAGAAATTATCATTAAAAACACTGTCTAAATGATGTAGCGTAAAATAAGTCCACATCATCGCTCTAGAACCTCCTCCACTAGTATTTAAAAAGATTAACTTTGGCTTATTTTCAATAACATTGTTCTTCCATGCATTTAAAATCTCAATACTATTTTTTTTGTCGTTTTCGATATGTTCTTCGTTAAGTCTTAATTTGTTCAGCTCTTTTAAGGAATAATCTGCTTTTACTGTATTATAATTTAAACCGTAAGCCATATTAGCATAAGAAAACACATGGTTTTTAGATAACAGATTAATAACTACCAATAATATTATAAATACAAAAGTAGTCCATCCTTTCAGCCATGTATGTAATGCACTTAATATTATTAATATCATGGTGAAAAACAATATTACACTAGCACTTGCCGGAATAATGAAAAAAGCATTCTCGTGAAAAAGCCCCAACACAATGTAAGAGATAAACACCAGTATCTCAAAAAAAGAAGCGTTAAGATGATTATGTTTGGTTATAGAACGCAACATTTCTGTATCATAATGAGAAATATCCTTTGCTGGTTTAGAGCGAAACGGTGTGTTTAAATAAGACTCTACATGCCATTTTTCTCTTTTTCTAAGAAAATTATACAAGTTTTCATCTCTAAGAAATAGAGTACTTATTGGTTTTCCGCTTTCTTGGTCTGGCTTTATCCCTAATAAGTTAAAAATATTTTTATTGGTAGAAAGAAAATAAGTTAATGAAACAATAACATTTAGCGTATAACCTACAATAATCCCTAAAACATAAATGGATATTTCTGTTGCAGAACTAGATTCATTTTCAAGGTGATAGAATATTACTTTATAGATATAATAAAGCATGAAAATAAGCGGAATTAGTGAATTGTTAATGCAATACACCACAAAAGGTCTTCTGAGTGAAGCTATAAACTGAAACCGTCCGCTATTGATAATATAGCCAGTAATATTGTAAGTCATAACAAAACCACCAATGGAAAAGCCCATAATCATATACGACCAAAAACTAATGGTATTTAAGTATTCTGGAGCTAAAAAAAGATAGGGAATACCATATTTGTTGGCAAAAGATTCACTAACAATACTAAAAAGTATTATCCAAAACAGCAATAACAAATGGTTTCTCTTTAGATTTACTAAAAAGAGTTGAACTGGAAAGAAAAAAACTATTTTCCGAATCATGTTAAAATTGAAATCATAAAATAAGCATAATGAAAACTTACGCTCTCTTACGAAGAATACTAAGTTTGGTTTTTATCTTGCCGACTTATTTGTTATCTTTTCGATTAATTTTCCTGAAAAAGAAATAAAGAATTTAAGCACATCATAATATAAAGTAATTATTAAGGCTATAGACATTAACCAAATTACAATGATGTTGTACCAAAAAGTATCCATTTTTAATCCGAAAATCTTTTTTACAGGAGCATAAAAATGAGCTCTAACTCCATCTGGTTCTAAATACACAGGGTCTATTTTTTGATATAAATTACCTTCAAATTCTAAAATTCTATTCAGCTCGTTTTTATTTTTAACAAAATCAGATAAGGCATCGTTGGTATATCCATTTTTCATTTCTATAAACAATGCTTTTGAAGTAGAATCTGCATTTAGCTTAGTAGCTAAGGCATCTTTCTTTTTGTTGGCTTTTTTAAATATATCTAAAAAATAACCATTCAATTCATTTATATAATTGTTCGTTTCTTTAATAATTGACGCATCAATTTTGTCTGGAAAAAGCTTATCTACCAATTTAAATTGAACTGAAGAATTATTAGCATTTTCTTTAGTGATTTCATTCCTCAACAACAACAAAGCTTCTTCTACATATTCTTTTTTATCAGGATTATTAAGGTTGTTTTCTACTCCGCTAATTTTTTCTTTCAATTTTGATAACCAAAAGTTCTTTTTAAATTCGGCTTGTTTAAGGTCTTTATCTAACTCATAAAATTTAGCTTCAAACTCATTTTCTTTAAATTGATGAACCGCTATTGCTTCGTAAGCCCAACGAGATGCCATTACCTCTCCTACCAAAGGAACGTGAGTTGGATTGGTAACTACAGGATTCAATTTATCAAACTTTACAATTACACCGCTTAACAAAAGCTGAGGAATAACTAAAAATGGTATTAAAATATAAATGGTTACGGCAGAATTAAAACTTGCTGAAATATTTAAACCCATCATATTGGCAAAACAAGCGGTGGTAAAAAGTACCGACCAATAAGCTATATTCATTCCTTGTATGCCTAAAATGTAGTTTCCTATTAACACAAAAGATAAAGTTTGAATGGCTGAAATAACAAACATTATAGTTATTTTAGAAAACAAATAGCTCGATTTACTTAAGTTAAGGAACTTCTCTCTTTTTCTTATTTTTTGATCTCTAATTATTTCTTCGGCACTAACTGTTAAACCTATAAACAAGGCAACAATTACCGACATAAACATATATGCCGGAAGGTTTTCATTTTCTCTAAAAATATAACCTAGTTCATTACTGTTATCAGTGTTATAATACCTAACCAAAAAAGCTAAAATGAAAGCCAAAATAGGAGCTTCCAAAAAGTTAATCATTAAATATTGTTGGTTGGTTAACTTAGAAAGTACATCTCTAATAATAAACACCTTAAACTGGTTCCATTTATTAGGAATGTTAAAACTTATTTTTGGAGCTGATACTATTTCTTTAGGTTGTTCCGCTAATTCTTTAGGTTCTATCAGTTCTTGGTATTTTTTATACCATTCTTTTGGTGTAATTTTTCTGTTTTCGGTAGCATGCCCGTATTCATCTACCACTCTTGCCTCTATTATATTAAATATTTGCTCAGAATTTACATTACCACAAGTAATACACTCACTTTCGTTACTATTTACATGATGTACTTGCTCTTTAAAATAAATTACTGCATCTACAGGGTTTCCATTATAAATTGGATATCCTCCAGTATCTAAAATCAATAGGTTATCAAACATTTTAAAGATGTCTGATGATGGTTGGTGAATCACCACAAATACTAATTTACCTTTAAGTGCTAACTCTTTAAGCAAATCCATTATGTTTTCAGAATCTCTAGAAGATAATCCTGAAGTTGGTTCGTCAACAAACAATACAGATGGCTCTCTTATAAGTTCTAATGCTATGTTTAATCGTTTTCTTTGTCCACCACTAATGGTTTTATCTAACGGACTACCAACTTTTAAGTCTTTAGCTTCATAAAGCCCTATGCTCATTAATACATCAGCCACTTTTTTAACCAATTTATCTTCAGCTAAATCGGCAAAACATAAACGAGCATTGTAATATAAATTTTGAAAAACAGTTAATTCTTCAATTAACAAATCATCTTGAGAAACATATCCAATTACCCCTTCAATTTTCTCAGGTTCATTGTGTATGTCTATGCTGTTAATACAAATTTTTCCGGTGGTAGGTGCATAAGTTCCATTTAACAAGTTGAGCAAGGTAGATTTTCCTGCTCCACTGGCTCCCATAATACCTACCATTCTCCCCGACTCTTCATTAAAACTGAAATGGTGCATTCCCATATTACCCCCTTTAAACCTGTAGGTAATATTTTGTACGCTAAATACAATTCTTTCTGCATCATCATTATCAAAAAACTTGGTAATAATATCGCTATAATAGATAGGTTGAACTTTAGAACTTCTTATAGAAGAACCTTGGTTTAACAAGCTTGATTGAGCTTTTCTTAAAATAATTCCATTAAGGTAAAGTGCACTTTTTCCAAAGTAACGTACAAAAAATAAGTTTACACTTTCAATTTTAATTACTCTAAGCTCTCCTTCTAACCCATCAGAAAAAATATGCTTACTTTTTTGCAGTTTATTTTCTTTGTGATTATCTACCACCAACAAGTTTGGAGAGTCTATTGGTTCTTCAATGGTGTTTTTTATGAATTGTAAACACAACTGATGTTCTTCTTTAGATATATTAAACGTTTCGGAAACAGTAGAAACAAATTCTAGCTCTTGCTCTGATGGATTATTGTTAGCATAAATAAATTCTAACAAACGAATAAGCACAATAATTTTCTGCTTTTGAGCAAGTTCTTCGTTAATTTGAGTACAGATTAAAAGAATTTTTACAGAATTTACTGAAGTTCTCTTTTGTTTTTTAGAGCCATCTGCTTTTCGGGTTTTTTCTTCAATAAATTTATCATAAAGAGCTAAATACTCCTCAACCAATTGTTGGTTAAGTTGCTGAGTTAAAAATGAAATTACAATTGCTCTACTTTTCTCAGATGTATCTGTAGCTTCAGATACAATGGAAAACAATTGCATTAACGCCTTGAGTATTCGTTCGCTCATCTATAATTTTTTAAAAAAAAAGGCATTATTTTTTATCCAAACAATGCCTTTAAGTTTTATGAAAATTTTATTTATTGTTTAAACCCAACTAGTAAAACTGCACAACCAGAAGCTGATACATTAGGATCTAACTGAGCTTCAATAATGCAATCTAAGGTATTAGTAATTTTAAAATCCCAGTAAGGAGCATTACTATGTTCTTTGTTGGTAAAAATTAAATTTCTTTCTCTATCATAAACAGAAAAAATTAAATTTCCATCAGAAAAACCGCTACAAGCAGCAAATCTGTAGGTGCTACCACCATAAAGAACCATGTTGAATTCAGCAATTTCATCATCTAACAAAAGTGCTCTGTAGTTTTGTCCGTCAGAAATATATTGTTTAGTGATGTTGTTTTCACATAAAGTGGCAACAGTATCGCACGGAGATTGAGCAAAAACTGAATTAAAAGAGAAAATGGTAATTGCTACTACTAATAATTTGAAACCTGCTTTTTTCATTTTTGTTGTTTTTATATGGTTGAAATGGTGTTACCCATTTAATATCGTTTTTTATTAACTTAAAATTTATTAACTGATTAGCTCTGCTCTAATTTCAGCAATCTTCTCAGTAATTTGTTTCAATACTTCAGGAGAAATATTAACGGTTGTAGTACTGTTTATAGTTGTCGTTTTGTTAGCAACATCAACAGTTGGTTCTACAAAGGTATAGGTTATTTCTACTTTTTCAAAAATATCATTCAACTCCATTAAATCATCTACCAAAGTAGAAAACTCAGGCTGATCGTAATAAGGAGTTAATAATTTAATTAGGTTATAAACTGTATTTTTTTGCTCTCCTACTCTATTAATAATTTCTTTATTAGAAGTCATTTCTGCACTGTTAGTAGTAAAGTATAAACTTTCTACCCAACCACCAGCAAGAACTAATGCACCAATATGGTTTTGGTCGGTATTTTTTAAATACTTATCGCTAGATTTATACGCTTCAGAAACCAAAGAAAGTACTGAATCTTGGTTGCCGATATTTTTTTCAAAACGTTCTACTAATTCCATATCAAAAGCACTGCTAACCCCTAAATCGTCTCCTAAGGTTTTAACTGCAGTAAGAAAAGAAATGGCATCTTGAGTTTGGTCGTAAAGTGTTACATATCCTAAATCTGCTCCATAAATTCCTAAGTTAACCGCTTTTTTAAAGTTAGTTGAGTAACCCGTAACCTTAGATGGCACATTTAAAATATCTTTATTGTAAGTTACTCCCGCACCTTTTATAAGGTAAGCTGTTTGAATTGGAGAAGGAATACTAAAAACTTTACCATCCAATTCTAATAATTGGGTGTTGCTAGTGTTTTTTTCTTCTACCTCTACTGTTTCAGTTGAGTCGTCTTTTGGTTGATCATCTCCACAACTAACAGCAAAAAATGCTGCAAGAGATAGTAATAATGCTTGGTTCTTTAAATTGAAACGTGTTGTCATTTTTATTGTTTTAGAAATTTTTCTATAGATGCAAATAAACAAAAAATCTTTAATAGTAAAAAATATTATTTCATATGTATTTAAAAATCATTGTTAATCGTTAAATATTTTGCTATGAATGAATAAATACCTCAGTAAAATTCCAAAAATTACAGCAACAATAAAATATATCATTGCCATAAAATATTCCTGAAAAATCAATTTACCTATAAAAAATAAGGTAGAATAAGTTAAAATTACCGCACTTATCCAACATAAAAACAATATAGGTAGTTGAGATTTTTCTTTTGGCATTCCCAGTTTTTCTCTAACAGTATTCCACGCTCCTTGAGGTTTTACTTGTAAATAAAACTTTTTTAAAGTAGCCTCTTCTTCTTTTGGTGTTAAAAAAGTTACCATTATCCAAATAATAGTAGTAAAAACAGTGGTAAACAACAATATTCCTTCATTATCAATAAATGGATTGCCTGCATTACAAGACCTTTCAAACAACGGTGCAATTAAAAATTTAGCTAATGAATAACCTAATATAGGAGCTAAAGTAGCACTTATTTCACTCCATATATTTATTCTGCTCCAATACCATCTTAAAATTAAAACTGCTCCCAATCCTGCCGATGAAGCTATTAAAAATCTTGCTGCTCCATCTATGGTTTCTATAAAAGAGGTAATAATTAATGCTATCACCATTATCATAAGCGTGAAAATACGCCCCACTTTCACCATTTTTTGTTGGTCAACCTCTTTTTTATTTTCTTCTAGTTGCCTTTTATACAAATCGTTGGTAAGATAACTTGCTCCCCAGTTTAATTGTGTTGAGATGGTACTCATATAAGCTCCTAAGAAAGCAGTAAATATTAATCCTCTTAAACCAGTTGGCATATAATCTCTCATTGCCATTACAAAACCATTTCCTGCATTTTCTTGTGTAAGTTCTGGATAGACTACCAACGCACAAAGTCCAACAATTATCCAAGGCCAAGGACGAAGTGCATAGTGAGCTATTTGGAAAAACAAGGTAGCCAATACAGCACTTTTCTCATTTTTTGTACTCATCATTCGTTGAGAAATATACCCCCCTCCTCCCGGTTCATTGCCAGGATACCAACTTGCCCACCATTGCACGGCTACAAAGGACAAGAAAGCTCCAATGGTCAACCCAAAAGTTCCAATACTACTACTCACATTATCACCTATGGTAGGAAAAAAATCAAAACGCCATGCCGGGAGTTTTTCTTGCAGACCTGTCATACCTCCTACTTCATCAGAATTCAACATAATAATGGATAAAATAATACACCCTGCCATTGCCAATATAAACTGAACCGCATCTGTAATAGCAACTCCAAGTAATCCAGAAAGTGAGGAATAAATAGCTACAAACACCAATAATATACTTATAATGATAAAAGCTGTTTGGTAGTCTATATTTAAGAACAACATTAATATTTTAAGCATGGCTGCATTTACCCATCCTATTACAATACAATTAAAAAAAACACCTAAATAAAAAGCTTTAAAGTTCCTAAACAGTTTAGCTGTTTTTCCTGAATAACGAAGTTCTATAAATTCTAACTCTGTAAGTACATTGGCTTTACGCCATAATTTTGCAAAAAAGAAAGTAGTTAGCATCCCTCCTATTAACATGTTCCACCAAAGCCAGTTACCAGAAACTCCATTTTGCCTAATTACTTCTGCTACCCACAAAGGTGTATCTGCTGCAAACGTAGTAGCAACCATAGAAATTCCGGCTACATACCAAGGCAAATTTCTTCCGGCAAGAAAAAAATCTGTTAATGAACCACTCGATTTGCCTTTAAACTTTATTCCTATATAAAGACTAAGTGATAAAAACAATCCTACAATTATCCAATCTATTGGTGCTAACATAATTTTGAAAAAATAATCCGAAAAGTAGTAAAGTTTATTCAAACAGTCTTAATTTAGATTTCTTGATTATTAACATTCTTCAATTAATAAAAAATGCATCAAATAGACCTTCAGCAAATCCATTATTACTCTAAATTGGAACTTATAGCCAAACAAGTGGTAGAAGGTTTTATTACGGGTTTACACAAAAGTCCTTTTCATGGTTTTTCTGTTGAATTTGCCGAACATAGGCTTTACAATACTGGAGAGTCAACAAAACATATCGATTGGAAATTATATGGTAGAACCGAAAAACTCTTTATTAAAAGATATGAAGAAGAAACCAATTTAAGATGCCAGCTTATTATAGATGCCTCTTCTTCCATGTATTTTCCAGAAATAGATTTTAATGCGGAAAAATTCAATAAAATTAAATTTTCTGTTTATGCTGCGGCTGCAATTATGAATTTGCTAAAAAAACAACGAGATGCAGTTGGCTTAAGTATTTTTTCGGATAAGTTAGATGTTCATTCGCCCACCAAATCAAGCAGTGTACACCATAAATACCTTATTAATGAGTTAGAAAGTTTAATTAACTCTCCAAAAAAAAATACCAAAACATCATCCATAAATGCGTTGCATACCATTGCAGAAACGGTTCATAAACGCTCGTTAATGATTATTTTTAGCGATATGATGGAAAACGTTGACGATGATGAACAATTATTTGCTGCTTTACAACATTTAAAATACAACAAGCACGAAGTAATTCTTTTTCATACTTACGATAAAAAATTAGAGCTAGATTTTGAGTTTGAAAATCGTCCTTATCAGTTCATCGACCTAGAAACTGGCGAAGAAATTAAGGTTCATCCTAACGATGTGAAGAAAAATTACATTGAAAATATGCAAAAAAGAAAAAAAATGCTTAAATTAAAATGTTTGCAGTTCGGAATTGAGTTTGTTGAAGCAGATGTAAATCAAGGATTTAATTCTATCCTTCAAAGTTATTTAATAAAAAGAGCAAAAATGATGTAATTTTTTTTTTGAAATCTTTTGCAGATTTAAAAATTGAAGTATATTTGCAGCCCTCAAAGGGAGATATTTTTTAGAGATCAAAACGTTCTTCTCTTTTTTTGAAAACATTTTTTAATTTAAGAGAGAAAATAAATTTACTTTAATAGTAAAGGTCCGGTAGTTCAGTTGGCTCCGTAAAATAGAAATTTATAATTTCTTTAATTTTACGTGAGTCCTCGAAAAAAGAAAAAATCATAGATTTTTATTTTTTCGGGATTAGAATACCTGCCAAAATGATTGAAATAAATTACTACTATAGTAATTGGTCCGGTAGTTCAGTTGGTTAGAATACCTGCCTGTCACGCAGGGGGTCGCG
>CALCHN010000032.1 GCA_937901255.1 uncultured Flavobacteriales bacterium | reverse complement strand
ACCATTTAAAATAAAAAATCAATTGTGCAGTTTATTATTTATGAATTTAAGACACACTTTACAATATTAATTGACTTAACGTATTAAAAACCTCCTCTTGTGGAAAAGCAGAGGTATGAAAATTTAAAAAAATCAAATCTCTCCCCCTTGCCCCTCTCTTTAAAGAGAGGGGGAGAAGTTATCGGAAGATAACTTGGGGGTGAGTCAAAAAAAAAAAAAAAAAAACATATGAAATTACTACCTATTATACTTTCTATTTTCGCCATAACATCGGTTTATAGTCAAGAAAAATACCAAGGGCTGCTTTGGAAAATATCAGGAAATGGATTAGAAAAAAACTCCTATTTATACGGAAATATGCACGTAAGCGGTAGAATTGCTTTTCATTTGGGCGAGGAATTTTTTGATGCTATAAATGAAGCGGATGCTATTGCGTTAGAATCAAACCCTATCATGTGGCTCGATGAAATTTTAGATTCTGAATACGGAAGTGATTATTTAGGAAGTTACGGCATCAACAACCAAACTTATAGAGGCTTTTACCAAGATGCTTTTAAACTAAAAAAAGTAGATAATAATTTGTTGGGAAATGAAATTTCTACCGACCACTACATGGCTAACTGGTTATTATACAGAGAAAACAAAGCTAATTCAGATTTTGAGGAAGAAACATTTTTAGATATGTTTATCTACCAAGTGGCTAGTAAAAACAACAAACCTATTTACAGTTTGGAAGATTTTAAACACAATTCCAAGCTTGTTAAATTAGCGAGTATTCCAGATATGGAAAACAAGGAAACTCCTGAATGGGTAAAAAAACTTACTAAAGACAAATCTGCCTACGAAATTTTAATGGATGCTTATAGAAGTCAGGATTTAGATATGATTGACTCTTTGCAAGCTGCACTTTCTACTGACAATTATTTGAAATATATGTTATATGAAAGAAACATCATAATGGCAAACCAAATTGACTCTATTATTAAACAAAACATCAGTCTTTTTAGTGGAATTGGAGCTGCTCATTTACCCAAAAAAAATGGTGTTATTGCATTGTTACGAGCTAAAGGTTATACCGTAGAAGCGTTACCTGTTACTATCTCAAAAAAATCTAAAAGCCAAATTGAAGAAAATCATAAAAAGAAAAGATTGCTTCCTTATAACAGCAATTTTCAATCAGACTTTTTCTCGCTAAATGTACCAGGGAAAATGTACGAAACACCATCACGAAATTACCAACGCTTATTTTTCTCACCAGAACTCACTAACGGAAGTTTCTATTTAGTCAACCAAATTAGTACTTACCACTATTTTAAAAGTTATAATAATGGCGATTTTCAAGCAAAAATAGATAGCTTACTTTTTGAAAACATACCGGGGAAAATAATTTCTAAAAAAGAATTTGAGAAAAACGGATTTAAAGGTTTAGATGTATTAAACAAAACTAAATCAGGAAATTACCAGCGATACCAATTTATTTTTACACCCTTAAATATTTTAATTTTTAAAATGGGTGGAAAAGATGAGTTTGTAAAAAATGAAGGCGACAACTTCTTTAACACCATTACTTTAACACCGATAGCTAAAGATTGGAAAAAAGTACAACCTTTAAAAGCCGATTTTGAAGTGAAAGTGCCTAATTATTATCATTTTAAAAGCAACACTAAAATGTCGTCTCTTTACGATCATACTGAGCTAGAAGCTTATGATGCCAACGACAATAATTTTTACTTTTTAAAAAGAGCTTCCCTATTCGACACTCAATTTATTGAACAAGATAGTTTTGAATTGAATAGAATTGCCGACATGTTTTTAAAGGAATTAAAAATTGATTCATCTACTAAAAACATGAACCTAAAAAACCAATATCCTGAATTAATTGCCCAGGCTACCCTTCCCGATAGCAGCGGTTACATCTCATTAAAAATTGTAATTAAAGGAGCTTATTATTACTTATTAGCCAATGTTTCTCCTACACATAAAACAACTAATCCATTTTTTGATTCGTTTACACTAAAAGATTTTTCTTACACTTTTGAGTTTAAAGAGAAATCTGATTCTTCAATGTATTTCACTGTTACTTCCAACCACCTTTTACCAGATGATTTTGAACAAATTTATGATATAGCTAGCGATAAAAAAGCAGCCAAAAAGAAAACCAAAGACACTTCTTTTGAATATAAAATTAAAAACCGCTCTTTCTACTCAGAAAACTTCGAGCGTATTGATTTAGAATTTATTAAAGAACATCAATACAAAGAATTTGAACACATTGATTCTCTTTGGAGCAGCGAAATTAAATACATAAAAAAAACCAATCATTTGGTAATATTAGATTCTTCTTCAACAAAAAAAGGAGATGTTTATTCGTTAGATGTTGTATTTGGCGATACCAACAGTACTAGAACTATTATTGCTAAAATAATTGTTAAGCACGCTTCTATTTATGTTTTAAAAACTACTGGCGACAGCATTAGCCAGCCAAGTAAATTCATCTCTCAATTTTATGAAACATTTACTCCTTTCGATACTTTAATTGGAAGTTCTGTTTTGGCTGATAAATCTGAAATGTTTTTTAACGCCATAAATGGAAATGATAGCATAGAGAAAGTAAGAGCATTAGAATCCGCTAAAGATAGAGTGATTTTTAATAAAGATGATGGCAAATATGTTGACCAATTAATGTTTACCATTAGCAACTACCCTTTCGGAAGCGATTACATTGAAGCTAAAGAACAACTTATTATGGATTTAGGAAGAATTGATAATGATAGAATAGTTCCGTTTTTAGAAACCCTATATCCAACAGTTGAAGATACTGCCATGTATCAAATTGCCGTTTTAAGAGCACTTATCCGTCAGAAAGACAAAGAAGCTTTAAATAAATTTATTAAATTGTTAGATTATGATATTCCGTTGGGTAGTAATAAAGATGATATTAAATATTTATTCAGAGCATTTGAAGATAGTTTAGCACTTGCTAGTACAATTTTTCCAAGAGTATTAGATTTTACTTTTGTTGCTGATTACAAAAAACCAATTTACGAGTTATTGGCTCAACTTATTGATAGCAACCACATAAAACCAAAACAATACGCTAAGTTTTATAAACAAATTGTAAGAGAAGCTAAAATTGAACTTAAAAGCCAAATAAGCTACGAGCAAGCCGAAGGTGCAAAAGAAAAAGACAAAACCTATTACTATTCGAGTTATAAAAACAAAGGCAACGACTTTTTAATAGTTTACACCAAACTTTTACTGCCTTTTTACAACAAAAAAGAAGTAAAAACTTATTTCAACAAACTACTTACTGTGCAAGATTATAAATTATTGACAGCTGTTTATTGCAACATGATTACCAACAACATTTCCGTTGACAAATCTGTATGGAAGTACCTTGCAAGTGATGTGATTAATTACGCTTATTTATATCAAGAATTAGCTAAAATTAAACGTTTAGATCTTTTTCCTGAAGATGATAAGTTAAAACAAAATATTGCAAAATCTATGTTGTACTCTAGTAGTTTTAATTTTAGTAAAGACACTTTAGAATTTATAACTGCAAAAGAAATTACCATTCAAAACAAAGTGAGTCATGTATATTTTTTCAAGAGCAAAAAACCAAAAGATGACAATTGGAGCTTAGATTACATTGGCATTCACCAAAATAAAGACAATTTAATTCATGAGGAAGATTTGGTAAAAGAAAAAAACAATAAAATTGCTAAGGATAAAGACATAAATGAATTTATAAAAGAAAAAGTAAAATCTATTGAAATAATAGGACACAAAAGAGCAAGAGAAGAAGATGACGATAGTGGTTATTACGATTTCTTTTAAAGTTTCAACCAAATATTGTTCATATTAAAAAAATATTACTAAATTTGCGTCCCCTTAAAAAATACAAGATTTAAATTTAAATAAAATGAAAAAAGAAATACATCCAGAAAATTACAGATTAGTAGTGTTTAAAGATATGTCTAATGAATACTCTTTTTTAAGTAGATCAGCTGCTAACACGAAAGAAACTATTGTTTGGGAAGATGGTAATGAATATCCTTTAATTAAATTAGAGATTTCTCATAAATCTCACCCATTTTACACAGGAAAAATCCAATTGGTGGATACAGCAGGACGTATTGATAAATTTAAAAACAGATACGGAAAGCATTCTAAATAAATTAATCTTAACAGATTTTAAGTCCTTTCGTTATTGCGGAAGGACTTTTTTTTTGTACTTTCGAAAACAAAACAACACTACAAATGAACGTCATTTTTTTTGAAACCAACAGAGAAAGCTTACTTCCGTTAGTTTTTGCTATACCTATTGCTAAACTTAGAGTTGGCATCACCACCATTGAAGAAAAATGGATGGATTTTTTATCTGTAAGCGAAGAAAATATTTCCTACCAAACAGTAGCTTATCTTTCAAAAAAGTTTAAACTGAATACTGCTAAAGAGAATATATTTATTAATAGTGCTTTTTTACCTTCAGCAGAACTTATTGATTTCCTGAAAAATGAACTTCAACAAAACGAAGCCCTTATTTGTAATGATGAAATTGTAGCAGCAAAAACTAGCTTAGAAATTTTCAATTCAGAATCTTTTGAAAATATTATTGACATTACAGATTTCAAACTACTTTCAATCCATACGGTAACCGATATTTTCACAAAAAACCACCAAGCAATTGAGCAAGATTTTAAAAGACTTACTAAAAATAAAAAATCTGCTAAAGCCAACGAAAGCAATACTCTTATTGGAGATAATATTTTTATTGAAGAAGGTGTAACCATCAATGGAGCTATATTAAATAGTAGTTTAGGAGCTATTTATATTGGTAAAAATGCCGAAATTATGGAAGGTAGCCTAGTTCGTGGTCCTTTTGCTCTTTGCGAAAATGCCACTTTAAAAATGGGAGCAAAAATTTATGGGGCAACTACCATTGGCCCTCACTCTAAAGTAGGTGGAGAAGTTAGTAACTCTGTAATTCAAGCTTATTCTAATAAAGGACATGATGGCTTTTTGGGCAACTCTGTTTTAGGAGAATGGTGTAATTTAGGTGCTGACACCAATAATTCCAATCTAAAAAACAATTATGGAGAAGTAAAATTATGGAACTACACTTCTAAAAAATTAGAAAATACAGGCTTACAATTTTGCGGATTAATTATGGGCGACCATACAAAATGCGGTATAAATACGATGTTTAATACTGGAACTGTTGCAGGTTTTTCAGCTAATATTTATGGTGGTGGTTTTCACCAAAAATTCATCCCATCATTTTCGTGGGGCGATAATGAAAAAAGCACCACTTACGACTTAGATAAAGCTATTGAAACTGCCGAAAAAGTGATGGAAAGAAGAGGAATACCACTTACCAAAGAAGACAAAGCTATTTTTGCTGCCATACATCAGCAAACTTCGGAATACAGAAAATAAAATCCGCCAAAAATTCCGATTTTCATTAATTGGCACAACCCTTGAAATATTGATATTACTGAATTTTCAGTACTATTTTATTTTTTATAATGTCAAATTGACTTATTAATTTTTTATTACAATGAAAGACACATTTAATTTCGACAACCTTACTATTTCAAATATAATTGATGACGACACAGAGTTCATCCCTCTTTTATCTTCTGATGATGAAGAGCAAATGAATTCTGAAGAAACACCTAAAGAGTTACCCCTACTTCCATTAAGAAATACTGTTTTATTTCCCGGTGTAATTATCCCCATAACTGTTGGTAGAGACAAATCCATTAAACTTATAAAAGAGGCTTATAATGGAGATAAAACACTTGGAGTTGTAGCTCAAAAAAATGATGCTATTGAAGATCCTGAACCAAAAGATTTGAATGAAATTGGAACGGTAGCTCATATCTTAAAAATGCTTCGCATGCCTGATGGAAACACCACCGTTATTATTCAGGGTAAAAAACGATTTAAGATTAAAGAATTCACTCAAACAACTCCTTATTTAAAAGCTAGAGTTAAAGAATTTAATCAATTAGAAAAACCTGAAGGCAGAAAATTTAATGCCTTAGTTAGTTCAATTAAAGATTTAGCTACTCAAATTATTCAACAATCTCCGAGTATTCCTACCGAAGCAACTTTTGCTATTAAAAATATAGAAAGTCCTACTTTCTTAATCAACTTTATTGCTTCTAACATGAATGCTGGAGTGAAGGAAAAACAAACCTTATTAGAAATTCCTGAACTGCAAGAAAGAGCCAACTTATTGTTACAGCACTTAACCAAAGAACTTCAATTACTAGAATTAAAAAACGATATTCAGTCTAAAGTTAGAACAGATTTAGATAAACAACAAAGAGATTATTTTCTTAATCAACAAATTAAGCAAATACAAGAAGAACTTGGTGGCGACCCTCAACAACAAGAAATTGCTGAGTTTAGAAAAAAAGCTAAAACAAAAAAGTGGAACAAAACAGTTAAAGAACGTTTTGAAAAAGAAATTGGCAAGCTTGAAAGGTTAAATCCACAAGCGGCAGAATATTCTGTTCAATCTAATTATATTGAAACCTTACTAGAACTCCCATGGGAAAAATATTCTAAAGATAATTTTGATTTAAAAAGAGCTCAACGTATTTTAGATAGAGACCACTACGGTTTAGAAAAAGTTAAAGAAAGAATTATTGAACACCTTGCTGTATTAAAACTAAAAGGCGATTTAAAATCTCCCATTCTTTGTCTTTACGGTCCTCCAGGAGTTGGAAAAACCTCGCTTGGAAAATCTGTTGCCGAAGCATTAGGTAGAAAATATATTAGAATGTCATTAGGCGGACTAAGAGATGAAGCCGAAATTAGAGGACACAGAAAAACTTACATTGGAGCAATGCCAGGAAGAATTATTCAAAGTTTGAAAAAAGTAGAATCATCTAACCCAGTTTTTGTTTTAGATGAAATAGATAAAGTTGGAGCAAGTCATCAAGGAGATCCTTCATCAGCTTTGTTAGAAGTTTTAGACCCTGAACAAAACGATAGTTTTTATGACAATTTTTTAGAGTTAGATTACGATTTATCTAAGATTTTATTCATTGCCACTGCTAATTCATTATCAACCATTCAGCCTGCACTTAGAGACAGAATGGAAATTATTGAAATGAACGGTTATACCGTTGAAGAAAAAGTGGAAATTGCTACAAAACATTTAATTCCTAAGTTGATACAAAACCACGGATTACAAAAAAATCAATTGCAAATTCCTAAAAAAGTAATTGAGAAAATAGCAAGTGAATATACAAGAGAATCTGGAGTTAGGAATTTAGAAAAGAAATTAGCAAAAGTTGTTCGCCAAAAAGCCAAACAAATTGCAATGGAAGAAGAAAACTATAGTCCAAAAGTACTTTTGGAAAGCCTAGTTGATTTATTAGGTCCGGGACATTCAAAAGACAAATATCAAGGCAATGATGTTGCTGGAGTTGTTACAGGTTTAGCGTGGACTTCCGTTGGTGGCGATATTTTGTTTATAGAAACCAGCTTAAGCAAAGGAAAAGGAAAGCTAACACTTACCGGAAATTTAGGTGATGTAATGAAAGAATCTGCAATTATAGCACTTGCTTATCTTAAAGCACATGCCGACATTCTTGAAATCAGTCCGGAAACTTTTGACAAATGGGACACTCACATTCACGTACCAGAAGGAGCAACACCAAAAGACGGACCTTCGGCAGGAATTACCATGCTTACAGCCTTAGCATCAGCATTTACTCAACGCAAAGTAAAAGCTAATTTAGCCATGACAGGGGAGATTACCTTAAGAGGAAGAGTTTTACCTGTTGGTGGAATTAAAGAAAAAATATTGGCCGCAAAACGTGCAGAAATCAAGGAAATTATTCTTTCTAAAGACAATGAAAAAGACATTAAAGAAATAAAAGAAGATTATTTAACAGGTCTTAAATTTCACTATGTAGAAAATATGACAGATGTAATTGATTATGCACTTACCAAACAAAAAGTAAAAAACGCTATTAATATTACTGAAAAACAACAATTAAGAGGCTAACTTATTATCAAAAGCTCCAAACCTGTCAGGTCTCAGAGACCTGACAGGTTTTTTGTTTATTACGCCCTTAAATTGTTAATAATTATTGATAATAAAATTCAGGATAAGCAGACTTAAAAAATTACTTTTGTTAGCCTTACAAACTAACGACAATATATAAAATATAGGTTATGAAACGACCATAAGTAAAAGCTCCATACACATGGATTGATTTTATGGGAGTTACATCTGACCAATTTAACAAAATAAAAATATAAACAGATGAAATTCATAGTAACAAGTACAGCTTTATTAAAAAAACTACAACAAATTAGTGGTGTATTAAGTACAAACAATACATTGCCAATTTTAGATAATTTTTTGTTTGAGATAAAAGACGGAGAGCTTTCTGTAACTGCTTCAGATTTAGAAACAACCATTACAACAAAACTTAGTATTGAATCTAAAGAAGATGGAATTATTGCAATTCCTGCAAAGTTATTGTTAGACACTTTAAAAACTTTTCCTACTCAACCGCTAACTTTTACTATTGATAGCAAAGATTTCGGCATTGAAATCACCTCTGATGAAGGTAAATACAAATTAAGTGGTTTAAATGGTGAAGAGTTTCCTAAAACTCCTGAAATTGAAAAGCCATCAACCATAAAAATTAATGCCGACATTATTGAAAATGCTATCAACAAAACATTATTTGCTACAGGAAATGATGAGTTAAGACCTGTTATGTCAGGAGTATTTTTTGAGTTAAACAATGACGACATCACTTTTGTAGCCACTGATGCCCACAAGTTGGTAAAATATAGAAGAACAGATTTAGGAGCTAAAACAGGCTCATCTTTCATCTTCCCTAAAAAACCATTAACCTTACTTAAAAATATTTTGAGTAGCGTAAATGATGATGTAACAATAAACTACAACGAAACCAACGCAGCTTTTGAATTTGAATCAACCAAGTTAATCTCTAGATTAATTGATGGTAAATACCCTAACTACAATGCTGTAATACCAACTGAAAATCCTAATGTACTTACGGTTGAAAGAAGTAAATTTTTAACTGCTTTAAAAAGAGTAGCAATTTTCTCTAACAAAACAACTCACCAAATAAAACTAAAAATGTCAGGTAGCGAATTACAAATTTCTGCTGAAGATTTAGATTTTTCTAACGAAGCTGTTGAAAGACTTACTTGCCAGTTTGAAGGTGAAGACATGGAAATAGGCTTTAACGCTGCATTTTTATTGGAAATGTTAACCAACTTAACTTCTGACAATGTGAGTATTGCGATGTCTGCACCAAACAGAGCGGGAATTTTAACTCCTGTAGAAAAAGAAGACGACAATGAAGAAGTGTTGATGTTGGTGATGCCGGTAATGCTAAACAATTAAAATAGTTAAAGCTTAAGGTTTGAAGTTAACTTCAAACCTCAAACTTTAAACCTCAAACCAAACATGGAACTTCTTAAAAAACTTTGTAAAATCCATGCTCCTTCTGGTAGTGAAGAAGCCATGACAACCTTTCTTTTAAAACACATTAAAAAAGAGCAAAAAAACTGGAAAGTTCAACCTGAAATATTAGTAGGAGAAGACTTTCAAGATTGTATTATGCTGATTTTTGGAGAACCAAGAACAGCTATTTTTGCCCACATGGATTCTGTTGGATATACGGTTGGTTACGATAATAATTTAATTAAAATTGGAGGTCCTTCAGCCAAAAAAGGAGCTAAATTAGTTGGGGAAGATAGTCAAGGAAAAATAACTTGCACACTTGAAGCTGTTGAAGATGAACACGAGTTTCTAACCTTTTCGGCAAAGTATAAAAGAACAATAGATAGAGGCACAACACTTACTTATCAGCCTAACTTTAGAGAAGACAATAACTATGTTCAATGTTGTTACATGGACAATCGTTTAGGGGTTTGGAATGCTTTAGAAGTTGCTAAAACATTAGAAAACGGAGCTATAGTATTCTCAGCTTGGGAAGAACATGGAGGAGGAAGTGTTGGTTATTTAGCCAAATTTTTATACGAAGGTTTTGGTGTAAAACAAGCCTTAATTTCAGATATAACTTGGGTTACAGAAGGTGTTAAACATGGTAAAGGCGTTGCTATTTCTATGCGAGATTCCGGAATACCAAGAAGAATCTACATTAATAAAATTATTTCTTTAGCTAAAGAAAGTAAAATTCCCTTTCAATTGGAAG
>CALCHN010000031.1 GCA_937901255.1 uncultured Flavobacteriales bacterium | reverse complement strand
TAGATGTTTGGGAACACGCTTATTACTTAAACTACCAAAACAGAAGACCAGATTACATTAATGCATTTTTTAATGTGATTAATTGGGAGGAGGTAGCAAAAAGATTTGCATAATTAAAGTCTGCCTTTCTATTTACATCAATAGAAAGATTAAAAAAAACCTGACAGGTTTCAGAAACCTGTCAGGTTTTTTTTGTTTTAGTGTGAAACAAAAAAAGCAGCTATTTAGCTGCTTTTTTATAGATTAAGATAATCAATTATTTTTCTTTGTGTTGTTTAATCATGGCGTCAACTCCTTCTTGAAATTTTGCAGGACCACCGGCAACATAACCTGTTTTACCAATAGCATCAATATTAAACTGACCAGAATCTGACTTGCTTAAGTTAAATACCCAAATAGTTGGATAACCTGTTACACCAAACGCTTTTTGCATGCCATAATTTTGTTGTTTTATTTCTTCAGGAATTTGTTTTTTTCTTGGAAAATCTAACTCTAATAAAATTACATTCTTTTTAGCCCAAGCTTTAAATTCTGGTTTAACGAATACTTCATTTTTAAGTTTGATACACCATCCACACCAATCGCTACCGGTAAAATTTGCCAAAATCGGTTTGCCTGATTTTTTAGATAACTCATACGCTACATTTACATCTACTTCCCAACCTTCCATGGTGGCTTTGTATTCTGTTTCAGTTTGGCTGTTATCTTGTGTATTGTTGTTATCGGTTTTGTTTACAAACGACATAGCAACCAAGCCACCAACAACTAATGAAGATACTATGATGGTTTTATTGATTATTTTATTCATGTTTTAGTTTTTTATAATTCTGGAAACTCGTTACAAAAGTGATACCACTTTATTTAACTCAAAGTTAAACATAATTATTTTATTCCATGCATCATCTTAGTTAGCTTCCCATTGAATAATAATAGTATTAATGCAATGAAAATAGGCAATGCAGCTATTATTAAGAAGAAAATGGACATGGAATAAGTTTGTGAAATTTTATCAATATACGAACCAGTATATCCCGCTAGTAAGTTAGCGATAAACGAAGCGGTAAACCATAATCCGAAAATTAACCCTACAAATTTTGCCGGTGATAATTTTGAAACATAAGATAAACCTACCGGAGATAAACAAAGCTCTCCTGTTGTATGGAAAAAGTAAGCTAAAATTAACCAAACCATACTTACAGCAGCCGTTTCTGCACCTTGTGGAATTTCACTTGCTCCGTAAGCTAAGGCTATAAATCCAACACCTACCAATATTAACCCCATAGCAAATTTAACAGGTCCTGATGGATTCCATATTTTCTCCCATAATTTAGAGAAGGATGATGCTAACGTAATGATAAAAAAGGAATTTAAAATTTGAAACCAAGAAACAGTAACTTCTGTTGCTTCATTAGCAAACTCTCTATTCACCTTCCAAATACATAATATCCAAATAATCACAAAAGAAAGTGAGGTGAACAATATAGTAATGGGATATCTTTTATAAATTTTAACTGCTAATGAATACAATACCCAAGTAACAATAGCAACAGGGAAAATAGTTAAAATAGCATCAACCCATTTAAAAATTAAACCAGAACTTCCATCTAATACACGTTGGGTATAGTTTTTAGCAAAAATGGTCATTGAACCACCTGCTTGTTCAAACGCAAAAAAGAAGAAAATACTCGAAACGATTAATACAGAAACAACCACCAATCTATCTCTAACTACATTAGCAGGCAATACTTCTTCCTCCACTTTATTCTCCTCTTCTTTTACTTCTAAATTATACTTGATTAAATTTTTTGGAGATAAGCCAATTTTACCAAATATTTTTTGTCCGAAATAAAACTGAAGCATACCAAAAAGCATAAATACTCCTGCTAATCCGAAACCATAATGCCAATTGTATTTTTCACCAATATAACCACACAACAACATTCCTAAAAATGCTCCTGCATTAATTCCCATATAGAAAATGGTGTAACCTGCATCTTTCTTATTACTGTTGTTTGGGTATAATTGTCCTACAATTGAAGAAATATTTGGCTTAAACATACCATTACCCATAATCATTAAACCTAATCCTGCAAAAAAGAAAGTATCGCTAATTCCTTCCAATGCCATAGAAGCATGTCCCATAGTCATGATTACTGCTCCAATGGTAACTGCTTTTCTATAACCTGTTAATTTATCAGCTATTAAACCTCCAATTAGTGGGGTTAAATAAACCAACCCTGTGTACCAAGCATAAAGTTGCATAGCATCTTCATTAGACCATCCCCAACCGCCTTTAGCAATTTCTGAAATTAAAAAAACGGTAAGTAAGGCACGCATTCCATAGTAACTAAAACGTTCCCACATTTCTGTAAAAAATAATACAAACAATCCTGCCGGATGTCCCATTACCATATTGTTGTCTATACCTTTATTAGTAAGGTGCTTTGCTAATTGATTATCTTGTTCTTGATTCATAAGTTTAATGTGTTATATTAATTTTTATAAATTTTCTAAAATAAAATTGGTCATTAATGTATATAAATGCAATCTTGTATTACCGCCAAAAATACCATGATTTTTGTTAGGATAAGCCATTTGTGTAAATTGTTTGTTGGCATTTACCAAAGAAATAGTCATTTCAGTAGTGTTTTGGTAGTGTACATTATCATCTGCTATTCCGTGAACCAACAAGTAGTTACCTTTTAATTTCTCTACATGGTTAATTGGAGAGTTATCATCATAACCATCTTCATTTTCTTGTGGTGTTTGCATGTATCTTTCTGTATAAATGCTATCGTAAAAACGCCAATTAGTTACTGGTGCTACCGCTATTGCTGTTTTAAAAATATCTGCTCCTTTGGTAATACATAAAGATGACATATACCCACCGTAACTCCATCCAAAAATACCTATTCTGCTTCCATCAACATAAGGTAATGTTGCTAAATATTTTGCTGCTGCCATCTGATCTTCTACTTCGTATTTTCCTAATTGCTTATAGGTAATTTTTTTGAAATCTGCTCCTCGAGCTCCCGTTCCTCTGTTATCTACGGAAACTACAATATATCCTTTGTTGGCAAGCATTTGAAACCAAAAATAGTTGGAACTCCCCCAATTATCTTCTACTGTTTGAGAACCTGGCCCTCCATAAACAAACATCAATACAGGATATTTTATAGTTTCATCAAAATCGGTTGGTTTAATGCTCCACGCATTTAATTTTTCATCATTTACGGTTATAGTAAAAAATTCTTTTTTAGCCAATTTAGTGGCTTTCATTCTTTCTTTTAAACCGGCATTATCTTGAAGAACACTTTTTACTTTTCCATTTCTATCATTAACCGTAATATAATAAGGTGTATTTGCATCCGAATGTTTATTTATAAAATAATCAAATGTTGCACTAAAATCGGCATCATTATCACCACTTTTTTGAGTTAATTGCTTTTTGCTACTACCATTTAATTTAACACTATAAATATGTCTTTCTAATGGAGATTTTTCTGCCGATTGATAATATACCAATCCTTTTTTCTCATCAACCCCATAATAATTGGTAACATCCCAATTACCTTTGGTAAGTTGAGCAATTAAACTTCCATTTATATCATATAAATACAAATGGTTAAAACCATCTTTTTCGCTAGTAATAATAAATTGATTTTTGGTAGTTAAAAATTCTGTTGTTGGAACTTCAACATACTTTTCATTTTTTTCATTAAAAATTACTTTTCCTTTACCAGAAAAAGCATCTGTAAGCTGTATGTTTAAATCGTTTTGGTGACGATTAAACGTTTGAATTGCCAATTGCTTAGAATCGTTTGTCCAATTAATTCTTGAAATGTACTCGTAAGCATTTTCAATACTCATATCCACAATACTATTATCTTCTAAATGATAAATATGAACGCTTACTTTTGAATTTTCCTCACCAGCTTTTGGATATTTAAAACGTACTTCTTCAGGATACAAATCATTATACATTTTCATATTCCACTCTTTTACATTGGTTTCATCAAAACGAAAAAAAGCAATTTTATTACCATCTGGCGACCATTCAAAAGCTCTTACTAATTCCAATTCTTCTTCGTAAACCCAATCGGAAGCTCCATTAATAATTTCATTTTTCTTTCCATCAAAAGTAATTTGAGTTTCTTGTCCGTTAGATAAGTCTGTATAATATAAATTATTGTTTTTAACGTAGGCAATTTTGCTTGCTTGAGGAGAAAAAGTAGCATGCATTACTTTTTCTTTAGTGTTTAAAGGCGTAAGTTTTTTGGTAGCCACATCATATATATAGTTATATGCTTTTGATGAGTACCTGTAAATAGCTTCTTCTTCGGTTGCTATTAAAATCTTTTTTTCATCTGCACTAAATTCATAACCTTCTAATTCAATTTTATTTTCATCAAAAACCAAATCGGTTGCATTTACCAGTACAGAAGTCTTATCCACATCTACATACGATTGTTTTACTAAATTCACTCCTTCTTTACTTCTTTCTTGAGTTATAAAATTCACCCCATTATTCATAGAACGAATTCCATAAACCGACTGAGCATAAAATTTATAGTTTTTCCAAATGTCTTCTAAGGTAATATCTTGTTTTGTTTGTGCCCCAGCTGTAGTCGCTACCAATAACAACAGCACTAATTTAATTAATTTCATCTGTTTATATTTTATTTTGTTAAATCAGTCAGATGTAATTGTTCATTACATAATATTTGATTAAAGTATTCACGAACTTACGTTTCCCTTTATAATCATTCCCTATTTGTGAGGAACTTTTTAGCAAGGTCGTTTCATTGTATTTAGTTAAATTTTAAGCCCACGAATTTAAAGAAATTGTTGGACAAAAATTATCTTGAACAGAATTATGTTGTTTTCACATCCCATAGAATTTTTGTTTTGAATAAATAAATTATTTGAATACGTAAGAAATTAAAAACATTAGCTTTTAAACCCTGTATTTGATTCGCAACTTTGAATCATTATTCACCAAAACTTATGAATTATGAAAACAATCGCCACTATTAAAAAAATGAGCAAACAAATAGCACTGATAATGCTTTTTAGTTTTGCCTCGCTAACAACGTATGCACAATGTACCGCAGCGTTTACCTCAACCGATAATGGAAATGGGAATTACACATTTACTAGCACCTCTACAGGAACAAGTAGTGCTGCAAATTATGATTGGATTTTAATGGGTAATTCTAGTGCTTATTTAGGAAACACTTCAACCGTTTCATACATATTTACTAATGGTACTTATAGTATTAAATTAATAATTAATGATTCTAATTGCACCGACTCAATTACACAAACCATTAATGTAACTTCGGGTCAGAACTGCAATATAAATGCTGGTTTTACCTATACTTATGGAAGTACAATAAATGGCTCTGTAAATTTTCAATCTACAACTACTGGAATAGTTTTCTTAGAATTTTGGAATTACGGAGATTTTTCTTCAGGCTATAGCCCAAACCATAATTACTGGAGCAACGGTACATACACCGTAACTTTAATCGCTAGTGATTCTTCTCAAACTTGTTTTGACACCACACAGCAAACAATAACTATTTCAAACATTATAAGTACATGTAGTCAAAACTTAAACTTCTCTTATGTAGATAATGGAAACGGAAATTTTTCTTTCACAAACACTTCTAACAACTATAATCCAGTAACAGTTTTTGAATGGTACTTTGGTGACGGAAATACTTCAACAATTTATAATCCATCGCACACTTATTCTACTAACGGAACCTACAATGTTAGTTTAATACTATTTGATTCATTACTATCTTGTTTGGATACATTAACTCAACAAATTACTGTAACAGGAGCTAATCCTCCGTGTACTGCTATAGCCGATTTTACTTATACAGATAATGGAAATGGAAACTTCTCTTTCACATCAACTTCAACTGGTGGTTTAAATCATTACTGGCAATTTGGAGACGGAAATAATACTATGTATGTTAACAATCCAAACCATACTTTCGCTGCTAATGGAACATATAATGTAGTTTTACATATTTTCGACTCGTTATACTCATGTTATAAATGGAAAAGTTATTCGGTAATCGTTAATGGCGTTAATGGAACTTCTATATGTAATGCTGGTTATACCATGTATTTAGACTCCATAACTAACAACATAATAGTTACCAATAGCTCAACAGGTGCTAATTTATCTTATTTCTGGAATTTTGGTGATGGAAATACTTCAACACAAGCTTACCCATCATACACCTACTCTACTCCTGGTCCGTTTTTATTATGCTTAACTGTATCGGATAGTATTAACAGCTGCACAAGTACTTATTGTGATTCAATAGGATCTAACGGAGTGGTATTAAGACAAACAGGGTTCACTATAAATGTAGAACCTGCAAATGTAGTAGGTATAGAAGAACACAAAGATGAAGTGAGTGAACTAACGATTTATCCAAACCCTTTTAAAGAAACTATGTTTATCGATATTAATATAAATGACGAAACCAACGTAGAAGTTTTTGTTACTGATTTAGTTGGAAATACGGTTGGTATTATTAGCAACAAGTTTATGAATGCTGGTTCTCACAAACTTCAGTGGAAAGCAGATAATTTATCTAACGGAATTTACTTGCTAAATGTAAAAACAAATAATGCTTTAAACGTTAAAAAGCTTGTGCTTAACAAATAGTTCATTAATGAGTTTTTCTTAATAGAAATGAGGGGTGAATTTATTTCACTCCTCTTTTTTGTTTACTCATTAACCAGATGTTATAGTTAATTATATCGGCATCGTCCTCACTATTAGTTTTATATTTTTCAATAAAAGATGTAATAGCCTCCTTTAATTCTTTGCCGCTAAACAATTGCATTTTTTCAAGTAGGTTAACAAAATCTATATCTCTATCAACATCAACCTCCTTCACACTAAAAAAATCTTTCTTAAAGTTTTTAAGCTGATAGTCAAATAAATCAATGTCGTTTAATTCATGGATGATCATTAACTCCACTATACTAATTTTAAACTGTAGAACAATATCCAAATTCTTAAAATTGTCTTGTTGTTTTAATTTAACAATATTTGATTTTGCCTCATTGAATTTTCCTAAATCAAAATATAAAACCGCCAAGTTTAGATAAATAAACAAGCTATAAATTGGTAAAACTTGTATTTCTTTTTTCGATTTTGCTTCATTTAAAATATCAATTGCTTTATGTTTATCTGTTACCTGATAATTAATTACCAGTGAGTTATAATAATAAAACAAATATTTTTCATACAAGTATTTATCAAACTCTTGCATTGCATCATGCAACTTTTCGGTATATAACAGCGATTCCTCAATTTTATCATTCTTAAACAAAGAATTTACAATGTAAGTCAACATTTGAAGCTTTGTTTCATGATTTGATTTGGTAAACAACTTATTTTTAGAAAACTGAAGATAGGTTTTCTTTAAGTAAGCTTCTAAAGTAATAAAATCGTGCTCTTGTAATAAAATTCTGCTAATTGAATGGTAAACTTTAAACTGTAACTGCTTACTCTGCTTTATTTTTTTATCCTCTATAAGTGAATAAAAATCCTCTTGAAGCAGTTTGTTGGACTCTCCTCTATTATAGTTTTGTGTTGTTTTTATTTTATAGGTTAAAGACGCTAAAATATTATCTACTTCTTGTATTACATTAAGTAACGCTCTATTTTCTTTACGTTTATCAATAAATGGAGACGGGTTAAACCTTACTGTATCAATAGAAAGAATTATTAAATCATTATAGATTAAATCTAGCAAGTCAAAAAATTCATTTTTTATAGCCTTTTTTTCCGCTTGAAGCAGATAGTCAAAAGTGAGCTGAAAATTTGATTTCTCATTAAACAGCTTCGAAAGCATGATATAATTAAGTGTAGCAAAGTAATCATTAGAATTATAATGTAAGAACAACAAACTCTTATTGATATCTTGCAATAACCTGTTTTTTAATCGATAAAATGCGTTTTTATCATTCGGGTAAAACTTTTTAAGAAAAACATCCTCATCAACTATACCGCCTGAATATTTTCTGGCATAGTCAAACAATGCTACATCTTTTCTTTCAGCTGAATCGTTAGTTCTTTTCAATAGAATCTTAAAATTTCTACACTCTTCTTTTGATAACGTCTCTATAAGTTTATATACTTGATTCATATGTTTATTCTTATTGCTTTTTATCGATCATATGGAACTCCCTAATTAAACATTCCCTTGTGTGAGAAGTTTTTATTTATGGTCGTTTCATTTTTTTTAAACGCGTAAGATTTCAGTAAAATTAATTATAAAAATCTATTTAACTTATTTAACTTAGCACAAATAAAAAATACGATGCAAAAATTTCTTCTAACATTATTAGTAACGCTTTTACTTCCATTATTAGGGAAGTCTCAGTTAACTATTGACTCATTAACTACAGGAGCAAATATAACACAGGACACTATAAATGTAGGAGATGCTATAAGTTTTGATGTTGTATTTTCTTATACTGACAGCACTCCCTATTCTGGAAATATATACTTAGTAGCCGGAGTAGATAGTTCTGCCGGACTAACATCAATTGACACATTAGGAGTTAGAACAGTTTCAAATTTAGTGAATGATACCGTAATCATCCCCTTTATTGATACTGCTAATCAACAAAACGGATACAGAATTGGAGGAAATATTGTAGTTGTTTGGCCAGTTGCAGCTGGTCTAACCACTCTAGATACTTTTGAAACGACTATTTATGTGGTAGAACCAACAGGAATAAACGATAAAGAGCTTATAAACGACTTTACCATTTATCCGAATCCTATTAAAAACACACTTTTTATTCAAAATAAAACAAACTCTCATCAGGTTAAACAAGTAAGAATATATAACGGTATAGGAAAAGAATTAATTAAGACAAAATTTTCAACTGAAATAAATATATCTGCCCTCCCAAAAGGGATTTACTTCCTCGAACTAGAGTTAGAAAAAGATACCATATTACAATACAAAATCATTAAGTTGTAACAAGAAGTCACTTAAAAAAACTAATAATTATATTACTTTATAAATAATATTAAAAGATATTTAGGTCTTTTTATATTTTGTATTAAAAAAGTTGTATCTTTGCCCTATAAATTAATAACCAACTAAAACCAAAAAGTTATGGAAAACATAGATAACAAAACTGTAGCCGAAATAGTTACAGAAAACATTAAAACAGCTGATGTATTTAAGAAAAATGGTATAGACTTCTGTTGTGGAGGACATGTTTCTGTGCAAGAAATATGTGCAAAAAAAGGCATTAATTATGCAAGTTTAAAAGAAGAAATCATGAAAATAGAAAACCAACAACAAGGTAGTCATGATTTTAATACTTGGGATTTAGATTTCCTTAGTGATTACATTATAAACACACACCACAAATACGTGCAAGAGTCTAGTTTAATTATTGCTCAGTATGCCGAAAAAGTGGCTAAAGTTCATGGTCATCATTATACCGAAACAATTGAAATTAATAAGTTGTTTATTGAAATTGCCAATGAGTTAAGTAGCCACATGCAGAAAGAAGAAGGCATTTTATTTCCTTATATAAAAGAATTGGCCGCTGCACAAAAGAAAGGAGAAAAAATTCCAACACCACATTTTGGCACCATACAAAATCCTATCAATATGATGGAAGATGAGCATACAGGAGCTGGAGAAATTCTTTTTAAAATTAAAGATTTAACCAATGATTTCAATCCTCCATCAGGGGCTTGTAATACTTTTAGAGCTTTATACGCAAAGTTGGAAGAATTCCAAAATGACTTGTTCCAACACATCCATTTAGAAAATAATATTTTATTTCCAAAAGCAATTGCTTTAGAAGCTAAAATGTTAAATTAAATTGATACTTTTGGGGTCTGAATTATGTTATCAAAATCTTGTGTATACGCCTTAAGAGCCATTGTTTATGTAGGACATAACGGTTCCGAAAATCATAAAATTGGCATTAAAGAAATCGGTGAAGAACTTGATTTACCTGTACACTTTTTGAGTAAAATACTTCAATCACTGGTTAAGCATAACATTCTTCAGTCAACAAAAGGACCACATGGTGGTTTTTACATTAATGAAGTATCTGGAGAAATAAAATTACTAAGGATAATTGAAGTTGTTGATGGATTATCGTTCTTTCATAAGTGTGGCTTAGGCATGCATGAGTGTTCTGACACACATCCTTGTCCGCTACACGATGACTTTATAGTTTTTAGAGAAGGATTATATAAAATATTCTCTACCAAAACAATAAACGATTTGGTTAAAAAAGTAGAAGATGGTAATGCTTTTATCCAGAATTTAAACACAAAAAATTAAACACCTTATAAAAACAATTAAATTAATTTAAAATGAAAAAAGTAACATTAAACGTATTAACAGTAACCCTAATGTTAGGAATGGCTACTTTAGTAGCTTGTGGTGGTTCTTCTGAAGAAACTAAAGAAACTGCAAAAGAAGCTGTTGAAGAAGCTACAGAAATTGTAGAAGAAGTTAAAGAAGAAGTTGTTGAAGCTTCTATTTCTGGTGAAGAAGTTTTTACATCTAAAGGCTGTGTAGCTTGTCACCAATTAGAAACTAAAACGGTAGGTCCTTCTTTAAAAGAAATTGCTGCTGCTTATGATGGTAATAAAGATGGCTTAATTGCATTCTTAAAAGAAGAAGGTGAAGCTATTGTAGATCCTGCTCAAGCTGCCGTTATGAAACCACAACTTGCTGTAACAAAAGCATTACCTGCTGCAGAATTAGATGCATTAACCGATTATATGTTAAGCAATAAATAAAACTTTTACTTCCTTCCATAAAGATTCATGAGGTTTAACAATAAAATTAATTGTACAGATTGCGAAAACGGCAATTGTTTCATTAAAAAACATTGTTTAGAAAATATTGAGCAAACGGTTACCATACATGATAACAAATTTGTTAATAGATACACTAAAAACCAATTAATTTTTATGGAAGGAAATTTTGTTGACAGCATTAATTTCATTCAATCCGGAAGAGTAAAAGTTTTTAAAAAAGGAGCTTTTGGTAAAGACCAAATTATTCGCTTAATTTCTGATGGCGAAATTCTTGGACATAGAGGCTTATCTGATGCAGAAAAATTGAGCATATCAGCAACTTCTATAACCGACAGCCTAATTTGTAGCTTTGATAAAACTTTCTTCTTTAAATTGTTAAAAACAACTCCAGAGCTTACTTTTAACCTCATGCTTTATTTTGCTAACGAGCTTAATCATGAAGAAAATAAACTTAGAGATTTATCTATTTTTAATGTTAGAGAAAAAGTTGCTAAAGCATTATTAATAATGATTAATGCTTATGGATTAAATGAAAAAAATGAAATTAACCATGCCCACGAACTAAGCAGACAAGATATTGCAGAATTAGTAGGTCTAAATTCTAATCAGGTAACAAAAATTTTAGCTGATTTAAAAGAAGACAATATTCTGGAAACAGACAATAAAACAATTAAAATTATCAACCTTAACAGTCTTAAAGAAATAGTAAATATTTAGCTAGATTTATAATGATTTATATCATAACAAATTCTTCCAAATAAAGCTATTTCACTTGATTTATATCAAGAATTATATTACAAGGTTGTTTGTATTTTTGAAAATAAAAGATATAAAGGTCTTTTAATATTTATTAAAACAATTATAAACTAAAAACAAAAAGCTATGCTAACAAAAAGTCAAGCGAAAATATTCTTCCTAGCAGGAACAATAATTTTCTCCGTATTATTTCTGGGTTTGTCGTACGATACGCATGTAAACAAGCATGACGACCAAACCAATGCAGATAAAATAACCCCCGGAGTTGTTGCCGGAAAACATTTATGGGAAGCCAACAACTGCATGGGCTGCCATACCATATTTGGAGAAGGTGCCTATTATGCACCAGAGCTTACCAAGGTAATAGAACGCAGAGGAGCTCCTTATGTAAAAGGTGTTTTAATGTCGCCAACTCCTTGGGGAGAACACACCAGCGGAAGAAAAATGGTGGCTTATGGTTTTTCTGAAGAAGAAGCTAACGATCTTATAGCATATTTTGAATGGATAGGAAATGTTGACCTAAATGGTTTCCCTGCTAAACCAAAATATGAAATTAAAAAAACAAAATAATTTAACAATAACTAAAATTTAAACAGATGAAATATACAACACAAAAAGTAGCTTATTGGTTCTTCTTATCAGCATTAGGACTTTTAGCTCTGCAAATCGTTTATGGTTTTATCATGGGGTTTGCCCACATGGGAATGGACGGATTACACGATTTCATTCCATTTAATACTGCAAGAGCAGTCCATACCAATTTATTAGTTTGTTGGTTATTACTAGGATTTATGGGAGCAGCTTACTACATTATCCCAGAAGAATCTCAAAATGAATTGTACTCGCCAAAACTAGCCTACATACAGCTTATAAGCTTTTTAGCAGTTGGTGTAACAGCAGTTATTGCTTACCACTTTAACTGGTGGGAAGGTCGTAAATTCTTAGAAATTCCTCGTCCGCTAGATTACCTGGTAGTAGTTAATGTGCTAGCCTTCTTATTTAATATATTAATGACCTTATTTAAAGGAAAAAGACAAACAACTACTTCTTTAGTATTAACTATGGGATTATTATTCTCTGCCCTACTCTACTTACCAGGAATGATTTGGTTTGATAGTCAAACTTTAGATTCTTTTTACAGATGGTACGTAGTTCACCTTTGGGTAGAAGGCGTTTGGGAATTAATTATGGGAGGTATTTTAGCTTTCTTATTAATTAAAATTACAGGTGTTGATAGAGAAGTAATTGAAAAATGGTTGTATGTAATTGTAGGATTAACCTTCTTATCTGGTATTTTAGGAACTGGTCACCATTTTTACTACATTGGAGCACCATCTTACTGGTTATGGATTGGAGGAATATTCTCAGCATTAGAACCATTAGCTTTCTTAGCTATGGCGTTATTCGCTCTAAACATGTATAGAAAAGGTGAGAAAAAACATCCAAACAAAACTGCATTAAACTGGACACTAGGTGCTGCAATTACTTCATTTGTTGGAGCAGGATTATTAGGTGCTGCTCATACCTTACCAAATGTAAACCTATACACTCACGGAACATTAGTAACCGCAATGCACGGACACATGGCTTTCTGGGGAGCTTACGCAATGATAGTATTAGCTATAATGTCTTATGCTATGCCTAACCTTACAGGAAGAAAATTATTTAACAACGGAATTTCTCAATATGCCTTTTGGTTAAGTAATATTGGAATGATTGGAATGACTGTAGCCTTTGGTGTTGCTGGTGTTGCACAAGTTTATTTAGAAAGAATTTTGGGAGTTGACTTCATGGAAACTCAAAAGGAAATTGAACCTCACTTTTTAGTGTTAGTACTTTGTGCTACTGGTTTTGCAACAGGTGTAACCCTTTACATTATCAACTTTTTTAAATTCGGAAAACCAACCGATGAGGCTCTTGTAGCTGCATTATAATAAATTTTGTTATTGATTGATGGGAATCAGGGGGCGAAAAGCTCATAATTTTAAGCCCCCTGTTTTTTCCTAAACTATTTTTACAACCACCTAACTAAAAAAATTATGGAAACAATATTTTATAAATCAATAGATAAAGAGCAAGAAATTTTTGAACATGCTTATAAAAATAAGTTACCTCTTTTGCTAAAAGGACCAACAGGAACAGGAAAATCAAGGTTTGTGGAATTTATGGCTCAAAAAATGGGTAAAAAACTATACACCATTGCTTGTCATGAAGAAACTTCCTCTACCGATTTAATTGGCAGATACATTTTAAAAGGTGCAGAAACTGTTTGGATTGACGGTCCAATGACCAGAGCTGTAAAAGAAGGTGCCTTTTTATATTTAGATGAAATTGCCGAAGCTCGTCCAGACATTATTGTAGCACTACACTCACTTACCGACCACCGTAGAAGTTTATACATAGATAAAACAGGCGAAACCATTACTGCCGATGAAAACTTTATGTTGGTTGCTACTTACAACCCAGGTTATCAAAGAGGTTTTAAAGAACTAAAACCTTCTACCCGTCAACGATTTATATCCTTATCATTCAACTATCCTAAAAAAGAAATTGAATCTGAAATTTTAATAAAAGAAACAGGTATTGATGATGATACGGCCAATAAATTAGTAAAACTTGGAGCTAAAATCAGAAACCTAACAGAACTCGGTTTGGCAGAAACAGTTTCTACTCGTTTGCTGGTTGATGCTGCTTTATTAATAAAAAGTGGTTTACCTCAACGACTTTCGTGCGATGTTGCCATTGCCGAACCTTTGAGTGATGATGAAGATACCACTAATGCTATTAAAGATTTAATTAGTTTGAGTATTTAATTGGAGATTAGAGATTAGAGATTAAAAATTGAAGACTGAAGACTGAATATTCCTCTAATAACTAAATCCTAATGCCTAATACCTAATGCCTAATACCTAATGCCTAATACCTAACACCTAATGCCTAATGCCTAATGCCTAAAACCTAACAAGCATGGAAATCGATCAAATATTATTCAAACGGTTTTATAAATTCTATAAAAAATTTACCGACAAAGTTGATGAAAATGAACAAGCTAGAACGGTAATTTTAGAACCTCTAAAACCCAGACTAACACTTCTGGCAAGAGCTTTATCTGGCTTGCAAAACGATATTATTACTTCCGAACGTGAAGGTGGCTGGTCGGGCTTAAATTTTTATTTACCCGAAAAAGTATCCTTTAACCTCACTACCGAAGATAATATTAATTTCTACCTTTTCAGAACACTATATTTATCTGTTCAACAGCAGTTAAAATTAAACTGGAAAGATGATGATGAATTTACAGCCATAGAAGCAAAAGAAAAAGCGTTAGAAAATGCATCATATATTTTAGCAGCTTTATTCAATGAATATCCTGCCACCAAAGCCATTTACGAAAGTCAGAAGTCAAACCTTGAAAACTATTATGCTAGTAAAGAATTAGCTCCAGATTACAGTTGGCTTTATGGTAAATGGATGCGTATCAATCAAAAAGCTTTTAATGCTAAAACGGAAGCTTTAAATGATTTAAAAAGTCTGTTGGAAGAAAACGAAATCACTACCGAATTAGCTGCTAATCCGAGTGATGAAGTAGAAACAGTTGCTGTAGATCAAAAACAAGCGGAAGATAGTGTGGCTCATAATCAATTTGAAAAAGTAGATACTTTATCGGAGTTTAACGGTACGTTTAAAGAAATGGATGGTGAAGATACGTTGAGTGACGATGAAGAAGCTTTAAGAGAACTCAATTTAAAACATACTGTAAGAACGGATGAAGCCAATCATTCTGTTTATCAGGCAGAATTTGTAAATAGCACCAACTCCATTTTAGCCGAAACAAATATTATCGATAATCATTTTTTGCATTATGATGAATGGGATTACAAAAACAGGGTTTACAAAACAGACTTTTGTAGGGTATTTCCTAAAACAGTTGTAAATAGCAATACGGATTTTGCTCATAAAATAATCAGTGAAAACAAAAAAACCAAGCAACACTTACTCAAAATTTTTTCAAACATTCATCAGGAATATGAAAAAGTTACCCGAGTAAATTTTGGCGAAGAAATTAATATTGATGCTACAACTGATGCATTAACCGAAATTTTTAGCAACAAAACTCCATCGGAAAAAATTTACAACACTTCTCGAAAAAGAAAAAAAGACCTTTCTGTTTTATTATTAATGGATACTAGCCTTTCGGCAGATGGCTATGCTAACAACCACAAAGTATTGGATGTAGAAAAAACCGCTGTATTACTTTTTGGTGAAGCCCTCAACGAGTTTAATGTTAATTTTCAGATAGATACTTTTTCATCCAGAACAAGAAATAATTGCTCTTATAAAAGCATAAAAACTTTTGATGAAAACTGGTTGAAAGCCCGAAATAAAATTGGTGCTATAGAAGCCGAAGATTTTACCAGAATTGGTACAGCTCTTCGTCATGCCGGAAGTTTAATAGAAAAAGAACCTACTCAAAAAAAGTGGATCATCTTACTTTCTGATGGCAAACCTAATGATTACGATACTTACGAGGGTCAATACGGTATTCAAGATGTAAAAAAAGCCTTGCAAGAACTCAAAAACAAACACATAAAAACATTTTCATTAGCCATTGAAGCTCAAGCAAAATACTATTTACCTCAAATGTTCGGACATAAAAACTACGCCATACTACCCAATCCGACCGAGCTGCCTTATGCTTTTGCTAAATTTTACAAACAATTAATGCTAACCTAACAAAATTATTAAAATGAATCAACAACATAAATCTATTTACTACCCACCCGGAGGCATACTCATCTGGTTTTTAATTATCTTAGAAATTTTTACCTTTTTAGGTGGAATTATGGTTTTTCTAAACTACCGAACAGAAGAACTTACTTTATTTCAAGAAGCTCAGCAACAACTCAACCCATTAATCGGAACTATAAATACAATAGTTTTGATTATTAGTGGATATTTCATTGCGAACAGCATCCATTTTATTAAAAACGGAGAGAATAAAAAAGCTGCTCGTTCTATTTTAATCAGCTTACTGTTGGGAGTAACTTTTCTAATAATTAAATCGGTAGAGTATTACGCCAAAATGGAGCAAGGTATTGGTTTTAGCGATAATACTTTTTTTACTTTTTATTGGATGATGACAGGATTTCATTTTATTCATGTACTTTTTGGAATAGGACTGCTTACCTATATGTATGTTGGAATTAATAAAAATACCTACCACTCAGAAAATTATTTTGATGTAGAATCATCTGCCACTTATTGGCACTTATGCGATTTAATCTGGATATTAATTTTCCCTATATTTTATCTTATTTAAACCTAACAACTATGCTAAAAGAAATAAAAATAAACACCCTAATACTAACCATTTTACTTGCTCTTATTATTGCTATTTTCCTATTAGCAGAAAACAAAGCAAGCTCCTCTTTTTCTATTATAGCAAGCCTAACAGCCATAAAATTTTTGGCAGTTAGCTTTCAGTTTATGGAAACCAAAAAAGCTAACCTCTTTTGGAAAATATTGATCTGTCTATTTGTTGTGGCATTTTTAATAGGAGTGTTTGTTTTGAGTTAAGGGTTATCTTTCATTTTTAAATAACAATATGTTTTAACTACTTTTGCTTCCAACAAAAGTTATAAATAATGAAACTAAAATTTTTAATACTACTTTTTTTTACCTATTTTACTAAATTTTCTCAAGCTAAAGATATTACACTTACCTTATTACCAGATACTATTTTAAACGAAATTGGGTTCTCATGTCTTAAAGTAATTGACAAAAGAGAATTTAAAGATAATATTGGTGTTGTTTCTAGAGGACTTGGTAATAACAACACTCAAATACATCTTTCAGATAATTTCGAAGTGCATTTAACAGAAACTATCAACAAACTTATACCTGAAAATAATACGAACCCTTTATTATTAGTAATTCATAATCTAAAAGTATCAGAAAATATAGGTACAATGAACCAATACGGATATTGTGATATAGAAATTGAGTTTCTAAAACAAATAGACACGCTTTTGTATTCTTTGGGGACAATTAATCATAGTGTTTATGAGAGTAGTTTTCATGTAGAAACTACACATAACAACAGAGTTTTAAGAGCTCTTCAAGATTGTTTGATAAAGTTTAATAATACCGACTGGAAAAATAAACTAGGTATATTAATTGAAGATTTTGAAAAAGAAATGGTATTCGATTATAAAAATATTCCTCCTAAAGGAGTTTATTTTAGCTACACTCAAATGATAAGAAAATCTCCTTTAAATAAAATAGATTTTAAGATTGTTGAAGCTAAGCAAACTAAAAAATTAGAAACTTATAGTATTGATTTCGAGAATAAAATAAATACAAAATTAATACAATTCATTTCTGATGGTGAGAACATTTACATTCAAACAACTAATAACCAATACTTAAAATCAAAATATTTTGGTAAGTACATTTACTTTTATGGTAGAGTTCCAATTACCACAAATTCTGACCCTACAATTTACCTATTTGTGGGAATTACAGGCGGATTGGTGGGAGGATTTATTTTCGGAAGTTTTGACGGTGGTGTATCAACAAATACATCAATAAAAGGTGCTATTTTAGACACAGAAAAAGGCACTATAAATTTTGTTACTGATAGATGTTTGTATGAAATCACTAAACCCTATCCTGAAATTTTAAAAGAATATCGATATTCTAAAAGAAAAATAACGGATAAAGAAGATGTTATTATTAAGCTAAATTCAAAATACTAAAACCATTTTCAGAAACTTTATTATTATAGTTTTTAATATTAAAAATACTAAACTCGTCTTTTTACAAGGTAACACTGTAAACAGTTAATTGTAAACAAGATAATTTGGTCATTAAATATAATGACTTTCTGTTATTTTAAAACATGACATATATCATTAAAAAAACTTCCAAACCTTAGTTTTCATAGTGAGTTGCATCATTTAATATAAAAAAAGACCTAAATATCTTTATATTAAATTTAAAAGCATGTTTTTAACAATCAATAATCGAAACAAATTAAAATCAAACGTTATGAAAAAGAGACATTTATTGTACTTATCAATTGCAGGTTCAGTGATAATGTACAGCTGTGGAGGCGGAGAACAAACAAAAGAAGCTGCCGATACAGGAGAAACAAAAATTGAAGGTATTAAACTTAGCGATACCGAAATGCAAATGGCTTCAGAGCTTTACTTTGACAAATGTGCAGGTTGTCATGGTTCTTCAAGATTAGGAGCTACAGGGCCTCACTTACTACCGGAAGCACCCGAAGGTGATCCGGCTCCAGGAACTAAATTATTAGGTGATGCCGGATTAAGAGCCTTTATAGAAAACGGAACGCCAGGTGGTATGCCCGAATGGAAAGGTATTTTAAAAGACAGTGAAATTGATTTGATGGTTAAATTCCTTCAAGTGGATCCACCCGCTATTCCTCCTTTCGGATTAAAAGAAATGAAGGAAACATGGAAAGTAATTGTTCCGGTAGAAGAAAGACCAACAAAACCAATGCACAAACGCAACATCGACAACTATTTTGGTGTAATTATGCGAGATGCCGGTAAAGTAGCCATTATAGATGGTGATACAAAAGAAAAAATTGTAGTACTTCCTACAGGTTTCGCAGTACACATCCTTAGAAACTCAGCATCTGGAAGATATATTTACTCAGTAGGTAGAGATGGTAGAATAACCATGATAGATACTTATCCTGAAATACCAAATATTGTGGCAGAAGTAAGAGGTGCTTTTGACTCTCGTTCGGTAGAGGTTTCTAAATTTAAAGGTTACGAAGATAAATACTTAGTATTTGGTGGTTACAGCCCTGCTCATATTGCCATTATGGATGCTCAAACACTAGAACCACTAAGTGTTACTCCTACCGCAGGAAATGCTTGTGATGGAGAAAAAGAATTTATTGAGGAAGCTCGTGTAGCAGCAATTGTTGCCTCTCATACCGATCCTGTTTGGATTTGTAACATTAAAGAAAGAGGTATTGTAAGTATTGTTGATTATACCGACCCACTAAATCCCGGTATAACTGAAATTCCTACTGCTCGTTTCTTACACGATGGTGGTTGGGATGCTTCTAAAAAATACTTTTTAGTAGCGGCAAATGCTAGTAACAAAATGGTGGTAATTGATGTTCCAAACAAAAAATTAGAAGCCATTATTGAAACAGGTATTAAACCTCACCCAGGTAGAGGTGCTAATATCAAAAACGATTTAGGCGAACTTTGGGTAACTTCTCACCTTGGTGAAAATAAATTATCATTCATAAAAACTAATCCTGGCAAAGGACAATGGACAGTAGTAAAAGAAGTGAAAGCTCCCGGAAATGGCGGTGGTGCATTGTTTGTAAAATCTCATCCAAAATCTAAACACTTATGGGTGGACAGAACCTTGAACCCCGACCCTGCTTTACATGCTGTAGTTGATGTCTTTGATACTCAAACTTTGGAACACAAAAAAACCATTACCATGCCCGAAGGTATTGATGGTAGAATGGTACACATGGAATACAACAAAGCCGGTAATGAGGTTTGGGTATCTGTTTTCATGGGAAAAGTGAGCGGCATCTTAATTTACGATGACAAAACCCTTGAATTAAAACAAATTATTAAAGGCGATTGGGTAGAAAATCCAACAGGTAAGTTTAATGTTTACAACACTACTCATGACATATATTAGTTAGGTTATTGGTTGTGAGTAAAAAGAGAGGAGGTCGCTCCTCCTCTCTTTATTAATAAACCTAACACAAACTTTTTAAATTTTAACATCATGAAATAGCCACGTAACGAACACTTAAAATGTTATGAAGATAAACTGGCGTATTCCATATGACAACTAAAAAACAATAAATTATCTACATATGCAAATCCTAACTAAAATATTCCTACCAATATTCATTTTATTGAATACTATTTTTGCTCAACCTGTTTCAGAAACGGTTTCGATGCAAGCTCAATATCAACAACAAGTTTTTTACAGCCTAGAAAATGGTATCATTAAATCTGAAAGTGCCACCAACTGGGAAATTGCTTTTGCCGTAAGTGGCAATGGGGCTGCCGGAAGTGCCATTTTGCTCAACGAAGCAAATACTACACTTTGGGCTTATCCGGGAGATACCTCCGAGTGGAATACTTTTGACACCACCAATTACAACACTTGGGAAAGATTGTTAAATACAGATACCTCTTGGACAAACGGTGCTTTTAATGTTTACCGAGGTGCTAATGGAATGTTCGATATGGGTTGGGGCATATTAAATCCTCAGAACAATTTTTGGACCTTTGGCGATTCGCTTTATCTTGTTAAACTAGCTAATAATTCCTTTAAAAAACTATGGATAGTTAGTTTAAAATCGGGAGTTTGGGAGTTTAAATATGCCAATATAGATGGCTCTAACGAACAAACCATTACGTTTAATAAAAATAATTATCCCAACAGAAATTTTGTTTATTTCTCTATGATAAACAATCAATTGATAGACAGAGAACCTGATAACACCACTTGGGAACTCACTTTTGTAAAACATACCGATTATGTTTTTCCTCCGGGTATGTATGTTCCTGTATCGAGTATTTTTAGCAATGTAAATGTTTGGAGTGCCAAGGGGCATTACACCGATTTTGCTACTGCTAATGCAGCTACTTCTCCTCAAACTACCTTTACAAAAAACATTAACAATATTGGTAGAGAATGGAAAAACTACAGTTCTGCAAATGGTTGGGAAGTATATGATACCATTGCTTATTTTGTACATAATTTAGACAGTACCAAATTGTTTAGAATTGTTTTTACGGGTTTTGGTGGAATGGCTAATGGCGATACCTATTTTGATATAGAAGAAATTATCACTTCTTCTATAGATGAACAGTTGAGTTTTATAGACTTTGAGTTTTACCCCAATCCTGCAAGCGAAAACATTAACATTCGTATTTCAAATAATGTAAATCATTTACAAGCAAACATATTGGATATTACAGGAAAAACTTTAAAAACAAGTTTATTAAAAACCACACTTAGCGAGCTTTATGTTGGTGATTTACCTTCCGGGATGTACTTGCTTCAACTGCTAACTGATAAACAACAAATTACTAAGAAATTAATCATTAAGTAATGAACTTAGTGCTCAAAATAGTGTTGTTGGGAAGTTTTTGCCTTTCTTCGGTGTGGGCTACGGCTCAGTCTGCTAAAATTATTGTAAAAGACAAAGCCGACAACTCCCCTATTTACTTGGCTCATGTTAAGTTTACCGATGCCAATGGTAATTTTAAATGGAGTATTACTGATGAAAATGGAGTTGTAA